>PLRS01000012.1 GCA_003164035.1 Bryobacterales bacterium | reverse complement strand
CCAGCGGCAACTCGCCGCCAAAAACTAGACGGGCCGATTCGTGCTGCAAGTCCACCGAAGCACTATAACACCCGGAAATCGTCCGTTCACCTACACAGATGTCCGCACCGGAAATTTCGATGCGTTCGGCAGCCGAAGTTTGGGCGAAAAGCAGGATACGGGCTCCCGGACGCGTACAGGCGATCGCCTGATCCACGATTCCCGGAGCCGAAACAGCCACAATTGCCAGGTCCGCGCCGCGTCCTCCGGTCAGGCGTCTCGCTTCCGCCGCCACGTCCGTAGACCGCGGATTCCAGGTGAACTGGGCGCCGCAGCGCGCCGCCACCTCCAACCGGTCGCCGATCGTGTCGGTCGCCGCTACCCGCGCCCCGGCCCGTTTCACCAGCATGGTGAACATCAGCCCAATGGGCCCCTGGCCAAGCACGACCACGAAATCCTCGGGCTGCGGGCCGCACTGCGTCACGGCCTTCAGACAGGTATTGAACGGCTCTACCAGAGTGGCCCGTTCAAAACTCACACCGTCCGGGATCCGCTCCACGCCGCGCTCCACAATCCAGTCCATTACGCGCACGTATTGCGCAAACCCGCCCCCGGCCGGTTCGAATCCCGCCGTGATTCCCACCTTTTTGTACACCGGGCACTGCGCATAGATTTTCCGCCGGCAGTAGTAACAGTTCAGGCACGGAATGTGATGGAACGCCACCACCCGATCGCCCGGCTGAAACCGCGAAACGCCGGCGCCCACCGCCGCCACCACGCCAGCGGTCTCGTGTCCATAGACACGCGGCGGGGCCAAGAGGTTGTACTCGATTTTCTTCAGGTCCGTATGGCAGATCCCGCAGGCTTCCACGCGAATCAGGATTTCGCCCGAACCGATGACGGGAGTGGGGATCTCCTCCACGTTCACCATGCTCGCCCCGCGATATACCGCGGCGTGCATGATCTCCGGTATCGTCGTCGACTCAGAATCTGCAATCGGCAAAAAATACTCCCAAGGCACGTGCGGCACGCGCGCACCGCCACCCCAAGCGGATCAGTTCTGGTATCCGCGTCAGCGGCTTTCTTAAACCGGACTCTAAGATTCCTATTGTATCGAAGTGCCCGTCCGGGCGGAGGACTCGTTGAAAGTCGTTTTCCAAGGTCTCCCCAGCCAGGTCGGTTACCGCCTTGACACCCACAAACGGGACGCCCATGCCTTGCGCCCGCTCCGCTACCCCGGCCGCCTCCATGTCTACTACCATCGCTCCGGTGGCGCCCAGAAGCCCTTTCTCTTCTATCGTTCGCGCCACGTGGTCCACCGTAATCAGACCGCCTGTCCAGAACCGCCCGCCACCCGATGCCGGACTTGTCCGGTACGTTTCGGCGCCTTCAACCGCTTTATCGGCCACCACCACGTCCCCCACGCCCAGTTCCGGAGCCAAGGCCCCGCAGAAGCCGACGCTGGCGATCGTCCCCGGGGCGAACCCGATCGACCGGGCGGCCTCCACCGCGGCCGCCGCGCGCCGCCGCCCCGCGCCATTGGTCACCAGCAGCACCTCGTTTCCCGCCAGGTTCGCGCTGCGCGCCCAGTGCGCGCCCAGCCGTACGGCCCGCGTCTCCCGCGCCCGCCGCAACACGCCGCTGAATTCCCTCGGTTCCGCCGCCACCATAAGAACCCTCATCAAGCTGCCGGGCATCTGGTTCCCGACTCGGCCATCGGACCGCCGAACCACTCCACCGCCCGTTCCAGCGCGGTCTCGGCCGGCGCCGGGTCCCATCCCAGCTCGGCGCGCGCCTTCGCGTCGGAAACCCACATCTTCTTGCGCGCCATGCGCACCGCTTCCATCGGCACCCGCGGCGGCGCTCCGGTAACTTCCGCCCACGCCGTGCTGCAAATTCCGGCGCAATAGGCGACCGCGTAGGGCAGCCGTACAGTGGGCGCCTTCCGCCCCGTGATCCTCGCCAGCCCTTCCAGAATCTGCGCCAGCGTCAGGTTCTCCGAGCCCAGAATGTACCGTTCGCCGGTGCGCCCGCGCTCCAGGGCCAGCAGGTGCCCCTCGGCCACATCGCCCGCATCCACCACGTTCAGTCCCGTGTCGATGAATGCGGGCATCCGGCCCAGCAGAAAGTCCTGCACGATCCGGCCGGTGGGCGTCGGCTTCACGTCGTGGTCGCCGATGGGCGCCGTCGGGTTCACGATCACCACGTCCAGCCCGCCGCGGGCGAAATCGAGCGCCACCCGCTCAGCCTGAAACTTGGAGCGTTTGTAATCGCCCGCCATGTCGCCCAAAGACACCGGCGTCCGCTCGTCGCCCAGCTCCGGCCCATGGGCGGAAATTCCGATCGTCCCCACCGTGCTGGTGTAGACCACCCGCCGCACGCCCGCCCGTTCCGCGGCCTCCAGCAAATTACGCGTGCCCTCAACGTTCGAACGATACAGCTCGGACGGGTCCTTGGCCCACAAACGGTAATCCGCCGCCACATGAAACACCAGTTCGCAGCCCGCCACCGCCGCGGCCAGCGAGGGCGGATCGCGCAGGTCGCCCGTCGCCGTCTCCACCGCCAGTTCCCGCACGCGGCTGCCCGGACGCACCAGCGCCCGCACCGTGTAACCGCGCCCGATCAGCACCCGCGCCACGTGCCAGCCCAGGAAACCGGAAGCCCCGGTTACCAGGACGGGTTTCGCTATCGCAGCGTCCATGCCAGCATTTTCAGGTTATCGGCCAGACCCACATTGATCCCCAGCGCCGCCGAAGGTTCGTACCCGCAGTGAACCATGCAGTGCTCGCAGCGCGGATCGTTGCCATGCCCGTAAGACTCCCAGGGCGTCTGGGTCATCAACCCTTCGAAAGTCTTGTAGTGGCCATCGGTGATCAGGTAGCAGGGGCCTTTCCACCCCTTCACGTTGTAGGTGGGATTTCCCCAGGCGGTACATGGCAGCTCGCGCTCGCCCTTCAGAAACTCCAGGTAAATCGGCGTTTGCCGAATCGCGTATTTCTTCGCCAGCCGGTCGATATCCTTGAATTTCTCGTGGACGTCTTCCCGGGTCAGAAAGATCTCCCGGTCGTCCACCGCCGAGTAACCGTAGGCCGGCGCGATCTGGTGGCCGTCCACTTTGAGCTGTTTCAGGTACTCGAACAGCTCTTCGATCTCCGCCATATCGGTTTCTTTGTAAACCGTGGTGTTGGTGCACACCTGGAATCCGGCGGCTTTGGCGGCCTTAATGCCCTCGATGGCTTCGCGGAACACCCCCGCCCGCTCCACCGCAATGTCGTGGTTCTTCTCCATCCCGTCCAGGTGCACGTTGAAGTAGAAACGCTTGTCGGGGGTGAACTCCTTCAGCCGCTTCTTGATGAACATGCCGTTGGTGCAGAGATAGATATGACGGTCGCGCTCCAGAATGCCCGTGGTCAGCTCGCCGATCTGCGGATACATCATCGGCTCGCCGCCGCAAATCGAAACCACCGGCGCGCCGCACTCGTCCACCGCCGCCAGGCACTCTTCGAGCGGCACCCTCTCGGTGATGCTGGATTCGTATTCCCGAATGCGGCCGCAGCCGGTGCAGGTCAGATTGCAGGCGTGCAGCGGCTCCAGCATCAGCACGATCGGAAACCGCTTGTTGATCATGGGATGGGGTTGCCGCTTCTCCCCGATCTTCGAGGAAAGAATGCGGAACGGGTTGGCGGCGTTGGCTTCCGGAGTCGCGTTCTTCTGCCACTCCGGACGCGGCCGCATTTTATTCTTCAGAATATATCCCGCCAGGCCGGCGGTCATGGAGATCGGAAATTTCATAACCTATCCATTCCAACTTGGGCGGGTCTTCGCGTAGGAAGCAAGCGCCAGCAGCGGGAAATAATCCTTATAGAGGTGGTAGTTCAGATAAAAGACTTTGGGAAAACCGGTCCCGGTGGAAAGTTCTTCGTCCCAGCTTCCATCGGCGCGCTGCGTGTCCACCAGGTATTCGATTCCGTGCTGCACGCTGATCGAATCGGCGTCTCCGCCGGCAATCAGCCCCAGAATCGCCCACGCGGTCTGCGACGGCGTCGAGGGCGCCGCCACGAAGGTGCCGCGGTCGTAGCTTGCGCAGCTTTCGCCCCAGCCGCCGTCGGCATTCTGAATCGAGCGCAGCCACTCGCCGGCGCGCAGGATGTGCGCTTCGCGGTCGCTTTCGCCGGCTTCCGCCAGGCCGCGCAAGGCGAAGCAGGTGCCATAAATGTACGCCACGCCCCAACGCCCGTACCAGCTCCCATCAGCCTCCTGGTGGCGCACCAGCCAGTCCACTCCGCGCCGCACCGCCGGGTAGTCGTTCCCCACCCCGTGCGCCGCCAGCGCCTCCAGCACCCTGCCGGTAATGTCGGCGCAGGTCGGGTCCAGAATCGCGTTGTGATCGGCGAACGGAACCTGGCTCAGAAACGCCCAGTTATTGTCGGCGTCGAACGCCGCCCAGCCGCCGTCGGCCGACTGCATCGCCAGCAGCCAGTTCAGCGCCCGCTGATGACACGCCCGCTGCCGCGCCCGGTCCTTGCTCGCCACGTGCCGCAACGCCAGCAGCACCATCGCCGTATCGTCGATATCCGGGTAAAACTCGTTGGAGTATTCGAAAGCCCATCCGGACGGCTCCACGTCCCGCCGCTTCACCGCCCAGTCGCCCTTGCGCCGGATCTCGTGGTCCAGCAGCCAATCCGCCGCCGCCGCCAATCCCGCCCGCTCCCCATCCCACGACGCCAGCGCGTAGCTCGAAATGGCCGTGTCCCAAACCGGCGAAAAGCACGGTTGCAGGAAGAATCGCTCGCCGTCGTCCACGATCAAGTCGTTGAATTGGCTGAGCGCGCGCACCCGCAGCGGATCGTCGGCCGCCACTCCAAGCGAGTCCAGCGCCATTACCACGTACATCATCGAGGGATAGATCGCGCCCAGCCCGTCGGAGTACTCCAGGCGATCCGTCATCCAGGCCCCCGCCTTCTCCACCGCCCGCCGCCGCACCGCTTTCAGCCCGGCCCGCTCCCACCACTTCAGCAGCCGGTCGGTCAACAGGAAAAAGTTGTGCCACGAGATCGGCGACTTGTCGGTGCGGAATCGCGGGCTCACACCCGGAGCCCACAGTTCGTCCAGGTCGAATCCGGCCGGAACCGGCTTGCGCGGGTTCGAAGCGTGTATGATCGCGAGCGGCAGCACAATGTCCCGCGACCAGGCCGACATCTGGTACAGGAACTTCCCCGGCAACAGCACCACTTCCGGTGGAATCGAAGGGGTGTATTGCCTCGGGTAGAGATCGAACAGGCTCAAGTTGATCTTGACATAGCTGTTCGCCGATTGGATCCCGCCCAATGCCAGAATCCGCTCCCGCAGCCGTTGCATGGACTCTACATCGGCGGCCACACCCGCCAGCTTTAGCGCAAAATACGCCTTCACCGAGGCGCTGATCTCCGCCGGGCCGTCCGCGAAGATGTTGAACCCGCCGTCCGGCAATTGCCTCGCCAGGATCGACCGAACCGCCTTGTCGATCGACGGGCGCGTCGGCGGATCCCACTTGCCCGCCACCGGTGGATACAGCCACAACTGGAACAGAATGTAGTCGCTTTCAAGGGTGGTGTCGGCCGTCAGCTCCGCACACCAGTGGCCGTCGTGAGCCTGCAGCTCGGCCAGGTACGAAGCCGCGCGCCGCGCCGTATGGGCCGCCGCCGCTTCGAGCGAATTCCCGACCTGCGCGGGCGACATCACTTGAGCGCCACCATCAGTTCATTGGGCAATGAGAAACGCACGTCTTCTTCCACCAACTCGATCTCTTCCATGCGATGAAATCCTCGCTCCCGCAGAAACTCGATCATGTCCTGCACCAGATGCTCCGGCGCCGACGCACCCGCCGTCAAACCTACGCTGGCCACGCCCTCCAGCCACGAAGAGTCCACATCGCTCCGGTCGTTCACCAGGTGTGCCGCTACCCCCACGTTGCGCGCCACCTCCACCAGGCGCTTGGAGTTCGAGCTGTTTTGCGAACCCACCACCATCAGCAACTCGATGGCGCGCGACACTTCTTTCACCGCCATCTGCCGGTTTTCCGTGGCGTAGCAAATATCCTGCGCCGGAGGACCCTGAATCAATGGGAAACGTTCCTTCAGCCGCTCTACGATGTCCCGCGTTTCATCCAGGCTCAGCGTGGTCTGGGTCAGATAGCGGACCCGGGTGGGGTCCGGTACCTCCAGCCGGTCCGCATCCGCCACCGTCTCCACCAGGTAGCTGCGCTCCGGAACCTCGCCCAACGTGCCGATCACTTCGTCGTGGTCTTTATGTCCAATCAACACGATACTGAATCCGTCGCGGGCGAATCGCACGGCTTCCAAATGCACTTTCGTAACCAACGGGCAAGTCGCATCGATTACGTACAATTTCCGGTCTTTGGCCTGCCGACGTACCGAAGGTGCCACCCCGTGGGCACTGAAAATGGCACGTGCCCCTTCCGGCACTTCCTCCAGTTCCTCAATGAAGATCGCCCCCGCCTCGCGCAGTTCATCCACCACGTGCTTGTTATGGACGATTTCTTTCCGCACATAAACCGGAGGACCATATAGATCTAGGGCAATTTTCACCACATCAATCGCCCGTACCACTCCGGCGCAGAAGCCACGGGGCTTCAACAGATAGATCTGTTTCTCTGCGCCGCGATTCATCGCGAACGGTTTCAATGGCATAACCAAAATAGAAGATTTAATTATAACAGGCGCGCCCGGCCCTTGCACCCGCGAAAATCTGTGCAGCATAAGCAGTTGCGACCCGCCTCGCGTGCCCGGCGTCCGCCGCCGCCGGCTGTCGATATCCGGCCTCCCACGCCGCTGGGTTAACGAAGGATAGCTTGCAGGCGGCCGCCGGGCGCCCGGATAATACCTTAGGGGCGTCCGAGAAAACGTCTTGCGCCCTGGGTTCTTGTTATGGCCTCGTATTTTGCATCGCCCACCGTTGCAATTCCCCGACCGGAATCTCACGAATCCGTTTGGGTCCCGTCGGCCCTCCTCCTGGAGTTGGCGGATGGGGACGACGAGCTAATCGCCGATCTGGTAGCGGCCTTCACCACGGATAGCCGTACCCGCCGGACCCTCATGCGCCAATCCCTGGCTCTCGGCCAGCGAAACCGGCTGCGCACGGAAGCTCACGGCCTCAAAGGAGGGGCCGGCCAGGTCGGCTTGGCCGAGTTCGCCGCCCTCTGCCAGCGCATCGAGCACAGCGCCCTCTCCGCGCCGCTCCCCGAACTCTCCGCGCGGTTGACGGAGATGGAAGCCGAACTCGATCTCATCCTTCCGGCCATGCAGCGTTATTTGGTGCGCACCTGACGCTGGATCGTCGATTTGTACGTCTATTGCCTCCAGTTTTTGGGCGATTCTTCCGATGTTTTAGTTGAGGCTGGATGAAGATCGGGAGGATGAGATCCAAATGACGAGACGGTCCACTTGGCCGGAGAAGCCGTGGCTGAATTATCCAAACCTGCCCTGACCGCTCCAGCGATTCCGGTTGAACCGGCAGCCCGATGCCGCCTGCCGGCCAACGGCGGGCCGACCCTTCCAGCCAGCGTCGACCCCACCGCCCTATTCGATGGCGCCCCCTGGCCACTCGCGATTCACCGGCTCGGTGTCGTCCGCTACCTCAATCCAGCCGCCCGGCGCACCCTGGGCCTGCCGGCGGAAGCTTCGGCTCCAGGCTCTTGCTTGATCGACTGCGTGGACCCGCCCCAGCGCGGCGCTGCCTTAAAGTTCCTTCAGACCCCCTGCCCGAAACCGCCCTTCGTTTTTCCGCTCTTGCGGCCGGATGGCGACGCCATCGAAGTCCAGGCCACCGAATGGCCCCTGACGGAGGGCAGCCCCTTCTCCGTCCTGCTGATCGAAGACCTACGCTCGCGCCGCGAAGCCGAAGAACGCTCCCGCGACATCTTCGATGAAGCGCCCATCGCCTATCATGAGCTCGACTCCCAGGGCATCGTCTGCCGTGTGAATCGCGCCGAATGCGAGTTACTGGGCTTCGAGGCGGACGAAATCCTGGGTAAGGCGGCCTGGGATTTTGTGGCGCCCGAGCAGCGCGAGGCGTCACGCGCCCGCGTGACCGCCAAATTGCGCGGCCACGATTCCCTTCCACCCGCCGAAAGGCCGTTCCGGCGCCGCGACGGCGTCGATCTGCTGCTCGAAGTCCGGGAGAACTTGATTCTCGACCGCCGTGGCCATACGGTCGGCATTCGCACCACCCTCATCGATATCACCGAAAAGAAACGCGACGCTCAGCGTCTCAAAGCGTTCTACGAAGAGTTGCAGGAGAAGAACCGCGAACTCGCCCGCGCCCTGGCCGCCGCCGAAGATGCCGCCCACCTCAAGAGTAACTTCCTGGCCAACATGAGCCATGAAATCCGCACCCCCATGAACGGGGTGATCGGCATGGCCGGCCTGCTGCTCGCGACCGAGCTCGATCCCACCCAGCGCGATTACGCCGAAACCGTGCGCCGCTCCGCCGAAGCCCTGCTCGGCGTCATCAACGACATCCTGGATTTCTCCAAAATGGAAGCCGGCCGCGTGCGCGTCGCCTCCGCCCCCTTCGATCTGCGCCGCGTCGTCGAAGAGGTTGCCGAGTTGCTCGGTACCCGCGCCGATGAGCACCACATCGACCTGGCCGTCTCCTACCCCGCCTCCCTACCCGGTCGCTTTATCGGGGACGAGGGCCGCATCCGGCAGGTGCTCACCAACCTGGTAGGCAACGCCGTCAAGTTTACCGACCGCGGCCACGTCCTCATCGCCGTCGAATGCCTCGATAGAGCGGCCGAACCCCGCGTGCGCATCCAGGTCGAAGACACCGGCATCGGCATTCCCGCCGACAAGATCGGCTCTCTATTCGGCAAATTCGTCCAGCTCGATTCCTCCATCACCCGCCGCCACTCCGGCTCCGGACTGGGCCTCGCCATTTCCAAACAACTGGTGGAGCTGATGGGCGGTTCGGTGGGCGTGGTAAGCGTTCCCGGCAGCGGCTCCCGTTTCTGGTTCATTCTGCCCCTCGCCGTCGATCCCGATCGCGCAACTCCGCCCGCCCCACCTTCCAGGCTGAAAGGATTGCGCGCCCTGATCGTCGACGACGCCGCCGTAAGCCGCCGCGTGCTCGAAGAGCAGGTCGCGGGCTGGGGGCTGCGCTCCGACAGCCTGGCTTCCGGCGTCGAAGTCTACGCCCGCCTTGTCCAGGCCATCCAGTGCGGCGATCCCTACCGGTTCGTTCTGCTTGATTACCAAATGCCGGAAATGGACGGCTTCGCCGTGGCCGCCCGGATCCGGTCCGATCGCGCTCTGGCCCATACCGGTATTGTCCTGCTCACTTCCGCCGGCCATTGGAACGAATTGCGCCACCGGGAGGGCGCGGCTGTGGATGTCTGCCTGGTCAAACCGGTCCGCCCCGCACACCTGCTGGATGCGCTCGCCCGGGCCGAATCCCGGCGGGCCGCATTGCCGCCTCATCCGCCCGTTTGCGCCCCGGCCGTCAAGGCTTGGCCGATTTCCGCTCCGCCCGTACGCGTCCTGGTCGCGGAAGATAACCCCGTCAATCAAAAGGTCGCCGTGCGCATGCTGGAAAAGCTCGGCTTCCGCGTCGACGTCGCCGCTAACGGCCGCGAAGCCGTCCGGATGGTAAGCCTTCTCCCCTACCATCTGGTCTTCATGGATTGCCACATGCCGGAAATGGATGGCTACACCGCCGCCCGCAGCATCCGCCACGCCGAAACTCCCGGCCAACGAACCACCATCGTCGCCATGACCGCCGACGCCTTCGAAGGCGCCCGCCAAGCCTGTCTCGCCGCCGGCATGGACGACTACATCGCCAAACCCGTCCGCCTCGAAGACCTGACCAAGGCCGTCCAGCGGTGGCTCAGGGCTTCGCCCTAAATATCCCTTCGGGCTATGGAAGTCGAGGAAGGTAGAAGGGAGAAGTCGAGGAAGGCAAGAAGTGAGAAGATAAGAAGGTCGGAATAGCTCCGCCCGACCTGCCTCGTCTATGGCCAACTCAAGACCTGCGCGGACGTTTGAGGATCTGCTGGTGTGGCAAAAGTCCCACCGGTTCGTGCTGGCGGTGTATGCCCTCAGCGCCGCATTTCCTAGGCAAGAGACCTACGGGCTCAGTTCGCAAATTCGTCGTGCAGCCGTATCCATTCCTGCCAACATCGCTGAAGGATTCCGCCGCCGTGCAAGAGCCGACAAAGCCCGGTTCATGAATATCGCGGAGGGTTCCGTAGAGGAGTGTCACTACTACCTCATCCTCGCCAACGATCTCAAGTACGGGGACACCCAAGAGCTCTCCGCGATGTTGCAAGAGGTCCGCCGCCTGCTCGGTGCGTACGCGGGTGCGATTCTTACTTCTATCCTCTAACCCCTCACCCACGGTTTCCTTTTGTCTTCTACCTTCTACCTTCTACTGCCACGGCTCACTCCATCATCCGCGCGGCCGCCTCGTCCAGAAACCAGATCACCCCGCGGCCGTGATGGGAGGCGATTTGGGCGGGGTATTTCTTCGGATCGTACTCTTCCCGGAACACCGCCCGCACGGCCTCGGCTTTGTCCTCGCCAGCCACCAGAAACACCGTGTGCTTGGCCGCCAGCAGCGCGCCCGGCAACAGGGTCACGCGCCATTGTTTGAACTTTTCCGCGTAGGTCGCCGCGGCGATGCCTTCCCGGTCGTCGATCAGCGGGTCCCCCGGAAACAGGCTGGCGGTGTGCGCGTCCGGGCCCATGCCGCGATGCACGATATCGAAGTGCGGCATTTCCCCTTCCTCCAGGCCGAAGAACTCCCGGATTTCCTCGCCGTAGCGGCGCGCCGCCAGCGCCGGTTTGGCTTCCCCCACCACCCGGTGCAGATTCCGGTGCGGAATCCGTGCCCTGGCAATCAGGTGGTCCTCGGTGAGTTTATAGTTGCTGGCCGCGTCGGTGGGAGGAACCGAACGCTCGTCCACCCAGAACAGATGCACCCGGTCCCAGCGCACCGGCTCGGTAGCCAGCTTCTCGAACATCAGCTTCGGAGTGGAACCTCCCGACACCGCCAGCGTGGCCAGCTCCTGGCCCGCCAGAGCTTCCTCGATCAGCGCCGCAATCTTGCGCGCGCACGCATCCGCCGCCGCCCGCGCGTCCGCGTAGGTGTGCCACTGTACGCTCATTTGTCTTCAGCATGCACCAGTTTGACGGCCGAAGAAAGGGTCGTTTCAAAAACCGCGTCGCGCCCCAGGATTCCCAGTTCCTCCCGCATCAGCGCGTAATCGTTCGGCGGCGGCAGGTTGGTGCATTGCGCCAGACCGTTGATGGTCGTCACCAGGCGCCCGTCCCACCGCTCCAGCGCCACGCTCCACCCCTCGCCTTCCAGCGTCACGCCGTTGTGTTCGGACCGCGTCGTCTCCAGGCGCGGCTTCGCCCCCACCGCCTCCAGCGCATCCATTACCCAGGCGGCCAGGTACCACGACCACACCGTGAGCCCGTCCTCACTCGAACCTACCCGCACCGCCGCCGTGCGCGCCAGACCCTCCAGGTAGCTCTGGTTTTCGAAAATCTGCGCCAGCGTCTCCCGCCACCGCGTGGTCCGCGTCCACGAAAGGTCCGCCACCAGGATTCCCCGCGAACCCAGCCTCGCCACCACCTCCAGCGCCGCCCGCGAATCCGCCATCGAACCTGTATCCACCACCACCTTCTGCGCCATCCGCGCGATCCCGTCGAACTCAGCCATGCCCGCCAACCGCGCGCTGCGGCACCACAGCACCACCGGCAGGTCCGGCACCTCCAGCGGCAGAATCACCGAGGCCAGATCCTCCAGCGCCGCATCCGAAGCCGTAATCTCCACCTGCTCGCAACAAATCTGCCGCCGCTGGCCGAACGGCATCCAGCACTGCGCGTAAACCCGCTCGCTCAGGGTGCGTTCGCCTCCGCCGCGCAGGCGAATCACGATCGTGCGCGCCGGATGCTCCGGCATCAGCGCCGCCACCGTTTCCCCCAGCGCCATCGGGTCGTCGCCTTCTTCGGCTATCGCCACCAGCGTCAGCGTGCAGGCCCGCAGCACCCCCTGGCCGGCTTCGCCCTCTTCCTGTTTCCCGGTCGTGACCCAAAGCTCTTCCAGTTCCTTCAGAATCCGGTCCGGCGCCACCGTGCTCATTACGGTTTCCTCCACGTGTGGCCGCGCCGCGCCAGCATGGCGTCCGACGCCGCCGGTCCCCACGAGCCCGCCGCGTAATTGGGAAAGTCGTAGCTGGTTTCCCGCCACACGTTCTCAATCGGCTCCACCACCCGCCAGCTCGCTTCCACCATGTCCTGCCGCGTATACAGCGTGGCGTCGCCCACGATCGCGTCCAGCAGCAGGGTTTCGTATGCCGACGGCGATCTCTCGCCGAAGCTCGATCCGTAGTTGAAATCCATCGACACCGGCCGCAGCCGCATCCCCGCCCCCGGCCGCTTCGACAGAAACTTGAGCGAAATGCCCTCCTCCGGCTGGATGCGCACAATCAGCAGGTTCGGCGCGCTGGCCGGCGCGTCGCCGTCGAACATCGCCAGCGGCGCCGGCTTGAACTGGATCGCAATCTCGGTCACCCGCTTGGGCAGCCGCTTGCCCGTCCGCAAATAGAACGGCACCCCCGCCCAACGCCAGTTCTCGCAGAAGAACGCGACTGCGGCGTAGGTGTCCGTGCGCGATTCGGCGCCCACCCCCGGCTCCTGGCGAAACCCCGGCACGTCCTCGCCGCCGATGCGCGCCGCCCCGTATTGCCCTGGCACCGTGTCCCGCCGGATCTCGTCCGCCGTCATCGGCCTGATCGAGCGCAGCAGCTTCGAACGTTCGTCGCGCACCGAATCGGCGCGGAAGCTGGCGCTCGGCTCCATCGCAATCGTCGCCATCACCTGCAGCAGGTGGTTCTGAATCATATCGGCCAGCGCCCCGGCTTCCTGATAATATGCGCCCCGGCCTTCCACCCCGATCGATTCCGCCCCCGTGATCTGCACGTGTTCGATATAGTTGCGGCTCCACAGGGGCTCGAAAATTCCATTGCCGAACCGAAACGCCAATATATTCTGGACTGTTTCCTTACCCAGGTAATGGTCGATGCGGTAGACGTCGGATTCCTGGAAAACCCGGTGCAGCTCGTCGCTCAAGGCGCGCGCCGTCTCCAGGTTCCGGCCGAACGGCTTTTCCACCACCAGCCGCCGCCATCCCGCGCCCCTGTTCATCCCCGCCCCGCCGATCCCTTGCGCCGCGCGCCCGTACTGGCTCGGCTGCGTCGAAAGATAGAACAGCGCGTTGCCGCCGGTGGCCCGTTCACCGTCCACCTGTTTCAATTTGCCCGCCAGCTTGTCGTAAAACCCGGCGTCGTTGATGTCGCCGGCCACATAATAAAGGCCCGCGGCGAAGGCCCTCCACACGTCTTCGTCAAACTCGGTGTCTTCCGAGAATTGCTTCACCGCCTCCAGCATCTTCTCGCGAAACTGGTCGTCGGAAAGCGCCGTCCGCGACGTCCCGATCACGGCAAACCCCGCCGCCAGCCGCCGGTCGTAAGCCAGGCGGTACAACGCCGGTATCAGTTTTCGTTTGGTCAGGTCCCCGTTGGCTCCGAATATCACCACCGTCGATTCCGGTACCCGCCGCTCAAACCGCAAAGGATCTTGAAACGGATTCTCCAAGGGCATCGCAACCACAATATCACGAGCGCCGAAGCCGGCAGTTCTCCGCCGCGTGACGCTACCAGATCGTCTGAATCCGCGAGGCACGGATCTTGGCGTCACGGCTGATCGGTGGAGCGCCGAGTGCCACCGCCGTGGCAGCCACGATGCGATCCGGCAGGTCGGGTACCTCGCTCCGGCTCACGGAGCCAAGCGCGTCGGCGATCTTTCGGTCGAGTGGCGCCAGCAGGCAGCGAGTCCCCGGGTCATCCAGCGCCTGCACTAACCGACGGCGAGCAATCGCGGGCAGGCGGCCTTTTTCGACCAGATACGTGAGTTCCACGAGACAGATCGACGGCACGTGAATGAGTTCGCCAGCCGCCGTGGCGGAGTCCAGCGCATCGGCCGCCCTCAAGGACAGCCGAGCGTCGCCGAACAAGTACCAGACGATGGCATGCGTGTCCACCACCACGGCCGGCATTTAGATGTCTTCGCTTGGGAAGCCCTTCCACATGTCGCGCTGATTCTGGTCGATCTCCTCAGCGGAGAGTGAAACTCCCAGGCCGGCCCACAGGCCCTTGACGCTCTTGAACGGCTTCTTCTTCATCGATTCATCGCGAAGGCGGGAGGCGTGGGTCAGGATCTCCTGTTGTTTATCGGCCGGGAGCTCCCGGACCGCTTCGAGGATGGCCTGTTCAAGGCTCATGGCAAACCTGAACTTCAGTTTACCAGCCGGCGAAACGCCCTGCTTGGCTCACTCCGATATCGGCGAGCACGGCTGCGCTTTTCCAGGCACTCGCGGTACCGTACCACCCAACCCTACTTGGCACTCATGAAACTCGTAAACTCCGTAATCGCCTGCTAGCCTCGAATCGTGAATGTCGCCCTGATTTCGACCGATAACGACTTGTGGGCTTTTGGCGCCAGGCTGATTTCGTCGGTACTGAAGCGCGCGGGTCATTCTACCCGGCTGCTCCTGCTGGGGTCGGAGTCGGCGGAATTCCCGGCCGACGCGCTGGACGATGTCCGCCAACTGATCGGGCCCTCCGACCTGGTCGGCTTCAGTTGCTTCTCCAGGGGAGCGCGCAAAGCCCGCCAAATCGCCGCCGCAATCGGGTCCCTGGCCAAACCGGTGGTCTGGGGCGGCTTGCACGCCTCTTTGAACCCGGCCGAGTGCGCCGAGGCGGCCGATATCGTCTGCCGCGGAGAAGGCGAAGAGACCATTCTGGAGTTGCTCGAGTCGCTCGAAGAAGGCCGAAGCTGGGAGACCGTCCGCAATCTCGCTTACCGGAAGGGAGAAACCGTGGTGTTGAATCCGGTTCGCCCGCCGATTTCGAACCTGGATACTCTGCCCCTGCCCGATTTCGAACGTACCCATGAGTTTCATCTCTCGCTCGGTCGGGTGGTCAAGGCGCCTTCAGACCCCAGGTTGGCGCACAGCCCCCGCATGCAGTACATCGGCTCGCGCGGATGCGCTCTCAACTGCACCTACTGCTGCAACCGCAAGTTGAAGGACCTGTACGGCGGCAATGGCGTATACCTGCGGCGAATGAGCCCCGCCAAATACGTCGAGCATCTGGCAACCCTCCATCGGCGGCATTTTCCCAACGCCACCGATGTGTTCCTCCTTGACGAGGACTTCTTCCTGCGAACCGTGGAGGAAATCCGCGAGTTCGCCGGCTTATATCGCACTCAGGTCGGCCTTCCTTTCGATTGCATGGTGTCTCCGCCCAGAATCGCCGACGAGAAGGTGCGCCTGCTGGCCGAGGCCGGACTGTGGCGCATCAGCATGGGTGTGGAGAGCGGCAGCGAACGCACCAAGAAAGAGGTATTCGAGCGGCCCGTGCCGAATGAAACCGTGATGCGGGCATCGCGCACCATCAAGCAACATCCCACCGTGGCGCCCTGTTACTACTTCATCATTGGAAACCCGTACGAAGACAGGCAGGATCTTCTGGATACGCTCGGCCTGATGACCCGCCTGGAATCTCCTCACTATGCCGATATCTACAATCTGGTCTTCTTTCCCGGCAGCGTGCTGTTCGACCGTGCCGTGCGCGACGGCCTGATCGCCGGCACGCGCGATAGCGGCGTGGAATTGCATTTTCGCGCCGGCCTGAAGTACCGCGAGCATGCCTGGAAACAAAACAATCTCTACCTGAACGCGCTCCTCTTTCTGACCGAGGGCAAGGCCACCAGCCGCCGTTTGGGCCTGTTGCCGCGAAGGGCGATCCCGTTCCTCACCCGCCCGGCAGTGATCGATTTCATGGATCGGCAACGAACCGTCTGCCGCATCGTAATCGCAAGCAAGGTCCTGCTGCTAAGAACTCGCGCCCGCATAGGAACGGTGGTGAAGAGCCTCATCAAAAGCCCGGCCGATGCCTATAACCTGCCGCGGTACCTGAAGCGAAAATTCACGTAGCGCGCACGTTCCCAAGCCCGACAGGGCGCTAGAAAGTAGCCCAGCGCGTCAGCACTGGGAAGCCGGAGAATCGTCCGCCAGCCCCGCCCTCCCCAAAGAGTCCGGGCTCGCCAGGCAGCGCCTTTTTGTGATAAGCTAGCTTAAGCTAGAACAGAAAGGGCGATCATGCAGGAAATCGGTGCATTTGAGGCCAAGAATACATTGGGATCTCTCCTGGACCGCGTCGAAACGGGCGAGGAGATCGTGATCACGCGCCACGGTAAGCCGGTCGCGCGCCTGGTGCCCAACCGCGCGGGCTCCGATCGGTCCAAAGCTGAGGCGGCGGCCGAGCGGATCGGGGCCAGGGCCCGAAGTCTGAAGGCCGGCGCGTTCGATTGGGAAGCACTCAAGGCTGATCGGGATGCGGGCCGCCCATGAGTGTGGTCGTCGACAGTTCGGCGACTCTGGCATGGGTGTACGCCGACGAAACCACCAAGGCCATCAACGAGGTCTTCGCGGGCGTGAATGAAAGAGGAGCCTGGGTGCCCGCATTGTGGAGGCTGGAAGTCGCCAATGTTCTGGAGATGGGGGTCCGGCGGGGCCGTCACGATGCCGCCTTCCGTGACGCGACACTCGAGGATCTGGCCCTGTTGCCGATCGGCGTGGACCCGGATACGGACCGCCATGCCTGGGGCGCCACCATGCGCCTGGCCAATCGGCATAAGCTAACCGTGTATGACGCCGCGTATCTGGAGTTGGCGCAGCGCCGAGGGTTGCCGCTGGCCACGCTCGACAAGGACCTTCGCCAGGCCGCGAAGGCCGAAGGCGTTGTCCTCCGCCCATAAGAAGCCTCGCAGATTTGCCTTTCCGAAAGCCCGCGACGCTATAGACGAGTGAAAAAACTCTCCGAGACGCGCTGGGCAGGCGGAACCGCCTGCCCCACCATTGAAAACAATGCACCTGCTTTGGTGGCGCAGGCGGTTCCGCCTGCGATTTGTGATTTTTTCACAGCTCCCGCTCGACGGAGAATTGACGAACTTCGCCGCGCAACATCTTCGATACGTCGGGCTGGCGAACGCCAAACAACTTGGCCGCGTCCACCTGTTTCATGCCGCGCTCTTTCATGATCGCGTCGATCTTGAACACCAGGTGCTCTTCGGCATTCGGCACGCCAATGCCTTTGAATACGTTCCGGCTTCCGATTTCGTATCCCTATGTGGCTCATGGCTTTCCCTCCCTCGCAATCGTGAAAAGGCACGAGTGGAGCATGCGAACGCCATGAGTCGCGTGACACCTGGGCCCACCCCAAGGTCCCGTTCACGGACTTTCCCGGATTATTTCAGACCCCAAAGTCGTTTCCCTTCTCCCCTTCCGCCGCGTTGAGCGGGAGCCACGCCTCATCTTCGTGATACATCTCAAATAGGGAGGCCGGAATAGTTGGCCAGCCTTTCGAGCGAACCCAAATCGAAAGTACCGAACGAAGCCGTCTTCCGCCTCAATAAAAAGAAACTCGTCCCCCGGCCAACGAAGCCATTTCCGAGCCGCGCCGAACCCAGGCCCGGCGCTCCCAATCGCCGCCGAAAACCTGCACAAAAATGCACAAGCATGCACAACGGAAAAAAGCCCCCGGCAAGAGCCGGCGAAGAAATTAAATGACTTATTTGTTTTTTCACGCCCGGGCGGCGCTCAGGAATGCACAACGATGCACAACCCGTTGCACAATCGCCGGTCCCGCCCCAACTTCGCAACCCGTGCCTCCATCCCCCTGTTAGAATGGGCCTCATGGCGGATCAACCGGCCGGCCAGGAGCCGGTCGCATCCTTCGAAAATAGTCTCGACGAGCTCGAAAAAGTCGTCAAGCAATTGGAAGGCGGCGACCTGCCGCTCGAACGCTCGCTCGAGCTGTTCGAGCGCGGCATGGCTCTGAGCGACCTCTGCCGTAAACAGCTCGAAGCGGCTGAAACCCGCGTCGAGATGCTCATCCGTAAGGACGGCAAAATCGTCGCCGAACCCTTCCGTCCCGACAAGTCAGAAAACGCATGACCCTTCACGATTACCTGGCCCACCAGCAGCAGCTCGTGGACGCGCAGCTCGACCGCCTGGTCCCGCCCGAAACTACCCCACCTGAGACCATTCACCGCGCCATGCGCTACAGCCTGTTCGCCGGCGGCAAGCGCATCCGCCCCATCCTCTGTCTCGAAGCCGCCCGCACCGTGTCCGACTCGGCCGAAGGCGTGTTCCCCGTCGCGTGCGCCCTGGAGCTCGTCCATACCTATTCCTTAATCCACGACGACCTTCCCGCCCTCGATAACGACGATTACCGCCGCGGCAAGCTCACCAACCACAAGGTCTTCGGCGATGCCATGGCCATCCTCGCCGGCGATGCCCTTCTCACCCTCGCGTTTGAGGTACTGGCCAAAGTCGAGGCGCCCCCCGGCCGTAAGATTCGCCTGATCGCCGAGTTGGCCGCCGCCGCCGGCACCGTGGGCGGCATGATCGGCGGCCAGGTGGCCGATCTGGAGGGCGAAGGCAAGGCGCCCGAACCCGAGCTGCTCCGCACCATCCATACCGCCAAGACCGGCGCCATGCTGCGCGCCAGCCTGCGCATGGGCGTCGTCTTTGCCGGCGGCACCAAGGCCCAATACAACGCCCTTTCCGCCTACGGCGAACACATTGGCCTGGCGTTCCAGATCGTCGACGACATCCTCGACGTGGAGCAATCCTCCGCCGCCCTCGGCAAAACCGCCGGTAAGGATGCCGCCCAGCACAAGATCACTTTCCCCGCGGTCTACGGCCTGGAAACGTCGCACCGCATGGCCGAAGAGCAGTGCGCCCACGCGCACCGCGTACTGGCCCCCTTCGGCGACCGTGCCCGCCGCCTCAACGAGCTGGCCGATCACATCGTCCACCGCAAGTCATGAGGGCCAGCCTTAAAGTGGGACAGGCCTCCCGGCCTGTCCTTGGAGTTCGTACATTTTGATGAGAATGACTGGTATTTCGAAGCACCCACATTGGTGGGGCAGGCGGTGCCGCCTGCCCTCCGATCATGCTCGAATACCGCCGCAGATTGCCGCATTTCCAGCCCGACCATGCCCGCATCTTCCTCACCTGGCGCTTATTCGGGACGCTCGCCGCACGCCACGAACAGGGCGACTGCCCTACACCTGGGCACGCTTTCGCGGCAGCGGACCGCGCCCTCCACACCTGCCCGGGCCCGCGGTGGTTGAGCGATCCAAGCATCGCAGTCCTGGTGGCGGAGTCGATCCGGAGCGGAGCAAGCCAGAGACACTGGTACGAGCTGGACGCGTGGGTGGTGATGCCCAATCACGTACACTTGCTGATCCTACCGCGGGTGCCCGTGCCCACGATCACACGATGGTTGAAGTCGTGGACCGCGCGCCAGGCCAACGAGATGTTGGGCCAGGCCGGCCGGCCGTTCTGGCAGGACGAGTCGTACAATCACTGGGCGCGGGACCGCCCGGAGAGAGAAAGAATCGCCCGGTACATCGAACAGAATCCGGTATCGGCTGGGTTGGCGGCCTCGCCGGAGGAATGGGCATGGTCCAGCGCGGGAGGGCAGGCGGCACCGCCTGCCCCACCATCGGAGCAGCAACCGCGGTGACAGGCCAGGAGGCCTGTCCCACCGTGAGGCTCCATGCGCTCTAGGCTCGATCGCCTGCTGGTGGAGCGCGGCCTCGCCGAATCGCGCGAAAAAGCCCAGGCCCTCATCATGGCCGGCTCCGTCACCGTCGACGGCCAAAAGGCCGCCAAACCGGGCCAACCGGTCGACCCCGCCAGCGCCATCGAACTGCTGGCCCGCCCGCCCTATGTCAGCCGCGGCGGCCTGAAGCTCGCGGCCGCTCTCGACCACTTCGCCATACTTGTCGAAGGCAGCATCTGCCTCGATATCGGCGCCTCCACCGGCGGCTTCACCGACGCCCTGCTGCAGCGCGGCGCCTTGCGCGTCCATGCCGTCGATGTCGGCTCCGGCCAACTGGCCTGGAGCCTGCGCACCGATCCGCGCGTCGTGGTCCACGAGCATGTCAACGCCCGCCAGCTCCGGCTCGACACGCTCGGCGAAAAGGCCGACTTCCTCTGCTGCGACGTCAGCTTCATCTCCGTCACCCTGATTCTGCCCGCCGCCGTCCCCGTGTTACAACCGCAAGGGCAAATGGTTATACTAATCAAACCGCAGTTTGAGGTGGGCAAGGGCCAGGTGGGTAAGGGCGGCATCGTGCGCGACCCGGACCTGCACCAGTCAGCTTGCCGGCGGGTGGAAAGCGCGGTTCGCCAATTCGGGTTTGAAACCAGCATCATGCCGAGTCCCATTCTGGGCGCCGAAGGCAACAAGGAGTTCCTTCTTCATGCCCGCCATTAAAACCGTCGGAATTATCTCGAAGCCGAAGTCACCGGCCGCCGCCGCGATCGTGCCCACTCTGATCCGGTGGCTGCGGGCCCGCTCCATCGCCGTCCGTTGCGACGAGCTGACCGCCAGCTACGCCCCCGGAGAAACCGTCATCCCCCGCAACGACGTGCCGGAGGGGTGCGACCTGATCGTCGTGCTGGGCGGCGACGGCACCCTGCTTTCGGCCGCCCGCTCCATCGGCCGCCGCGAGGTACCCCTCTTCCCGGTCAACCTCGGGGGACTCGGCTTTCTCACCGCCATCGCCGTCGACGAGATCTATCCCGAGCTCGAGCGCGCCTTTCGCGGCGAACAGCGCATCGCCAGCCGGAAATTGCTCCATGCCCGCGTGGTGCGCTGGGGCCGTACCGTGGTGGAATACGACGCGCTCAACGACGCCGTGCTCGCCAAAGCCGCCCTGGCCCGCATGATCGACCTGGATGTCTTCGCCGACGAGCAGTTCGTCGGCTCCTACAAGGCCGACGGCCTCATCATTTCCACCCCCACCGGCTCCACTGCCTACTCGCTTTCCGCCGGCGGTCCCATCATTTTCCCCGCCGTTCCCACCATCTGCCTCACCCCGATCTGCCCGCACACCCTTACCAATCGGCCCGTGCTGGTGCCGGAAACCATGACCATTCGCGTCATCTCGCGCAATGCCGATGAAACCGTCTACCTCACCATCGACGGCCAGGTCGGCACCTTGCTCAAGGATGGCGACGCCATCGTCTGCCGCAGCACCGATTTCGCCCTGCGCCTGGTCCGCCCGCCCCACGCCATGTTTTTCGACGTCTTGCGGCAAAAGTTGAAATGGGGAGAACGATGAAGCGCATCTCCCTCACCGGCTGGATCTTTCTGGCCATGGTGGCCGGCATCGGGTTGGGAATCGCGGACCCCGCCGTGGCGCGCCAGCTCGCGCCCCTCAGCAATATTTTCCTGCGCCTGATCCGTTCCATCGTGGCGCCCCTGATCCTGGGCATCCTGGTGGCGGGCGTGGCCGCCGGCGAGCTCAAACACATGGGCCGCATCGGCGGCAAGGCGTTGCTGTATTTCGAAGTGGTCACCACCATCGCCCTGTTTCTCGGCCTCGGCGCCGTCAACCTGGTGCGGCCGGGAGTCGGCGTGCCACTGGAGCGTACCGCCGCCGAAGCTCTGCCCGCGCCCGCCGCCGGCCAGAGTACTCTCAACACGGTGCTGGAGCATACCTTTCCCACCAGCATTGTCGACGCCATGGCCCGCAACGATGTGCTCCAGGTGGTGGTGTTCGCCTTCCTGTTTGGAGCGGCCTGCTCCAGCGTAGGCGCCAAGGCCCGTCCGGTGGTGGAGTTTTGCGGCGCCCTGGCGGAGGTGATGTTTCGCTACACCAGCTACATCATGTACCTGGCGCCGCTCGGGGTGGGCGCGGCGCTCGCCGTCACCATCGGCTCTAAAGGCGTAGGCGTGCTGTTCGGGCTGGGCAAGTTGATCCTCGCCATGTACGCCACTTCGGTCATCTTCATCGTAGTCGTGTTGGGCGCGGTGGCCGCGCTGTTCCAGATTCCCCTCGGGCCGTTCTTTCGCGCCGTCCGCCAGCCGTTTCTGATCGCATTTTCGACGGCATCGAGCGAAGCCGCCCTGCCGCTGTCCATGGAAAACATGGAACTCTTCGGCGTGCCCAAGCACATCGTGGGATTCGTCATCCCCACCGGCTACAGCTTCAACCTGGCCGGCACCACCTTGTACCTTTCCCTGGCTTCGGTTTTCGTCGCGCAAGCGGCCGGCGTGGCGCAAACCTTTGGCGCGCAGCTTGTCCTCATGCTCACCCTGATGCTCACCAGCAAGGGAGTAGCCGGCGTCCCGCGCGCCGCCCTGGTCATCCTCATCGGGACCCTCGCCACTTTCCACCTGCCGCTGGAGGGCGTGGCCGTGCTGATGGGCGTGGATGCGCTGATGGATATGGCGCGGACCGGGGTAAACGTGCTAGGCAACTGTCTCGCCAGCGCCGTGGTGGCCCGTTGGGAGGGTTATCGGTTCGAAACCGCGGTTCGCACGTTAGAGTAAGTAAGAAGGAGCCAAGCTTGTGTTCAAATCCGTCCTTTTGAGTCTTCTAGGAGCCGCGGCCATGCTGGCGCAGACGCCCGCGCCGGCCCCCGCCCAGCCGGGCCCGATCGAATTCGGCGTCGCCAATATGGATACCTCCGTCAGTCCCTGCGTGGACTTCTACCAGTACGCCTGCGGAACCTGGCTCAAAAAGAATCCCGCGCCGCCCGACCAGGCCCGCTGGGGCCGCTTCTCCGAGCTCGAGGAGCGCAACCGCGACGTGCTCCACCAGATTCTGGAAGATGCCGCCAAGCCCTCGCCCTCGCGCGATCCGGTAACCCGCCAGATCGGCGATTACTTCGCCGCCTGCATGGATGAAAAAGCCATCGATGCGCGCCGCCTTAAGCCCATCGAATCCGAGTTGAACCGCATCCGCGATTTGAAAGACAAGTCCGCCCTCGCCGAAGAGATCGCGCACTTGCACGGGATCGGCGTCAACGCCCTGTTCTCCTTCGGCTCCGGCCAGGATTTCAAGGACTCCGACCAGGTGATCGCGCAGGCCGACCAGGGCGGTCTGGGCATGCCGGACCGCGATTATTATTTGAAGGACGACGCCAAGTCCGCCGAGCTCCGCACCAAGTACGTGGAGCACGTGGAGCACATGTTCGAGCTGATGTTCGTGATGGACGAACCGATGCTGCCTTCGAACACTCCCGGAGCAGCCACGGCGCTGGCCAAGGCCGACGCCGATACCGTCATGAAGATCGAGACCGCCATCGCCAAAGGCTCCCTCGATCTGGTCTCCCGGCGCGATCCGTCCAAGGTCTATCACAAGCTTGCCGTGGCCGACGTCCAGGCTCTGAGCCCGCTGTTTTCGTGGAAGGAATATCTCCGCGCCAGCGCCTCGCCCGAGTTCCAGTCCATCAACGTCGCGTCGCCGGACTTTTTCAAAGCCGTCAACGCCGCCATCCAGGATTTCTCCCTGGCGCAATGGCAGACCTATCTCACCTGGCAGCTCGTCCACTCCGTGGCGCGCCTGCTGCCCACCCCCTTCGTCCAGGAGAATTTCAATTATTTCGGCAAGACCCTCTCCGGCACCGAAACGTTGCGGCCCCGCTGGAAACGCTGCGCGGATTTCACCGACGCCGAGCTGGGCGAAGCCTTGGGCCGCAAGTTCGTGGAAAAGACCTTCGGCGAGGAGGGTAAGGAACGGACCCTGAAAATGGTGGCCGCGCTTGAAAAAGCCCTGGGCCAGGATATCGACGGGCTCACCTGGATGACCGGTCCCACCAAACAGAAGGCCCTCGAAAAGCTTCATGCCATCGCCAACAAGATCGGCTATCCCGATAAATGGCGCGATTACTCGAGCGTGGCGATCCAGCTCGACGATCCGGTCGGGAATAACTTCCGCGCCGACAGTTTCGAATTCCACCGCGAGCTGAACAAGATCGGCAAGCCCGTCGACCGCGCCGAATGGGAAATGACGCCGCCCACCGTCAACGCCTATTACGACCCGCTCATGAACAATATCAATTTCCCGGCGGGAATCCTGCAGCCGCCGTTCTTCGATAAGCGCGAGGACGACGCCGTCAACTTCGGCGGCATCGGCATGGTGATCGGCCACGAGCTGACGCACGGTTTCGACGACGAAGGCCGCCAGTTCGATCCGCAAGGGAACCTGAAGGACTGGTGGACTCCGGAAGACGGCAAGGAATTCGACCGCCGCGTGGCCTGCATCGACCAGGAGTATTCCAAGTTCGAAGTCGCCCCGGGCGCGCACGTCAACGGCAAGCTCACGCTCGGCGAGAATACCGCCGATAACGGCGGCCTGCGCATCGCCCTGATGGCCCTGCTCAATACCATCGGCGCCAACGCCGAAAAGGTCGACGGCTTCACCCCGGAACAACGCGTGTTCCTATCCTTCGGCCAGATCTGGTGCGAGAACGCCCGCGAAGAGGTTTTGCGCATGCAGGTTCAGACCGATCCGCACGCGCCGCCCCGCGCCCGCGTCAACGGCGTGGTGCAGAATATGCCCGAATTCCAAAAGGCGTTTTCCTGCAAGGCGGGCCAACCCATGGTGAGCGACAACGCCTGCCACGTGTGGTGAGGCCGGCAAATGGCCGGCCCCTATAGCTGGAAATGAGCTGAAGGGATTTTCCAGCCTCCGAACAACTCTTCGAGGCGCAGCGCTACGGCCAGGGCGACGTCTTCGCGCCACGGGTGCGCCGCGATCTGGAGGCCGATCGGCAGGCCTTCGGGGCTTTCGCCGCAACGCACCACCGCGGCGGGCCAACCGGTGACGTTGTACGTCATAGTGTAGCTGAAGCCGCGAAAGGTGGCGTCGTCGATCGAGGTTCCGTGCGGGACGGCGGGATTGGCGCAGACCGGCGAAAGGACGGCGTCGTAGTCCTGCAGGAACTCCCACATAGCCGCGCGGAAACCATATAGCGATTCCCAATAGCCCGCAAAACCTTCCACGCCGGTGCGGTAGGGCTCCAGCTTGTTCAGCCAGCCGTCAAGCAAAGGATGCGTTTCGGTGCTGCCGATCTCTCGCAGATAGGCGCGCAGGCCATCGCCGCCGTCGGGACCGAGCAGCTTCATTTCCAGGTCGTAGCTTTCTTCGATGCGCGGCGGCCGGCAGTGTTTGGCGCCGAGCGCTTCGGCGGCTTGCCGCACCAGCGCAGCGGTTTCCCGGGTGGGTTCGGCGATTCCGTTTTCGGCGAACCAGGCGATGCGCAGACCGGCGACTTCAATTTTCAGCGGATCGCGAAAGGGCGCCGGAACCACGGTGTGGTCCTGGCCATCGGGCCCGGTGAGGACGGCCATCGTGACGCACAGATCTTCCACCCGGCGCGCCAGCGGGCCAATCTGCCAGAGGGATTCGATCCAACCGCCGGCGGGAGGAACGTGGCCGGTGCGGGGCAGACGGCCGGACGTCGGCTTGATGGCGGCGATACCGCAAAAGTGGGCGGGCAGGCGGACACTGCCGGCGGCGTCGCTGCCCAAGCCGAATGGCGACCCGCAGGCGGCGATCAGGGCCGCTTCGCCGCCGCTCGATCCGCCGGAGGTGCGCGAAGCGTCGTAGGGGTTGTTGGTACGGCCGTGGATCAGGTTGTCGCTCTCGAAGGCGAACAGCAGATCGGGGAGATTGGTGCGCGCGATGGGGATGGCGCCGGCCGCGCGCAGGCGTGCCACCAGCGTGGCGTCGCGCCCGGACGGCGGCCGGTGGCGGAAGCCGACGGTGCCGGCGCTCACGCTCGTCCCAGCCACTTCGATCGAATCTTTGATGGAAAACGGCACGCCATCGAGGGGCCCCAGCAGAGCGCCGCGCGCCCGCCGTTCATCGGCTGCGCGCGCGCCGGAGCGAGCCTCGTCCGCCAGCACTTCGACCACGGCATTCAGCCGCGGGTTCACCTGCGCGATCCGCTCCAGATGAGCTTCCACCAGTTCCGCCGACGAGATGGCGCCGTCGCGGATAAGCCGGGCCTGTGCCAGGCCGGAGAGAGTGAGGGTCATGAATGAGGAATCCATGTGATGAATCGCGCATTACAGCCTGTCAGATTCTTTCGCTGCCGCGACGGCTTTCGTGGCGCGCGCACTCATGCGTGCCGCGTCGAGACTCATCTCGACGCTCGCGCTCCAATAGGAGAATCCCGCGGACCGCGAATCGCCGCTGTTCCTTGGTCGCGACTCCGCCGCTCCGTTGGGCAGACCATCGTCCCTTGCGGTCTGCCACCCAGGCTCTTCTTCGGAAGCGAAAGACGAGAGAGGGGAGGCACGGTCGAGTACTGAGTATCGGGCAGACCACGGAAAACGATGGTCTGCCCCACGGAGTTGAATGGGCGAGGGACGAGCGTCGAGATAAGTCTCGACGCGGCACGCACGAGTGCGCGCGCCACGAAGACGCCGGGGCATTCATGGCTCCTTGACAACGAGGCGCTGATTGGAATTCACGTTGGCGAGTTGCTGCCGCGTTCCGCTGGGCCATTCGATTTCGATTGCGGTCGCCAGCGTGTCCTTGCCGAGGCCGAAGGTCAGGGCCAGGTCGCTCGCGGAGCAATAACTGGAGCCGCTATGTACCATCTGCATTTGCGCACCGCCGGCGCTGGTTACGCGAACCGCGGCGCCGATGCCATCGCGGTTGCTCTTCGAGCCCACCAGTTTCAACTGCAGCCAGCGATTGCGATTGCCGCCATCGTTGCGGTACAAAACCGCCGGGCCGTTGTTGGTCGCCAGCAGTACGTCCAGATCGCCGTCGCGGTCGAAATCGCCGTAGGCCGCGCCACGCGCCACCAGCGGACGGGTGAATGCGTTCACCTGGTCGAACTTTCCATGGCCGGCGTTATGCAGCAGCAGCGGCAGCTCGGCGTATTGGATTTTGGGCTGCACCCGCCCGATCTGTTCTTCGATGTGACCGTTGGCCGCCAGGATGTCGGGATAGCCGTCCAGATCGTAATCGAAGAAGAAGAGCCCGAAGGTGAGGCTGAGCAGGCTGGCGCGTCCCACGGTGGAGCGCGGCGCTTCGTCCACAAACAGGCCGTTGCCTTCGTTATGGTAGAGGCCGAGCATCTGGTTGGCAAAATTCCCGACGATCAGATGTTGGCGGCCGGAGCGGTCGTAATCGGCCGCATCCACGCCCATGGCCCCGCGCGCCACGCCGTCCTCGCCGAAGGCCACGCCCGCGGCCAGCCCTTCATCCTGGAACCGGCCGTTGCGCAGATTACGGTAGAGCTTGTTGGGCTGGGTGTCGTTGGCCACGAAAATGTCGGGCCAGCCATCGTTGTTGTAGTCCAGAACGGTTACGCCGAGGGACTTGGCGGTGGGGTCGGCGAGGCCGGCTTTTTCGGTGACGTCTTCGAACTTGCCGCCGCCCAGGTTGTGATAGAGGCGCGACGAAGCGCCCTTGTACGATTCCGGCGTGCAGTAGGATTTGGTCGCGCCATCGAGCGAACACCACAAGTCGCCCTGGGGCGTCCATTGCACGTAATTGGCGATGAACAGATCGAGCTTGCCATCGCGATCGTAGTCCAGCCACGCCGCCCCGGCGCTGAAGGCGGCGTTGGCGATGCCGGCCTCGCGCGTGACATCGCGAAAATGGCCGCCGCCTTCGTTGTGGAACAGATGGTCGCCGCCCAGGGCGGTGATGTAGACGTCGTCGCGGCCGTCGTTATCGTAATCGCCAATGGCCACGCCCATGCCGTAGATTTCGATATCGAGGCCGCTGCCTTTGGTGACATCGGTAAAGGTGCCGTCGCGATTGTTGCGATAGAGCGCCGCGGTGGTGTGGCGGCCGCGCGGAACCAGGTCCTTGCCGTTGATCAGCAGGATGTCGAGCCAGCCGTCGCCGTCGAAATCGAAAAAGGCGCAGCCTGGCCCCATGGTTTCCGGCAGCCACTTTTTTCCCGACCGGCCGGCGTTGTGGGTGAAGCGGATGCTGGCCGCGGCGGTGACGTCGGTGAAGCGGACAGCATTATCGTCTGGCGGTATGGGAAAGCTCGCCGGAGCCGCCGCCA
Organism: Bryobacterales bacterium; assembly: GCA_003164035.1. Taxonomy (GTDB): domain Bacteria; phylum Acidobacteriota; class Terriglobia; order Bryobacterales; family Bryobacteraceae; genus JBEKYD01. The sequence continues at coordinate 34,670 of PLRS01000012.1, read as the reverse complement.
ACAGGGCCAGCAACGTGATCGTGAATCGGCTGCCTTTCATTGTTATCCTCCGGGCTCAACAGGCGCGCCTTGGCCGTCAGCGCGTCGGACGATTCATCCGCCTTGAAACGCCGAAACAGCTTCTCTTCGCGTTCGGCTTTTTCGGTTTGCCCCAGGCCGCGGTAGCAAAGCATCAAACTGTAGTGAGCCTGCAAATCTTCCGGGTCCACGTCCAAGGTCTTTTGCAACTCCGCGACGGCTTCCCCGTAGCGCCGTTCCAAGAACAGAATGCGACCCAATTGATTCGAGGTGACGCGGTCGCGCGGGTATTGCCGCGCGGTCTCTTGCAGGCTGCGAATGGCGCCATCGTAATCGCCGGCCGCCTTCTGCGCCATGGCCAGAAAGAAATATCCGCGAGCCAGGTTGGGGCTCAGCGCCAACGCCTTCTCCACAAACGGACGCGCCGCTTCGGTCTCACCTTCCTGGACAAGGGCGCGCGCGATGTTCAACCATCCATCGGCATAGCCGGGCTCGGCTTCCGTCACCCGGTGAAAGGCGTATTCGGCGCCTTTCAAGTCTCCCTGCAGCAGCAGGCCGATGCCCCAATCGTTCCAGCGCTCGCGATCCTGTTTGCGAACCACTGGCTGCCAGTGCGCCTCGCCCAGTTCGACTTTGGCGGTAGCGCGCGCCAGCGTGACGATGGGCAGAACCGGAACCGGCCCGCCATCGAAGGTGTACTCGCGGCTATCGTGATCCAAACCCGCTGACCCAGCCCCGGCTACGCCCGCGTACGAAAACCGGGTGTAGTAATCGGTGAACTTGCGGTAGTTCAGCTTCGCTTCCAGAGTCAACGGGCCGGCCGCGTCTTTCGGAATGGTCATGCGGAAATGGACCGTGTCGGCGGCGCCGGGCGGGATCAGCCGCACATAAAGGACGCTGCGCGTTTGCCAGGCGTTGCGCTTGTCGATGCGGTTTCCTTGGCCATCGAGCTGGTAGGAGCGGTAGAAGTGCGCGCCCCTATCCACGGGGCCGCGGCCGTTGTCGGCGACGCTGCCGCTCCAGGCCAGAATGCGGCCGCGCGCATCGCGCGCCTGAAACTCCAGCCACACGTCGAAGCCGTCCACCGTCCCGCCCGGAAAGAAATGCCCGATCTTGCGGGTGCGAACCACCGCGTCGACGCGCACGTCGGAGCCCGGCTGGAAACGCACGCCGCCCGCATCGATGGGCGCGGCAAGTTCGCCCACTTCGCGCAACATTACGGGGCCGGATTGTTCGGCCTCTTCGCCCACCGCAAAAGTGGACGAGAGGGTGGGCGCTTCGGCGGCGCGGCGGCGCATCTCCACCTGGCCCTTAGCCGCTTCCACCGGACTGGCCGCGAACAGATCCACGGTGATGAACCCGGATTGCAAAAACTGCTCGGTGGTGCGCAATTGTTCGTCATCGTGGTTGACGAAGGGAAGCGCGGTGTTGGCCGCGGGGAAGCGGTGAGAATGCACCATGCCGTTGCGGTTGCCGGGATCGCGCGACGCCACCAAAGGCATGTGGCAATCGCTGCAGGTGGAGGGCTTCGCCGGGTAATAAAACGATCGCGCGCCCTGGCCCGAAACGCCGCTCGCCTGCCAGTTGTCGTACTCGTTGAAGCCGCGCAGCCAGCGGTAGTGATTGACCGGCCGATCCAGGTGCACCTTGTGGCAGGAGGCGCAATATTCGGGCGAATCGAGGCGCATGAAAGGCTGCAGGAAAGTGCGCCGGTGCGGCTCCGGATTGAGATAAGTAATGAATGCGTCGAGCTTGCGCAGATAGGGATTGTGGCTGGACGCGATGCGATGCAGCGGCGGATAGAGAACCGTGAAATCGCCGTTGCCCATGCTGCCAGCCACGTGAACGATGGAATGGCATGACATGCAGCCCAGCCCGTTCTGCGCCTCCGGCGTATCCACCTGTTCCTTGATGGGACGGTCGAAGCGGCCGTTGAAGAAGACAGCGTGATCGTGACAGCCGGCGCACCACTTGCTGCCCTGGGTACCGCTGAGCTCCTGCATGTGCAGAATGGTGGCGCGGTAGAACTTGTTATTGAACGAAGCGAAATGGTGGGCCGAAGAGTTCCACTGCCGGTAGATGTCTTTGTGACAGTCGCCGCAGAGCTTGGAGTCCATGAAAAAATCGGAGGGGATGGTGGCGCCGGTGTTGGTATTCGAAGACGACGGCCAGAAGGGCGAGCGCGGACCGGCGCCTTCTTCGCTCATCGAGATCGGAACGACACGCGGGTTGCGGATACGCTCGGGCCGCGGGCCGAATCGCAGTGCCACCGCCAGGAGCATCAGCCCGGCCAGCGGCGCCGTCCAGCGCGGCATCAGCAGCGCCAATCCGATTACCGCCAGGGCGATGTGCGCCAGCAGGATGCTGCGATGGTCCGTGGTGGCCCCGGCGAAGATTAGATAAACGCCCAGCACTCCGGCCAGGGCCAGCGGCACGACACGTGCTTGGCGCCGGTAGGTGTAGGCGAGCCACGCCACCGATGCGGCGCCCAGAACCAGGTGCAACAGCACGTTGGCAATATAGAAGACCGTAGCCGCGGGCGCGGCCGCCACATATGCGGCGTTGAGCGACGTCAACACCAGCAGCCAGAACATCAGTTGGTTCCTTGTAGGGGGCGGACGAGCCGCAACGCGGGCCGCGTGTTGTATTGCTGGCGATAGCGGCGATGCTCGGCATCGTCGGGAAAGTATTCGCCGGCGGGGTACGGATAACGGCTCATGGCATGAAACGGCAGGGGCTCAACGCTGGTGGAAAAGGCCGTGTTGGGGTCGCGGTCCTTGGCCCAGCCGTCCACCTTCAGGATGAAATCGCGAGTCCATCCGGCGGGCGGCGGAGGCAGAGGCGAAAACTGCAACCGGATCTCGTCGCCCGAGCCCAGGATTACCAGCCGGTCGTCCACGTTGCCGAGCAGTTCCCGCACGTCGCCATAACGCGTGTACAACCCCGCCGTCGGATTCCAGAAAGAATTCGAAGAGACATTGTCGTAGAAGAATGTATCGGGCTGTTTGCGCTCGGGGTGAATTTGCGTGCGCGAGAATCCACGGAAATGCAGGTCGGCGGAAACGAGCGGCACTTCGCGGGGTTCCACCTGCGCCTCCGACGGCCCCTCGCTGAGGAAAATTTCGTCCCAATACACGCAGAGGTTGGTGACGATCCGCACTTTGCGGCTGGCGGAGGGAAAACGCAATTCAACGGCGATGGTTTTGGGCTTGCCGGATGGCATTCCCATGTCCTGGTTGACAGTTTTCCATTGGCCCGAGGCGTCCTGCATCTCGAGGTACGGCATGATGAGACCGCCCTTGAACTCCTGCGCGGCGGCGCGGAACGTGCTGCCGTCGGCCCAATCCACCCAGCCGTTGAGCAGCAGCACGGCGCGGCCGTCGGGCGCGGCTTTGCCGAAATCGAGCTCCAGGGTGTGCGTGGCGGCCACGCCTAATTGCGACCGCGGGAACTGGTCGGGGTACTTTTGGTCGCGGGCCAGCAGACTCGCCAGCACATCGCGACCTGGGTCTCCGGGCGATTCGAAGCTGCGCGCCGACACCGGATAGACGCGCCGGCCGACGCCAAACAGGCGGAACTCGGGATACGGCGGGCCTTTGAATTTCTCGTTGGTGAAAATCTCCGTAGCGGCGGGATGGTCCACGGCCAGAAGCTGAATCTGGTCCAGATACGATACTTCGCTCAACTCCTCGGTGACGCGAATATCGTAATGGCCGTCCACTGGAGCCAGTGCATCGCCGGGAATCGAAACGTACTCGACGTGGTCCACCGGAAAATACGTGCCCTCGCCATCGCTCGCGCCCAGCGGCGCCACGCCCAGCACATCGGTAATGAACTGGATGGCGCGGCCGTTCCAGGTCCAGATCATGGGGCACGAGCCCGAGAGGCGCTGCTCCTCCTGGTACGTGTAGCCGCGGCCGGCTGCCTGCATGGTTTCGTTCTGGATCAGCCCGTTGGGCCAGGTGATGCGCACCACGTCCACCGAAGCCGCCGAGCCGGTGTCGAACAGCAGCGGCACGCCGGTATAAGCGGCTTTGCGGTACACGGTGCCGGCCTTGACTTCCACTTCCGCGCCCTGCGCCAGCTTGAGGCTCTTGATGCCTTGGAGCCGCACGCGGATCCAGTGCGGCGAAGCGGGGCTGCGGTTGATGGCGAGATGAATTTTGCCGTCGGCGGCAATGCTGGCGCGATCGATGCGGCCGTCGTTATCGAAATCCGCTTCGACCGCGGTTTCGTCGGGGGCTGTACCCTGGAACGGCTCGACCTCGTAATGGCCGCCGAGGTGGTCGCGATAGAGCACGGGCTCGCGGTCGCGATAGAACACAGCCAGATCGAACGCCTTGCCGTTCGGGTCCACGCGCAGCTTTTCGGCCGCGATGGGGGAGCCCGCGACAAAGGGGAAATCGGCGGTGCGAGCGGCGAATCCGGCGGTGCCTTCATTGCGCATCAGCGCCGGCGCGGCTCCCAATAGAACCAGGTCGAGATCGTAATCGTGATCGTAGTCGATCCATACCGCGCGCTCGAATCTGCGCTGCGGCAAATTGGCTTCGACGCGGCTGAAATGCCCTTTGGAATTGGCCATCAGCACCGGCCCCGACTCGGTCAGGACGCACAGGTCCATGAAGCCATCGTTATTAAAATCCCCCGCGGCCACCGAGATGATGCCGGTCAGGCCCGCGAGCCCCGAATCGGGCACCGGCACGCTGCCCTGCCGGTACAGCACCAGCCCGCGCGCGGACCACGCCAGCAGATCGGTGTGGCCGTCGCCGGTGGAATCGATCGGCAGCAACCCCGTCGCCGAGCCTTCGAGCACGCGATCTTCGTAGACCGGCCGAGCCGCGGCTGCCTTCGCTTCCGGCGCGGGCGGATCGTAGATCTCGGCATAAACGCACCAATCCACGTCCTCGGGAATCACGGCGCCTTCAGCCTGCTTCTTGAGGTGCTGGAATGTCGCCAGGGCGCGCGCCGCGTCTTCGGCGTGCCCTGTCTGCCGGTAAAGATTGTAGAGCTGGAATTGTGCCGCGGCCAGTTGCGGATCGAGCTTCGCCGCCAGCTCGAACTGCGCACGCGCGGCGTCGGTGCGGCTATCGAGCTTGTACAAAGTTCCAAGCTGATAGTGCCCGATAGCCTCGTCGGGCACAAGCTGCACCATGCGTTCGAATTGCGCGATCGCCCGGTCGGCGTCGCCGGCCTTCTTGTAATAAATTCCTAGGTTGAACCAGGAATGCGGCAGGCTGGGGTCGAGCCGCTGCACGTCTTTGAGCTGGGCCTCGCCTTCCTGGCCCCTGCCGGCACGCAGCAGCGCCAGCCCGTAGTTCAGTTTCTCCCGAACCGAATTAGGCGCCAGGTCGAGCGCCTTTTTGAATTCCACCACGGCTTCGGCTTGCGTGGTCGGGTTCTCGTAAAAGGCCTTGCCCAGGTTGCGGTGCTGCGCCAGAGCGGTGGAAACCGGGGGCGAATCCGCCGCCCAGAGCAGCAGTGCGCCCACCACGGACACACCGGCCAGGCAGACGCGAGTAGTGACCCTCTTCATTGGACTACCGGGATTGTAGTGAGAAGCGGAGAACCGGCGCAATAGTATGGATATACTAACCCGTGGCGGAGGGAGCCAAGCCAGGCTATCGAGCTTTCCGACCGGGATTCCGAACTCCCGACGTGGTGGGATTTGGGTTGAGCCGGTTTCGGGCTCGTTAGCAAACCGCCGGGCTGGCGCCCGGCTGGACCGATTGACAATCGGTCCGCAGGTTACCAACCTGCCCCACAACAAATGCGCCAGCCCATTTTCCTTGAGAGCACGAAGTGACGGGCGACATTAATAGAGTCTGGAGATTCGGGGAAGATCGACCGCCGGATGTGGGGCAGGTTGTTCAACCTGCGGACCGATTGGCAATCGGTCCAGCCGGGCGCCAGCCCGGTCGCGTGCTGCGGGGCGTCCCCGTTGACGGCGTAAACCAGAACGTTCGCATCCAGAACCCCGGCTCAACGGACATCGTCGTAGATGTCCCGGCGGTGAAGAGCACCCATCGGCCCGAGATGCAAGATTGGCAGCTTGGGGGTTGAGCCGTTGCCGGCAGAGCTGACCGTGCCTACGCGTTCGCTCATGAGCCGTTCGAGCAATGCGTCCACGGAAACGCCCTGCCTCCGCGCTTCACCGGCGAGCCGGACTTCGGTTTCGTGCGAAATTTCGAGACTCATGCAAAGTTGTCCCTTTTTCAGGTTACCGTATCGGCCGTTCTCGCGCCGAATCCGTTGGGCAGACCATTGTAGGGCAGACCACAGAAGACGATGGTCTGCCCCACGGCCTCCCGCCACGATTACTTCGGTTCCCCCCGTCCATCGAACCGGCCACTTGCCGCCAGGGCGTCGCGCAGGCGGCCCCGGTTCGGGCCGGCCTTTTCGGCGGCTGCGGCAATGGCGCGGATGGCCTCCGCCGGCGCGGTTTCGGCGGGCAAGCGGAAGATCCACGGCAGATTCACGGCGGTCAGGCTGGTATCGGCGGAGAGCGCTACCACGGGGAGGAAGACCTTGGCGGCGAGTTGCTCCGCCAGGTGGCTGGCATCGCGGCCCACCGCAACGACGCCTAACGCGTTCCCGCGGTAGAGCAAATCGACCAGCTCGGTGGAGGCTTGTCCCCACGGCTTGTCCGCATCCACCGGCGCCAGCACGTACCGGTCTCCGAGAGGCGCCAGCGCCGCCCGCACCGCCGGGGACGACGCCATCGCCGCCGCGGCCGGTCCGAACAGCACCACGCGCATCGGCCCGCTGGGCAAGTCCGCTATCGCCGGCCCGGCATATCCGACGCCGCCTTCGCCCACGCGGGCGTAAGCCTTCTCCATCCCGTATCGCCGGTAACCGATGCCGCCATTGTGAACCGTGGCCAGAAACAGCGGGACTACGTTCTTGGAATTGGGATCGAAGACCATCTGGCCCGTCACTCCCTTGTAGCCTTCGAGGCCCGCCAGGGCATCGCGAATCTTGCCGCGATTCAATCCCGCGCGGCAGATTGCGTCCAGCAGGACGTTCATGGTGTCGAAGGCCAGTGACGCCATCGCTTCCGGCTGCCGGTTGAAGCGTTTGGCGAAACGCGAACGGAAACTCGTCCACACAGGATCGTCGCGCGTAGGATCGTATGGGAAGACCGCTTCCATCCCCTCGGCGGCTGCACCGGCCGCCGCGAGCAGCGTATCTCCCATGGTGCGGTAGCTGCCAAAGACCCGCTGCGTCATCTTCAATTCGCGCATCTGCTGAAGGATCGCGGCGGTGGGCGCCTGGTCGCCCCAGACCACAATGGCCTGCGCGCCCGAATCGGCGATGATGCCGAGAGAGCGGCGAAAATCCGTACTCCCCGGAAGGTATTTTTGTTCGATGACGACAGGATGGCCCAGGCGCCGCGCGGCATCGCGAAACTTCAGCACACCGAAGCGGCCGTAGCGATCGTTCACGCGCAGCAAGGCTACGCGCGTCAAGCCAAGGTCGGTGAAGATGCGCCGCGCCAGGGTATAGCTCTGCATCCGGTCGTCCTGAATGGTGGTGAGGTACCACGGGACGATGGTTTCCGGAATGGTGGGATCGGTGGAGGCCGAGTTGACGATGGGCAGTTCGGCCTTGAGGCTGACACGCAGAGCGATATGGGTGGAATCGGCGCCAAGCGAGCCCAGCATGGCCCACACCTTCTCGTCGTACACCATCTTGACGATCTCGTTGCTGGAGGCACCCCATAGCGCCTGGTCGTTGTGCACCATCAGGCGGAACGGTTTGCCGCCATAGCCTCCACGGGCATTGGCCTCCTCGACGGCCAGCCGCGCGCCATTCAGCATCATCTGGCCGAGTGCCTGGTCGGGGTGGTTCTCGATCGGTCCCAGAAAGCCGATGCGCACCTCATCCACGTCCTGGGATTTCAGCGTGGGAACGTCCCGCGCGGCGCCGTTGTACTCCACTTGCGTCTGGTAAAACTCATAGTAAGGCGCGGCGAAGTTGCCGTAGGGCCGCATGTCTTCGGGCGTGTTGGCGTAGGGGCGCGACTCGCGGTTCCTGGGCGGCCCGGGCGGGTCCGCTCCGCAACTACAGACAGGCGAGACCTGGCCGGGCATTTGACCACAAACCGCCGCCGCAAGCATCAGAAGGCGGATCCAACGTGACATGCTCACTCCTTCGCTAGGAAATCCATTTCGGAATTACGACCACGTGTCGAACAACCGCTCCCTGACGGTCGCGGCTCGGTTTCGCGCGTTTCCGAGCCGCGACCGCAAGGGAGCGGTTGCCCCGCCTGAACCGGTCATCTTCCGGCAGTCTCCGCATCGTCAGCACGGAAGACCGCGATGGCTTCGATCTCCACCAGCAGGTCAGGCCGGCACAGGATTGCCTGGATGCCTGTCGACGCCGGCAGCGGATCAAGCGCCTGCTCGCGATAGAACTCGGTGCGTTCCTCGTTGAAAGCGGCATAGTCGCGCTCGATATCGCGCAGGTAGCAGGTGGTGCGCACGATATCCTTCCAGGTGGCGCCCTCCGATTCCAGCAGGGCCGTTATATTGGCGAAGGTGCGGCGAATCTGGGCGCGGAAATCGCCCGCATAAAGAGTCTCGCCGTTGGCCCCGATGGAGGCGGTGCCCGAGATCAGCAACACCGTCACGTTGCCGAAGTTGAGCCGCAGGCCGCGCGAAAAGGAACTCGGCCTCTCATAGTCGAAGGCCTCGTTGAGGGCGCGAGGAGCGCAAACCGCCCGCTTCTCGATGGAGGTGGCGCCCGCCACTTCAGCCAGTGCTTCGGAAATGCTTATCATTTTGTTGTTGTCTCCTTTTGCTTCAAACGAATTCCGTGACTGACCCCGTGGGCCGTGGCCACCCACAGATCGTCACCCTGAAAATCCACCGCCAGAATGTAGTTATGGGACGGAGCCGTAGTTACTTCAACCCGAGTGACCTTGCCCTGGGCGTCCCGAACCGTCATCTCGGGCGCCTTGGTATCGAGAGCGGGCCGGTAGACGGCCCAGTTGGTGCCGTCGTAGTAGGCCAGTCCCTTGTCGGTCGCAAACCAGGCGCGGGTGCCGTCCACACCCTTCACCTGGTTCAAGAAATTGCTGGGCAGGCCGCTGTCCTTTTCCATGAAATTCTTCCAGTAGCGTCCGTCGTAGCGGCTGGCGCCGAAGTAAGTGGCCACCCATAACACGTGGTCTTTCTCCGCCCAACTGACCGAGGTGGTGATCTCATGGATCAGCCCCTGGTCCTTGAGCAGGACCAGTTGGGTCTCGCCGTCCGGATCGTTGTAATCCTTCCATCGGCCGGTGGCGACGTCGTACTCCAGCACGCCGCCGCCCCACACCGCGTAGTACACCTTCTCGGCTCCGGCCGAGACCCCGTAAGTCCAGATCTCGTACATGGGGGTGTTGCGCTCGTTGAAGTGGCGCCACTGCCCGGTTTTCACGTCCAGGCGCGCGCCGCCGGCTGCCGTGGCTACCCACACCGAGTCGCCCTGTACGGCGACGCCATACACCACATCATTAGGAAGGCCGCTATTGAGTTGGGTGTAGTTATCGAAGCGCCCGGCCGAGAAGCGGCTCAAGCCGCCCATGGTTGCCGCCCACACGTCGCCCGTGCGCGGGTCCACGTCCACCGAGAGCACGGCGCGATGCGCCAGCCCGTCCTCGGTTCCGTAGACTTTCCATTGGCCGTTCCGGTAGAGAGCCAAGCCATTCTCCGTGGCCGCCCACACCTGGCTGCCATCCACCTTGATCTGAAAAACGTGATTGTCGGGCAGACCGTTCCCGGTGGTGAAGTTTTCCCACCGAAACCGCGGCATGTCGGGAGACCCGGCCACGGCCCACGCTGCGAAGATGAGAAAGACCGCAAGTTGCGTAGCATAGCGTCCGCGGGGAGCCGCCACGCGACCAACGGGCGTCGAGATGAGTCTCGACGCGGCACGCACGAGTGCGTGCGCCACGAAAGTCACGGACACTCGATTGGTAGTCATAGCGTTTTCAGATACTCGATCAGATCGTTCAACTCGTCCTTGGACAGGTCGTTGGTCACCCCGTGCCGGTCGTTAGGGTTAAAGACCGTCCAGATTTCTTCCAGCGTGCGCGCGGATCCGTCGTGCAGATAGGGCCCGTTCAGGACCACGTTGTTCAGTTGCGGAACGTCCACCAGCGGCGAACGGTCGGTGGGCTTCCCCGTGCCGACGTCCGCCAACTGCTGGCTGGTATAGTGCGGACCGGAGTGACACCCCAGGCATTGATTGGTATCGTCGATCGGGGCGCCGTTCTTGTTACGCGCGCGCTCGAAAATGGCCTTGCCGCGTTCCTGCTGCGCCGTCAGTTCGCCGTCCTTGCGCCGGTACCGGTTGGGGCGCAGCGGAATCGACTTGACGAAGCTGACGATGTCCGCCAGTTCCTCCTTGGAATAGCTCTGGGCCCGGTAGAAGTACTTCTCCGTGCGCGGTCCGCACTCGGTTTCCAGATCCGGATTGCTGCCGTTCCATTTGAACGGACCCGTATCCGCGATATCTTCCAGCAGCCGGTTCTCCACAATGTCCACGCCGAAGCCGTCCGGCTCCAGATCCCAATTCAACCCGTCGATGGTCCCTTCGATGTGACAGTTGGCGCATCCGAAGTGGCCATGGAAGGCGAACCGCGCCGAGAAGAAAAGCCGCTCGCCGCGCCGCTCGGGCGTCGGAGCCACCGCGTGCCCGAGCTCGATGGTTCGAGTCACCCGGTGCGCCGCCGTGTCGATCACCGAAATCGTATCGTCGTTGCGGTTGGCTACGTACAATCGTTTGCCATCCGGCGAGAGCGCCAACCCCTTGGGCGCGCGTCCCACCGGAATCCGGGCGGATACATAATTGGCCGAGGCGGAAAGGTCGTTGGCCATCAGGCGGCGCTGGTCCGGGTTCGCCGCGCGGATGTAGGCCAGCAGCTTCGGAAGATCGATCGCCGTCACACTATCCGACCCCGTAGTGCTGACGAAAAGTTGCCGATTCCCCGGAGTCACCGCCAAGCCGAACGGCGGCGTATAGTAGCGGTCCAGTTCGTCGATGGGGACCTGCACCACGCCGCCGATATCCGCGCCAAATACCGCCAGCGAATTGCCAATCACCCACCCGTGCTCCACGTGCGCCAGCGGGATCAGGTTCTTCGGGCGAATTTCGGCCGCGATCGCCACGCGGCCGCCGTTGGCGGTGGCCACATGGAAAACGCCCGCGGCGTTCTCTAACTTCTCGCGCTCCACGACCATCTGGCGGCGGGTGTCGATCACTGTCACTTCGGATTCGTTGGGCGACCGGAAAGGCCCTGGCTGGGGGTAGATGTGGGTGCAATAGATGCGCTGCCCATCCGCGGAAAGCTCCAAATATGCCGCGCCGCGCCCGGCCAGCAGTCGCTTGGTTTCCACGCCGCGCGCGAGGTCGATCACCGAGATGTCGTTGCTCATGCGGTTGGCGACATAGAGAAACCGGCCCTGGGCATCGGCCACGGCTGCGTTAGGCTCATATCCCGTGGCCAGTTCCTTCACTACTTTGAACGATGCCGCGTCGACGACCGATACCGTGTCGCTCCACGAGTTGGCCACGTACAACTGTGTGCCGTTGGCCGAGAGCGTCACGCTCTTGGGGTGCTGGCCCACGCGAACGCGCCGCGCCACCGTGCCGGCATTCGCGTCCATTTCCACTACTTCGCCGGTTCCCTCGCACACCGCGTACAGACGGCTCCCGTCGGCCGATACCGCGATCTCGATTGGCGAGGGGTAAGCGGGAGCCGCGGGTGGGGGAATGCTGTCCCCGGCAAAACCGAGCAATGCGGCGGCGAATAAACCAAGAATTACGTGGCGCGCGCACTCGTGCGTGCCACGTCGAGTCCCTACTCGACGCTCGTGCCCCTTCGGGTGACAGGCGTTGGCGAGAGCCGAATTTACCGGTGAACCGTAAGCGTCGAGACGAGTCTCGACGCGGCACGCACGAGTGCGCGTGCCACCAACTTCAAACGGCATACCCGCCTCTCGCACCGCTATTTCTCCTCCACCGTGACGACGCGGTCCACCGCCACGTTATCGAGCGTCTGCACCGTGCCGCTTGGCCAGGTGACGGTCAGCTTCCCGATGGTGGCCGCTTTTCCCAACCCGAAATGCACCCTGCCGTCGTCTTGCGACAGGTAGCCGGAACCCGCGATCCGCTCGCGCCGCTGCCGCACCCCGCCGGCTAATACTTCGACCTGCGCGCCGATTCCGTCGCGATTGCTCTTCTTTCCCACCAGGCGGACGCCGATCCAGTGCCCCGCACCGGGCGAGGTGTTCCGCAGTAGCACCGCCGGCGCGCCCAGGTTGACGAGGAACGCATCCATTCGCCCGTCATTGTCATAGTCCGCGAAGGCCGCGCCCCGCCCTACCGATTTCACCGCGGTCTTGTTGGCGAAGAACGCGCCCGCCGTTGACGACACGTCTTCGAACTTCCATTTCCCCAGGTTGCGGAAGACCGAGTGTTCCTGCGGAATCATGTGGATCAGTCCCCCGTGCGCCACGAACAGATCTGGCAGACCGTCGTTATCGAAATCCTGCGCCGTGGTTCCCCAACTCACGTACTGCGCGGCCAGGTTCGAGATACCCGCTTTCTCCGTGATGTCCTCGAACTGAAGCCCGCCCAGGTTCCGGTACATGCGGTTGTACTTGGAGTCCGAAATCCACAAATCCACCTTGCCGTCGCCGTCGAAATCCGCGAACACCGGCCCCATGGCGGAAGTGTTCTCGCCGTTTTGCCCGTATGCCACGCCGGCCTCGGTCGCCATCTCTTTGAAGGTGCCGTCCCGCTGATTGTGAAACAGGAAGTTCTCGGTCTTATCGTTGGCGACGTAAATGTCGGGGTAGCCGTCGCCGTCGAAATCGGCGGCCGTCGCACCCATGGTCCGGCCCTTGAAAGCGGCGATTCCGGACTTCGCCGAGACATCCGTGAACGTGCCGTCGCAGTTGTTGTGGAACAGCATATTGGTCTCGGCCGGGTAGTCCAGCGGCCCAGGGTAGTTATCCGCCGCATAGAAGGTGCGATACTCCGGATCGAACTTCACGTAGCGGCCCACGAACAGATCCACGCAATCGTCGCGGTCGTAGTCCAGCCACGCGGCCCCGATCGACCAGCCCGGAACATTCAGACCGGCCTTGGCCGTTACATCTTCAAACGTGCCATCGCCGCGATTGCGATAGAGGACCACGCGGCCATAGCCGGTGACCAACAGATCCTCGTTGCCGTCGTTGTCATAGTCGGCCGCGATGGCCGCCATGCTGAACAGGTCCGGGGCCACGCCCGCCGCCGCGGTGACATCGGTAAACGTACCGTCGCGGTTATTCCGATAAAGGTGGTTGTGGGGCATCGGGTCCGGCGCTTTGCGCAGCGGGTACGGGTGCATGCCCGGCCCCAAGGGCCGCCCCGAAACCACGTACAGGTCCTGATAGCCGTCGTTGTTGTAGTCGAACCAGACCGCGCCCGCGCCGGTCGATTCCAGCAGCGATCCCAACTGTTCGGCGCCGAAACTGTGCTGGAACGCGATTCCCGCCTTCCGGGTCACATCTTCGAACCGGATCGGCCCCTGGACGGGCTCGGCGGCCGCGAAGAGCAAAACAGGAATCAGCAGGCGAAATAGCATAGCGTCTCCTATTCGGTCGGCTTATTCATGACCACCGGCTTCTGCGTATGCAAGAGGACCAGCGGAGCGACGTTCTCGGGCGCGCGCTCCGGACCGGCATGGCAGCCCACGCACACGCGCTGTTCTCCCTTGCGCGCCCAAAACCAACCCTTTTCGGCAGCAACGCTTTTCCCCGCCCGGTCCAGCAACTCGAATCGCAGCGGCGATTCCGAGGGCGTCTGCACGTAAAACGACCCGTCGGCTTCCACCGGCGCCTTGCCGAGCGCCACCGCTTCCCCGCGCCCATTCATCGACCACACCCGCACTTCCGCCACCGAACCGGTCGGCACCCGCTCCGTTTTCGAAACATAGGCGTTCAGGCACAACAGATTGGCCCCCACGCGGTCGCCCAATCCCGAGGGGTGATACGGAACAGCCGCGCGAGCCCGCACCGGTACCGGCTGGTAGGCGTTGGGGCCGGCCACTTTCACCGGTTGTGCCGCCGCCCGTTGTGGGAAACGGCAAATCCAATACGCGTCGGCGCCTCCCGCCCGATACGCCGCCAGCCACTCTCCGCTGTCGGCCTCCGCTACCGGCCCCAGGTACTGACCCTTCGGCAGCGCCACTTCCAATTGCCCCGCGCGCGCCGAAGTGAACCGCGCCAGCCCCGTGCCGGTCTGAAAAATTTCGTCCCCCGAACCTAGTTCCGCCGCCGAGTGCCGGTCCGGCCCATGATCGCAACGCCGCGTCTCCACGCCCGAACCGTCCGCGTATACCGTGTACAGGTCCCGAACCGCCGCCGGTGTTGCCGCTTCGAACAGCACCCGCCCGTCGCGCAGAATGGCGTCGGGAAGGAAGTTGCCTGGCAGGTAAGTCAGCCGCAGCGCGCTGCCGCCCCCGAGCGGCGCAATCTCGAGCCCGAATCCGCGCGCCGTCTTGCGCGCGTACACGAATTTCCCCTCGGCGGCATAGAACGGCCGGATCGAGTCTTCCGCGCCGAAGGTCACCTGCCGCGGCGCGCCACCCGCCAGTGGAACCTCCCAGATCTGCCACGGCTGCCCGGCCTTCTCCTTGGCTGCGATCAGCACTGTCGTGGCGTTCGGTGACAGCGCGGCATCCGCCGAAACCGCCAGCGTGGGAGCCAGCAGCCGCGATGTGCCGCCCGAAAGCACCTTTACCACCGCGCCGCCGGGAAACCGGTCTCCCCCGCCGAGCGCGGCCTGAGGATCGTATTGCGGCGCTTCGGTATAGAGCAGCGCACCCGGCGGTGGCGCCGCTCCGACCGAAAAGCTCATCAGACACAAAATCGCCGCTTTCACTGGCTTCCCCGCTTCCACACGAATGGACCTTGTTGTCCTAATTAAACTCAAAAGCGCCGTCCGCGCAATCGTATAAACATACTAGAGCCGGGCAGCCTGGTAAGCTGCGCGCCGCTAGCGCTGGTGGCTCAGGATGAAATCCACGGCCGGCTTCGGGTCCTTGGGCGCCAGTGGAAAGTGCCCTTCGCCTTCCCTGATAATGACCGCGATCCGCCCGCCGAGCGCCTTGTATCTCTTCTCGACCACGCGGGTCTGGCCGTTCAGCCATGGGTCGAGGCTGCCGCAATCGTGCAGGATCGGGATACCCGCCTTGGCCAGCGGAGCCAGGTTGTCGATCGGCGGCGATTTTGCCATGAGACTCCGCAGGGAGGGATTGCGGGCGTAAATACAGGAAACCTTGTCCGGGTTCGCGATTGCCCAGGCATACGCCTCTCCCGCGTTCGCCCCGGTCCCTTCCATCACCGGCTTTGTCGAGAATCCATTGTCGACCAGCATCTTGTAGGTTTCGTCCCACTCCTGTTGCACCATGCCCGACTGCGCCGTGAGAGGGGGAGTAACGATGTGAAAACCCTTCGCCAGCAGCGCCAGATCGACTGTCGCGTTCCGATCGATGGCGTCCGCGCGAAAGACCCACGGTTTTCCCGGCGCCACGTTCCGAGGCACAATAATCGCCATCCCGCCCGACCGGAAAGTGCCGGAACGGTTGGCATCGTAACGGTCGTAGGACTCCGTGAAGCCCGGCCCGCGGGCGGTCGCATAAGTCTGCTCTTCCTTCAGGTAAATGAAGGAAGGTTCAAGACTGTAGTAATAGGATTTGGTGAAATTGGAATCCACGAACGCGGGCCGATTGGCGGTGGAGGGTTGCATGTGCTGTTCAATCCAATCGGCAATCGGTTTGGGGTTTTGCAGACTGTGCGGGTGATGGGCATGGCCTTCCTTGACGATCACCGTGATCGAGCCGCCCGACTGATGATACATGTTCTCGATGACGAGAGTGTGCCGCTGCAGCAACATATCCTCGCTGCCGCAGATATGTAATAAAGGTATGTCGTGCTTGGCCAGCTCCGGGATCCTGGCGAAATCCTCGTCGTATAGCGCCGGATTGTCGGCGTAGATGCACGCCACTTTGTCGGGGTTTGCCACGCCCCAGTTGAACTCATTGACTCCACCCTTGCTCATCCCGATGAAGGCTGCTTTCTTCGCCAGCCCATGCTCCTGGGTCAGGAACTTGTACCACCGGTCCCACGCCTTGCCTTGCCGGCCGCTGTCGGGCGCGACATAGGCAATGTGGAAACCGCGATGGAGTAACTCCACTTCGGTCTGGGGCTCGTGATTCCAATAGCAGCCCCGCCACGACCACGGGTAGCCCGGTGCCGCTTTCTTAGGAACGATCACCACACATCGGCGCTTGCCGTCCTTCAGGGTAACGTCGATTCCGTAACTCGTTACCTCTTTCTCGGGGGCCTTCATGGGTGTGATTTCGCCGCTGGCATCGTCCATCATGAGGTCGTAACGGTCGAAGCCCTCGTGCCAGGCGGTCTTCTCGCCCTCGAAGGGAGTATACCCGTCTGCCGCCGTGGTCCTCTTAGCAGTCCAGAAACTCATCGCTAGGAAGAGTAACCCAAGACCGAGGCACGAAGGTCTTTTTATAGTGATCAGCATATCGGCGCTCCTTTAACCTATAGCTGGCCCGTCAGGGTTTGAGCGGAACCAGGCGCACGGCATATCCGCCACCCGGAGCGAGATGCGGCTTGAGGTGGGTGGAGCGGCTGACTGTCTGTTTGACGATGCTGGTGTTCCGGGGAAGGCGATCCGCATCGGCGGCGTCCGCGTAAATCTCCGCCCGGTATTGGCCGGCTCCCAAAAAAGCCAAGGGCAAATCCAGGTCGCGGGCCTCCCAGTTGGTCATACTGCCCAGGAACCACTCGCCGCCGCGGCGCCGGGCAACCGTGATGTACTCGCCCGGCGCGCCGTTCAGGACCCTCGTCTCGTCCCAAGCGGCCGGCGCAGCCTTAATGAACTCGAACGCCGGCTGATCCTTGTACGCGGACGGGCAGTCGGAGACCATTTGGAAAGCCGCCTGGTAGATGGCGTACATGGCCAGTTGGTGCGCCCGGGTGCCCATCACCATGGGCTCCAGGCTGCGCGCTTCAAACTCGGCTTTGGTGACGTTGCGGAAGCCGCCCGGAGTGTAGTCCATAGGCCCGGCCAGCATGCGGGTGAACGGCAGCGTCACGTGCTGATCGGGATTATCGCGGCTGCCCGCCTTCGATTGTTCCATCCCCGCCACCGCCTCGTATCCCAGCACGTTGGGGAAGGTGCGCTCCATGCCGGTGGGCTTGGTGGCACCGTGGAAGTCCAGCATCAGGTGATGCTGCGCGGCCAATTCGGCCACTCGATAATACCAGTCGATGCCAACCTGGTCGTCGCGTTCGATGAAATCGATCTTCAAGCCGGCCACGCCCCACTTCTCGTACAGCGGAAAGGCATCCGCCATTTGCCTGGCGGTTTCGCCATAGCCCAACCAGATCCACACCTTCACCTTCTTGGAGGCGGCGTAGCGCACCACTTCGGGTATGTCGACGCGGCCATTCATTTTGGTGATGTCGCCCCGGGCCGACCAACCGGCGTCCACCAGCATATATTCGAAGCCGGATTGCGCGGCGAAGTCTACGTAGTATTTCATGTTGTCGGTGGTGTAGGCGCCCTTGCCGTCGGGCCCCAGGCTGCCGCTCCACCAGTCCCAGGACGCCTTTCCCGGCCGAATCCACGCCGTATCCGCGATGGCGGACTCGGGATTCAGGCTGGTGACCGCATTCGATTCGACCAACCGGCCGGGGTCCGCCGCGACTTGGAGGACTCTCCACGCCGAGTGATGCGGCAAGGCGCCGGAAACCGCGGTTTCCGCATCGTCCGGATGGGGAGATAGTGTGGACTCGAACCAGTGACCCGCCCAGGTTCCCGAAGGATTCACCAGGTACATGGAGGCGTAGTCGCGCAGGTCCGCCTCGGTAATGGCCATCCATGCCACTCCGGGCACTTCCATCAACAGCGGCAATCCGAGCAGTTGCGTGCTGCTTACGCCGCCCTGGTTGCTCAGGCTGCTGGCCGAGAGCTTGATGAATTCGCTTTCGTACATGGACCGGAAATTCGGCAGAAACAGCGCCCAGAGGAACGGGTCCTTGACGATACGAAACTCGGTCTCCTCTTTTGCAAGACGGAACTCATGGAGGGCTGGCTGTTCGGGGACGAGGTATCGAAACGCCACCGCGTCGTCGTAAGCCCTGGCTTCCATGACCAGCTTTCGTCCGGAACCGCCGCGCTCCTCCAGTTCCAGGCGCAGGGCATTGTAAACGTTCCGCACCGAACTGGCCTTGCCCGCAATCAGGCGGTAGGTTTCGTCCACCTTGGACGGCATTGCGCTCACGATGCGAACGTCCTGCCCCAAGGGCGGCTGGTCTTTGAGATCCAGGCGTAACGCGGAGGGCTCGATCAAGGCCTTGGCTTGAAACGAAACCAGGTAAACCAGTTGTCCGCCTTCGGAAACGGGCTGGCGGCCTTGAGTCGCCAGCGGTCCAGGATGACCGGCAACAGTTCGGAATTCGATCGCCAAACGCCCGTCGGGAGAGCTCAGCGCAGCAACGCCGGCCTGCGCAAACGCCATCGTCGCGGTGGCGGATGCGAGCAACCAAAATCGCGTCTTACAACTCATGTGAAGGATGTTATCACCCGGCGGGTGAGCCAATCGCCTCCGCTGCGCGATGCCGCGAGTCGGAGCCGCGACAGTAAAGGAGCGGTTGCCGGTGACTGCTGGGGCTATTTGCCGATCGTCCCTAAAGTGACCAGTCCTTCGCCTTACACCGTCTCGCGTTCGGCCGGATGCACGTTGATTTCGACGTGCTGCGGTTTCAAACCGGGAATCTCGGCGTCGAGCCGGATCACACCCGCGGCCTCGCGGGCCTTCACCCAGATGGCGCCGGCGCCGCCGCTCAACGCGAACGGATTCGTTCCGACGATCTCTCCCGGCCCGGCGATTTTCAACTGCACCGCTCCCGACGACATGGGTCGGCTGTTACCGTATTCGTCGGTCAGGCGCAGCACGACGCGGGTGGCATCGCGGCCATCGCCCGCCAGTTCGCGATCGTCCGGCTCCACGCTCAAAGCCGCATCCACACCGCGCCCGGACATGGTTACGGTCTTCGCCAACTTGCCGCCGATGTAGCCCTCAATCTTCAGATCGCCCCAGTCCGGCTCGTCGGTGATTTCCACCAGGAACGGCGGATACTTCAGATGGCCGTAGGTGGCGCGGTCGGGGTCGGCCTCCCGCTGCAGCCGCCCGTTCACGAAGATCTTCAGATGTTCGCAGTTGGAGCAGATGGGCACGACGCCCAGTCCGCCCGCGGTGGAGCGGTCGCCCTGCGACCAGAAGAACCCGGGCTCCAATACAACCTCCTCGCTGGGGTCGCATTGCGATTTGTAGAAGCCGGCAGCCACCTTGGGTAAGCGGAAAATGTCGGTCACGCCGTGATAGCAGATTCGGTCGCCAGAGCCGAAATTGCCGTGGGTGTTGTAATCGAAGGCGCACCACGCGATGCCGCCCGCATATTGGTCGTCCGAAGCGAGCTGGTTGTGAACGCGCGCATGCCGCAGCACGTGTTCCGCCACGCGCTCCACCTGGTCGAAGCGCTTGGTCGAGAAAGTGTGCCCGACGAACTCGGTGTTGAGGTACAAGGGATGATTTGGCGGCCGCAGCGGGAAGCCGAAGTCGTTCATGGTGAAGACGTCTTCGAGCAGTTCCGAGTTATAAAGATAGCGAATGCCGCCGGTCTGCCTGGTGTCGTCGAGTGAGTGGGCCAAATGGTTGGTGCGGGTATAAAAGTCGTGATTGTCCTGCGACTCATTGATGCGCACGCCCCATAGAATAATGGACGGGTGGTTCCAGTCGCGGCGAATCATCTCGCCCACGTTGCGGACCGCAAGGTCCTGCCAGCTCAGGTCGCCGATGTGCTGCCAGCCGGGGATCTCTTCGAGCACCAGCAGTCCGATCTGGTCGCAACGGTCGAGAAACGCCGGCGATTGCGGATAGTGGGACGTCCGCACAATGTTGCACTTCAGCTCGCGCCTGAGGATGTCGGCGTCGCGCCGCTGCACGCGCGCGGGCATGGCACCGCCGACGAACGGAAACGTCTGATGGCGGTCGAGGCCGCGCAGTTTCAGGTGCTTTCCGTTCAGCATGAATCCGGCCGGCGTGAACCTGGCATCGCGGAAACCGATGGTGGTCGTGTATTCGTCGTGCGAGCCGTCGGCGTTCGCGAGCTTCGCCCGCACCTGGTAGAGCTTGGGATGGTCCAGGTCCCACAGTTCGACGGGTCCGGCGCGGTTGATCGCGACTTCATGATATTCGCCGGAAGTCTCCACGGGCGCTTCGTGGGTTGCCAGAACATGATCGCCGTCGCGCAGCTCGACGGTGAGTTTCGCTCCGGCTGCCACCGGTCCGTCGATCCAGCAGCGGACCTCCAGGCCACGCTCAGGCTCCGCCACCCGAACCGGCCGCGCAAACACATTGGCAATAAATGTTTTGGGCACTACGCGCAGGCGAACGTCGCGATAGATGCCGCCAAACGTGAGGTAGTCGATTCGGCCCCCGAACGGCGGTATGTCGGCGCGCTCGGTGGAGTCCAGCTTCACCGCGAGAACATTGTCTCCGTCGAAGTGCAGATGATCGGTGAGCTCGACCGCGAAAGGCGTATAGCCGCCCCTGTACTCCGGGAAGGCGTGTCCATCGATCGCCACTGTGGAAGCCGTCATCGCGCCATCGAAATCCGCGAATACGCGCTTGCCGCGCCACGCCGCCGGCGCGCGGAAGTGCCTCCGGTAGACGGATAGAATCTCGTAGACGCGGTCATCGAAGCTGTGCCAGGGCAGGCGCACGTTCGAGTGCGGCAGAGTGACGCGCTCGAATTTCGAATCGTCGAAACCCGGCTGGAGGGCGGCGTCTTCCCCACGCGCCAGGAAGCGCCAGTTGCGATTCAATTCATAGCTCCGGCTTACGGCGGGACTGGCCGCGTCGCGGCTGGCTGGAGAGTTAGTCTGGGCTCCCGCTTGAGAAATCGCCGTCGCGGCTCCGACGAGGAACGAGCGCCGGTCGAAACTGGATGTGCTCATAAGACGCAACAACATATCACACGGCGGGTTCAAGCGCATGCGGTCGAGGAGGCAATGGCCGCCCAGGGCGCAAAGGCGTCGAGTCGAGACTCCGAACTCCGGAAGTCGTGGAAATTGGGTTGAGCCACCAGATTTCGGCTCGCGGGGCACTGGGGCGGTCCGTGGGGCAGACCATCGTTTCTTGTGGTCTGCCACCGTGTCATTCAGGTCGCCGGCAATCTCGCGCCGGTAAGAGGCTGAATAGGAGGGCGAGCGAGCATGTTCGGGTGGGTGGTGTAGGGCAGACCACAAAAAACGATGGTCTGCCCCACGGCGTCTGCCAGCGGTCGTAATGCGACGGAAGGGCTCAACGCATTTTCCTTGACTGCGCGAGATGCCCGACGACCGCAGGAGTTCGCAGACTCGACGCGGCACCGAGGAGTGCGGGCGCCACGAGCGATCTTATTGCTCCACGATGGCCACGCCCCACGGATCAAGCGAAATCTCGCCGCCGGCGGCTACCGGATGCCCCGACAGCAACTCCGTGCCATTGGGGTAAGCGTAAGTAACGCGCTGCGTGGCGGCGGAAAAATTGAAGAAGTAATGGAGCGTTTTGCCGGCTCGGTTGACGCCGTGTTTCACGCGGATGGCCGCGGGCATCTTCCGATCGGGGCCGGTGAGCTGCGCCTGGTCGAAAACGCGCGCCAGCACCTTCCGTTGCAACTCATCGCTCAAGACCGTTCCCTCGTATGTGACCATGCCCTTGCCGAAGCGGTTCTCGGTGATGGCGGGATACTTTCCGAAAAACGGGTGGTCGTAATAAGCCAGCGGCTTCGCCGTATCGAGCAGAAGCATTTCGGCCCAGTCACTGACCTGGTTGGCGGCGCCGGCCTGGAACGGATCGCCCTTGAGGGCGAGGGGCTTGGCCAGGTTCGAAAACTCCTGGTAATGGAAGCCGGCGGCCTCGCGGAGCGGGCCAGGAGCCATGGCCGCGCGGACGGTCGAGTACTCGTCGCAGAAGCCGCTCTTGAGCGTGAGCACCAGGTGCCCGCCGTTGCGAACGTAATCGACCAGGCGCTGGAGAAGACGTTCGCTGGCGATATACAACGGTGGCACCACGACCACCTTATACGCGCTCAGGTCCTCGGTTTCGGGAAAAACAAAATCCACTCCGGCATTCAAACGGTAAATGGCGCGGTACAGGCGGTGCAATTCCACATCGTAGCCTCCGGGATTATTCCAGGGCATGTCGCCGGGCGCATGCGACAGCAGGAACGGCATAGAATCGGTCCCGCGGCGCGAATCGTTGCTGTAGAGCAGCGCCACTGGCTGCGAGGTTTTCAGATCGACCAGATGGGAACCGATGCGCTGCAGCTCATGCGCGGTTCGCGCTACTTCGTTATAAACCCGGCCGGGTTCCAGATCGTGCGACAACACGCCCTTCCAATAAGTTTCCTGCCCGTAGTGCAGCGAGTGCCAGTGCCAGTATTCGACCATGTTGGCCCCGCTGGCCGCCATGGCGTAGACATCCTGGCGCAACTGCCCGTCATAAGGCGGAAACTGGGAGCGCGAGTCCCAGCCAATGGTCTGAGCGTTGATTTCGGTAACCAGATAATTGGTGCGCTTCAGAGAGCGGGCGAAGTCGCCGCCGTAACTGGACCCTTCGCCGTCGTATAAGTCCTGAGTAGGATGGTAGGGATTGATGCCGACGATATCCAGATGCTTCGAAATGGCGTACTCATTGACGGCGGAGCGGGTGGCGCCGCCGAAATCCTGCATGATGAATTGATCCGGGCGAACATATTCGCTCAGCAACGAATATTGCCACGCCAGAAAGTCGGTGGTGAGCGAGTCCTGGTAGCGATCCCACTCCAGCTTCCAGCCGGGATTCAGAATGCCGTCGCGGGGAGGAACCTCGGACCAGTCGTGCAGGCTCTGCCCCCAGTAGACGAGTCCCCAGAGCTTGTTGAGACGGTCGACGGTGGAGAATTTATGTTGCAGGTAGCGCACGAAACCGGCCTCCACGTTGGGGCCTGCGGTGCCGTTCGAGGACGTCTCATTGTCGATCTGGTAGCCGATGACGGCGGGATTATCGCGGTAATGTTCGCCGATCTTGCGAATCACGCGCTCGGAGTATCGCAGGAAGTCGGGGTTGGTGACATCCATGTTCTGGCGCAGGCCGTAGGTGGCCTTGCTGCCGTCGATCCGGGTCACCAGGATTTCCGGATGCTCCTTGAACATCCACGGTGGAATGGAGTAACTCGGCGTACCCATGATGACGCGGATGTGCGCCCGCGCCAGCCGTTCGACGATCCGGTCCATCCAGGCGAATTCGAAGCGGCCATCCTCGGGCTCCCAAAGGCTCCAGGTCGATTCCCCCACGCGGACCACGGTAATTCCGGCCTGCTCCATCAACTGGACGTCTTTTTCGAGACGATCCTGCGGCATGTACTCTTCGTAAAACGCCGCGCCATAGAGGAACGAATCCATCTGGCCGGGAGCGAAACGAGTCTGTTGCCGCTGTTGTGCAAGAGCGCCCCAGATGCACAGCAAAGCGCCGGCCGGCGCCGCCAGCCAGACCAGGCTGGAAAATCGAGGAGGCTTCATACGCGCTTATGCTAGCAGAGCGCCGGCGGAGCGGCGAGGCGGGGGTTTTCGGATTGGCTGGCGGAAGAATCCGGTCAAAGCTTCGGATCGTCACTTTAGCCTTACCTTTCGTATGGCATAATAAGCCCATGTCGGGCGACGAGGCCTCTTTACAAGTGGATCTCGCGGAGTACGGCGCCCTGCGCGCCGAAATCCAGACCTTCCTGAATCTCCAGAGCTTTTTTTTGGGTCTGGCGGTTGCGATTATCGCGGCCATTATTCCGGTCGCGGCCGGCCAACCGACAGGGACGCTTCCGTGGGTGGCCGCGGCCACCCCGCTCCCGTTTGCAATCCTGGCTACCCTATACGCCGAGGTCGCCGCCCGCATTGGCCGGGCAGCCGAATACATTCAAACTACGCTCCAGCCGCGGCTCGCCAAACGGACTGAACCCAACGATGCGCTCGGTTGGGAACAATTTGTACACGAGGAGGATCCGGCCAGACAACTGCTCTGGCTGACGGACAAACTCCGCTACCTTATTTTTTTCCTTCCCGCGATACTTGCCTATGTTCTCTCCTTCCGGTTGCCGGTGCCGCCGGCCTGGGGAAGGTGGGACCTCTTTTTCAAAATTGTGGATGCTCTGGCGTTGCTTGGACCGCCCATCGTCCTACGGTGGTCGGAGCGCGTGCTGAAGGGGATCGTATCCGAACCGAAGGACTGAGCATCGGCGAACTCGTCGAGCGCGTGGCGGCGGAGAAGAAGGGCTTCTTCGCTCCGAATGCGAACGGAATTTATCCGGCCGCGGGCGGTTTGGATTCCACCTCCGTTACGGGCTATCAGAATGCCTGGTTGCGCGATAACGTTATGGTGGCCTACTCGCGGCTCGATGCTGGAGACGTTGAGGCGGCGGTCGGGTGCGTCCGGGGGTTGATGCGTTTCGTTGAATCCGAAGCGCCGCGTTTCGCCGCGGTGATCGCCCGGCCATCCCTCAAAGAGACGGTAGAATCGAGGCCTCGCGTTCGCTTCGACGCCAATTCGCTGCGGGAGCTTTCCGGGAACTGGTCGCACGCGCAAAACGACGCTCTGGGTTACGTGCTTTGGTTCCGGGCGCGCCTCCACAACCTCGGCTGTTGGCGCCTGGAAGCTTCCGAACAGGAAGTCATTCGATTGTTCATTCGCTACTTCGAGGCGATACGCTACTGGGAAGACCCCGACAGCGGCGCATGGGAAGAGGGTCGGAAGGTGAATTCGTCGAGCGTCGGCGCGGTCCTGGCCGGTCTCGAAGAAGCCAAGCTTGCCGGAGCCGCTGTCGCCGATTCGCTGATCGCCGCCGGACGCGGCCTCCTCGCCCGCCAGTTGCCGCTCGAGTCGCCTAAGCTTCGCGGGGCCGACGCCGCCGTGCTTTTCCTTGTCTATCCTCTCGAAGTCGTGCGTGACTCGGTCGCGCGGGACCTGATCGTTCACCTCGTGCAAGCCCGTCTCGAAGGAGAAAGAGGCTTTCGCCGCTACATCGGCGACTCTTACTACTGTCAGGATTACGATCGCTGGCTCCCGCCCGAGTTACGCAGCAGCGATTGGAGCGAGCGCATCGAGGTGCGCGACGCGTACCTGCAGCCGGGCTGCGAAGCGCAGTGGTGTCTGTTCGACAGCCTGCTTTCGGTCGTCTTCGGCAGACTCTATAAGGACCGCGAACAGCAAGCCCGCTACCTGCACAGAGCCATCCGCCAACTCACTCCCGCGAATGATTGCCCGGAGCTGTATTTCCTCAAGCGCGGCCGCTGGACGCCCGGTCCGAACACTCCTTTGCTTTGGGCCGAGGCGAACCTCTCGCTGGCGCTGAACGAAGCCCGTCGCAGTCCTGTGCTTCACTTTTCAGGCGAATCTTGAGATTCCCTATCGGCAACCCGGCCGGTTCCTTCGTTCGCCTCGACCCAATGGAGCGTCGGGCCCTTTCCTTTGGTCATTTTCTTGTAGAGCCGCAGGTCCTGCCACATGGCGGCCCAGCGCACCACCAGGTAAACCGGGAAGGAGGCAACGTAGGCCGATATTCCGAACAGAATCAGCAGCGCCAGCAAGTGCGCCACGCCGTCGATTGTTGGAATGAGTTCCTCGAATCCGAAGAAATAGAGGAGACGGTCGATCTGGACGACCAAAGCTTCAGGCACGATTCCGTAAAGAAACCCCTTCAGTGCGTTCTTAGTGAAGTCCACCAGGAACCGTAAAGGCCCGAAGACGTACCACACCAGGCCGCTGAGTGCGACCAGGCCGCACAGGAACACCAGAACGGTTTGCCGTCCGTATTTCTTGAGGCAGCGAAGCAGATAGAAGCCCTCGCAGCCCGCCTCCAGGTCGCGACGGATCTTCGTCCGGCAACGCTCACTCTCTTGCACTGGATCCTGGAAAAGGGGCGGTGTCTTAAGCTTGCGCCGATGGAAGTCCGGGCAGCAGGTTTTGAGGAAGTCGCAGCAGTACTCCCTGAGCTGCGCGTCGATCAGGGTATAACCGTGGTACATCAACGCTTCGCGTTCCACGGGACTGAACTGATCCAGGTCGGTCCGAATCCGTCCCAGCGCCGGCAGGATCTCGGTGGACACGCGCGGCGGCGAGCCGCGGCGGCTTTTCAGGTTCACCAGCAGGTGGATGAAGGCGAACGACCGCTCAGGCCGAGCCTCTCGCCACTTCATCAACAACTCGAGAAGCTTGTTGCGAATCTGGAACTGGAAGATCTCGTTCACGCGCCGATAAACGGAGTAAGAGGATGTGGAGAGGGTGTGTTTCAGCTCGAGCTGGCCGGAGGCGTCGCTCACCAGGATGACATCGCACTCGCCGAATAGCCCTTCGATGCCCTGATTGTCGGAGATGCCGCCGTCCACCAGAAGGTCGCCGCAAATAGGGGTGGGCGGAAACAGGACCGGCACACCCGAAGAGGCTCCCACCACTCGCGACAGCAGCAGAACGTTCTTGTCGGGGGTCTTCAGGTCGTCGATGCCGGAGCTTGTGTCCCTGGAAAAAACCGTGCGCTCCCCGGTCAGCAGCGATGTGGTGTTCAGCAGGAGTTTGGGCCCGTAGAACGGTTCGTCGTGGCCGGCCAGGCATTGGGGAGGGGTACGGCCGTCCGCCGAGTCCGGCCTCTCCACCGGAAGCTGGTCGAGGGTGTCTTTATTGAAGAACCAGCGGTCGTATTCGGCCTGAATCAGGTCGGCCCGGGCGCCGGCGCGGAACGTCTTCATTACCAGCGTCTTCACGAACAGCCACGGGTGAAAGCACACGGTGAATATCAGGGCGCGGGTCCGAAGGTTGTGGTCCACCCCCTTGAGAAACCTCTCCGCGATGTCCTCGAACAGAGCCACGCGGTCCGGCGCGATCGGCCCGCCGTGCGACGCAATGCGAAACGTTCGCAGGTGTTTTTCCATCTCGCAGAGATAGAAGGCGGCAATGATGGACCCGCCCGAAACCGCGGAGACGAGCGTCACCTTCTCCATGATCCCGAGTTCCTCCAGGCGGCGGATCACCCCCAGATGAAAGAGCGAGGCGCGAAATCCGCCCCCCGACAGCGCGAGGCCAATTCTAAGCTTGGCCCGAATCGCAAGCTCTTCGACCATAGAACCCTCCGCTCCGGACAAGTTATTCCGGCTCCCTGGGACTTCCAGGTGGCGGTATTATACACCCGGACTCTTAACCGAGCCGCGACCGTGAGGGAGCGGTCGCCGCGCCCGAACTGCGAAATTCCCAGATCGGTTAGGCACGGCCCGCCGCCGGCCATGGCGAAATGCGCTATCTTCGAAGCCATGCTGCTGCGATTCTGCATCCTGGCCGCCGTGGCCGGAACCCTGCTCGGCCAGCAGACTGGCTCGGAGGTCTGGCGGTTCGACAATCTCGACCGCATCGGCGGCTATCCCGTCACCGTCGTCGGACATCCGCACGTCGTCGAGACGCCCATCGGTAAGGCGATCGCGTTCGGCGGTGTGGAAGACGCGATCTACCTCAATGTTCACCCGCTGGCCGGCGTGGCGGCTTTCACCTGGGAAGTGATTTTCCGGCCCGATCCGGGCGGCGCCCCCGAGCAGCGTTTCTTTCACCTCTCCGTGCTCGACCCGAAGACCGGCAAAGATACACCCGATCGCATGCTCTTTGAAATCCGGGTGATCGACAACCGCTGGTGCCTGGACAGCTTCGCTCTTTCGGGCACCGCATCGAAGGCCCTGATCGACCGCGGCAAGCTGCATTCACTCGGCGCCTGGCACCACGCCGCGCTGGTGTACGACGGCGCCCGGCTGAGCAACTACGTGGATGGCGAAATGCAAGGATCGGCCGAAGTGCGCCTCGCGCCGCAGGGGCCTGGCCACTGCTCGATCGGCGTCCGCATCGACCGGCGGGATTACTTCAAAGGCGCCGTATTCGAGGCGCGCATGACCCGCCGCGCGTTATCGCCAGCCGAGTTCCTGCGCCTGCCGGAGTAGGGTGAGTGAGCTAAATGTCAAACAACACTTGCCGCAGCGCATCCTCATACGCGCTCTTTGCATCCTTTGCCTTACCCCGCGCCTTTTCCTCGCGGAATCCGGCATTTTCCCAAAGGTCCACGGCTTTTACGGCATGATCCGCCGTCGCCAGCGCCTCTTCTTCACGAATCGTCGCAATCCATTCCTCGACGGCATTCTTATAGCTCTGCCGTAAAGCATCCAGCTCCGGATTATCCATTGCTTCCGATAATACTGCTGGAGTGTTCCAATAGCCTGAACGGCTGGTTACATCTGAGTGAACCACCGTTCTACGCTGGAGCCCTGGCGGCCGAAAGCGCCGGCAGGCCATTCGGCACCAGCGGGAGCGAGCGAATGCGCTGGCCGGTGGCGTCGAAAATGGCGTTGGCGATGGCGGGGGCCACACCTACGATGGGAGTTTCGCCGGCCCCGGCGGAAGGGAGATCCTTGCGGTCGAGCAGCACGCTCTCGATCACCGGCATGTCGGCGAACCGAGGCACCCGGTATCGGCCGAGGCGATTGGAGAGAATCTTGCCATCGGCGAAATCGACGTGTTCGAACAGCGCGCCGCCGATGCCCATGGCCACGGCGCCTTCCACCTGGTTGGCCAGATGTTCGGGATTGACGATGGCGCCGCATTCGAACGCTTCCACCACACGTACCACTTTCACCGCGCCGCCATCCACCGCGATTTCGGCGCAGGTAGCGATGTAGCTGCCCTTTTCCGTGCCGGCGGCGAGGCCGAAGCCGCGGCCAGGAGCGCGCTTGCGATTCTTCCAGCCGAAACGTTCGGCGGCGGCGGTGAGCACGTCGCGCAGACGCTGGTTATCCAGGTTCTTGAAGCGGAACTCCAACGGGTCGATCGATGCGCCGTGGGCCAGGTCGTCCATCACGCTTTCGCGTACGAAATGATTGGCGGTGGCGGCCAGGGCGCGATAGGAGCCCTGGCGCAGGGGCGACTGGGTGCGGTGATACTGCTCGTACTTTTCGGCCACGCGGTAGGGAGTCTGAAGAGCCGACGGGCCGGAGTTGTAATTGTGGAATTCCCAGGCGGCCAGCGTGCCGTCGGGGTTCACTTTGCCGCCGGCTTCCACCAGCCCGCCGGGGCGGAAGTAGGCCCACGTCAATTCCTCCGTGCGGGTCCAGTTCCGTTTCACCGGTTTGCCGGCGGCCTTGGCCAGGACGGCGGCCTCCACCGCGGCGTCGCCCTGGTGTTTGCCGCCGTAGCCGGAGCCGGTATCGGGCACGATGACATGGACGCTTTCTTCGGGGATGCCGAATTCGGCGGCCAGTTCACTGCGCACGCCAAAGGGGCGCTGGGAGCCGGTCCAAACCATCAGCTTGCCATCGGCGGACCATTCGGCCACGGCGCCGCGCGGCTCCAGCGGCACGTGGGCGATGTAGGCGATGGTATAGGGCGCAAGGTCCAGGTGCGGGGAGGCGGCGCTTTGGGCGGTTCGCTTCAAGTAGGCGAAGACATCCTTGGAGGAAGGCTGGCCGGCGGCGGGGGCCCATTCCGCATGGAGCGCTGCCAGGGCTTTTTCGGCGCTGGCGGGATCCGGGGCGAGCGCGGCCACCAGGTCCGCGCCGGCTTCGCGCTGGCCGGAAATTTTCTGCCGCACCACTTTCACGCCGGGAATCGCCTCGGCGGCGGCGCTATCGAGCGCAGCCAGGCGCGCCCCGAACGAGGGCGGATAGAGCACCTTGGCGTACAGCATGCCAGGGCGCTGGATATCGTAGGCATAGGCATGCGCGCCGGTGACGATGGCGCGGCCGTTTACCTTTTCGATCGGTTTACCGGCCACTTTCCATTGGTCGGCGGGCGTTAGCGCTAAGCCGACGGGAATGGCGCGGGCCAGTTTTTCGCCGTGAGTGAGATCGCCGAAACCGGCCGACCGATTGCCGGCCCGGACCTTGCCATCGGCCACGGTGATGGTGGCGCGGTCCACCGCCCACTTTTGCGAGGCGAGGTCGATGAGCATCTCGCGGGCAGCCGCGGCGGCTTTGCGAATTTGCGGCCACATGTTGGGGGTGGTCCCGCTGCCGGAGGTGCCCATGTCGAATGGGGTGAGAGCCGTATCGCCCATGATGAGGCGGATGGAAGCGACCGGCGCGTGCAACTCTTCGGCGGCAGCCTGGGTGAGCGAGCTGCGCGCGTTTTGTCCCATCTCCACCTTGCCGGTATAGACCGTCACCGAGCCGTCCTCGGCGATGTGCAGCCATGCACTCACCTGCTCCGGCATGCGCTGATTCATGCCGCGCCCCGATTCCTGGGCGCTCAACTCGTCCGGAACCAGAATCACTACGACGCCGCCTCCGACCCTAGCGAAGAATTCCCGCCGTGTCATGCGTGGACTCCTTTCTTCGCGGCTCTCTTCGCCGCCAGGCGAATGGCGCGAACGATGCGCGGGTAGGTGCCGCAGCGGCAGATGTGGCCGTTCAAGCCGGTTGCGATTTCGGCGTCGGTGGGGTTGGGCGAGCTGGCCAGCAGGGCCACCGCGCCCAGAATCATTCCGGGCGTGCACCAGCCGCACTGCATGGCGTCGGCTTCGAGGAACGCCTCCTGCACCGGGTGCAGCGTTTCCGCCGGGGCGAGCCCTTCGATGGTGACGATGCGTTTGCCGGCGACGGTGCCGACTTTGGTGAGGCACGACTTCGCGGGCGCGCCATCCACCAGCACGGTGCAGGCGGCGCATTGCCCCTCGCCGCAACCGTACTTGACGCCGGTCAGCGAGAGGTCGTCGCGCAGCACGCTCAGCAGCGTTCGGTCCGAATCGGCGTCCAGATGGCGCCGGGTGCCGTTGACCTCGAGTTCAGTGATGCGGGCCATGGTCTTATTGTGGCGCTTTGTGGGGTGGGTGAGGGGGTGCTTAATACCGAGCTGCGGGCGCCCGCGGGCTCGCGCGCCCGGTTACACTTGACGATCATGCGATTGTTACCGGTGTTTCTCGCCCTTGCCGCCGTGCTGCCCGCGCCGGCGCAGCCAAACAAGCCCGCGAAGGGCCCGCTCCTGGCGTATGTCGGAACCTACAGCTCGCCGCAGGGTCCCGAAGGCAGCCAGGGCAATGGGCAGGGCATCTACCTGTTTCAGGTCGATCCATCGAACGGGCAGCTTTCGCAGCGCGAAGTGACGCCCAATGGCTCCAACCCTTCCTGCCTCGCGCTCGACCCTTCCCAAACGCACCTGTACTCCGCCAACGAGACCGCGACTTTCGAGGGCGCCGGTTCCGGTTCGGTGAGCGCCTATTCGATCGATCGTTCCAGCGGCCATCTGACCTTGCTGAATACCGTCTCTTCCGGAGGCGCCGGTCCCGCCTACCTGAGCGTCCACCCGTCCGGCAAATATGTGCTGGTGGCCAACTACGCGGGCGGAACGGCGGCCGTGCTTCCCATCCGGGCGGACGGTTCGCTCGGGCCGGCGACCGACGTCAGGAAGGGTGAAGGCGACGTCTCCCGAACGCATTCGGCCACCGCCCCTGCCGGCAGTTTCGCGTTCAGCGGTCACGAACGCCCCCATGCGCACATGATCCAGGCCGATCCTTCGGGCAGGTTCGTCCTGTCCACCGACCTCGGCCTGGACCGCATCTTCATTTGGAAATTCGACGCGGAAAGGGGCGTGCTGGCCGCTGGCGATCCGGCATCGGTTTCGCTGCCCCCGGGCGACGGCCCCCGCCATTTCGCATTCCACCCCAACGGCCGCTGGGTGTATTCGCTCCAGGAGGAATCCTCCACTCTGGTCAAGTTCGATTACGATGCCGCCAACGGAACGCTGACGGCCAAACAGACCGTCTCCAGCCTGCCGCCCGGCTTTGCAGGCACCGATTACACCTCCGAAGTGATGGTCTCGGCCAACGGGAAATTCGTCTACGCCGCCAACCGCCTGCACGACGCCATATCCCTCTTCTCCATCGGGCCGGCGGGCGAGCTGACCTACGTTGCCGAGGAATGGACGCGCGGCGATTATCCGCGCAGCTTCAATATCGACCCCACCGGTAACTACTTCTATTCCTGCAACCAGCGAGGCGATGCCATCGCCACGTTCCGCATCGACCGCGCCACTGGCCGCCTCTCTTTCACAGGCCGGTACACGCCGGTGGGCACTCCTTCGAGCATCGTTTTCCTAGACCTCCGATAGGCCCGCGCGGCGTGCGCGCCGCATCGGTAAGTGACTGCAAACGCGCGGTGTCCGTAACCGAGCCGCGACCGTAAGGGAGCGGTTGCCGGGCCTCAACTGCGAAATCCCCAGATCGGTTAAGCACCCGCGCCCGCATCGGCCTCCGGCTGAAACATAGAGTTAGAATGGGGAACCGTGACCAGGTTCGCTCAATTTCTTCTCGTTGCGGGTTGCGTTTCCGCGCAAACGCGCCCCGACGGGCTTTACGCCATCTTCAATACGTCGATGGGCACTTTCACCGCGCAGCTTTACGAAAAATACACGCCCATGACGGTCTCGAATTTCGTGGCGCTCGCGCAAGGCACCAAGGCGACACGCAGTCCCAAAACCGGGAAGATGGTGAAGGTGCCCCTGTACAATAACATCACCTTCCACCGCGTGTTGCCGGGCGTGATGATCCAATCGGGCGATCCAACCGGCACCGGCGCGCACGACTGCGGGTTCACCATTCGCGACGAGTTTCTACCCGGTTTGCGGTTCGACAACGCCGGCAAGCTCGCCATGGCCAACACCGGCCAGCCGGATTCCGCCGGCTGCCAGTTCTTCATCACCAACGGTCCCATGCATGAATGGAACGGCAAGTACACCATCTTCGGCGTGGTTGTGGAGGGGCAGGACGTGGTCTCGATGATCGATCGCGGCCGCGTCCGCGGCGATAAGCCGGTGGACCCGGTGAAACTGCTCGGCGTGACCATCGAACGGATCGGCCCGGAGCCGGCGAAGAAGCGGAAGTAGTAAGAAGTTCCCGGTACGCCGCTTCCCGCATAATAGAAGCTTGTCCTATCCTCCACACCGCAAGGGGCGTCGATTCTTCAATCCCTCCGCCAGCGGCTCGCGCGGCTTCGCCAGCGTCCTAAAGTGGATCCTCACTCGCGCATGAACCACTACACCCTCGCCATCATCAGCATTGTGGGCAGCGCGTTGGACGTGCTGGGCGCGCTCTATCTCGCCTACGACCTGTTAGGCGGGGAACACGGACCGCTGCGCGCCCTCACGCGCGGCGTCACCTACGGAGCGATTTTCGCGGTTGGCTACGGCATTCCGCTCGGACCCGTTTTCGGCATTGCCTGCGGCGTCACCCACGGCCTGACGCTGGCCCTGGAATTCTCCCGCGCATCGCGCGGCGAGCCCGATCCCGGCTTCTGGTCCGATGCAGCCGCCAGCGCCGTCCGCGGCCTCGGCCACGGCATCGGCGCCGCGTCGTATTTCGGCCTCGGGTTCGGCGCCGTCTTTGGCCTGGTCAGCACTCTCGGCCAGGTCGCCGCTTACCGCATCGGGATTCGTCCCACGCTGGACTACTCCGCGGCGCCCCGTCCGCGAGCCACTCGCCGCCAGATTCTTGCCGCTCTGAACCGCACACTCGGCTACGGCATCGCCGCCGCCGCGATGTGCGCCAGGCTGGCCCACCATCCGGAACGCGCCATTTCGTTCGGCCTCGCGATCGGACTCACGGTGGGCATCACCACCGCGATCTCGACCTCCTGCACCCCCGTCATCGAATGGGCCGCCGACCACGTCCCTGAAAAGCGCATGGGAGTCTACGGCGTCGTCCTTATCCTGATCGGCTTCGCCCTGCAATCCACCCAGTACTGGACTACTCTGCTCGATATCCCGATCCGCTAGAAGCGCGCTACGCCAGCAGTGTAGTGCCTGGGTGAACGGCAGCCAGCGCCCGGTCCAAAGTGGCTACGGAACCGCCGTGTTTCCGCGCCAACTGCACAAGGTAAGCGTCAGTGACCTGCCGATGCCCCACGATTCCCGTGGTTGGCATGTCGAAATAGGAAACATCGTCCGGCCAGAATTCGTGCCGCGGGAGGGAAAAAATGGATTCGAGCAGGAGCTTTGCGGATTCCGCCGTCGCCTCCACACCGGCGCGCAGGTGGAAACGGAAAAGCGCCCCTTGCGTGATGGGGCATGTGGCAAACCGGCCCCCCTTGAGGAACCACGCCGTCGCGCGCGCGTTCAGACTGTGTTCCGGTGTCGCCAGTGCGATCAGCACATTGGAGTCGAGCAGGTAGACCTTACTCTTCGTCATCGAGAGCCTTGACGTCCTCGGTGGTCACGGGCCGGGCGCAACGGAAAGTGGGGAAACCGTAATCGCTCATCTTTATCGATGCCCCTTTCGCCCCTTGCGACGATTTCAGAATCAGGTCGCCAACCACTCGTCCGAGGCNNTTCGCACAACAGCATAATAGCACAAGCGCACAAGACTCCGATGGCTTGACCGGTAAAAGGGAGGCGGCTCGGAGACGCGGAAACCGACTCGCGGGGGTTCACCAGGCGAGCGGATGGGCGTTCAGAAAGGCAATTTTGCGCCGGAAGGCAGCTAAGAACACCGGCGACAAAGATCGCC
>PLRS01000033.1 GCA_003164035.1 Bryobacterales bacterium | reverse complement strand
ACAACCTGTTCGGCGATACCAACGCGGTCCACGTCCGGCTTAACGAAGCGGGCGAGGTGGTTCTCGATGCGGTCATCAAGGGCGATACGGTTCGCGAAGTGTTGGACTACGTGCAGTTCAAGGCGGATTCGCTGATCGCGAGTCTGCGCCGGGATGTCGAGTTGGCGGTGCGGGAGGGACGACTGACGTATGAGGAGTCCGGGCACCTGCTTCGGTATTATGAGGATGGTCTGCACGGGTATACGTACCTGGAAGATGTGCACGAGAGCTGAGGACGATTAGATTTGGAGTCGCCCGACGGCGGGCTCCGTTTTACGGAATGAAAGCTTTGATTGCCGGCCGCAGTCGCCCCGGCAAATTAGTAATTGGGGCGTGCGCCGCCGACGTGTGTGCTGGCACATGTCCAGTTTCGAAGCGGATGGTGCCGAGCCCGTATCAGGTTCAGATGACACTTACCGATAAACGTCAGACCGGTGGCCAACCGCAAGAACCTCCAGTCCGTTGTCGATACGCCGGAACACCACGCGGTAGTAGCCGACGCGAAGCCGGAAACAATGACCCCATCGCCATGGAGCGGCTCGACGTCGCCCGATCCAGTCGAGTTCCGCCAATTCCTCCAACGCCCGGCGCTGCCGGAAGCCGGCGTCCGCGTCGTGAGCGTAGATGAGAATATTGGAGTCAACGAAGGTCCGCACGGTCATGCAAGGATTCCCGGTCCGGCCACTTCTCTCCGCCGAGATGGAATGGCGAATGGAGCCGCGCCAAGGCTCTCTGCTTCGCCTGCTGGTAACCATTCTCGCGTTCGACGATTTTCTGGAGCTCCTGAGCCAGCATGGCGCTCACGCTGGAACCACGCTGGGCGGCAAGGGCGCGAGTCTTTTTCAGGAGCGATTTGTCGAGGGCGAGAGTGATGTTCTGCTTCACAAACGTACCATTCCAGTTTACACGTAAAAAACGTGAAGCACTCCGTCATGGGATCCGTTCAACGGATAACGGACAACGGAAAACGGACAACGGATAACGCAGCGTCAGTTCAAAGCCGCCAGCCACTTGCCGACCGCCTGCAACTGACCTTGGATCTCTTCTTTATCTTCCGCATGCGGATTCAGCGCGAGGTAAATCTGCAGGTCCTTCTTTCCGGCGAGCAGATGCCGCATATGGAGACGCACCAGCCCCCGCTGCTTGTACTCTTCGGCCGATTCCGGATTAGCTTCGATCAGCAGGTTCAGAATCTCCTGGGCCTTTTCGAACGAGCGCTGCGAAAAATAGATACCGCGGAGATTGTTGATCATTCGCATCACGATCTGGCGCTTGCCGGCCGGCGCCAGCAAACGGGGATTCTCGTCCTCGGCCTGGGCCAGGCGATAGCAGTCGTCGGCGGACAGGATCGCGCCACCGTGAAACGGGTCGATGTAAGTCGAGTAATCGCCGTCATCGTACTGAATGACAAAATGCCGGGGCAGTCCGATGCCGACTACGTGCTTGGCCAGCCGCCGTCCGACCTCCATGTAGATCACCGACAGCGTTATGGGAATGCCGAGACGCAAATCCAGCACCTGGTTCAGGCAACTGTTGCGCGGATTGTAGTAATCGTCGTCGTTGCCGCGCAGTCCAATCTCCTGAAAAAGATATCGGTTGGACACGCCAACGAATTCGCGCCCGTCCGAAAGATCGCTGCAGCGGTCCGCGATGTCGTTGGCAAAGCGGTCGAGGGCGGCGAGAGAGGGGCCGAAGTCGAGACCGGGGAACTCGATGGTGGCCAGATTCAGGGCCGCCAGATCCAGTTCCATGTCATCGTCGCGCCCCGCAAGAAGGCCTTTGAGATTACCCACCATATCCAAGCCTCATTCCGTACAATAACATCTTCATGCTGCGCACTTTTTGGATGGCGGTCTTGGGTTGTGCGACGGCGGCAGCTCAACAGCGGACCATTCCGCTGCCGGGCGCCGGAATCGCCGGATTTGCGGTCCTCCGGGATACAGCGTCGGGCGACGTTTTGTTCACCTGGGGCGAAGACGTCTATCGGATCGCCCTCGATACCGGCAAACGCGAGCGCATCGCGCAAGGGCAGTTCGCGGAAGGAGGCTGCGTCATGGACGCGGGGTTGATCCTCAATTCGATCGAACCGCGGGAGTTGATCTGGCTACGGCTCGCCGATCGTAAACGTTTCGTAGTCGATACCGGGGTCGATACCCGCGACGCGATTCCGGCCGACCTGATAGGTCATCACGGGGTCCTGCTGATTCACAAACGCCAACAGGTCCGCTTCTACGAGTTTCCCTCGCCCATGAAGGATGGCTGGGCGGAGACCGAACTTTACACCATCTATACGCCATCCACGGAAGGCGGTCTGGCGATCGCCGACGTCGATGGCGACGGGCTGCCCGATCTGTTGTGCGGGAACTATTGGATGAAATCGCCCACTCGCTTCGAACTGCCCTGGCGCGAGTTTGCTATCGATACGTGGAACGAGGAGGCGGGGTCGGCGATGCTCCATCTCGCCTGGAGCGATCGGGTCCGCGTGGCGGCCCAGCGCGATATGCGGCCGGCCCGCGCCGCCTGGTTCGAGCGCCCCGCCGATCCGAAGCAGCTCTGGAGGCCTCATGACCTGGGGCCCCTCCAAGGGGCAGCCGGTATCCAATTCATAAATGAGGACCTGTTTATCTTGGAACAGGATTCCCCCGGCCGGCTGCTGCAGTTCCGCCGCCAAGGCGGCGGTTTCGGCCCCGGGAAAGTATTAATCCGCACTAACGGCGGCGTCGGTCTCGCCCGTCTGCCCGGAAATCGGCTGCTGGTGCTAGAAAAAAATCGCATAGCCGTTTTGCGTTTGCGAAATTTTGAATTAAGATAGTAGGATCTTGATATACTCACAATCCTCGAAGTACGCAATTCGCGCCTTTGTCAATCTCGCCAGTTTGCCGGAGGGACAGTTCGCGATGGTGAAGAACATCGCGGAGGAAGAACAGATTCCTGCGCACTTTCTGGCTAAGATTCTGCAAGGGATCGCCCGCAAAGGTCTACTGAAATCGAGTAAGGGACCAACCGGCGGCTTTTGCCTGAACACGTCGCCCAAGAAACTGAAACTGATCGACATCATCGACGCAGTGGACGGGATGAACAATTTCAACTCCTGCGCCGGGGGGCTGCCGGAATGTACCTCCGCGAAAGCCTGCTCTTTGTGCGGCCGGTGGAAGCCGGTGCAGGCGCGCATCATGGTCTTCCTGGGTAAGACGACCATCGCCGACCTGGTGCGCGACGCGAAGAAGAAGGCCGCCGCCGCCAAGCCGGTGACCCGAAAAGTGCTGCGGCGAGCCTGAAGCGCCGTCTCCGGCATCTCAATTATCAGGCGGAAGCCCGGAGTGTCTCCCGGCGTGTGTCGACGGCCGCGATCCTCCCCTTCCGCCAATGTGCTATCTAGAGAGTGAACATGCCTAACCAATTCAGTGGAGTGCCTCAATCGGTCCTGGTCCCGATGGTGGTCGAGCAGACCTCGCGCGGTGAGCGTGCCTACGATATTTACTCGCGGCTGCTCAAGGAAAACATCATCTTCCTGGGCACGCCGATCGACGACAATGTAGCCAACCTGGTGATCGCCCAGCTCCTGTTCCTGGAGGCCGAAGATCCGGAGCGGGACATATCGATTTATGTCAACTCACCGGGTGGCTCGATCACGGCCGGCCTGGCGATCCTGGACACCATGGCGTTCGTGCGCCCGGACATCATCACGATTTGCGTGGGACAGGCCGCATCGATGGCCGCGGTGCTGCTGGCCATGGGGACCAAGGGCAAACGCTTCAGTTTGCCGAACTCGCGCATCATGATCCACCAGCCCTCCATGCAGGGATTGGCCGGACAGGCGGCCGATATCGATATCTACGCCCGTGAAATCCTGCGCATGCGTGAAATCTTGAACGGCATGCTGGCGGAAGCCACCGGCCAGCCGGTGGACAAGGTCGCCAAGGACGTGGACCGCGATTACATCCTGGAACCCGATCAGGCCGTGCAGTACGGCATGATCGACCGCGTGATCACCAGCCGCGACCTGGTGCCGGTAGCCATAAAGAGCTAGCCCGAGTCCGAGCCGCGACCGTAAGGAGCTGTGAAAAAATCACAAGTCGCAGGCGGAACCGCCTGCGCTACCAAAGCAAGTGCATTGTTTTCAATGGTGGGGCAGGTGGGTTCCGCCTGCCCAGCGCGTTTCGTCGAGTTTTCTTCACGCCTTTTGAGGGAGCGGTTGCCGGGTGCGTGTTCTCCGGCACATTATGAAATTCCTACCCGCAATCGCCCTGCTGGGGGCTTCGGCGGCCTCGCTGTTTGCCGAGTCTCCGCTCACGCTTCGGTATCGTCAACCCGCCAAAACCTGGGTCGAAGCGCTGCCCGTTGGCAACGGCAAGCTGGGCGCCATGATCTTCGGCGGGGTCGCCACCGAGCGGATTCAATTCAACGAGCAGACCGTGTGGACGGGCGCGCCGCACGACTACGCCCATAAGGGCGCGTACCGGTCGCTGGACAAACTGCGCGATCTCTTGTGGGCCGCGAAGCAGCGGGAAGCCGAGGATCTGGCCATGAAGGAATTCATGTCCGAGCCCCTCCACCAGATGGCTTATCAGGCTTTCGGCGACCTGCTGCTGGATTTTCCCGGCGTCGACGCAGGCTCCGTCACGGGCTACCGCCGCGCGCTGGATCTGGATACGGCTACGGCCACGGTGGAGTTCGAAGCCAACGGCATCGTCTACCGGCGCGAGATCTTTGCCAGCTACCCTGCCAAAGCCGTCGTCATCCGGCTGACCGCCAGCCGGCCGGGTAGCGTGTCGTTTTCCGCGAGCTTGAAATCCGCGCACCAGGGCTCGACTAACGCCGTTTTGGCCGATGGCGACCTGGTGATGGATGGACAAGTGGAAGACGGCGCGATCCGCTTTCAGGCTCGATTGACGGTGGCAGCCGAAGGCGGCAGGCGCGAGACCGGGGACGGGCGCGCTATCGTGAAGGGCGCCGACGCGGTTACGCTGGTGCTCACCGGCGCCACTAATTTCGTCAACTACCAGGACGTTTCCGCCGATCCGAAAGGGCGCAACGCGCACACCCTGGTCGGCGTGCATACCAAGTCCTACGACACGCTGCGCACCGAACACCTCGCCGATTACCGCAGCCTGTTCGCGCGGGTCTCGCTCGACCTGGGAACGTCGCCCGCCGCCGCCAGCCCCACCGACGAGCGCATTCGCAATTTCGCCGCCGGGCGCGACCCGCAACTGGTGGCCCTGGTGTTTCAATATGGCCGCTACCTGCTGATTTCCTCCAGCCGCCCGGGCGGCCAGCCCGCCAACCTGCAGGGCGTCTGGAACGAATCGAACGCGCCGCCCTGGGACAGTAAATACACCACCAATATCAATACCGAAATGAACTACTGGCCGGCCGAGGAAGCCAACCTGGCCGAGTGCCAGTTGCCGCTGTTCGCGGCCATGAAGGACCTCCAGGCTTCCGGCGCCATCACCGCCAGGGAGCAATACAACGCGCGCGGCTGGGTGTTGCATCACAATTTCGACCTGTGGCGCGGCACCGCGCCGATCAACGCCTCCAACCATGGCATCTGGCAAACCGGCGGGGCGTGGCTCTCAACCCACCTCTGGGAGCATTACCTTTTCTCCGGCGACCGGCAATTTCTCCGCGACACCGCTTACCCTTTGATGAAGGGCGCGGCGTTGTTCTTCGTGGACACGCTGGTCAAAGACCCGAAATCGGGTTACCTGGTGACCGGTCCCGGCAATTCTCCGGAACAGGGTGGCCTGGTGATGGGGCCGGCGATGGATAGGGAGATCGTGCGCACGCTATTCGGCGAAGTCATCGCCGCCGGCCGGATATTGAACGTGGATGGCGACCTGCGGGCGCAACTCACCGAAATGCGCGGGCGGATTGCGCCGAACCGGATCGGCCGGTACAAGCAGTTGCAGGAATGGATGGAAGACGTGGACGACCCGGCTAACCAGCATCGCCACGTCTCGCATCTCTGGGCCGTCTACCCGGGCTCGGAAATCACGCCCTATGGCACGCCGGACCTGTTCGCCGCCGCGCGCCAGTCGCTCCTCTACCGCGGCGACGAGGCCACCGGCTGGTCGTTGGCCTGGAAGCTCAACCTCTGGGCCCGCTTTCTCGATGGCGAGCACGCCTACCGCATTCTGCGGAATCTGCTGACGCCGGCATCGGACAATGGTCCGGGAAACCCGTCCCACGCCGGCCTGTACGCGAACCTCTTCGACGCGCATCCGCCGTTCCAGATCGACGGCAACTTCGGGGCCACCGCCGGTATCACCGAGATGCTGCTCCAGAGCGGCGATCCGCACGGCATGCCCACCAGCCTGACGCCAATCCAAACCGGCGACGCGGCGTTTCTCGCACTGCTGCCCGCACTGCCCGCGGCCTTCCCCATTGGCAGCGTGACCGGCTTGCGCGCGCGTGGAGCGGTCGAAGTGGCGCTCGAATGGCGCGCCGGCAAGCTGACCAGGGCGGCCCTCCGCCCCGCCGCGTCGCAGCCGGTGACCTTGCGCTACGATGGCCGCGAAGTCACTTTCGACGCCCAGGCGGGCAAGACCTACGAAGTCGGCCCGGACCTGAAAGTGCAGCCGTAGGACACTACTCCTTCTTCTCCGGTATCTTCGGAATATTGAAGTGGCCGCTCAGCTCGCTCAGCGACGCCAGGTCGATCGAGCCGGCAATGTTGACGATGGTCAATTCCTTCGGCTCCGCGCACAGAATCGCCACGCCGGTGGGCTTCTTCTCTACCATCCGCACGTAGATTTCGCTGGTGCCGTCTTCGCCGCTGACGTTGACGATGCGCGACCATTCTGGGGCGCGCAGACCGCGCCGGATGGCTTCCAGGTCCGCCTCCGTCCACACGTTGGCGTTCTTGAAGCTATAACTCTTCACGTAGATGCCTTCCAGGCCCACGATCAGCTTGCGCACCTTGGCGTCGTCCGGGTCGTTGTCATCCAGGAATTTGGCCGCGAACTGCAGCAGCGACCCGCTCAGCGAAACGTCGATTTTGTCGGATGCCTGTGCGGCCAGCCGATCGATCTTCATGGGAAATTGCTGCGCGCCCAGGCCGCACAGGCAGCCGGCCAGAGCCGCGGCGAGTATTAGCTTCATCTCGAAAACTCCCGTAATTGAGTTTGTATCCGGTTGGTTTTGGCGGCGGCGATATTGAGCGCCAACTTGAGCTCCCGTTTCGCCTCGCGGCCCCGGTATTGGCGATAGCCAATCCCGCTTCCCGCGCTCAGCACCACCAACGCCGCGGCCGCCGCCGCCCACGCCCGCCATGCCGGCCGCCGCCGCGGCACCGCGAAGTCCCGAGGGGGCATTTCCCGCGCCAGCGCCCTCTTCAACTCCGCTTCCAGCCAATCCATCTCTTCCGGCCCATCCATCATCGTTCTCCCATGCCGCGCCGCTCCAGCTTTTCCCGCAACAGACCGAGCGCGCGATGCAAATGACTTTTCACGGTTGCCAGCGGCATTTCCAGTATCGCGGCGATTTCCGCCGGCTCCATCTCTTCCTGATAGCGCAGAATCACCGTCATCCGTTGCGCCTCCGGCAGGCTGGCTACCATTCGCCGCAGCGATTCCCCCAGCCACGGGTCGTAGCGTGCGTCGAAGCTCGCCGGCTCCGGCACTTCTTCCAGCCCGATGCGCGGCAGCCGCTTGCGCCGCCTTCCGGCATCGATCGACCGTTGCACCGCAACCTTTCGCAGCCATGCCGTGGCGTGCCGGGGCGATTCGATGCTGCGCAGGTTGCGATGCAGGCTGAAAAACACGTCCTGCGCCACTTCCTCCGCCAGCGGACGGTCGCGCAAAAAATGCCAGGCCACGCTGTATACCATGGCCTGGTGCTCGCGCACCAACCCGTTGAAATCGAGCGCGGTTGTCGCCACGGCTTCGGTCGCGATCACCGGTCGTCCTTGTCGTAGGCCACGTCGCTGTTCACGTCCGTGTGCCGGAAGTCGCTG
Source organism: Bryobacterales bacterium (assembly GCA_003164035.1). Taxonomy (GTDB): domain Bacteria; phylum Acidobacteriota; class Terriglobia; order Bryobacterales; family Bryobacteraceae; genus JBEKYD01. Next base: position 35,366 of record PLRS01000033.1, on the reverse strand, counting down.
TTGGTCAGCGCAATGGTAATCGTACGGCGATACAGAAACAGGCCGCGCACTTCGAATTCTCCGCCGTAGCTTACCGGGAACCAGACCTTATCGGCGAACTTCTGGTACGAGACCGAAAATCCCAGGCCGCGAATATTGGTGCCCAGCAGGATCTGCACCGCCATCGGCATCTTCCAGGCTAGCGTTGTGGTCACCAGCACGGGCTGAAACTCTTCGGCATCGATCAGCGCTTCTCCCTTCCAGTCGCCGTCTTCCCATCCGACGCCTTTCTTGGGCGCGAACGCTACCCGATATACCGTGCGCCCGCGATAGGTTTCCACCGCCGCCAGACGAAAATCGTATTTCAACTGCTGATGGTAGGTCAGCGGGAACTGGTCCGGCCCGATGCCGTCCTTCGAGTTGCCGTCGTCCATCAGATCCTCGGAAAAGCTGTTGATCAGGCCGCCGTCGATGTCCACTTTCTTATATGCGTAGCCCGGCTTGCCGTAGGCCACGAATCCGTTGCCGGCCGCGTACCGTCCTTCGAAATGTGCCGGTACCCGTTCGCTATGGCGATCCTTGGGCACAATCGTGTATTCCCGGCGCTCCTCGCGGGCCAGTTTCCCGTTAGGCCGAATCAGGCGGAGCAACTGCTTCTGCGTGTAGACGAAATTGCGGCGCAGGTCCTGGCTCTTGGCCTGGTTCTCGGCCACCTCGTGCAGGATGCGGGTCAGGTCGGGCGTCTTCACCACGCCCGCGGCCAGCAGCGTCAGGACGATCCAAGTCGCCATCGGTTTCTCTCCGGATCGGGCGTCTCGCCCGCTCTATTGGCCTATTACGCAGTCCGCCTGGCGCGGGATGCAGTTTTCCCGGCCGTCCGCCCTGTCATGAAACCGAACACTTCCATCTCGAATTCGGACACCATTTTCCGGCCTGTCCCCTGGCGCGCCTTTTTGTGCCGCGTTTTCTTCGACTTGCCAGTGGAAGTGGAGTTGCCCTTCAAGTTCTCTTGGCAGCGTATTCCTCTATTATGGCGGCATCGTTGAAATACACTCGTTTGAGAAGCCTCGGTTGTCTGGTGGGGGCATTGCTGGCGGCGCTGGCGAGCGGCTTGGCCCAACCGGCGGCGCCCTCGGAAATCGAAATCCGTACACCCGCGCCTCCGCCCCTGATCGGCCCGTTGATCCGGCCCTTCCATTTTGAAAGGCGCCAGGTTTCGCCCGCGCGCCTCACCAATTCCTATCGCCTGAATTCCCTCATCCACGGCGGCAGCCTCTATCTCGCCGCCCAGGACGTCATCGCGCTCACCCTCGAAAATAACCTCGACATCGCCGTCCAGCGTTACGGACCCTTTATGGCGCGGGAAGCCTTGCGGCGCGCCGAAGGCGGGGGCCTGTTGCGCCAGGACGTCGTCACCCCGATCGCCGCCGGCCCGGTCAGCGTCAGCCCCATCGGCGTCAGCGGCAATACCTCCGGCCTGGCTTCGGGAACCGGCCTCAGCGCCGCCGCTTTCCTCACCGGTTATGGGCCCAATCCGCCCAACCTCGACCCCAACATCGGCGTCTACATGCAATTCGGCCACAGCACCATTCCCGAAACCAACCTGACTTATTACTCCACCACGGCCTTAGTGAACGTCTACCGCTTTTACCAGGTGTATTACAGCCAGCAGTTCATCACCGGAACCGCGATCGGCGCTTCTTATTGGACTCAGCGCAGCGATGTCAACAGCCCCAACAATACTTTGAATCCCAACATCACCGGCGATATCGATTTCAACGTGACCCAGTCTCTGCTGCAGGGCCTCAGCCGCGCCGTCAACAATCGCAATATCAGGGTGGCCAGGAATAACATCAAGGTCACCAACCTGAACCTGAAGCTCCAGTTGATCACGACCGTCACCGCGGTGCTGAATCTCTATTGGGACCTGGTTAGTTTCCACGACGACGTGCGCATCAAGCAGCAAGCCCTGGTCACCGCGCAAAAACTGCTGGCGGACAACAAGGAAAAGGTGGAAGCCGGCGCGCTGCCGGCGGTGGAAATCACCCGCGCCGCCGCCCAGGTTTCCGCCAGCCAGGAAGCTCTGCTGATTTCCCAGACCAACCTGGCGCAGCAGGAAACCGTGCTCAAGAACGCGCTCAGCCGCACCGGTGTGGAAAACGCGGGCTTCGACGCCGTTCACCTGGTGCCGCTCGACCATATCCAGATCCCCACGGCCGAAGCCATTCAGCCGGTGCAGGATTTGATCCAGACGGCGCTCGAGAACCGCCCGGAGCTGGAGCAAAGCCGCATCAGCCTGGAGAGCAGCAAGATCAATCTGCAAGGTACCAGGAACAGCCTCCTGCCCAGCCTCAGCGTCTTCGCCGACATCAACAACCAGGGCCTCGCCGGCCCCTACAATCCCCAGTACAACAATTGCTGCGGTCCGGCGGGGTCGATCTTCGTCGGCGGCCTCGGTACCGCCTTGGAGCAGGAGTTCCGCCGCAATTTCCCCAATTACTCGGCCGGCTTCTCGGTCAATATCCCGCTGCGAAACCGCGCGGCCCAGGCCGATTACGCCATGGATCAATTGAAGCTCCGCCAGCAGGAACTGCAGTTGCAGCGAACCGTCAACCAGATCCGCGTGGAAGTGAAGAATGCCGTGGTCGGGCTGCAACAGGCCCGGCTTCGCTACGATACCGCCGTGGATACGCGCAAGCTCGCCGAGCAGAGCCTGGACGCCGAGCAAAAGCGGTTTCAATACGGAGCCACCGGCGCCGACGTCACCACCGTCATCATGGCGCAGCAGGACGTCGCCAACGACCAGAGCGCCGAAATCCAGGCGCTGGCCGCGTACTCCCACGCCAGAATCGATCTCGACGTCGCCCTCGGCCGCACCCTCGACGTGAATCACATCAAACTGGACGAAGCGTATTCCGGCCACGTGGAGCGCCAGTCCGCGCTGCCCAGCGACCTTCCCGGAGAGAGGAGATAAGCCGATGTCGCCGAATCGCTCAAATTGTGGAGCGGGCACTCGTGCCTGCCATGTCGAGACTCTTCTCGACACGGGTTTTGCCGGAAGCGGCATAGTCAGTCTCCAAAGAGCAAGCACCCCGACGAGTCGGGGCGTGGCAGGCAGGAGTGCCCGCTCCACATTCATAGCTTGCCTCTGTGCCGCGTCTCTCGCCGCGCAGCAAATGCCGCTGGTCGAAAAGCCGCGGGCGCCGATTGGCTATCGTTCCTACCTGGGAACCTCCGTCCCACCCGCCGGCCTCACCAATTCCAGCCGGATTTATCGCCTGCTCCATGCCGGCTCTCTCTATCTGACGGTTCAGGACGCCATCGCCCTGGCTATCGAGAACAACCCCAATCTGGAAGCCGCGCGCTACAACATTCCCATCGCCGATTGGGCCGTGCAGCGCATGGCCGCCGGTGGAACGCCGCGCGGCGTCTCCGGCGGCGCGGCCTCGGTAAATCCGGTGGACCCCGGCGTGGGCGTGCTTGGTTCCACCACGTCGGGCGGCGTAAGCACCGGCAACGGCGGCTCCGGATCGGTGGGCGGCTCCGGTTCCGGTGGCGCCAGCATCCAGCAGATCGGTGGCACGGTGGTGAACTTCGATCCTTCCTTTACCAACACCACCACCTTCGCCCATTACACGACACCGGAGGTCAATCAGGCCTTGAGCCAGACCTCGGCGCTGGTCGACACCGAACGCATCTACAGCACCCAATTGCAGCAGGCATTCGACACCGGCGGCGCGGTTCGGTTCAACGATTACGAGTATTATCAGAAGGAAAACTCCCCCGGCGACCTGGTCAATCCGGTGGCGGCGCCCTATATGCGGCTCCTGTTCTATCAGCCGCTGTTCCAGGGCGGCGGCCGCGCCTTCAACCTGCATAACATCCGCATCGCCGAGAACGGCAGGTCCGCGGCCCACCAGGCGTTTCGCGCCGAGTTCCTGAACCTGGTGGCAAGCGTGCTCACCGCCTACTGGGACGTGGTCACCGCCGACGCCGAACTCGCCGCCCGCCAGCGCGCCGCCGACGCCACCCAAAAGTTCTTCGAGGACACGCAAAAGGAAATCGCCGCCGGAGCGCTGCCCAGAGTGGAAGAGCCCCGCGCCGCCGCCGAAGCCGCCAACCGCCGCCAGGACCTGACCCTGGCCCGCATCGCCCTCCAGCAGCGCGAAAGCGCCCTCAAGCAATTGCTGCTGCGGCGCCAGGAGCCCGCGATCGACTCCGCTTCCATCGTTCCTTTGGACCACATCGTGGTTCCCGATTCCGACGATCTGCCCGGTCTCGCGACACTCGTCTCCGGCGCCATGCGCGACCGGCCCGATGTGGCGCTATCCAAAATCAACGACGAAAACGCGGCCATCAATACCATCGGCACCATCAACGGTCTGCTGCCCACCATGCTCGCCTTCGGCTACTTCATGAACCGCGGTGTTGCCGGCACCGTCCAGGAAGCGGCCGGCGGCGCACCCGCGTCCTTTGCCGGCGGATATGGAACCGCGCTGGGACAGATCGCCCGCCGCGATTATCCCACCGAAGCCGCCGGCATATCGCTTTCGAGTCTGCCCTTTCATAACCGCGTGGCCCAGGGCGATTACGCCTTCGAGCAACTGCAGTTGCGGCAATCCGAGCTCTCCGGCCAGAAAGACGACAACGCCATCGCCGTCGGCGTCTCCAACCAGATGATCGCGCTGCGCCAGGCGCGGGCGCGCTACAACACCGCCGTCAACACGCGCAAGCTGCAGGAGCAGCTCCTCGCCTACGAACGCGAAAAGTTCACTTACGGCACTTCCACCTTCAGCCATCTCATCGTCGACCAGCGTGCCCTGGCCGCGGCCGAAATCACCGAAGTTACCGCTCTCGCCGATTACGCCCACGCCCGCGTCTCACTCGATCAGGTCCTTGGACAAACTCTGGAGAACAACGGAGTGACTCTCGAGGAGGGTCTGAACGGCCAGGTCGCCCGCCCATCCCAATTGCCCGATTCGATCGCACCCGCCAAGCCGGCCGATCGCTGATCGGCGCCAATGAGTGCTGGCCAATACTGATACTGCTACGTCGTACCGATCTTATCGTCCACGCCGGGTTTCCAACTCACCGGGGAAAAACTAACTTATAATAGCTCCAAAACAGACAGGGCTGGTGTATACTGCCTCCTGGCGGGGTTACCAGCACGCTAACCCCGGCTTAGGCCCATCGAGCGCCGTTTAAGGATCGTGATCGGATCACCTGCCTAACCGGCGCATGCTCGTAATCGAGGCGGTCAGTGTTACACCTAGCCGTGTCGGGGTCCAAAATGGCAATTCCGGTTGACTTCAGCGAAAGCGAGAAGGAGTCAACAAAGAGGTGACACCGTGAAAAAACCCACAATCGAACTATCGCAGAGAACGTTGCGTCGTTTCTGCATCGTCTTGGCCCTGGTACTCCTCATCGTCGGTACCGCGGCTACGTCCAAGGCTCAAGACACAATCGTCTACAACAACATCCCGAGCGCATTTCCACTTAGCTTTCCACTTAACATCTTCGGCCTAAACCCGACCACAATTCCACTTAACGTCTTCAGCCAAGGGGCCGAGGCCTACGGTTTTACCGCACTCGGCGACGGTTTCACCCTTGCCGGGAGAACGGGCGGCACGCTCAACACAGTGACGGTAGTCTTGTCATCCTGGGCATGTCAGAGCGGGAGCTTTCAATACGGTTCCGGACCAACTGCTTGCGTCACCACCCCTGGCGCAACATACTCTATGCCAGTTACGGTAAACGTCTATTCGGTCAACAGCTCGGGAACATCGTTGGAGGGAGTTAGCCCCTCGCCAGCGCCAGGAACGTTGCTTGCGACGGTCACGCAGAGCTTCAATATGCCGTATCGGCCTTCTTCCAATTTTGTCGATTGCCCGGCTACTGCCTCGGTGTCTGGCGGTTACTACGAATGGTATAACGCCCAGACCCAGACTTGCCAGGACGGCATCGATTTCGCCATCACTTTCGATCTAGCGTCGAAAAACGTCAAGCTCCCGACGAGTGAGATCATCGTAACCTTCAGTTACAATACCAGCGACTACGGAGCGGCTCCGTACGGCGATAGCACGCCCTGCCATGCAACAACCGAGGGGTGCTTTTACGACTCGCTGAACATTTCCGGCGGGGCCGGCTCAGCCGCGTACCCCGGAGCGGTATTAGCTCCAAGCGTCGGTTCCGTTCTGAATGTGAACGGCATCTTTACCGAATTCCCATCGGCGGACAAAGCCCTGTGCGGTACGGGCACGGCCGCAAAAAACACATTGGCACTTGACGCCAGCCCCGGATGTTACACCGGCAATCACCCGATGATTCAGGTCACAACGAAATCATCGTTCTAACCGATAGCCACGCAAATCCGCCGGGGATCGCGTTTACGGTTTAGTACCCGATTTCGGAATTACGGCCACGTATTGAGAAGACCGCTCCCTTAGCGGTCGCGGCTCGGTTTCGCTTGTTTCCGGGCCGCGACCGCAAGGGAGCGGCCGCCCGGAAATACGCGCTGCTCGAGACGGTCGGGAATTCGCGCCGGCCGCCGGGCCTGTCGAACAGTGCTAATCTCAATTGCATAAGGGAGGAATCATGGCCAAAGACAGAAGCCCGAAGAAGGAAGTCAAAAAACCAAAGAAGAAAAAGTAGTCCCGGGGCTGGGAACCCCAGCCCTTCCGTCTTTCCAATTACATTTTCAGGAGTCGCCAATGCGCACCGATTGGGTAGCCAGGCGCCGGAACGATCCGGTTCGCACCCAGATGCACTATGCCCGTAAGGGCGTGGTTACCGAGGAAATCGAATACGTTGCCCGCCGCGAGCACATCTCCGCGGAGCTGGTACGCGACGAAGTCGCTCGCGGCCGCATGATTATCCCGGCCAACGTCAATCACCGCAACCTGGAGCCGATGGCCATCGGGGTGGCGTCCACGTGCAAGATCAACGCCAACATCGGCAATTCGGCCGTGACCTCGGATATTCAGGGCGAGCTCGAAAAGCTCCAGTATTCGGTGAAATACGGCGCCGATACGGTGATGGACCTTTCCACCGGCGGCGACATTGCCGCCATCCGCAAAGCCATCATCGCCGCCTCTCCGGTGCCCATCGGCACGGTGCCCATCTACGAAGCGCTTTCGCGCGTCCGCCGCGTGGAGGACCTCAGCGCCCGCGTGATGCTGGACGTGATCGAAGAGCAGGCCGAACAGGGCGTGGACTACATGACCATCCACGCCGGCGTGCTGGTGCAGCACATTCCGCTGGCCGCCCGCCGGGTGACCGGCATCGTCAGCCGCGGAGGCTCCATTCTGGCCGAGTGGATGGTGAAAAACCACCGCCAGAACATGCTCTACGAGTGCTTCGAGGACATCTGCAAGATCTTCCAGAAGCACGACGTGAGCTTTTCGCTGGGCGACGGCTTGCGGCCCGGCAGCATCGCCGATGCCAGCGACGAAGCCCAGTTCGCCGAATTGAAGACTTTGGGCGAGCTCACCCGCAAGGCCTGGGAATACGATGTGCAAGTCATGATCGAAGGCCCCGGGCACATCCCCATGGACCAGATCGAAATGCAGGTGGTGAAGGAAAAAGAGCTCTGCAACGAAGCTCCGTTCTATACGCTGGGGCCGCTGGTAACCGATATCGCTCCCGGCTACGACCACATCACCTCCGCCATCGGCGCGGCCATGATCGGCTGGCACGGCGCTGCTATGCTCTGTTATGTGACCCCCAAGGAGCACCTCGGCCTGCCCAACCGAGAGGACGTCAAGGTCGGCATCATCGCCTACAAAATCGCCGCCCACGCGGCCGACCTTGCCCGTCACCGGCCCGGCGCCCGCGACCGCGACGACGCGCTTTCCCGCGCCCGCTACACCTTCGACTGGAACCGCCAGTTCGAGCTTTCGCTCGATCCGGAAACGGCGCGCGCCATGCACGACGAAACCCTGCCCGAGGAAGGCTTCAAGGACGCGCATTTCTGCTCCATGTGCGGCCCGAAGTTCTGCTCCATGAACATCTCGGCCAAAGTGGAAACCTTCACCGCCGAGGATGCCGCCAGCGTGGTCGATGGGACCGCGTCGGAAGACCTGGTGGAGTTGAAGTAGCGTGTGGGACAGGCCTCCTGGCCTGTCGATGTCCTGCAAGCGTACGGGAGACAGGCCAGGAGGCCTGTCCCACTATGCTCATCATCGGCTACGGCAATCGGCTGCGCAGCGACGATGGCGTGGGCTTCCGCGCCGCCGAACTGCTACGCGAGCGAAACGTGAACCCAGACATCGAGGTTCTGGCTGTACCGCAGTTGACACCGGAACTCACCGAGCCGGTCTCGCGTGCGCAGCAGGTGATTTTCATCGACGCCGCCGCGGAGGGACGGCCTGGAGAGATCCGGCGGCGCAAACTGACGGCACCAGCAGCAGGCGCGGCCTTCACCCACCGGATGACTCCGGAAGCGCTGCTGGCGGGTGCGGCTGCGCTCTACGGGGCCAGCCCTTCCGGCGTGCTCTATTCGATTTGCGGCGAATCGTTCGCCTACGGCGAGCAGCTCACGCCGGCGGTGGAACGCGCGCTCGCGGAGCTGGTGGTGAAGCTATCGATCTGAAGCCGGCGGCAGCAACCGCGGATGGTTTGCCCTGAGCCATGCCTCAACGCGGTGGCGAAGCATCTTGGCAAGATCGCGCATTTCGCGAGCTTCCGTATCGGAAATCGTGTCCGCCCGCTCGTAGTCCGTGAGGTTCCGCTTCTTGCGAAAGACGTCGAACTTCCGGATGGCGGCTGCTTCGAGGCCGAGCGTGAATTCCAAAGACTGAATGACGCGATAGTGATGGTTCCCCCGCTCGGCTTCATACCCGGAGGCGGCCAACGCCGCGGCTGCGAGCTGGAGGGCCGCGTTATACGCGATGGCGAACTTCCAATCGGCAACCAGTGCCGGTGTCTGGCAGGCTTTCAAATCCCTATCCGCGACGGCGAGCAGGTCAGCGATCTCCTGTGGGCTCGTCTTGTGCTCCTTGAGCCATCCGAATTTGAGCCAATCTGGCAAGCTCATGCGCGTCACCGATCAGGAAGATTTTCGGGCCAGCCACCACACTGGAAAGGAAGTGATGGCCTTCAACAAGCTTACGGCGGAACTCGCCGGTCCGATAAACCGAAGGGTTGACCTCCCGCCCGAGCTCGCGCTCGGCTTGAGCGAGAGCGGAAGCCACTTCTTCCAACGAGGTTCTTGGGCCCACAACCATTATGTCAACGTCGCTCGCCGCTGTTTCGGTTCCGGCAGCAACAGAGCCATAAATGAAGGCCAATTGGACCGCGCCCCCGAGTGCGGCCAAGGCTTCCTGCAGGACCTTAGGCGCACCGAAGGTTTTGCGGATCAGCCCGCTTAGCTCGTCGAACACAGGGCACTCGCGGTTTGCTTGAAAATACGTCTGCCGGCCTTCGACCGCGCGCGTGAGAATACCGGCAGCGACAAGCTGTTCGAGCTCTCTCTGCGCCGCCCCCGAGCCAAGGCCAACCAGGCGGATGACTTGCCGTTGGTAGAATCGCCGATCGGAGTGGCCGAACAGAAGGCGTAGTACGGCCTGCCGCGTAGCGCCAAAAAGGGCCCCTCCGATCGCATCCGCGGTGAAGTGCCCGGCATTTGCACCCATCTTGAGTACGATAATACCCATTTTGGGTGCGGCAGGTCAAATTCGGGGGCTCAAGCCCGGCGGCGATCCAGCACCTGCCCGTCGGCGCCGATTAGCGCCACCTCCAGGTCGAGCGTGCCGTCGGCATGGGTCGAGCAGCTCAGGCAGGGATCGTAGGCGCGCACCACGGCCGACACCCGGTTCAGCATGCCTTCTTCGATTTGGGCGCCATGAACGAAATGGCGCGCCACTTCCGCCACGCTGCGATTCATGGCCAGGCTGTTGTGGCCGGTGGCGACGATCAGGTTTACCCAGCGGATGGCGCCCTTCTCGTCCACTTTGTAGTGATGGATCAGCACCCCGCGCGGCGCTTCGATCATGCCCACGCCTTCCAGCCGGTTGACGGCCGCGTGCGAACGCACGTGCGTATCGAGAATGGCGGGATCGGCCAGCAGCAGCTCCATTTTTTCGAGCGCGTGAACCAGCTCGATCAGCCGGGCATAGTGATAGTGGAACGAGCCGTGGACCACCGGTCCGAACCGCTGGCGGAATTCGGCGAGTTTCCGGTCCGCCTCCGGCGTGCCCAGCCGCTCCGCCACGTTCAGCCGCGCCAGCGGACCCACCCGGTATTCGCCGCCGGGAAAGCCGAGCGGCCTGTAGTAAGGCGATTTGAGGTAGGAATCGCGCTGCGATGCCTCGCCGATCACGCTCGCGTAGTCCGCCGCCGGGACGTCTTTGGCGAGCATGCCGCCGGCCGGGTCTTTGAATTGGAGCAGGCCGCCGTACCAGTCGAGCGTACCGGCGGGGTTAGTCAGGCCGGCATACAAAGTCGGGGCGGAGCCGAAGTGCGCGATTTCTTCGGCAAAGCGGTCGAGCAGTCCCTCGAACTGCTCCAGCGTGCGGCCGGCCAGGGCGCGCGCGCCGGGCAGGCCCGCCAGGATGCGGTCGCGCGCCGCCGCGGTGAGCGGCGCGTTGACGCCGCCGGCGACGATCCACGACGAGTGTATCCGCTCCTGTGCCAAGGCCTCGATGGCGTCCTGCCCGAATTTGCGCAGCGCCACTCCCGCCCGCGCCGTCTGCGGGTCGGCATCGATCAATCCGAACACGTTGCGGAGAGCGGGATCGGAATCGAAACCCAGCAGCAGGTCGGGCGCCGACAGATAGAAGAAGCTGAGGGCGTGCGACTGCGCCATCTGGGCGCAATGCACCAGTTCCCGCAGCTTGACGCCGGTCTCGGGCGGCGTCACCGCCATGATCGCGTCGCAGGCTTTGGCGGAAGCCAGCAGGTGGCTGATGGGGCAGATGCCGCAGATGCGCGCGGTGATCGACGGCATCTCGTAGAACGGACGGCCCTCGACGAACTTTTCGAATCCGCGGATCTGGGTGACGTGCAATTGCGTATCGGCGACGCTTCCCTTGTCATCGAGGTAGATGTCGATTTTGGCGTGTCCCTCGATGCGGGTGACGGGATTAATGGTGATTTTCCGCATGGCCGCTCCCCTATCCAAATTTCACTTTCGAACGCAGGTCCGGCACACGCCCTTCGAACAGCTCTTCCAGCACAAAGGCGATGGCCTTGGCCGAGGGCGGGCAGCCGGGTACATGAAGATCGACTTTGACGAACTCGTGAACCGGCACGGCGTGGCGGAGCAAGGCCGGCACTCCGTCGCTGGGCACCACGCGCATAACGTCGGCGCCTTCCACGTAAATCCGCTCCAGCAGCTTGCGCGTGGGCGTCTGGTTGCGCATGGCGGAAATATTTCCCGTGACGGCGCAATCGCCGAGGGAAACCACCAGGCGGCTGCGCTGGCGCACCGTGCGGATCTTCTCCAGGTCCTCCTGCGAACTGACCCCGCCTTCGACCAGCGTCACGTCCACCTGCTTGGGAAACTCGTGCGCGTCCACCAGCGGCCCGTAGACCATTTCCGCGCGGCGGGCCACGTTCAAAATCGCTTCGTCGATGTCCAGGACGGACATGTGACAGCCCGCGCATCCATCCAGCCAGATGGTTGCCACCCGCACCTTTTTCATACATGACCTCCGCGCCTGCCGGCCAGGCGCCTGACCTTGCGATCCCGCTTGACCATTTCCTCCACGCCGAAACCCTTTTCGGCCAGCGCGCCGGTGGGGCACACCTCGACGCATTTGCCGCAACTGGTGCAGGTTTTCGAATCGCCCCAGGGCCGGTTCATGTCGGAAACGATCAGGGAGTGGATGCCGCGCCCGCTCACGTCCCACACGCGCGCGCCTTCCACTTCCGCGCACACGCGCACGCAGCGAGTACACAGGATGCAGCGATTATGGTCCAGAACGTAGCGCTCATGGGAAGCGTCCACCCGCATTTTGGGAAACGAGTACGGGTAGCGCACGTTGGTGACGCCCAGCCGCTGCGCCATCGACTGCAGCTCGCAATGATTGTTGGAGACGCAGACGGCGCACTGATGATTCCGCTCCGAGAACAAGAACTCCAGCGCCATGCGGCGGTATTGAGTCAATTTTTCGGAGTTGGTGGTGACGCTCATGCCGTCCTGCGCCGGCGTGGTGCAGGCCGGCAGCAGGCGGCCCACCCCCGAAACCTCCACGATGCACAGGCGGCAGCCGCCCACCGGCGAGAGGTTTTCCAGCCAGCAGAGAGTGGGAATGAATTTGCCGCCGGCGCGGGCAACCTCCAGGATGGTCTGGCCCTGCTGGGCCGCCACATACTCGCCGTCGATTCGTACGGAAATTTTGTCAGCCATGGCGGTTCTCCTAGTGGTGGTGATCGCGGATGTCGCAGCGCAGGCAGCGCGCCGCTTCCTCCAGCGCCTCTTCGGCCGAGATCCCGACGACCGCTTCGGCGAAGTTCTCCACCCGCTCGGCCGCGGGCAATTCGTGGGCGTAATGGCGGGCGCTCGGCACCGGTTCCTCTGGAATCTCGCTGCCGTAAGACAATTGCGAAGCGATGCGTTCCCATCGCCCCGGTCCCATCACCCGCGCGTCGATGTTGCGCGCGGCCTTCTTGCCGTAGCCCATGGCATTGGACACGTTGGAAGCCCCCGAGATGAGGTCGCCGCCCGCGTAGAACTTGCTGCGGCTGGTTTCCAGCGTATAGCGGTCCACTTCCACCGTGCCGTTCTCGCGGATGCGCAAACCGGAAGCGCGGGCGAAATCGCGGTCCACCGCCTCGCCCACGGCCAGGATGACCGTGTCGCACTCGATGCGGCGGATTTCTTCGGTGGGCACGGGCCGGCGCCGTCCGGATGCGTCGAACTCGCCGAGAGTGGTGCGCACCACTTCGATGGCCTTCACGTTGCCCTGCTCGTCGCTCACGATGCGGTGCGGCGTGGCCAGGAACCGGAACCGGACGCCCTCCTCTTCGGCGGCGTCGGTCTCTTCGCGGATGGCCGGCATATCCTTTCGCTCGCGGCGGTAAATGATGGTGACGTCGGACCCCATCCGGCGCGCCGTGCGGGCGGAATCGACGGCCGCGTTTCCGCCGCCGACAATCGCCACTCTCGGCCCCAACCGCATGGCCTGGTCCTTGGCCACCGATTCCAGGAAGAGAAGCGCCGGGTAGACGCCCTTCGATTCGGTGCCCGCCAGGTACACCCAAGCTTCTTTCCAGGTGCCGATGGCCAGGAACACCGCGTTGTACTGGTTGTCCAGATCGTTCAACTGGATGTCGGTTCCCACCGCGACTCCGGTCACGATTTCGACCCCCAGCCGGCGGATCAGCTCCACCTCGCGGCGAATCACGTTCTTCGACAGGCGATACTCGGGAATGGCGTAGCGCAGCATGCCGCCCGGCTCGGGATTGGATTCGTAGATGGTCACCTGGTGTCCCAGCAAGGCCAGGTAGAAGGCGGCGGTGAGCCCGGTCGGGCCCGCGCCCACGACGGCGATCTTGCGGTCGGTCGGGGGCAGCTTGCGGGAAACGATGCGCTCGGCCAGCTCGTCGAAGCGATCGGAATCGAAAATCGTATCGGCGATGAAGCGGTGCACTTCCCGCATGTTGACGGCGCTATCCACGGCGCGCCGCCGGCAGCGGTCGTCGCAAGGGTGCTGGCAGACGCGGCCGGTGGAGGCCGGCAGCGGATTGTCCAGCACCACGGCTTCAAACGCGTCGTCGATCCGGCCCTCTTTATAGAGCTGGAGAAAACGCGGAATGTTCATGTGCAGCGGGCAACTGTTTTCGCAGGGCGAAAGCGCCAGCTCTTCGCACACCCCGGCGCGGCAGCGCTTGGCGCGGATGTGGTCCTCGAATTCGTGCCGGAAATGCCGCATCGTGGTCAGCAGCGGGTTGGGCGCGCTCTGGCCGAGGCCGCACAGCGAGGTGTCGCGCACCATCCGGCCGATTTCATCCAGACGGTCCAGGTCCGATTCCGCCGCGCGCCCGCGGGTGAAGGCGTTCAGCACCCGCAGCGACTGGTCCAGCCCCACGCGGCACGGAATGCACTTGCCGCACGATTCCGAATGGGTGAATTCGATGAAGTAGCGGGCCACGTCCACCATGCAGTTGTCTTCATCCATCACCACCATGCCGCCCGAACCCATGATGGAGCCGAGCTGCGCCAGGGTTTCATAATCCACCGGAGTGTCGAACATTTCCTGCGGAATGCAGCCGCCCGAAGGGCCGCCGGTCTGTACGGCTTTTACCGGCTTGCCGCCGGTGCCGCCTTCGCCCACATCGTAAATGAAAGTTTTGAGCGTGGTTCCCAGGGGCATCTCCACCAGGCCGGTATTGGTGACCTTGCCGACCAGCGAAAAGACCTTGGTGCCGGCGCTTTTGGTGCTCCCGGTTTCGCTGAACCACGCCGGGCCCTTGGTGACGATGGGCGCGATGTTGTACCAGGTTTCGACGTTGTTGATGTTGGTGGGCATTCCCCAAAGGCCTTTTTGGGCCGGAAAGGGCGGACGCGGCCGGGGCCTTCCGGCGAAGCCTTCGAGCGACGAAATCAGCGCCGTCTCTTCGCCGCAAACGAACGCGCCGGCGCCTTCCACCAGTTGGATGTCGAAGCGGAAGCCGCGCCCCAGAATGTTCTCGCCCAGCAGGCCCGATTGATGGGCCTGGTCGATGGCGCGGGTGAGCCGGTGCACCGCCAGCGGATACTCGGCGCGGACGTAGATGATGCCCTCGGTGGCGCCCATCACATATCCGCCGATAATCATGCCTTCCAGCAGCGAGTGCGGATCGCTCTCGATCTCGTTGCGGTTCATGTAGGCGCCGGGGTCGCCTTCGTCGGCATTGCAGATGGCGTACTTGTGCTCGGCCACGGCCTTGCGCAGAAATTCCCATTTCAGGCCGGTGAGGAAACCGGCGCCGCCGCGGCCGCGCAGCTTGGCGGCTTTGATCTGTTCGATCACCAGCTCCGGGTTGGCGTCGATCAATACCTTATATAAGGACTGGTAGCCGCCCACCGCCACGTACTCTTCCATGTCGTCCGGGCTGATCAGGCCGCAGTTCCGCAGCACGATCTTCTTCTGCGGTTTGAAGAAGGGAACCTCTTGCCAGGAAGGGATCTTGGGGAAGCCGGTGCCGTACTCGATGTGGGCGGTGAGGTGGTCCCACTCTTCGATTTTGCACAGGGCCAGGTCGTCGGGAACGGTTCCCGAGGCGATGCCGTCGAGGATGCGGCCAACGTCGCTGGTCCGCACCCGGCGCAGCACCACGAGCGGTTTGCCGGGAATGCGGACGTTGACCAGGGGCTCCTCGGCGCAGAAGCCGAAGCAACCCACCGAGACCAGTTTGACGTCGCGGCCCTGCTGGCCGATGGCCTCCGCAAACGCATGGTAGACGGCTTCGGCCCCGTTGCCCGCGCCGCACGTGCCCATGCCGACCCCGATCCGGGGACGGTTGGGAACCAGCTTGGCCATGCCCGCTTCGCGCACCGTGCTGAAGCTGCCGATATCCTGTATGCGGGTCACGCTTTCCTCCCGGCGAGGTGCTCAACCTCGCGGCGCAGCGCCTGTTCATTCACATGCCCGAAAATGGCGTGGTCCACTTCCACCACCGGCGCCAGGGCGCATTGGCCGAAGCAGGCCACGGTTCGGAGCGAGTACTGCCCGTCGGGCGTGGTGACGCACAGTTTATCGGCGCCCTCCTCGCTTTCTTCCGGAAGCCCAAGCTCCAGGCGCAGCCGCTGGAGCAGGTTGCGCGAGCCCCGCGTATGACACGCGGTTCCGCGGCAGATGCAGATGGTGTGCTCCCCCTGCGGCTCCAGGTTGAACAAGGCGTAGAAGGTTACCACCCCATAGATCTGCGCCAGCGGAATATCCATGCGGTCGCCAACGTATTCCAAAACCTCGGGCGGAAGATACTTGTGGGGATGATGTTCCTGGATGCGCTCCAGGATGGAGAGCAACGCGCCAGGCGTTCCGGCGTATGCAGCGATCATACGGTCGGCGAAAGATTGCTCGTCCAGCGACAGGGCGTTCAGAGCTGCGGTGGTTGCCATAAGGCCTCCGCTATTCGGATAGAAACGTCTGAATTATAGCAGCGAGCACGGGTGCGTGGGGCGCTTCCTTGGATTGCGATTCCTCAGATTTGTTGGTTGCCGCGCCGGCGATCTTTGTCGGCGGTGTTTCTTTGCGGAGCAGGCGATTCGCCTAACGTCAGCCGAGCGAATCTCACAAAAACCGCGAGAAAGTCCCTTCTCTTGCCCGTAACTTAACTGATTTCTGGTAGACGAGCCGGGACAAAGTCCCACTTCTTAGGCAAGTGGAGCCCGCCGCTACGATCTTGTGGGGCGGACCGCCTGGTCTGCGGTCGACCACCCGGTCGACCTTTCTCTTCGCCAGGAAGAACCCGCGCAAGGGGCATGTCAACTCGACTTCGCCAGTGCTTTTTGAACCGTGGCTGCCCAGCCGGTGACACGCTGTTGCGTCAGGTTTGTCACTCTCATTGCCAGAACGGCGTCGGCGTTCGTCACGTTTTCGTAGGGTCCGGCCCGAAGCTCGTACAGTCTCCTTTCGTCCTGAAGACCGGAGCCCGCCTGGCGATACATGACCCAGAATTGTTCAAATTTGAACGAATGCTGGAAGCCCTCGATAGTCACGATGACCGCGCCGATGATGCCATTCGTAGAGGGGCTCGAGGCCGACGGCGCGGCCAAGGCCAGGATCGGGAGAGCCCCCGCCATGGTGATTTGGATCGCCTTCAGCGACAATGCGAAAAAACGCGCCTGGGCCGCCTTCCGGTGGCAACGGCGGCTCTGCTCGTCGATCCAAAGCAGAAGTTTACTCACTGATTCCGGTTTCAATTCGGAGTTCATGCGTTTGTGATTCTATCGCATGCGGCTTTGGGCAGGTGCCCGGAATCCCGCGGCTCGCCCCGAGATCGCCGATGCTCCGAAGCGGAAAGTCCACGCCGGGCTACCCTTCCGCCAGCGCCAGCGGCCGGATGGGCGAGCCCGTCGCGCCTTGAATTTTCAGCGGCGCGGCGATGAACGCAAACTCAAACACACGCGCCGCGGCCAGCGCTTCCAGGTTTAGGCATTCCACGATGTGAATGCCGCTCTCCACCAGCAAATGAACGTGGACCGGCATGCCTGGGTTGGGGACTTTTTCAAAGGCTACGGTATCGCTGCCGGCGGCGAAGACTTTTCGCGCGCTCAGCCACCTGGCGCCGTCGAGAGCCGGACCGGGGCCGCGCACCTGGTTGATGAAGCGGGCCGGATCGGTGAAATACCGGGCCCAGCCGGTGCGCAGCAGAACCACCTCGCCGGCGCCGATCGAGACACCCGCGGCCTCCACCGCGCGGTCGAGATGGGCGGCAGTGATTTCGAAATCGTCTGGCAGCGCGTCCGTCTCTTCCAGGCCGGCGATATCGAGCAGCACGCCGCGGCGTAGAATCGGCGCCACCCCGTCCACCGAATGCCGCAGAATCCCTCCAGTATACGACTGCGCCGCCGCGGCTTCGTCACCGCCGTAGAACTTGCCGCCGCAGGAAAAATGGCAAAGCGCATCGATGTGGGTGCCCACATGGGTGCCCAGAGCAAGGGCGTCGGCGGCCGACGAATTTCCAATCGGCCCGACGAATTCCCCGTGCAGCTTGACCAGGCTGAACAGGAAGGGCGGGTGCGAGGGGTGGTGCGGCATGCCCACGAAATACGGCTGCGCCAGGTCGAACACCCGCGCGCCGGCGAGAATTTCAATCAGGTTTGTCATCAGAATCGGTAGTGTACGCTGAATTGCGCCACCCGCGGGTTGAAGAACATGGAGCTCATCAAGCCGAAGTTGGTGGAGTTGATGTTTTGATCGCCCGCCCAGAAGGTGGGATGGTTGAGGGCGTTGAAAGCGTCCATGCGGATTTCGAGGGTGTGCTTTTCCGTGATGGTGACGGTCTTGAAGAGGCTCATGTCGATATCGAAAGTCCACGGCCCGTCGAACATGCGGCGCTGCAGCGCGCCCAGGGTACCGGCGCCCGGATTCCAAAACGCCTCACCGGGGAACGGCGGCGCATTGGGAGTAGCGGCCACGCCCGTACCATCGGAGGTCACGGCCGCGGGATTGACGACCATCGGCCCGTTCCCGGTCATGCGATAGCTCACCTCGTTCCGCAGCGCCGCGCCGGACAGGTTAGTATCGGCGGCGTTGTAATACGAGATGTCGTAAAACGGGAGGTTGCCGGTGGAACGGTTGAGCGTGCCTTCCTCGGAAAGGATGGAAAACGGCGCGCCGGATTGCCAAGTCATCACCGAGCCAAACGTCCAGCCGCCGATAACTGGGTCGAGCCGGCGGAAATGCAGCAGGTGGTTCTTGCCGAAGGGTAGCTTGTAATAGCCGGCGGCTTTGATCATCTGAGTGAGATCGAAATTGGCGCGAGCGCGTTCGAGCTTGGGGTTGTTGATGTCGAGGAACTGTTGAATGCGCGATTGCGAATCGCCATCGGCGTCGCTCAGCACCTTGCCGAACGTGTAATTGGCCTGCCAGCTCAACCCGCCGCGCATGCGATGGTGGACTTCCACCTGCAGTGAGTTGTAAGTGGAATTGGAGTAATTCGTCAGTACGTCGGTCTCAAGGGCGTTAGGGTTGGGGAAGAAGGCGATCTTGCCGTTGGTGCCGGTGGTTTCGTATTGCGTGGCTAAGTCGCCCACCTCGCCATATTCGATCAGGTTCTGGACGGCGGGATTGGAGAGTTGGCCGCCGCCCGGCATGCTCAGGAATACCGGCAATTGCTGGCTGCCGGCGATCGAGGGAACGTACTGAGGATTGAAATTCCCGGTCTTCGCCATGGCCAGGAATCCGTTGCTCTGGGCGTGCAGGAAGTCGGCGAGAAAGCCCGAGGCGTTGACGTTCACCTGGTTGTAGTCGAAAGCGCGATACTCCCCCACCCCATGATTGCCGACATAGCGGACCTCGAAGACGGTGTCCTTGTATTCGTGCTGGATGCCGAAAGAGTATTGCTGCACGTAAGGGAGGTGCAGATTGGGATCGAGCATGCCGACGGTGTTGAATGGATTGGAGGCGTATTCCTGCGCTATGGTAATGGGCACCGAATAAGCAGGCGGCGCGATACCCGGCAAGCTGGAGACCGTGCCAGAGAGACCGGAGCCGCTGGAAATTCCCTGCAGGGCGGAGTTTTCCTCGAGCACGCTCTGCGGCGAGAGGATGCCCTGGTCATTCACGTAGAAAATGGAATAGGAGCCGCGAAAGGCTGTTTTGCCGTCGCCAAAAACGTCCCAGGCCAGGCCCACGTTGGGTGCGAAGTACCGGTAGTCGCGATGATACCAGGGGTTGCCCGCGCTCGACCCGGTGAATTGCAAAGTGGCGTTGGAGAGTAAAGTCTGTTCCACCGTGCCGGTAAGTACCGGTTGCACCTCGAGCGAATTGGCCTCATCCACCACGCTCGGCAATTCATAGCGCAAACCCAAGGTCAGGTTGAGACGCGGCGATATCTTCCACTTATCCTGGACATAGAAGGCGTATTGGTTCATGCGAAAGTGGCGCACATAAGGCGCGCCGGGAACGAAGCCGGAAGTGCGGCTGGTGACGTTGAATGTCTGGCTGTCGCTATCGATGTAGCCGCCGAGCGTCGCCAGCAGTTGATTGGCGTTGGCCAGATCGTTCTGGCTGATACCGGGTAGCTGCTTCGACGTGAGCGCGGTCTGACCTAAACCCATGTAGAGGTTGTAAGTCGGCACTACGCCGGCATCGGCGTAAGAACGGACGAAGACCTGCTGGCCATGGAACCCGAATTGGATGTAATGGTGGCCATGCTGCCAGGCGGCGTCATCGCTGAGAACGAAGGTATTGGTGTTGCGACCCTGGGGCATGAATTCGTTGACCGGATCGGAAAAGAGTTCGCCAGTGACGAGGTAACCGCCAAACTGCTGCGACGTCAGGAAGTAGGCATAAGTGAAGTTGAAGCCGGCACGGACTTCGTTGGTGATTTGCGGCGTGGGGGTCCAGCGCCAGGACAGCGCGAGAAGCGCAGCGTGGGTCGGGACGGTGACTTTGGGGATCGCGGAGTAATCGTTTTCCAGGCCCTGCCCAGCCCCATCCGAGTTATCGCGGTTCCAGGAAAACGAACCGCTCACGGCGTGCCGGGAGGTGATGTTGTAATCGATTTTGCCGGTGACGTTATCGCGGGTTTCGTTGTCGCGCTGATTGAACCGGTAACCGCCGGTATTGAGCCCGTCGCCAACCAGGTTGTTATTGATGTATTGCTGCCCCGGCACCTGGTTGAGTATGTTCTGCATGTAGGAACCAATGGAGGTGTGATCCAGGTTGAGCAGGTTCACCGCGTGCACGGCAGCGGAGGCGTCGCGGTATTGAAAAATGCCCTGGCGTGCCGGAGTAGTGAGAATAGTATTGTCCACCGGGGTCTGCTGGTGCGCGCGCACGGCTTCGTAGGCGCCGTAGAAGAAGAGCTTGTCTTTGCGAATGGGTCCGCCGAGGTTGGCGCCCACCTGATTCTGATTCAGGAACGGCAACCCTACGCCGGCCTGGTTATTGAACCAGTCGTTGGCGGAGAATGCGTTGTTGCGGTTTTCCCAAAAGGTTTCGCCATGGAACTGGTTGGTGCCCGACGGAGTGACGTAGGCGGTTTCGGTGGCGCCGCCGGAGGATGCCGCGTTGCCGTTGGACATCACCATGCTCATCTCTCGCACCTGGCTGAGCAGCGGCCGGTTGGGCGAGAAATCGAGGGCGTTGTCGCGGATGTAGTTATCCTGAATGTTGATGCCGTCGAGTGTCATGTCGGAATACGACGTGCGCATGCCGTTGATCACGGTGTTGGAATTGCCGTTGTAGACGACGCCCGGTTCGAGCTGCATGAGGTTGATAGGATCGCGATCGAGGATGGGCAGGTTGCGAATATCCTCGATGCTGACGGTGGTGGAGATTTCGGCGTTGTTGGTATTGACGGTTTCGACCTGCGCGTTGACTTCGATGTTCTGAGTGACTGAAGCCAGTTGGAGTTTAACCGCGGGCGAGGTGGTTTCGCGGGCGGGATCGACGGAGAGATTGCGGAGGGTGGTTTTGACGAAGCCCTGGGCCTCGATGGAAAGATCGAAGTAACCGGGCCGCACACCAATGAAGTGATAGACACCGTCGGTCGCGGTCTTGGCGACCAACAGCGGCTTCTGGCCGCCGGCAAGGAAGAGCGAAACCTGCGCCCCAGGCACGGCGGCGCCGGAGGCATCGACTACCGAGCCGGTAATGCGGCCATCGAGCTGTGCGCGAAGCGGGAGAGCCAGCCAGCCCACGAGCGCGAAAATACACCAGACCCTCTGCGAGACCACCATGTCTTATTGAACCTCAAAAAGCCGGTGGACGGCGTGGGGGAAGACGCAGTTGCCGAGTGGGACAGGCCTCCTGGCCTGTCGCTGGCCGGAAGAGCCGCTTCCGCGGCTACGACAGGCCGGGAGGCCTGTCCCACCGAACGCGAGCACCTAGCCTACGGCATCTTCGTGCCCGATGGGTGCAGCGTCCGGCCGATCAGCTCGCGCGCTTCCTGTTGGATCTGGCGCAGGTGATCGGGGCCGGCGAAGCTTTCGGCGTAGATCTTGTAAACATCTTCGGTGCCGGAGGGGCGGGCGGCGAACCAGCCGCGGCGGGTGGTGACTTTGAGTCCCCCGATGGGGGCGCCGTTGCCGGGAGCGCGGGTGAGCATGGCTTCGATGGGGTCGCCGGCCAATTCCTTCGCCGATACCTCTTCCGGCGAGAGCTTGGCCAGAATGGCCTTTTCCGCGGGCGTGGCGGGGGCGTCGATGCGGGCATAGACCGGCGCGCCGAACCGGTCGGTCAACGATCGGTAAATCTCGCCTGGATCCTTGCCTGTGCGCGCCAGCATCTCGGCGGCCAACAGTCCCATGATGAGGCCGTCTTTGTCGGTGCTCCATGGGCCGCCATCCTTTCGCAAAAAAGACGCTCCGGCGCTTTCCTCCCCGCCGAAGCCGAATTCGCCCGAAAGCAATCCGTCGACGAACCATTTGAAGCCCACCGGCACCTCCACCAGGCGCCGGCCCAGGTTCGCGGCCACGCGGTCGATCATGCTGGAAGAGACCAGGGTCTTGCCGACGCCGGCGGCCGGGCTCCATCCCGGCCGGTTCTGGAATAGGTAGAAAATGGCCGCGGCAAGATAGTGATTGGGGTTGAGCAGGCCGGCCGAGCGGGTGACGATACCGTGGCGGTCGTGATCGGTATCGCAGGCGAACGCCACGTCGTAGCGGTCCTTCAGCGCGATCAAACCCGCCATGGCATTGGGCGAGGAGCAATCCATGCGGATCTTGCCGTCCCAATCGAGGCACATGAAGCGGAAGGTGGCGTCCACCAGGTCGTGCTGAATCGCCATTTTGAGCCGGTAACGTTCGGCGATGCGCCCCCAGTAGGCCACGCCGGCGCCGCCGAGCGGGTCGGCGCACAGCGAAAGTCCGGCGTCGCGTACGGCATCGAGATCGAGCACCGCGCCCAAATCGCCGACGTACTGCGAAACGTAATCGTGCCGCAGCGTGGTGGCGGCATTTCGCGCCTGGGCGTAAGGCACGCGGCGAACCTCGCCCAGGCTGCCGGCGAGGATGGCGTTGGCGCGGTCCTGGATGATCTTGGTGGCGGCGGTGTCGGCCGGGCCGCCGCTGGGAGGGTTGTATTTGAAGCCGCCGTCCTCGGGCGGGTTGTGCGAAGGGGTGATGACGATGCCGTCGGCGAGCCCGGCTTGCCGGCCGGCATTGTGAACCAGGATGGCGTGCGACAGCGCCGGCGTGGGCGTGTAACCGAAATCGGAATCGACCATCACGGTGACGCCGTGGGCGCAGAGCACTTCGAGCGCAGTGGCGAAGGCCGGCTCCGAAAGCGCGTGGGTGTCCTTGGCCAGATAAAGCGGCCCGTCGGTTTTCTCCGCCGCGCGGTATTCGCAGATGGCCTGGGTAATGGCCAGGATGTGGTCCTCGTTGAAGCTCGATTCAAAGGAAGATCCGCGATGGCCGGAGGTGCCGAAGCTCACCCGCTGGGCCGCCACCGAGGGATCCGGCTTGCCGGTGTAATAGGCCGTTACCAGCCGCGCCACGTCCACCAGCATTTCCGGAGGAGGCGGTTGGCCGGGTCGATGCTCGATTGCCATGGCTATACGATATCAGGCTCGGCCGCTTCTATTCGTAGCGGAGGGCGCGAACCGGGTCCGTACCCGCTGCCCGCCGGGCGGGAATGTAGCCGGCGGCCAGCGCCACCAGCAGCAGCACGGACGTTGACAGCGCCATAGCCAGAGGGTCGTGCGCTTCCACGCCGTAGAGCTGCGCCTGAACCAGGCGAGTGAGCAGGTAAGCTCCGGGCAAGCCGATGGCAATGCCGATGGCTACCAGCGCGAGCACCTCGCGCATGATCAGCCAGAGGACGCCGGACCGGCCCGCGCCCAGCGCCATGCGAATGCCGATTTCACGCGAGCGGCGCGTCACCATGTACGCCATCACGCCGTACAGGCCGACGATAGCCAGCACCGTCGCCAGCGAGCCGAACAGGCTGGATAGCACCGCGATCATCCGCTCGGTGACGATGGATTCGTCGAGCTGGTTTTCGAGCGTCTTCATACGGGTGATGGGCAGGTTGGGGTCGAGGCTCCGCACGGCCGCGCGCACCGAACCGAAGGCGTTCTCCGGATCGTGCAGGGTGCGGACGTAGGCCGTCAGGCTGACCGGACGGCTGTCCTGCGCGGTGCACAGATAAAACTCCAGCGGAACCGGTTCGCGCAGGTTCTCATAGCGCGTATCGTTGACCACGCCCACGATCTCGATATCGGTGGGCGTTCCCGGATCGCTGCCCTCGCCGACGCGATGCCCCACGGCGCGGCCGTCCTTGAAGTAGCGGCGCGCGAAACTCGCGTTCACCACGGCCACGCGCGGCGCGCCGAGGCTATCTTTGAGAGTGAAGCCGCGCCCGTCAATCACGCGAATCCCAAGCGTATCGAAGTAGCCTACGCTGACGCCGTTGAAATGCGGATCGATGTCTTCGCCGGGCTTTGGGTTATAGCCGGCAATAGTGAGGCTGTTATCCCATTCGTTGTCCGCCAGCACCGGAACCATTGCCATCCCCGCGGCGTAGACTCCGGGAATGGCGCGCAGGCGCTCTTCCAGTTGAAGCCAGAATACGCGCGTGCGGTTTTCGTCGTAACCGGCCGAACGCGGGGCGACCTGGAATTGGATAAGGTTGCCGACCCGAAAGCCGGGGTCCAGACCGTGCAGGTTGGACAGGCTGCGAACGAACAGGATGGCGCCGATCAGCAGCAGCAGAGACAGAGAAACTTGGGCCGTCACCAGGACCTTGCGCAGCCTGACGTGGCCGCCGCCAATCACGCCGCCGGCCTGGTCCTTGAGTGTGCCGGCCAGATTGGGGCGGGTGGATTGCAGCGCCGGCGCCAGGCCGAACAGCATGCCGGTCGAGAGCGTGAGGGCGAAAGTGAACGCCAGTATGCGCGGGTCCGGCGTCGTCGCAATCGAGTAGCCGGAAAGCGAGGGCGGCAGGAAGGAAAGCAGGCCCTTCACCATCAGCAACGCCAGCAGGATGCCGATCGCGCCGCCCGCGATTGCCAGCAGCAGGCTTTCGGTCAGAAGCTGGCGAATCATGCGGCCGCGGCTGGCGCCGACGGCCAGGCGAATCGCGATTTCCTTCTGCCGCGCCGCCGCCCGCGCCGTCAGCAAACTTGCCAGGTTGGCGCAGGCGATCAGCAGCACCAACCCGACCACGGCCATCAACACCAGCAGGGGTGTTTGATACTCGCGGCGCATATTGGTATTGCCTTGCGAACCCGGCATCACCTCCAGCCACATACGCAGGAATTGCTGTTTATCGTATGGCGTGGCGTTGCGAAAGGGCGGCTGCAGCATTTCCGCATTGATGATTTGCCGGAACAGCGGCAGCAGCCCGGCCTGGGCATGCTGGATGGCCATTCCGGGTTTGAGCCGGCCGTACACATTGACCCACCGCTGCCGGCGATTGTACATCACCGTGAATCCGGGGCGCACGGCCTGCGCCATGGCCATCGGTACGAATATCTGCATCGGGGTCCCCGGCTCCATGCCCTCGAATCCAGGCTGCGCGACACCGGCGATGGTCAGCGGGTAATCGTTGAAACGGATAGTTCGGCCGATGACGCCGCGGTCGCCGCGGTACCGCGCCTGCCAGTAGGCGTAGGTCAGCACGGCCCACGGATGCGAGCCTGCATACAGATCGTCTTGAGAGGTGAACAGGCGTCCGGCGGCCGGGCGCACGCCGAGGAGCGAAAAATAATTGCCGGAAACCAGTTCCGCGCCCACGACCTCGGGTTGCTCGCCGGCGTTGATCTGCGCATTCAGCCGGTAGCGGCACATCATCCCGCTGAACACCTGGTTGTGGTCGCGAAGATCCTGGTACATGGGGTAGGAGAGCGCGTTGCGCCCGTTGTTGCCGCCATAATGGCGGCCGCGGCCGGCCAACAGCACCACTTGCTCCGGATTTTGGATGGGCAGCAGACGCAGAATAAGCTGATCGATCAGGGTGAAGATGGCGGTATTGGCGCCGATTCCAAGCGCCAGCGACAAAATGGCGACCGCCGTAAAGATGGGGTTCTTGCGAAGCCCGCGCCAGGCGAAACGCAAGTCCCGAGCAAGTTGCGGCATGTAGGAGATACTGGCAAATCCGAAATTGGTTACGGGCAGGCTCGCAAAAATTCTCTAGCCACGGATGAACACAGAGGAACACAGAGGAAGAAACCGAAGGATTTTATCTGTGTTCATCTGTGTCTATCTGTGGCTACACTGCTTCTTCTTGTATCCTAAACTCCGCCGACCACGTAGTACGGCTGGCCGGCGAGATCGGGCGGAAAACCGGGGTACAGCCAGGCGCGGTCGGGGGCCGATTTCAGCTCGAAGTAGTATTGCAGCGGATAGGGCGAGTCCGTGTACGTGCCAGGGATGGCGGCGGTATAGGCGGGGCCTTTGCGGTCCATGGTGACGTACTGCCATCGCTCGGCTTGGTTCACGCGGCGGTAGTGGAGGAGCGCGATGGCTAGCACCGGGGCCTCCAGTTCGAGCGCCAGCGGCTGGTTGCGCTGGAAACGGGCGGGCGCGCGGTGGCGCATGGGGACGGAAGGGCGCCGCGGACGGCCGGTGGCTTCGGCGATGGCGGCCTTCAGCCTGGCGTCGCCGGTGGGCTGGGCGGATTCGCGGCGTTTGTCGAGCCGGGCGATGTCGTCGTCGATAGCGGGCAATCGGTCAAGCCAATGGCCGCGGAGCCAGGGGAGTTCACCGACGGTGATATCGGAGACGTAAACTCCCTTGGCGCGATTGGCCAACTCGGCCCAGGAGGCCCGCGCGGCGCGGTAATACTGGAGTGCCGCTTCGATGGCGGCGCGGTCGCCGGTGCGCTCGTAAATCGCATACAAAACGCCGGCGCGGAATTTGGCGGCGAAAAACCTGCCCAAGCCGGCCTCAATCGCCACATCGATATCGATACGTCGGTCCTTGACCGGCTGCGCCGCCGCAGCCAGGTCTTCCAGCCATTGGGCGACTTCGATGGGCGAATACTTGCCGCTCCGCTCACCTTGGAGCAGCTCGCCGGCGAAGTCGTCGATGCGGGAGAAGAGCTGTGGGTCGAGCGGGCTGGTATGGCCGAAAGTCTTTGGCGTCGGGGTGTCGGTGTACTCGGTTTTCGACGGCTCGACCAGCGATTGGTTGGTGTACATCTCGGGCCAGTAGTTGTTATTCGCGGCCGAGGGTAGGTGCGCGGTAGTGACGATGGGCAAAATGCGGCTGGCGGCGGCGACGGAGGGATCGGCTTCAACCTTGGCGTCGGGGTCGTAGAGCTTGCGGCCCCAGACGCGGTAGGTATCGAGGTACTTTTCCCAATCCCAACGGGGGCGCAGCGAAGGGTCGGCGTAGGCGCAGCGACTGCCCGATCCAGCGGGCGCGATGCCCGATCCGCGCCGTCCTTTGAAGGAAAGCGGCTCCATGATCTCGACGCCGGTCGATCCGCAGAACCCGAAGGCACGCGCGTAGGCGGCGGCGAAGACCGGGTCGGCCCACAGCAGCAGGCGCTGGGTGCCGGGCCAGATGCGCCAGAGAACGTCGAAGCGGCGGTCCTCGCGCATCAAGTCGGCGTAGCCGTAGCGGGTGAAACTGCGCGAGCCGGAGCTCAGCGCCATCAGGCCGCTGTCTAAATGGCCGGCCTTCGGCACTTCCTGGTCGCGAATGCCAGCCTGGTGGTACGGCATTCCCATGTGCTCGGCCCAGAACTTCGGCGACACCTTGACGGGCATGCCGGTGGCCAGGGCGACGTCGATCATGCCCTGGTCGATGCCCTTGGCGTGCAGGTCGATTTCAACTTTGCGGCCGCAGCGCTTCACGCCGTCGAAGACCGCGGACCAGAACGCGTAGCTGCCTTCGGCGACACCGCTTTCGCCGTGGACGCGGAAGGTGACTCCGGTGATGGCGGGGCAGGCGCGGAGAACAGCCGCCAGCGCGTCGCGGCAATAAGGGCCGTGGCTGGCGGCGTCCAGCCCCTCAATGGTGTAGTTCGGATTGGGGCTGTTCTCCCAACGGTAGCCGTGCATCCAGAGGCCCAACTGGAATTCCAGGCCGTGGGCGGCGGCCTGGCCGGAGATGAAGCGAAGCGTTTCCAGGTTGCGGTCGCGCTCGGTGTCGGGGAGGTTGACGGCGCGAACGTGATAGCCCTGGACGGAAAGCAGGAACGGGTAGGCGAACAGGAAGTAGGCGTCGGTAACGGCGGTGAGAAAATCGTAGCCGATGCCAAAGCTGAGGTTGAAGCGGCTGAAACGGTTTTCGGCAAGCATGGCGAAGTAACGCGGCCACATCTCGCGGTCGTAAAACCAGGGCTTGTCTTCGACCTCGCTGGTAAATAGCCGCTGGACGCTACGCACGGCATTGGCGGGCCGGTCCGCGGCGGATTGCGGCAGGGCGGGCGCGCCGGCCAGCGCGCCGGCGGTGAGTAGAAAGTTGCGCCGGTTCACAACTGGATTGTACTGTAACCCCTCAAGCTCCGGCCCTGGCCGGCGCGGCGTGTTGAGCGAAGAAGTCTTCCCTGATGCACTCGTCGATGGCATTCATCTTGGTTTGCAGGGAATCGAGGAACTCGTGCAGGCCGCCGCCCAGGATGGCTTCCACCTGCGCATAATCGAGTTCGGAGCGCAGCAGGCCCAGGCGCTGTTCGGACTGGCAGGAAAAGTACCCGCGCGACGTTCCGGTGATGGCATGGAGGGCCTCGTCGGCCAGCACCAGCGAGTAGCGGACAGCGCGCGGAAACTCGCCATCGAGCAGGAGAAACTCCGCGATCTTGTCGGGCGAAATGCGGCCGAACTTTTTGCGGTACATCTCGAAGCCGGTGACGGACTTGAGCAGCGCGGTCCACTGCACCTCGTCGTAGGGGGTGCCGACGTCGGTCACCGAAGGCAGCAGGATGAAGTACTTGACGTCGAGCATGCGGCTGGTTTTGTCGGCGCGCTCCAGGCGGCGGCCCAACTGGAGGAAGTACCAGGCCTCATTGTGGCTCATCGTGTCCTGGGCGATGCCATGGAACAGGTGGCAGGCCATGCGGATCTGGCGGCAGAATTCGGGCAGCACCTCGGGCAGGCCTTTGCGGGTTTGGGCGGTGACCAGCAGGTACATGCTGTTGATCTGCTCCCACATTTCCGAGGAAATGGTCTCGCGCACCGAGCGGGCGTTTTCGCGGGCGGCGACGATGCAGGAGTAGATCGAGTTGGGGTACTCGGGCTCGAAGGCCAGGAAGCGAACCACGTTTTCCTGGGTGGCGGCGCCGCCGCGTTCCTGAAAAATGGCGCGGTCGCCGGTGATATCGACGATGGGCTGCCACTGGTCCGAGGAGCCGCGCGGCAGGTCGAGCATCAGGTTGTGATTGACGTCGATAAAGCGGGCCACGTTTTCGGCGCGCTCGATGTAGCGTGCCATCCAGTACACAGCGTCGGCGACGCGGCTGAGTAACGGTCTCTTAGGGGCGGCGTTCATGGCGGTTTCGGTTCGGCGTCAGCTTTGCGACTGCGATTGCGATTGGCTCTGGGTCTGGCCCGGCGCCAGCACCCAGGTATCCTTGCTCCCACCCCCCTGGGAGGAATTCACCACCAGGGATCCCTTGCGCATGGCCACCCGCGTAAGGCCGCCGGGCAGCACGTAGATCTCCTTGCCGCAAAGCACGTAGGGGCGCAGGTCCACGTGCCGGCCCTCGAAATGATCGTCCACCACGGTGGGTGCGCGGGAAAGAGCCAGGGTTGGCTGGGCAATGTAGTTACGCGGGTTGGCGCGGATGCGGCCGGCGAATTCGGTGCGCTCGGAGGCGGTGGAGTGAGGGCCGACCAGCATGCCGTAACCGCCCGATTCATTGGCGGTTTTCACCACCAATTCAGCCAGGTGATCGAGCACGTAAGCGCGGTCCTGGTCGCGCCAGCACAGGTAGGTCGGCACGTTGGGCAGAATGGGGTCGCGGCCCTCATAGTACTTGATCATTTCCGGCACGTAGGCGTAGACCACTTTGTCGTCCGCCACGCCGTTGCCGGGGGCGTTGGCCAGGGCCACGCGACCGGCGCGGTAGGCAGCCAGCAAGCCGGGAACGCCCAGCAGCGAATCGGCCCGGAAAGCTTCGGGATCGAGAAAATCGTCGTCCACCCGCCGGTAGATCACGTCTACCCGTTCCAGGCCTTTGGTGGTCCGCATGAAAACCTCGCCGCCGGAAACCACCAGGTCGCGCCCCTCCACCAACTGCACGCCCATCTGCTGCGCCAGGAAGCTGTGCTCGAAGTAAGCCGAATTATAGATGCCGGGGGTGAGCACCACCACCCGCGGCTCGGCGGCGCCATCCGGAGCCAGCGATTCCAGCATCTCCAGCAGCCGGCTGGGGTACTCGTTCACCGGACGCACCGACAGGCCCTCGAACACGCCGGGAAAAATCCGCTTCAGCACTTCGCGGTTCTCGAGCACGTAGGAGACCCCGGAAGGCACGCGCAGATTGTCCTCCAGCACGTAGTAGCGGCCGTCGCGGTCGCGCACCAGGTCCGTGCCGGTGATGTGGCACCAGACGCGCCAGGGCGGATTCAGCCCCTGGCACTGCTTACGGTAGGAAACGGCGGAGAGAATCACTTCGCTCGGAATGATCCCGTCCTTCAAGATCTTCTGCTCGTGGTAAATGTCGTCGATAAAGGCGTTGAGGGCGTGAATGCGCTGCTGCAATCCGGCTTCGATCACGCTCCATTCGGCGGCGGGAATAATGCGCGGCACCAGGTCGAAGGGGAAGATGCGCTCGGCGCCGGCCGAATCGCCATAAACGTTGAAGGTAATCCCCATCTGCAGCAGCAGGCGTTCGGCGGCGTGCTTGTAGCGAAGCAGCGCGCCATCCGATAGCGACTCGATGATTTCGACCAGCAGGCGGACGTGCGGCCGGGGATGGCCGTCGGCCTCGAACATTTCGTCGTAAAAACCATCAGTCTGGTAAGACGAAAACCGCATCCACTAGTCCCCCGGCCCGAATTTGGCCCTATTCTTAGCGTGGGCTGCGCCAATTGTACCGTGGCTTGTCTGAGCCGCCGGATGGAAATTTTTATGGGGCGGATTCGCGTTTTCAATTCACCGGCAGCAGGGTCGCCACGCGCGCGCGGCAAAGCCCGGTGCCGTTGCCGCAAGGCCGGGGCGAGAGGTTCCTGTCGAAGCACACCCTGGCTTCCTGCAATTCGCCGTCGCGGTAGCAGGAAAGCGCGAACGCGCCCCTGGGAAACGACGGATTGGCTGAGGTGAACGCCGTCACCAGCTCGTCCGGCGCGAGTTTCACCGCGCTGGCCGGCGCCGTCAGGGCGGGGGGTATCGCCACCGCGTCCCGGGCCTTGCGCACGGCGGCGAAATAATCGGCCTGGCTCAGCCCGGAGCACGTCCCGTGGGCGGCCCATTCGTGCTGGATCATGGCTTCCCCGGGAAAGTAGCGCAGCATCGTGCGCACCAGCGGCTCGCCCACCGGCTGCGCCGGCGCGCATTTGCTCGGACCCCGGCCGGCATTGGACTCCGGCCACAGTCCGTGTACCAGGAAGCCCACCCGCCGCCCCGTGCCGCACTCGCGGGGCTCTTTGTAGTTGCCCGGCTGGGCGCAGAAGTTGGGAGCGTAGGAAAGTGAGAGCAGGTAGTAATCGAAACCGCCGGTCTGTGCTTCGGCAACGGCAGCGGCCACCGTCAGCCAGAGAAACAACAGCGCGGAGAATCCGCTCAACAGGAGCATTTCGAACAGAGTACCGCAAAACCGATAGCGGGGCGTAATTATTGCGGATGTTTAATCTGTAGGAAATATCCGCCGGCGTTCTCGTCTTTCGTAGCGCCGGCGATCTCCGTCGCCGGTGTCTCTGCTTGAGCAAAGCCTTTCTCGATATGGGCAGCGTTAGACTCGCGCTGTTCGAGCATCCAGTCTTCAAGATCGAGTTGCTCGCGGATGATCGCAAAGGCCTGGTCGAGGACCTCCCCGGGGTTCTGATACGCACCGGACCGGACAGCCAGGTCGATGGCTCGCTGCTGTTCGGGTTTCAGGTCAATCGTCATGGGCGCCCCTCCAAGGCAGTTGTCCTTCCCTATTGTCCCCCCACCCTACCTCGCCGTGCCTCTCTGCGTCAACCGGACCGTGCAAAGTGGCCCGTTCCCCCTTGCGCCACCAATTACAATAGACCTTCGCCTTCTATGAAACGGGTTATCACGGCGCAGGACATTCCGGCGGCGGGGGATCTGCGGATTCCGCCAGGCTCGATCGTGACGGCGTCGGCGAGCGAACTGGCTGCGGTGCGCGGGGTGCGCATCCTCGAAGTACGCGAAGAGGATCTCAGCCGGTTCACTACACCGGAACAGACCATCGCCATCGGCGCGGACCATGGCGGGTTTCGCCTCAAAGAAACGCTCAAGCCGGTGATCGAAAGCCTCGGCCTGACCCTGCGGGATGTGGGCGCGTTCGACGAGAAACCGGCCGATTATCCCGATATTGCGCACAAAGTTGCACAATCGGTGGTGGAAGGAGTGGCTACCCGAGGCATCATGATCGATGGCGCGGGAATTGGATCATGCATGGCGGCGAACAAAGTGCCGGGTATTCGGGCGGCCCTATGCTATGATAGGGCTTCCGCCCGTAATAGCCGTGAACATAATGATTCTAATATACTTACGCTCGGCGGGCGGCTTCTGACCGAGACCCAGGCGGAGGAGGTCGTGCGCACCTGGCTGGGCACGCCGTTCGCGGGCGGACGCCACCAGGCGCGGGTCGACAAAATCATGGCCATCGAGCGCGAATATCTGATTTCCAAGAAGGTTACCCGGTGACAGAAGCGGAACTGGACGGGCTGGTCGCACAAATCGCGGAAGAGGTTCTGGCGCGCGTTCCGGGCGGCACCACCAGGAGCGCGCCAGCCGGCAAGGGGGAAGGGCTCAACCTTCCGAACGAGGTCTGCCCGGGGTGTGTACAGCGCTGCGCCCAAACCTGCGCTGCCAATACCAGGCAGATACTCTCGGCCGGGGCCGAGCGGGTTTCGGCCAGCGAACGGCTGACCAGGATCGATCCGGCCATTGCCGGCGTCATCGATCACACCATTTTGAAGCCGGAAGCCACCCGCGCCGATCTTCTGAAAGTTTGCCGGGAAGCGCGGCAATACGGTTTCGCCAGCGTGTGCGTCAATCCGTACTGGGTGCCGCTGGTGCGGAATGAACTGGCCGGCAGCGCGGTCAAAGTGTGTACCGTGGTGGGGTTTCCGCTGGGCGCCACTTCCACCGAAGCCAAGGTGGCGGAGGCTGCCGCGGCGGTGCGCGCCGGGGCACAGGAAATCGACATGGTGATCAACGTGGGCGCGCTACGCTCCGGCGATCGCCTGGCGGTGGAGCGGGATATTCGCGCGGTAGTGGAGGTGTCGCACCGGGCGGGGGCGATCGTGAAAGTGATTCTGGAGACCGCGCTGCTGGACGATCCGCAGAAGGTGGTGGCCTCGACTTTGGCCAAACTGGCGGGGGCGGATTTCGTGAAGACTTCCACCGGTTTCAACAAGAGCGGCGCCACCGTACACGACGTGGCGCTGATGCGCAGCGTGGTGGGTCCCTCGATGGGGGTGAAAGCCGCCGGCGGCATTCGCACGCTGGCGGACCTGGAAGCCATGACGGCGGCGGGGGCGACGCGGATCGGGGCCAGCGCCAGCGTCAAGATTGTCGAGGCGACCGCTGCCTGATCCGCCGAGTCCGAAAGCGCCGGCACGGGCCGTGCCGCCCGCCCGCCGGGCCGCCGTGCGTTTTCGTGAACGCAGCGAACTGCTGGACTTCCTGCTGGAAGTTTCCGCCGCAACCTCGCAGACGCTCGAGCTCGACCGGCTGCTGGGCAACGTGGCGGAGATCGTCAAGACGGTACTGCCGTACGACCTGTTCGCCATTCTGCTGTACCACGAGAAGCGGCGGGACCTGCGCATCCGCTACTCGGTGGGGCACCGCGAAGAGGTGGTGCGCAACGTGGTCATCGGTCTGGGGGATGGCATCACCGGTCTGGCGGCGGCGCGGCGTGAGCCGGTGCTGGTGGGCGACGTGCGCAACGACCCACGGTACCTGAGCTCGGTGGACGCGGTGCGCACCGAGTTGGCCGTACCCATGACCGTTCGCAACAAGCTGGTAGGCGTCATCGACCTGCAGTCCACACGCCTCCACGCTTATTCGGAATACGACCGCGCGCTGTTGCGGCTGATCGGAGCGCGGGTGGCGGTCGCTATCGACAACGCCCGCCTGTACCACCGGGTGGAACGGCAGAACCGCACCTTGCGCACCCTGGCCGACATCTCGCGGGAGTTCTCCTCGATTCTCGATCTGAACGAACTGCTCGCCACCATCGCCAAATCGGTGCGCGGGCTGATCGATTACGACGCTTTCAGCATCCTGGCCGTGGAGCCCGATGCCAAAACGCTCCGGCACCTGTTCAGCATCCGCTACGACCGGCGGGTGAATATCGATAATGTCCCGATCGGCAAGGGCATCACCGGTGCCGCGGCCGAAGCGCGGCAGGTGGTGCGGGTGGAGGACACGGCCAAGGATCCGCGCTACATTTCCTCCCACCCCGAGATTCGCGCCGAAGTGGCCGTGCCGCTCCAAGTGCAGGACCGGGTGGTCGGCGTGATGGACCTCGAAAGCGAGCGGGTGGGCTATTTCACCGACGATCACGTCCGCACGCTGGCGCTGCTGGCGCCGCAGGTAGCGTCGAGCCTGGAGAACGCCCGCCTGTATCAGCAACTGGCCACTCGCGAGCGGGCGATGGAAGACGACCTGAAGGCGGCGCGCGAGCTGCAGCGTGTGCTGCTGCCGGATGCGTCGCCGGAAATCGAAGGGCTGGAAGCCAGCGTGCGTTTGCGGCCGGCGCGCGAAATTTCGGGCGATATTTACGACGTTTTCGAGCGCCGGGACGGGCAAACGGTGATCGCCTTCGGCGACGTCAGCGGCAAAGGCGCGGCGGCGGCGCTGTACGGCGGCCTGGTGAGCGGGCTGCTGCGCAGCATGGCGCCGCGGCGCCGCGATCCGGCCGAATTGCTGAAAGCTCTCAACGACGCGCTGATCGAACGCAAGGTGGAGGCGCGCTACGTCACCCTGTGCGTCATCCTGTGGGACCCGGAAACGCGAAAGCTGGTGATGGCCAACGCAGGTGCCCTGCCGCCCATGATCGCGCGCGATGGCGAGGTGCTGAACATCCGCGCCGAGGGCGTCCCGCTGGGTTTGCTGGAGACGCGCGACTACGAAGACGTGACGGTGCAGACCGCCGCCGGAGACATGATCGTGCTCTATTCCGACGGCATCACCGACCACATGGGCCCGGGCGGCCGCGAATACGGAAAAGGGCGCCTCGCGCAACTGGTGCGCGCCCACTCCAGGGGCGGAACCGAAGAGCTGGCGACCGCGATTTTCGCCGACCTCGACAAAGTCTCCACCAAGCCCTTCGACGACCAGACGCTGTTCGTGATCAAGGTGCGGTAAGTAGAAGCTCGTCTTTCGTAGCGCCGGCGATCTTTGTCGCCGGTGTCTTTGCTCGCGGCTATGCTGCTCTGTCGAGTAGCCCAGCCTGCGATTTGTTTTTTCAGGCTCCTCAGGGCCGCCAAGCCGTTCATTCTCAGGGCAGGATGGCGCTCCCTGCGGCCGTTGCAATTCCCTCAGTGCACGGTTTCATCGCTTTCGCGGCCTCCAGCCTTCCTGCCCTCCTTCAGCATCTAGGGCCGCGAAACCGATGAAACCTTTCTCAGTCACAGCCCCAGCAAAAAATTCCGCCCAATCCCTTCAATCACTTACAGCCCTAGCCTTCTCTTCCACCCCCTACCCGCATCGTACAGTA
>PLRS01000075.1 GCA_003164035.1 Bryobacterales bacterium | reverse complement strand
ATGTTATTTTGTTACGAGCCCTTAGCTCCTTACCGAGGGCTCGGAAGGCAGCTTCTATTTGATCGTGGCGCGCATGGTTTCCAAAATCGAACAGCCGGTCAACGGTAGTCTTAGGCGTCCGAGCCGGCGGGCAAGCTCCGACTTGCGGATTCCCGAAGCGAGGAACTCCTCGTAGAGTCGGGCCTTGGCGCCCTAAAGCGCGGGCAAGCGGATGGACCGATACTTCTTTCCTCGCAGCTTCGTCACTTTCGGAAGGGGCTCGCCTTTGCGGATATGTTCCTGGATGAGAGTCTCGAGTAAGGCGACCGCCATGTCGCGCGCTTCTTCTTCCGTGTCCGCTTGCGAAACACCCCAGCCGAAGTCGGGGATGGCAATGACAAACCCGCCCTCTTCGGCGGGCTCGAACAATGCCGCGTATTCCATGGATGCGCTCACTTTCCCTTGATTCCCAAATCGCTATAGTAAGCATACTTGCTTACGAACCAAAAGAGGGGGCGACCTAACCAACACGCGAAAGTCGGGCTAGCCTCGGCAACCGCTCCCTGGCGGTCGCGGCTCGGTTGCGGGTGCCCGTGCCGCGCCGCTTAGGAGCCGTCTTGAAACAACCACGCCAAATACTGAATCCCGACGTGGCGCACGCACTCGTGCGTGCCGTGTCGAGACTTTTCTCGACACATGCCCGCGTATGGTACGCCGAGCGTCGGCAAAAGTGCCGACGCGGCACGCACGAGTGCGTGCGCCACGACGGAATGGCATGGTTATTTCCCGACAGGCTTTAATGGCATCCCATACATCTGAAATTCCGGCCGTGGCAGACGGCGCACGTGGCTTTATCCAACTGCACTTTTCCGGAACTGTGGGCGTCCATGAAATGCGGGATTTCGGTGTGATTGGGAGGCCGCAGGTCGGCATCCTGCGCGTGGCAGTCCCAGCAGGAGAAAGGGGCTTCAATCGCGGTATGGCAGACCAGGCAATCGGCCATTTGAGGCAGCGCGGCCGGCGTAACCTGGTCCGACTCGGCGAGGCCGCGGTGGCACGCCTGGCATGGGTCATGCGTTCCCAGGCGCGGGCGAATCCACGCCGTGCGGTCGCCGGGGCTCACCAGGTAATTCTTGTGATCGATAGCGGCGGCCAGGAACGGCGCCACATCGCCCATTTTCAGGTGCAGCGCATGGCTGAAATGGGTGAGGTTAGTAATGGGCGGCGTCGGAATTTGGACGTCGGTGTGGCAGCCGAGACAGATCTTTTTCGCCGGCAGGAGGTTATCTTCAACCTTCGTGCTCGCAGGCGCCGATTGGTGACAGGTGACGCACTTCATCCCCATCCCAAGGTGCAGGCGATGGGGAAACGGCGTGGCGCCCCACAGCCCGGCGCACGCGAAGCCTAGCAGTAAGAGCTCTCGCAACCGTCTAACTTCCCGTGTAAGTCAAATGGTAGATCTTCGAATTGCCGTCTTCGGAGATCAGCAGGCTGCCGTCGGGCAGTTGCAACAATCCCACCGGCCGTCCCCATACGGCGCGCTGGTCGGGGGCGATCATCCAGCCTTTCACCACCTCGGTAATCGGGCCGGAAGGCTTGCCGTTTTTGAATGGGATGAATGCTACCGATTGGCCCACGCGCATGGACCGGTTCCAGGAACCATGGAAGCAAAGGAACGCTCCGCCCTGGTACTCGGCCGGGAACTGCTTGCCGGTATAGAACAGAAAATCCAGCACCGCGACGTGCGCGCCCAGCAAAACGTCGGGGACAATCGTCTTGGCGACCAGAGCCGGTGCCAGTCCCGCGTTTCTCGGATCTTCGTGCGGGCCGATGTAGGAGTAAGGCCAGCCATAGAAGCCGCCTTGCTGAATATGGGTGAAGAAGTCCGGCACCAGGTCGTCACCCAGGTCGTCGCGCTCCTGCACGGCGGCCCAGAGGGTGTCCGTGCCGGGATACCAGCGCATGCCGATGGGATTGCGCGTGCCCGCCGCGAAGATCTCGTGTTTCCAGCCATCCACGCTGTAGCGATTGATGGCCGCGCGGCGCGGGTCCTCGCCGGTGGCGACGTTGGACGCGGAGCCGACGCCCACGTAGAGATACTTGCCGGCGCGGTCGAACAGCAGGCTGCGCGTCCAGTGATGCGTGCCCTGTCCCGCCAGCGAAGCCACTTCTTCGCCGGGTCCGGCTGTCATCGCTTTGGCGTCGTACTTATAGCGCTTGACCGAGTCGCACTCGCCCACGTACAGGTAGCCGTTCAGCATCGCCAGTCCGTAGGGCTGGTTCAAGTTCTCGATCAGCTTTTTCCGCTCTTTACCCTGGAGGACGTAGACGATGCCGGAGTGGTCCGGGCGGCGACCGGAATCGGCCAGCAGGATCTCATTGCCCGGCCCCAGCATCATAAACCGGGGTACGTTGAAGTCGTCGGCCCATTCTTCCACATGAAAACCTGGCGGCACGCTGAGCTTGGCTCCCTCCGGTTGTGGAATGACTTTCGGGCCGTTGTTGACAGCTTTGGTGGCGTAAGGAGGCGGCAATTGGGGGCTCTGGGCCGCGCAGAACACCGCGGCCGCGGCCAGACACAACGCCGCGCAAAGTAGGGTACCTCTGAGGTGCATGAGTAATATGATGCCGCGACACCCCGCGCGGGCGCGGCAAAATCCGCGATTCCGGGCCGGTGCGGCGGTCAGCGCAGGAACTTCACCAGCGTGGGTAGGCTTTGAAACTGGTCGACGTGGTCTTCGGCCGAGTTGCCGGCGTAGCCCATCAGGCGGAATTTGCCGGCGCGGGCCTCGCTCAGTTCGTGCATGCCCATCGGGCCGGGTTTCGATACCGACCGCCGCCTCAATTGCAAATGGGCCAGCAGCCAGTCCGCGGTTTCGGTGGTGCTGGCGAAGGTGCCGGGGACGATCTGGGAGTGGGTGATCAGCATGGTTTTCCGGCCCGCCACCGAATCGCGCGCGAACTTGAGGAAGATGGCCAAGTGGTCGGCTTCGAGCGCCGATTCCGCCGCGGTCGGTTTGTGCCAGTATGCCGTGTGCAGGCCGTCGATTAAGAGCACTTTGTCGACCATCCGGTAGTAGGCCGGCACTTGCAGAATCTCGCGGATGGCCCCATGCCCGGCGCTCCATGCGCTCAGGACGATGGGGCTGAAGCGGATGCCGGTCTTGCGCGCGGCTTCGCCGAGCATTCTGCCGAACAGCGAGTGGTCGGAAAACTGCTTCGCGTAGACTGCCGAGCCTTCTCCGGATTCGACCGAAATCACCGCCCAGCGTCCGTCTCTGGCGGCTGCGGTCTCCGCTACCCACGCCGCGCCGTGAAAATGCACCAGCAAGGGCATGTGTTTCTTGCGCGCCAGCTTTTGCGGAATGAACAAGTTGCCCACCACCAGGGCTTCGCGCCGCCCTGCCGGAACGATGTGGGGCAACCGCGGGTGCTCGCGCAATGGCGGCTGCGCCGGCGCGGACGCCGCTTCCGCCAGTAATGCAACGGCCAACCATCCGGCCAGCAGCGAGAGTCGTCGGGCCCGCACCTTAGATTAATGATGCCACGATCCTAGCAGGACCAGTGGAAACCGGGAAACGTAACGGTACGTGGTGCGCGATTGACACGGGCCACGCTCGAAGGTGTTGCAATTTAGCAACACTCGCAAAGTTCCAAATTCTTTTAATTCACAAAGTTGCACCATCTATTGTGGAAATATCTTAAACTAGGAGTTTCAGAGGTTCGCGTTGCGTTTTGAGACTACGATTCAGCGCCCCGCCGAAGCTTCCGGCGTGGGCTTGCACAGCGGAGTCCCGGTCAGGATTCGGATCTTGCCGGCGCCGGCTGCGAGCGGCATTGTCTTCGTCCGCACCGACCTGGACAACTTCCACGTCCCGGCCAGTTGGCGCCACGTCGCGCGGGTCAGCTACGCCACCAGCCTGATGCGTCAGGGTGTCCTCATCTCCACCACCGAGCACCTGCTCAGCGTGTTCTACGCCATGGGCGTGGATAACGCTTACGTGGAAATCGACAACCTGGAAGTGCCCATCCTGGACGGCAGCGGGTTGCCGTTTGTGAAGTTGATCGAGGAAGCAGGCATCCGCCAGTCCCGCCGCGGCCGCCGCTACCTGCGCGTGCGCCGGCCGGTGACGATAGAGGACAAAGGCAAGCGCATCAGCATCCTGCCCGCCGACAGTTTCCGCCTGACCTGCGAAACCGACTATCCGCGCCCGGTCGGCCGGCACACCATTGAATTGGAATTGACCCCGGAACGCTTCGCCAGCCAGATCGCCTTTGCGCGCACTTTCGGCTGGGAGGCCGATCTGAACCAGATGCGCAACATGGGGCTGATTCGCGGCGCCTCGCTCGAAAACGCCATCTGTTTCACTTCCAAGGGCGTCATGAATGAAGGCGGCTTGCGGGCCGACGACGAATGCTGCCGCCATAAGGCGCTCGACCTGATCGGCGACCTTGCCTTGCTGGGCCGTCCCCTGCTCGGCCACGTCATCGCCGAGCGCGCCGGTCACGCCATGCACGCCGCCCTGGTGGCTCGCCTCATGAGCGACTCCTCCCTCTACGAGATCCTGACTTTCGACCAACTCGCCGGCCGCGTGGCCAAAGCCCTGGTGAGCTAAGTACTCCATTTCGGAATTCCGGCCACATAATGACCAAGCGCTCCCTGACGGTCGCGGCTCGGAAACGCTTGAAACCGAGCCGCGACCGTCAGGGAGCGGTTGCCGGAAATACGTTAGCGAACTCATAAAGTTGTGCACTAAGGCAACCGCTCACTCAGCATCTTTGAAAAATCAAATTCGAGCCGCCGATGAACGCAGATTAACGCAGATAAATCCTTTGATTTCTTGATCTGCGTTCATCCGCGTCCATCGGCGGCCTTTCTTTCCTCTCGCCGCGAGCTACAATCGAGCCGTGATGAGACATCCAATCCGAAATGCCCTGGCTCTCGGCGTCCTGCTGGTGGGAGTCGGCTCGCGCGCCTTGCCGCAGACGCTGGCGCCGCCGCCCAAGCTCCAGGCCCTCATCGTCACCGGGCAGAACAATCACGACTGGCGCGGTACCACCCCCGTGCTGCGCAAGCTGCTGGAAGCGAGCGGCCGGTTCGAGGTCAGGGTGACCGAGGAATTCCGCGGCAGCGGTCCGGAAACCCTGGCGCCTTACGACGTGGTGATCTTGAGTTATTACGACGGCCGCAAACCGGAATTGCGCTGGGGCGAGCGCGCCGACAACGCCTTGCTGAATTACGTCCGTAGCGGCAAGGGGTTGGTGATCTATCATTTCGCCCTGGCGGCCTTCGACGGCTGGACCGACTACGAAAAGTTGTCCGCCGGCAACTGGCGTCCCAACCACGGCCACCACTCCGCCCGGCACGATTACACCGTCACCGTGAAAGACGCCGATCACCCCATCATGCGCGGCTTGAAGGCGACTTTCCCCGAAATCAACGACGAGCTGTACGCCAATCTGCAATGGCAGCCCGAGGGCGCCTTCCACGTGCTGGCCACCGCCTGGGACGATCATTCGCTCTACAAACAGGGAGAGAAGCAGCCGGTGACCGGACCCGGTTTGAACCAGCCCGTGCTCTGGACCGTGAACTACGGCAGCGGCCGTGTGTTCGTTACCGCCCTCGGTCACGATGCCGCCGCCATGAATTCGCCCGGCTTCGTAACGACTCTCACGCGCGGTGCCGAGTGGGCCGCCACCGGCAATGTGACCATCCCGGTGCCCGCCGAGCTGCAATAGCCCACGCCGGGTGGTGTGGCAGGGAAAGCGGGCGACCGCCTACCAATGTCGATTCCCGGTGAGCGGGACCGTTGTTCTTCGGTGGCTGTCTGCCGCGACTTATAATGGCAGCCATGAAAGGGCCATCCATAAAAGCGCTCGCCGTCTTGGCCGGGCTGGTTTCGTTTTGCCTGGCACAGACCGCGCCCGATTATCCGGTGAAACCCGTCCCGTTCACCGCCGTCCACGTCAACGACGGTTTTTGGGCGCCCCGCATCGAAACCAACCGCACCGTCACCATCCCTGTCGCGTTTCAAAAGGAGGAGGAGACCGGCCGGGTCGATAACTTCGTTCGGGCCGCCGAATCGCTCCGCGGCGAGCCGTTCGAAAACCACAAACCGCCGGGATATCCCTTCGACGATTCCGATGTCTACAAGGTAATCGAGGGAGCTTCGTACGCGCTCAGCGTGCATCCCGACCCCAAGCTCGACGCCTACATCGACGAGTTGATCCGCAAGATTGCCGCCGCCCAGGAGGCGGATGGCTACCTATACACCGCCCGCACCATCAACCCGCTCGAACCGCACCCCTGGTCGGGCAAAGAGCGCTGGATCTTCGAAGGTGTCAACAGCCACGAGCTCTACGACCTGGGCCATCTCTACGAAGCTGCCGCGGCGCATTATCAGGCCACCGGGAAGCGCACTTTGCTGGACGTGGCTCTACGCAGCGCCGACATGCTCGACCGCACCTTCGGCCCGGGCAAGAGGGTGATCTGGCCCGGCCACCAGGTGGTCGAAATGGGCCTGGTGAAGCTATACCGCGTTACCGGCGATGCGCGCTATCTCCACCTGGCTAAATTCATGCTGGATTCGCGCGGGCCCGGTAACGACGAGCGCGGAGCCGGCAACGCTTACGTCGAAGCGCACCGCAAAGTAGTCGAACAAACCGATGCCGTCACCGGCGGCCACGCCGTGCGCGCCACCTATATGTATTCGGGCATGGCCGACGTGGCCGCGCTCACTGGCGACGCGGCCTACGTCCACGCCCTCGACCAGATATGGGAAAACGTAGCCGGCCGCAAATTGCACCTCACCGGCGGCATCGGCGCGCGTGCCGAAGGCGAATCGTTCGGCGCCGATTATGAACTACCCAACATGAGCGCCTACAACGAAACCTGCGCCGCGGTGGGCAACGATTTCTGGAATCAGCGCATGTTTCTCCTCCATGCCGACGCCAAATATATCGACGTGATGGAGCGAACTCTTTACAACGGCCTGATCTCCGGCGTTTCGCTCGATGGCAAGACGTTCTTCTACCAGAACCCGCTGGAAGCCACCGGCTTTGCCGACAAGGACGAGCGCAGCCCGTGGTTCGGTTGTGCTTGCTGCCCCGGCAATATCACCCGCTTCATGGCCTCGGTGCCCGGCTACGTCTATGCCCAGCGCGGGGACGCCATCTGGGTGAACCTGTACGTGGCCAGCACGGCCGAGATCAAGCTTGACAACGGCCGCGCGGTCCGCATGGTGCAGGAAACCCGCTACCCGTGGGAGGGCGCCGTCAAAATCACCGTCACTCCCGACCGGCCGGGGCCGCTTACCGTCCGCGTGAGGGTTCCGGGCTGGGCGCGCAATCAGCCGGTGCCCACCGACCTGTACCGTTTTCTCGATAGCGCCACAGCCGCGCCGGCGCTGAAGGTAGATGGCAAGCCGGTTCCGGTGAATCTCGCCGGCTTGGACAAAGGCTACATCGCGCTCGAGCGTGTCTGGAATCCGGGCGACACCATCGAGCTGAACTTCCCCATGCCGGTTCGCCGCGTGGTGGCCAACGACAATGTGGCCGCCGATCTCGGGCGCGTCGCGATTGAACGCGGCCCCATCGTCTACGCCGCCGAGTGGCCCGACAATCCTGGCGGCAAAGTCCGCAACCTGATGCTGCCCAACTCGTCAACCCTGTCCGCCGAATTTCGGCCCGGCCTGCTCCACGGCGTGGAGGTAGTGAAGGGCAGAGCGGTGGCGCTGGCGTACGACGCCGAGGGCGGCATCGTCAAGACCGAACAGCCATTCACCGCTATTCCGTACTACGCCTGGGCCAATCGCGGACGCGGCCAAATGACGGTGTGGTTCGCCAACGCGCAAGCCGTGGCCCATCCGCTGCCGTTTCCGACCGCCGTGACTACGGCCAAGGTGACGGTGTCGGGAAAACCGCAGCAGAGCTCCGTCGATGCGATCCGGGATGGCGAGATCCCCGCCGCCTCCAGCGACCATAGCGGTTATTTCGACTGGTCTCCCGCCCGCGGCAATCGGGAATCGGTGGAATACAGCTTCGAAAAGCCCGTCACTATCTCCGAATCCGCGGTGTATTGGTTCGACGATGCCGGCCAGGGCGGCGTGCGCGCGCCAGCTTCCTGGCGTCTGCTCTACAAAGACGGCGCCGAGTGGAAACCCGTGGAAACCTCCGATTCGTACGGAGTGGCCAAGGATAAATTCAATACCGTTGCCTTCAAGCAGGTTGACACCACCGGCCTGCGCCTGGAGCTGACAGCGCAGAGCGGCTTTTCCATGGGTATTCAGAAGTGGACGGCGAAATAGCCGCAAGAACGGAAGGGCATCCGGAGGGGAGGCCCTTCAGGTTATAGTACTTCAGTACGGACTAGTCATTTTTTTGTAAACAGTACTTACTTTTCCCCCGATTTACGCCCAAGTAATGGCATAATGAGAACCCAGAAAGGGCAATACTTCTATGAAACTCATCAAAGTAGGCTATCTGGCTCTCACCTTACTAGGTGCACCGGTATTTGCGCAGACCAACAGCAATTACACGTATTTGGCGCTGGGTGACTCGATCCCGTTCGGGATGAACGACGCCCTGGTCCCGCCATATTCCTCCAAGCCGCCGACAGCGTCGGAATTTGTCGGATATCCCGAGACTGTGGCGGCGACGGAGTTCCCGTTTTCGCAGAACAATCTGGTGAATGCAGCCTGCCCTGGGGAAACCAGCGGAAGCTTCCTCGATATAAAGACGCCGGATAATGGCTGCAACAGCGAGCATGAGGTGTATCCGCCCCCCGGATCGAGCCTCTCGCCGGTGTATATACCTTCGGCCAAGCTCATCGGCCTTCTGCATACCCCCTATACCGAAGCGCAGATATACTTCGCGGAGACGCAGTTGCAAAACAACAAACGTATAAACCTGGTCACATTGCAAATTGGCGCCAACGATGGCTTGCTGCTGCTGGCCCAATGCGAAGACAACCTCACGTGCGTGGAAGCTGGTCTGCCGGCTGTTTTGAACACCCTGGCGGGCAACCTCGGGACGATACTGGCCGGGATTCGCGCCAATTATCAGGGAA
The DNA here is from genome assembly GCA_003164035.1 of Bryobacterales bacterium. Classification (GTDB taxonomy): domain Bacteria; phylum Acidobacteriota; class Terriglobia; order Bryobacterales; family Bryobacteraceae; genus JBEKYD01. Next base: position 20,061 of record PLRS01000075.1, on the reverse strand, counting down.
CCCTCGTGCTGGTGACTTACTACTCGCCGGAATCCGCTCTCGACAGCCTCGTCCAGGCGCTGAATTCGACCATTACCCTGGTGGCTACACAATTCGCCCTGGAGACGCATACGCCTCCCATCCTGATTGCGAACGGGTACGCGACGTTTCAGCTCGCCTCGGCATTTTTTAAGCAGGATGCGTGCGCGGCGGGGCTCCTCATCAAGCTACCTCCTTCGCCTTACAACACCTCGCCGTGCGACATTCACCCTTCCCCGCTTGGGCGGGACCTGCTGGCCGCCACGGTGGAATTGGCCATTTTGACCCGGCAGTAGCTTGTACACGCAGGTTGCGGGGGGCATGATTCCGGCAGAACAGTCGGAGGCCAAGCTGGAACTACCTCGGTCGCCGCGGGGGATTCTCCATGGCGAAATCACCGTACACCCACACTCGGGCCGAATCGTATAGGTCCTTCAGCGGCTGCCTGCTCCTGCCGTTCTTATCCCAAGGCGGGAGATCGCCATCCAACTCGCAGAAGCTGATGTCGGCTGCGCCCAGGTCGCGCAGTTCCTCGGCGAACACTAGCACCGCGGCCAGGATGGCCTGGTCGAAAGGCTTCAAGTCCAGGTTCTGTGTGGCGAGTTCCACGGCGCGGGCCAACATGTCCTCGCGTAGAGCGAAGACCTCGATTCCGGGGTGGTCAATCAACGAGCGCAGGCGCTCGTCGAGACGCTCCAGCTCGGCCGAAACCGACCCTTGGTACTGGTCCAGCACGCGGCGAACTGTCGTGGCCTCGTCGGATGACAGTTTCCCTTTGGCTGCAGCCCATCCCAGGTACTTCCGCACCGAATCCGCCGGCAAGCGCGGCTGGAACTTGGAGCGGATGGGATACCGGGCCTCGGCGAGGCACACCGAAGGTAGGTACAAGTGCAATTCCCCGGCCCTAGCCCTTTCCGCCAGACCCAGAGCCTCCCGAAGCCGTAGGTGTTCGGGCGCCGCATAGGCGACCACCCAATTGGTTTCGACGAAGACATGCCGCACTGGGCTAAACGCTCAGCGAGGCCCGGGGTTGGCCGGCACGGACAGTCCCTTGCAAGATCGCCGGTACAAGGAACATTTGCGCAGCGCGTCTCAGGCCGAGAGGCAGGTCGCGCAGGCTCGACTCGCTGGACAGTCCCTCAAGCCAACTTTGCACGGTCCGCTCGAACGCGGCCGGGTCGGCTCCCGTGTTCGCCTCGGATTTGAGGACGCCCCGGACATCGAACTCGCCCACTTCGGCGATCGAATCCGCGGATTCGGAAAGGTATTCGTCCCGGTACAGTCGAAGTAGTTCAGGTGTGACCAGGAGCCCAACGGGCGCCCCCATCCCCGCCATGAACTCCTTGAGTTGGCGCTCCGAGGTAGCGAGTCCACGTCCATCCGCAACCGTCTCCACAATCAACGCGATCTGGGAACCCTCCGCATCAGTCACGACGATGGAATGCTCGAACGCCATGTTTTGACAATACCATTACGCCTCCGCAGGCACCAAGGGAGCGGCGTTCCGGGCGCGCGGATCAGCGTCCGCCTCGGGGCAAACAAGCTCCGGCAGCCTTGGGGCCGCAACCCGTTCACCAATTTTCGAAATATTTCTTACCGCCGCCATTTCAATCGGTTGCAGCCCAAATCCGTCTTCCCCGCCACCCGTCTTTTTCGGGTCGCCAGGTTATGGTGTTGGTCGCAAGAGGCTCCCATGGTCGAAACCTTATTCCCGGCCCAACAGATCCGGGTCACCGAAGCCCTGCCATCAAGCGGCGACCCGGCCACGACCGCCGCCGCCCAGATATGGCCGCTCCCGCCGGCCCCAAGGACCGTTAGTTCCCACGGCGCCGAATCATCGGCGGCCGGGGCCTGGCTCGACCTGTGCCAGGTAGTATACTCAGCGGATATGCCAGCCGACACGGTCGGCACAGTCAGAGCGGATCTCAGTCGGCTCGGCGACAAGATCGCGTGGTCCATAGCGGCCGCCTTGATGCTGTTCGGCATTCTGTTCTATTGGATGTTCGTCAGGATGCCCGACAAAAGGGCCGAGGAGATCAAGGACGAGCGTGACCGGACCGGGCTCGAAATTTCGAAGCAAATCGCCCCCTTAACCCTGCAGATTGCGTCGCTAACAGCCACCCTGGAATTGCGCGTTCCAGACCCAGCCAAGGAGGTTGGACCAGCGATTAGGAAACGGAGCACGGAAGGAGGGGGCGATGCCGAACTGCGCCTCGACCTGGAAACGGCCAAGCAACTGGCAGAGAAAGCTCGCGAACAGAACATCGTAGGAGACAGATCGGACGTCAGTGCCGCCGGGCAGTCCGCTCTCAGAATCAGCTTTCAGGGCCAGGCGCCCGCCGCCGCAGTTGCGTGGGACACGACCTTGGAACTGATCCGATACATCTCATTCCTCAACCAGCATTCGTTTAGCGCGGTGGAAGCGGTGAACGCGCAGGCGGCGGCGGCCGGGCTCAAGACACCGGTGATAGGAGTCGTCCTCTTGGAGAAGCCGGGGGTGGCTCCGAACGGAGAGCGCTTCGTCGCCTCCAGCAAGCTCACGCTGGACGGCGTTACTACCTTTATGCCCGGGCCGGGGGAGCATCTCAACGTTGTGCCCGACAGCCTCAGCTCTCGCATTCTTGGTATCGGGATTCAAATGGGAAGCGGATGGCCGGGTTTCATGGTGGAGGAGAATATTAGGGTTGTTCTGGATGGTCTTACCTGCCGAAACGTAATCTTCAGACACTGTAGCATCGCCTACCACGGAGGACCCTTCCGGCTGGAGAACTCACAGTTCAACAACTGCTCGTTCGAAATTCCGCGCACTCGGCCGGGCCAGAACCTCGCTCTTGCCCTGTTAGGGCCGGTATCGGTGAAGGCTGAGGCCAATTGACGCTCTCAAGGCATCAACTCACTGAGGGTCAGGCGTGGCGATTCTCCTATTCCCGCCCGGCGTACAGCTCGGCGATTTCCCGCTCGAAGTTTTGCATGACCTGAGTGCGGCGAACCTTCATGGTGGCGGTCAACTCGCCGCTGTCGATGGAGAACTCGCGGTCCAGGATGCGGTATTTGCGGACCTGCTCGAAGGGCGCCAACTGCTTGTTCACGCGCGCCACGGCCTTGCGCATTTCCGCCTGGACCGCCGGGGCCTGCACCATCGGGCCCCGCCATTGATCCATTCCTTTCAAGGTTTGGGCGGAGGCGGGATTCAGGGTGAGGAGGGCGACCACGTAGGGCAGGCGATCGCCGATCAGCAAGACGTGGCTCACCAGTGGCTCCATCTTGAACAGGCTTTCCAGCCGCGCCGGATACACTTTCTTGCCGGTGGAGGAGACGATCAGCTCCTTTTTCCGGCCGGTGATGCACACGTAGCCGTCGTCGCCGATGTAGGCCAGGTCGCCGGTGTGCAGCCAGCCGTCGCGCAGCACTTCGGCGGTGGTGGCCGGGTCGTGCCAGTAGCCGGAAAACAGGGTGGGACTGCGCGCCAGCAGCTCGCCATCGTCGGAGATTCTCAGGTCGACCGAAGGGGCGAGCGCTTTACCGATGCTTCCCGGTTTGGGTTTATCGAGCGGGTTCAGGGTCAGCACGCCGCCTTCGGTCAGGCCATACCCTTCAATCAGAGGCATGCCGATGGCTTCGTAGAACTCGGCCAGTTCTTTGCCCAAAGGAGCCGCGCCGGAGGCGGCCACCCGGACGCGGCCGCCGAAGCGCTGCCGGATTTGGTGGAACATGACGCGGTCGGCCAGCCGCAGTGGAATGCGGAGGCGCAAAGGGACCGGCTTGCCCGCATGGCGATAGCGGGCCGCCGCCAGGGCCATTGCCAGCGCGCCGTAAAAGGCCTTGCGCAGGGGCGCCGGCCGCTTGCGAAGCTCCGTGCAGATGCTCGAATAAATGCGCTCCCACATGCGCGGCGGCGCCAGCAGGATGGTGGGCCGCACGCTGCGGATTTCCTGCGGCAGCCGCAACAGGCTTTCCGAAAAATGCACCGGCGTGCCGCAGCGCAGCATGAGAAACTCCACCACCACGCGCTGCGCAATGTGCGCCGAGGGAAGGAACGCAATGGTGGCATCCTCCGGCCCGAGCGGCAGCACGGCCGGGCCCATATCGATGTTGGAGACGATGGAATCGTGCGTCACCAGCGCCATTTTGGGCTCGCCGGTGGCGCCGCTGGTGAGATACAGCACGGCCGGATCCCGCGGGCTGGTCCGCTGTCTCAAATGCAGGCGCCATTCCGGATCGGCCGCCATGGCGTCGCGCCCCACGGCGCGCAGCGCGGACAGAGTCATGGCTCCTTCGGCATGGCCGGTCAGCAGAATCCAGTAGCGCACCGGCGCCGCGCGCAGCGCTTGAAACACTTCGGCGTTTTCCACGAACGCGGCTACCGCGCCGGTGTTTTCGAGAGTGCGCACCAGGTCGTGGGCCGGGTAGGTGGGATACAGCGCCGCCGCGATGGATCCGTTGGCGAGCGTACCCAAATCGGCCAGATAAAACTCCAGGCGGGTTTCCGAATCGAGCCCCACCACCTGCCCTTTGCCGATGCCGAGCGCGTTCAGCCCCATGGCGATTTCCTCGGCCGCCCGCAGGTACTCCTTCCACGTATAGGTCAAATAGCCGGACCCGTCCGGCTGGTGCAACGCCGGCAGGTCGCCATAGACCGCCGCTGTTTCCGAGAGAACCTGGTAGAGGGTACGCGAAGCCACGACTGCAGAGTAACATGCCGGAAGACGTGCGCCGGAGCGGCTGCGAATGCGCGACATGAAGGTGGAGGCCAACGCGATTCGCCTGCCAGCGGTCGAGCGAAGCTCGCCGCGTCCGCTGCGCGGAACGCGGGAGAGGGCAGGCGAAATCGCCTGCCCCACCTTTGGTCTGCCGTCAGCGCCCAGCGGCCGGGTGCAGGATCAGTTTCTGCGCCCGCCAGTTGAGGAGTTCGGCGGCGTACAGCTCGTTTTCCCCGGGGCAGGCCAGCTCGTGAATCCAGCCGAACTGCTTCGGCTGGCGGCCGGTGCTGCCGAGCATGCCGAGCACCTTGCCGTCGAGCGAGAGCTTGTAGATGCGGCCGGGATAGCCGTCGGCGCTGTACAGGTACTGGGTCGGGCCGGGCGTGATGCAGATCGCCCAGGGCGCGCCGCTCTGCATGGCGCCGCCGGATCGGGCCGTCGGTTGGGCGCCCATCCAGGCGCGGGCATCGGGCGGCACCGGCACGTCGATGGTGATTTGGCGCTCGTAGACGCCGTCGGAGTCGAACACCTGAATGCGGCGATTGCCGCGATCGGCCACGTAGATATTGCCGTTGTTATCGGCGGCGATGCTGTGCGGGGTATCGAATTCGCCCGACTGGGTGCCATGGTCGCCCCATTGCTTCACCCAGTCGCCGTTCTTGTCGTACTTGGCCACGCGCGAATTGACGTAGCCGTCACTGATGAAGATATCGCCGCGGGCGTTCCAGGCGACGTCGGTGGGCTGGCGGAACTGGCCATCCACGGCGGGGCGCGGAGGAGTCACATGAGTCCACGGGACGGCGTTGTCGTCGGAGGCTTCCTTCTTGCGGCCGAACACCATCGCCACGCGGCCTTCGGGGTTGAACTTGATAATCATATCCGAGCCTTTGTCGACGGCCCAGATGTTGTCGTCCTTGTCGGTGCGAACGGCATGGGCATAGGACCAGGCGTAGAGATTCTTGCCGATCTCGCGCAGGAAACGGCCATCGGGCGCAAATTCGAGCAGTTGCGCGGCGGCAGCTCCATAGGCGGGTCCGGTAGTGCCGCCGCGGGAGAAGATGAAAATGTGCTTCTTTGAATCGACCGCAATCCCGGCGACTTCGCCCAGGTAGACGTCGGGCGGCAGCTTGATGAAATTGGGAACGGACTCGTAGGGAATTTCAGGCACCGGGGCGGCTGTCTGGCCGGGGGCGGCGGCGCTGAAACAAGTGAATAGGGCGAACAAGGGGAGTTTCACGGAAAGCCTCCTCAGGTACGATAGCAGAGAGGAAGGCGGGGGGATCATGGGGGTCTTTGCGGGGCACGTGGAAGAGGTCCTTTGTGGGATTCCCCCGTGCGCACGGCACTTGTTCGGTAATCCCGCTTTTTTGATCGGAATCTCTGCGGGTCAGCGCGGCAGCACTCAGCGCTTTTCCAAATACTCGATTGCCCGCCGGACAATTTCGCACCGGGCTTCCCACAAGGTGAGGCCCTGCGACCCCACGAAGACAGTCGGAGAGGGAAGTATCGAAGGAGGCACACCGCGCATCCGTTGAAGCGCCAAGACTGCGGAGGCCATCTTCGCGGTCCATTGCAGCAGCTTCCTAAGATCAGCCAGGTCAAACCCCGCAAGTATTTCAGGATGCGACGCCAGCAGTTGACGCTGCGCGTCCTCGGATGTTTTGCCCCATAGTGCAACGCCAAGTGTCATGACGAGGCTTGTGTTGGCACGCAGATCAGCTTCCCAATGCACCACATCCCCCGCGCCGAAGGGCCGCGATTTCATCAATGCGTCAAACTCTTCCTCGTTCATAGCTGATCTCCGATTATGCACTCCGACAATTCTCCCCTCAGGCAACCAGCAAAGTCCCGAGGGCAAAGCTCGCATCCGTCGGAACACGTATCACGTCATTTTAGGGGCAAGCGCTCGCGCTCGCAAATCGGAGTTGTGGTCCCGAAGTGGCGATATCGGAGACTGCCCCACGACGTTTCACAAAGGGTAAGTTTGGGGACTCCACACCGCGCGAATCGAGTCGTGCGCAGTCGTGAGAAAGGCGAGAAACCCGCGGATGGAGATCCTGCCGTTCGCCTTTGTGGTAGATTGTTTTGTCGCATGATGGGCACGGCCCTGCCCTCTCGCCATGCGCCCGTTCGTTTCGACGGTTACATCTGAGTCGCCTGGGCAGATGCGGGATCCGCCCGGCCCGAGGGAGGTTCTCATGATCCGGTTGAAGCCCGCCGCGCCTCGCCGATGTTATGCGAGGCTTTGTACGAAAGTGACTCTCGTTCTCGTGGCGCTATCCCTAACGGCCCTGCCGCGGTGGGCAAAGTCCAAGTCGGACCGTGATGTGGACATTCCCAATCTGGGGAAAGCTTGCAACCATGGAAAGCCCAAGGCCTGCGAGGAGCTTGCGAAGATTGCGACGGAGGACAGAGATACTAATTCGCGCAAAACCGCCGCATCGCTGCTGAGGGATCGACCCTTGTTGGCGAAGATTGCGGTAGAGGACAAGGAGCCCTCCGTCCGTATGGCGGCCATCGTGAAACTCACCGATCAAACTCTGCTGGCGAGGATTGCGGCAGAGGACAAGGAGCCCTCCGTCCGTATGGCGGCCATCGTGAAACTCACCGATCAAACTCTGCTGGCGAAGATTGCGGTAGAGGACAAGGAGCCCTCCGTCCGTATGGCGCTCGTAAGGGGGGTCGTAAAAGGGTTTGTTGCCGACAAGGGCCTGCTGGCGAAGATCGCAGTGGAAGGTAGGGAGGCCGGCGTCCGCAGTTTAGCCGTGGCGAATTTGGCCGACCAGGCGTTGTTGGCGAAGATCGCGGTGGAAGACAGTGACGCGAGCGTCAGAATCGCGGCCGTAGAGAAGCTGACCGACCATGCCTCGCTGGCCATGGTTGCTCTAGAGGATAAGGATGAGGGTGTCCGCAAGGCCGCGAAGTTGGCGTTGGCGGGAGAAGGGACCGTCGAGGGCGAACGCAAGTTTTACATCTGGAGAGCCGCGAGGGGCGACAGCGGCACGGCATCACGGCCAAGGTGGAGCATCCGCGGTGCTTTGGGCGCCGCCGACCTGCCCCCTATGTTTATGAGTCCCGATATTCAAGAGGACACGGCGGAGTCTATGGGTGAAGGACGGCCCGCGGGCTTCGGGAGATGGCGGTTCTCAGCCGAGAGCGCGAGCGACGTGTGCAACCTGGAGTCTGGGAGCGCGACGGTTCTAGGCCCCACAGGTGAGAAGGCGTTGCCAGGACCTCTGCATTTCCGCGTAGTCAAGCCATCTGCTCCTGGCGCGAGAATGGGATGGATCTTTCCCCTCAGCGACGACGGAGCAGTCTTCCTTGCCTTTCGACCTATGCTGTATCCAACGTCGGGCGGTGCGTTGGCACTGGGCGGGGCGGTAGTGTTCTTCCAAGGTGGCGCTACTAGTGTTGCCATGCCGGCGAGAGCCGTAAACGTCACTGGGACGATTCGCTTCCCGAACAACCAGTGGACGCTGGCCAAGGAAGGTCTCGAGATCAAAGGTGGAGGACTCCAATTCGACGAGACCGGGGTGTTTCTTATGCCAGGTACTGAATTCCGGAAAGACGCGCGATGATTGACCCTGGCCCTGGCTAGGCGGTGTGGAAAACCCGCCTTGTCGGCCGACCAGTCCACCCGCTGCACGTTTTTCGCGATCTGGGGCACCAGAACGCGGATGCGAAGCAGTTCAAGGCGATACTGGCGGCCGAGATTATCAAGGCGCTCGATCGGGAAGGACTGACCGTGCGCGGCGCGCACGGGCGCAGCGGGATCGCGGCGGCTGATTTCTCGCGCATTCGCAATGCGCACCTGGGGCGATTCACGGTGGATCGGCTGATGTCGATTCTCAACCGGCTGGGCTCGCGGGTCGAGGTGAAGGTGCGGGTGCGGCGCACGGGAAAGGCCGCGCACGAAGCGACGGCGTAGTCTGGGCGAGGATAGCGTGGGAGAATGAACGAAGCGGACGTTATTATGCAAACCACAGTGGATCTTCCCGACCCCCTTTACCAAAGGAGTGAAGCACTGGCGGCCCTGCGCGGAGCTACGGTGGAGCAGTTTATCGTTGAGGCCGTAGAGAAAGAAGTCCAAGGCGATCCCGGACCAGCGCGCTTTGGCGACGGCGAGGTCGATCTTCCGGTAATCCGCTCCAGTCGGCCGGGCGCGCTAGACCTGTCGAACTTCGACTTCGATGACCTACTTACCTGACGTCAACGTCTGGATTGCCTTAGCCGCGGAGCGGCACACCCTCCATCATGCGGCCCGGCGCTGGTTCAGCGGTCTTCGAGAGGAAAAGATCGCGTTCTGCCGCCTTACCCAATTGGGCTTTTTGCGGCTGTTGACGAACAAGCACGTCATGCAGGAAGAGGTCATGAGGCCAGACGAAGCGTGGGAGGCGTACCGTGCGCTGCGATCGGACCGGCGAATCGGCTACCTGGCGGAGCCGAACGACCTTCCTGAAACGTGGCAGGCGTTTACCGAGGGCCCATTGAGCTCGCCGAACCTGTGGACCGACGCGTACCTCTGCGCTCTTGCACACGCCGGCCATTTGAACCTGGTTACGTTCGATGCGAGGATGCCGCCGAGGGCAGGCGTGAATTGCCTCGTGCTGACCCCATGACCGGCCGTCAAGCCGCGCAGGCACCTTTGAGTCCGTTGCAATCCAGCGCACATAGCGAGCTCCCACCGGACTAGCAGCCCGCGAGTGCCTTTCGCCGGGCAAAGGCTGCCTCGGCTCGGGCCATGTGGTAGCATAGCTGCCGCTATGAACACTAAACTCATCGTACGGCGAGTCGGCGTGCTTTCCCTGGCCAAGATGATGGGCGCTCTGGATGCGCTGCTTGGCTTGATCATCGGTGCGTTCGTATCGTTGTTTGCCGTGGTTGGGGCGAGCTTGATGCAGTCGGCCGTCGGCTCCGCGGGCCTCGGAATGCTGTTCGGAGTTGGCGCCATCATTGTGTTCCCGATCCTGTACGGCATACTCGGGTTTATCACGGGCTTGATATGCGGCGCGCTCTATAACGTAGTAGCCGGCATCGCCGGCGGCATTGAACTCGAGGGAGTGCAGACTCAGGGCTGATCTCTCCGGGAGGGAAATGGGGGCGCCGATTATTCGTACCGCAGCACTTCGGCCGGGGCGATCCGGGTGGCGTTGCGGGCGGGGTAGAGAGTGGCCAGAAAGCTGACCAGGATGGCTACGGTGGCGATCCACACGCCATCCAGCCAGTGGGTTTCAAACGGCACGTAGCTGAGCGCGTAGACCGAAGCGTCAAGCGGGATCCAGCGGTACTTGTCGGCGAAATAGCAGATGAGGTAGCCGGCGGTGAGGCCGATGGCGCTGCCGCACGCTCCGATCAGCAGGCCCTGCGCGATGAAGATGCGGCGGATCTGGGCCTGGCGCGCGCCCATGGACATCAGAATGGCGATGTCCCGGTATTTTTCCATGACCATCATGACCAGGGTAATGAAGATGTTCAGCGCGGCCACCAGCAGGATCAGGCCGATGACGATGGTGGTGACGATGCGTTCGCTTTCGAGAGCGCTGAGCAGTTGCTTGTTGCGCTCCATCCAGGTGGTGGTGGTGTACTTCGGGCCGACCAGCGCTTCCACTTGTTGGGCGATTTCAGGGGCGCGGTGCACGTCGTCGACGTTCAGCTCGATCTGGTTGATTACGTCTTCAAGCGAAAGGAGCTTTTGCGCCGCGCGCAGGCTGGTGAACGCCCAGAGCTCGTCGATATCGTAGAAGCCGGTTTCAAAGACTCCGACCACTTTAAAACGGCGGACAGCGGGTTCCGGACCGAGGGGAGTCAGCTCCCCTTCCGGGCTGACGGCCTTGATATTGGCGCCGGCGAGCATGCCGGAATCCTCGGCCATGCGCGCGCCGATGACGATGCCGGGAGGATTGGCATCGGGGTCGCGCAGCCGGTCGACCGAACCCTTTTTAAGTTTGACCAGCATGGGGCTGATGCCGATTTCCGAATCCACGTCGACGCCCTTCAGCAGCGCGCCGGCTCCCTGCGGTCCGCCAGTGAGAAAGACTTTGGTATAGAGCGCCGGGGAAACCGCCGTCACGTGCGGCAGCTTGCGGATTCGCGCCACCATGTCGCGCCAGTTTTCGATGCCGTAGAGCGGCTCCTTCTCCATCACGTTGATGTGGGCCATGGCGCCCAGCAGGTTGCGCTCCAGGGTGGAACGAAAGCCGGAGGTGACGGCGATGGCGATCACCAGGGCCATGACCCCGGCCGCCACGCCCAGCACGGAAATCGCCGTGATGATGCTGATGACCGCTTCCTTGCGGCGGGCGCGCAGATAGCGGCCGGCCACGATGAACTCGAAACGATCGAGGAGGGGGGGCATGAGGGTCACAGTAACGTATTCGCCAGCAACCGCTCTGTCGAAGACGCGGTCCAAACCATTGATTCCATTGGGCCGACAATTGGCGTCTTCATTTCTCTTTGGCGGGCCGCCGCGGCCCATGGGCACTCCCTTACGGTCGCGGCTCGGACTCGCGGCATGGTGGTTTGAGTCAGGGCCGCGACCATGAGACGTGGCCCAAAAGATCGAATCGCAGGCCGAAGGCCTTCTCCACCGGCTCCACGAAAGCAGCCAATTGCGGGGCAGACCACGAAAAACGATGGTCTGCCCCACGGAGAAATCGTCGCGGGGCGCGAAAGGATCGACTGGTAGTTGGACAGAGCAGCGTAGGCGCAAGCAGAGGCGCCGGGACGAGTCCCGGCGTGGCAGACTGAGAGTCCGCTCCACCTGTTCATTTTTCGCCATCCAGTTCGCGCAGGGATTGCACCAGGTCGATGGGACCTTCGGGACGCAGCAGGGGGAACAGGATCACGTCGCGGATGGAGCGCGAGTTGGTCAGGATCATGGTAAGCCGGTCGATGCCGATACCTTCGCCGCCGGTGGGCGGCATGCCGTAGGAGAGCGCGCGCACGTAGTCCTCATCCATCTGGTGGGCTTCCTGGTCGCCGCGCTGGCGCATGCCGATTTGCATTTCGAAGCGGCGCCGCTGCTCCTGGGGGTCGTTCAACTCGGTGTAGGCGTTGCCGAGTTCCATGCCGCCGGCGTAGATTTCGAAACGCTCGACGAAGGCCGGATCGCCGGGCTTGTTCTTCGACAGCGGCGAGGTCTCCACCGGGTAGTCGTAAATGATAGTCGGCTGGATGAGCTTCTCTTCCCCATGCCTCTCGAACAGGTCGGTCAGGGCTTCGCCCGCGGTGGCTTTTGAAGAATGCCGGAGGAGCCATTCGGGGTCGGCCACGTTGTCGATCGATGGCTTGTCCGCGCCGGTCCAGAATTCCACCACGGCTTCGCGCATGCTCAGGCGCCGGACGGAGGCGAAGTCGATTTTGTGTTCTTCGAATTCGGCGACGGTGGTTCCGTTGGCGTCGAGCGCGGCCTGCCGCAATAGCTCGGCGGAAAAATCCATCAGGCCGCGATAGTCCGTGTAGGCCTGATAGAACTCCAGCATGGTGAATTCGGGGTTGTGGTGGGTGGAAAGTCCTTCGTTGCGGAAATTGCGGTTAATCTCGTAGACTCGCTCCAGGCCGCCCACCACCAGGCGCTTCAGGTACAGCTCCGGCGCGATGCGGAGATAGAGATCGACATCGAGCGTGTTGTGATGGGTGACGAAGGGCCGCGCCGCGGCGCCGCCGTAGAGCGGCTGCATCATGGGGGTTTCCACTTCGATGAAGCCGCGCGATTCCAGTTGCCGGCGCAGCGAGGAGATAATGCGCGCGCGCCGCACGAAGACGTCGCGCACGGCGGGGTTGGCGATCAGGTCCAGGTAGCGTTGGCGATAGCGGATCTCCACGTCCTCCAGCCCGTGCCACTTTTCGGGGATGGAGAGCAAGGTCTTGGACAGGAATTCGAGCTTTTCGACGTGTACGCTGAGCTCGCCCGTGCGGGTGCGGAACAGGTAGCCATCGACGCCGACGATGTCGCCCAGGTCGAGCATCTTGAAGAGGGCGAAATCGCGCTCGGGAACGGCGTCTTTGCGGACATAAATCTGCAGCTTTTCTCCGTTCTGCTGCACGTGGGCGAAGCCGGCTTTACCCATGTGGCGGATGGTCATGACGCGGCCGGCAATCCGCACGTCGACGCGCGCGGCCAGCTCCTCGGCGGTCTTGGCGCCGTACTCGCGCAGAATGTCCGGAACGGCGTGGGTGGCATCGAAGCGTTGGCCGTAGGGCCGGTAACCCAGGGCTTCGATCTCGCGCGTACGCGCGGCCCGCTGTTTCAGTAAATCGTCTTCCAGCGACAAATAAAATCTCCTATGAGGCCGTAGCGAAAACCGCTCCCTGGCGGTCGCGGCTCGGTAACAACAACAAACCGCTCCCTGGCGGTCGCGGCTCGGTAACAACAACAAACCGCTCCCTGGCGGTCGCGGCTCGGTAATGGCCCAAGGCCGCCCCTTGTGGTCGCGGGGAAATTAGCTATTATAAGGCTTCGCTTGCGACGCTCCATTTCTATTATCATTCCCGCCTACAACGAAGAGAACCGATTGCCGGGGACTCTGGACACAGTGAACCGATATCTGGGCGCCACCGCGTGGGAATTCGCGGAGATTGTAGTGGTGAACGACGGCTCGCGGGACCGGACGGCGGACGCGGGGCGCGCGGCCGGCGCGCGCGTGGTGGAAAATCCGGGCAATCGGGGCAAGGGCTACTCGGTGCGCCACGGCGTCATGGAAGCGAAGGGCGAGTGGCTGCTGGTTTCCGATGCCGACCTTTCGGCGCCCATCGAAGAGCTGGAGAAGCTTTGGCGCGCGGCGGATGGCGAGGCCGCGAAAGGGGCGATCGGGTCGCGAGCCATCGACCGGTCCCTGATCGGCGTGCACCAGCGGGCGTTTCGCGAAAACATGGGGCGGGTGTTCAATCTGCTGATGCGGATCGCGACCGGTTTGCCGTATCACGACACGCAGTGCGGCTTCAAGCTTTTCGAGGCGAAAGCGGCGCGCGAAATTTTTCGGCGCCAGTTGCTGGACGGCTTCGGCTTCGACGTGGAAGTGCTCTTCATCGCCGCCAGCCTGGGGTACCGGGTGCTGGAAGTTCCGGTGCGATGGAATAACGTGGAAGGCACCACGGTAAGCCTTTGGCGCGGCGTCGCGGCCTTTGCCGATCCACTCAAAGTGCGCTGGAACGGGCTGGCGGGGAAATACCGGTAGGAACAGCGGTCAGCCTGGCCCGGTTTTGGTGACGGCTGACTGATCGCCGACCGCTTGCAATTTGGCTTTGCGCCGGGCGGCGATGCGGGCGGGCAACAGCAAGGCTTGATGCAGCACGAACAGCATGACGGCCGCCGCGAAGAACGTCACCATGCCGGTGGACTCGTGAAAGAAGCCGTGCGCCAGATCCGGACTGACCATGGAAAGAATACCGGTCAGGGTGACGCGGCCGCCGTTGGCGATCAGGGCTACAGGGATGGTCGCCAGAAAAATCACCACCCGCCGCCAGGTTTGTTTCTCGAACAGGTAGCCGTAGACCAGCGATAGAAAGGTCAGGGAAAGCAGGGAGCGAATGCCGCTGCAGGCTTCCACGACCGAGAGCGGGCCGCTGGGCAGCTCCAGAATGTTGCCCTCGCGCAGAACCGGTATACCCAGAACGGTCAAGGCAAAATCCGCCAGGCGGCTGGCGAGTATCTGCAGGGGAAACGTGATCTGGGTGTAAACGACGGCGGGAATCGGCACCATGAAGAACAGCAGGAAAAGCGGGAAGGCAAGCCGGCGTAGAATCGCGGTACCGCACAGGAACCAGATCAGGCCGATGACGGTGATCACCACCGCCGTGCGCGCGGTGAACAATTCCACGCCCAGGGTAGCGACGAACACTTGCAAACCGCCCCAAACGACGACCAGCAGGCCCCACCAGTTGGGTTTCGGAGCGATGGCCAGCAATTCGTCTCGCCGCTGCCAGGCGATGTAAGCGGCCACTACGGGGACGAAGAAGCCGTGCCCCATATCGTCGTCCCAAGCCCATTGACGCACCAGGGGCACCACCACCGGCGCGTAACAAGCCAGCACCAGCGCGGTAAACCAGGCGAGCGGTACCCAAGGGACCTTGGGCGACACAGCGGGGTCCGCGGTCATGAGTCTTTCTGCATCATACCAGCCTCGGCGTCCCGATCAGCGGCAATGATCGAAAAGGCGGGTAGTGAAATACCGTTCCATGCGGTCGGGGAATACCGTGACTACGTGGGCGCCGGGTTCCATCGCTTTGGCGGCGCGCACCGCGGCGACGTAGTTCAGCCCGGAGCTGGGCCCCACGGGAAAGCCCAGGCGGATGAGCCCGCGGGCGGACAGAAGCGCCTCTTCCTGGGGCACTTCGACGGTTTGGAGGCACTCGAAAATCGAGGGGTGAAAAATGCGCGAAACTCCGTCCACCACGCCCGGTATCTGGGAGCTGAAGCTGCAGCATTCCTGATCCACCGCTTCGGAGATTTCGACCGGCCGCGCCAGCACGGCGCGGAGGGCGGGATTGGCCGGCCGCAACCCCTGGTACAGCCCGACCAGGGTACCTCCGGTTCCCACGCCGCTCACCACCGCGTCCACGCGGCCACCGGGAATCTGTTCCAGGATTTCACGGGCCGAACCGAGCTGGTGGGCGCGCGCGTTGTCGGGGTTCGAGAACTGGCACGGCAGGAAGCCGCCGGTGTGGCGCGCCAGTTCCTCGGTGCGCGCAATCGAATCGGCCACGCCGGCGCCCCCGGCGGTGAGCTCCACCTGCCCGCCAAAGGCGCGGATCATGAGCACCCTCTCGTTACTGACGCCTTCGGGCATCACCGCCAAAAAGCGCAGCCCGCGTTGCGCGCACGCCATAGCCAGGGCAATGCTGGTGGAACCGCTGGAGGCTTCGATGACCAGGCCGCCGGGAGCGAGGCGATTCTCGGCCAGGGCGCGATCGAGGATGAAGGCGGCGATGCGATCCTTGGTGGATCCGCTTGGCTGCAGGAAATCGAGCTTGACCCAGATCGCGGGGCCGGCGGGATCCAGTTGTACCGGGACCAGGGGAGTGCGGAGCAAAGGAACGGAGATTCGAGTGACGTCGGGCATAGCCGCAACGCTACGTTACCATGGCTGCAGCGATCCGGCTCATGGCGCCGGCACCAGCAGGGTCTTGCCGATCACGGTGGTGAAGCCGTCCAACATGTCCATGAAGCTCGCGCCGAGCAGCGGCATGGGACGGAGCTGCCAAAGATGCCCGGCGTTTTGCCAGGCCGACTCCCGCGCGGCGGCCACGCTCCAGGCGGCGAGGGTGTCTTCCAGGTGAGAGACGGGTGGGAGGGCCCCGCCGGGAAGCCGGACATTCAGGGTGCGTTTGGCCGCGTCGATGAGGCTGTCGAGCGTCGAGTTGAGCGCCGTGTAGTCGTTGTAGTGGGTCCCGCCGCGATCCGGAGTTGTACCGGTTGCCCGACAGGTGGCGACGATGGCTTGGGGAAGGTCGCGATTGATATGGGCGTTGATGCCAGCCAGCGCGAACTGGATGCGCGCCACGGCGGCGAGGCCGCGATCGCCGAACAAGACCTGCCAGCAGGCCGGCGCCGCTTGCCCGGACAGCGAGGACCCGAGCGCCGAGAAGTAGAGACGCGCGAATTGAACGTCAAGCTCGGCAAGCCACTCCGGATCGTGGAAGGCGCCGGCTCCGACTCGCGCCTCTACCGCTTGGGTCACCTGCAGGTACAGCCAATTGAACCATTTCAGGCCGTCCGCATCCACCGAAGCGGCGTCGATGGCGTGAAGAATCCGGAGAACATCCGCGATGGACTGCGGCGCGGCCCCGACCGCGGCGACGAGTGCGGCATCGTAAGGGAACATGGTCCA
Organism: Bryobacterales bacterium; assembly: GCA_003164035.1. Lineage (GTDB taxonomy): Bacteria > Acidobacteriota > Terriglobia > Bryobacterales > Bryobacteraceae > JBEKYD01. The sequence goes on along the minus strand of PLRS01000075.1, from coordinate 3,515 downwards.
TTGTATGTCCGGGCCGGAACCGGTCAATCAGAACTTCCGCAGGAATTGACGGTACGCACCGCTGTTGAAGGTGCTCCAGGGTTGGAAGCCCCTCTCTTTATAGAGCTGGTAGGCGAAGTCGATATTGGCTTTGCAATCGAGCAGGTCCCGAAGGTTGACCCCCACGCGCTTCAAGTGCACCGTATTGATCTGGAAGTAGCCCCAATCGAGCGTGCCGTCGGAATTGTAATGATAAATCTCGCAAGCGCCGCGCGGGTTTTCGGCGCGTTGAACGGCCAGTGCGACCCGGCATGCCGGTCCGAATTGGTTGCAGGCGTATTGCTGGTAGGCCGTCAAGCGGTGACCGAACTGGTCGGCCTGGGCCTCGGCCGCGTCCTGGGCCGAGTCTCTTGGGGCGATCACCAGGGGCCACTGAAAACGGATGCGCAGCGGCGATTGCAGCGTGATGGTGTATTGGGTCTGCAGCACAACCACGGCCACGCCGATTCCCGCGGCCAGGAGCACAAGGACCGCAAAGAGCCTCGGGGCCGTTGGCGCTTTCGACCGCCTGCCGCGCGCCCGCCTCTGCGCCGCCGGCTTCAGAGGCATCGGACGCCATCGGTAGATCGCCGCGTGGCGGCGGAGACGCCTGGTGCGGATCGCCGCAAGGACGAACATGGCTGTAGCATTCTTCGATCAGATTACTACAGCGGCAAAGCGCTCTCGCCGTCATCCGCTAAACTGGAACGAGGTGGAAGAGGAAGTCCTCGGCAAGGCATACGATGGGCGGCTGATGCGCCGGTTGATGGGGTACATGCGTCCCCACGGCGCGCTGGTGGCCGGGTCGCTGGCGTTTCTGCTGGTGCAATCGGTGCTGCAGGTGCTGGGGCCGCTGCTGACCAAGATCGCGGTCGACACCTATCTGCGGCCCGATCCGGCGCGTATGCGCACGCCGCTCGACGCTTTTCTTCCGGCCGATCCTTACGCCGGGCTGGCGCGCATCGGGCTGATGTATCTGGGCATGCTCGCGGCCGCGTTCGTGTGCGAATTCGGGCAAACCTACCTGATGCAGTACACCGGCCAGCTTGCCATGTTCGACCTGCGCAAGGAGCTGATGCAGCACCTGCAGAAGCTCGACCTGGCTTTCTACGACCGCAATCCGGTGGGCCGGCTGGTGACGCGCGTCACCACCGACGTCGACGTGCTCAACGACCTATTCACTTCCGGCCTGGTGACGATTCTGGGCGACGTGCTGGTGCTGGCGCTGATTCTGGCCATCATGTTCCGCATGAGCCCGCCGCTGGCCGCGGTAATGCTGTTGGCGATGCCGCTGGTGATTCTGGCGACCTCGATTTTCCGGCGCACGGTGACCGAGAGCTACCGGCGCATCCGCATCGCCATCGCGCGCATCAACGCCTACCTGCAGGAGCACATCACCGGGATGGCGGTGCTGCAACTGTTCAACCGGGAGGCGCGCAGCCGGCGGGAATTCGAATCGGTCAATCGCGAGCACATGCTCGCCTACAAGGCCGCCATTACGGCATACGGCTGGTTCTACCCGGTGGTGGAGCTGATTTCGACCATGGCGCTGGCGGGGATTCTGATCTACGGCGGCTTTCGCGTGACCAGCGGCCGGCTCACGCTGGGGGTGGTGGTGGCGTTCCTGCAGTACGGACTGCGGTTCTTTCGCCCCATTCAGGACCTGAGCGAGAAGTACAACATTCTGCAGGCGGCGATGGCCTCCTCCGAGCGCGTTTTCAAGCTGCTCGATACCGAGGTGGAGCTGCCCGCTCCGGTGGCGCCGCGGTCCGCACCGGCTTCGATTGCCCCGATTGAATTCCAGGGTGTGTGGTTTGCTTACCAGAAGGAAGATTGGGTGCTGGAGGACGTGAGCTTCACCATCGCGCCCGGAAAAACCGTAGCCGTGGTGGGGCATACCGGCGCGGGGAAGACTACGCTCATCAGCCTGCTGCTGCGCTTTTACGACGTGGGGCGCGGGGCGATCCGCATCGGCGGCACCGATGTGCGCGATTTCGATCCCCAGGAGTTCCGCCGCCAGTTCGGGGTGGTGCTGCAAGACCCGTACCTGTTTACCGGGACGCTGAAAGAGAATATCCGCCTGGGCACGGAGAGCATTTCGGATCTGGAAGTGGAAACCGCCGCCGAGCAAGTAAACCTGCTGGATTTCGTGCGCGGGCTGCCGAAGGGGTTTGCGCACCCCATCGCCGAGCGCGGGGCCGGTCTTTCCACGGGTCAAAAGCAATTGATCAGCTTCGCCCGCGCCCTGGCGCACAACCCGCGCTACCTGATACTGGACGAGGCCACTTCCAGCGTGGATACCGAAACGGAGCTGCGCGTGCGCGCCGCTCTGGAGCGCATGGTGGCGGGGCGCACGTCGATCGTGATCGCGCACCGGCTCTCCACGGTTCAGCGGGCCGACCATATTCTGGTGATGCACAAGGGGCGGCTGCGCGAGAGCGGCACGCACCAGGAACTGCTGGCGCAGCGCGGCATTTATTGGAAGCTCTACCAGCTTCAGTATAAGGATCAGGAAGCGCGGATGGAAGCGGTCAGCGGTAGGCGCGACGTTTGATGCATGTTGCATCACTTATTGACACATTACGCATCACTCGCCTATCATGGGCTTATGAGAACCACCATCGACTTTACCGAGCCGCTCCTCGAAAGTGCCAAACAAGAGGCCGCTCGCCGGGGAGTTACGCTGAGCGCGATGGTACAGGACGCCGTGCGCAGCCATCTTGCCCGGCGCCCCGTCCGGGGCAGCGGCAAGTTCGAACTGCACACGGTCCGAGGCAGGCTGGTTCGGCCCGATCTGGACCTCGACCGCACTTCGGCCCTGGTTACCATGGACGACGAAGCGGCCTTTGGCGGCAAGAGCTGAGCCGCGCATGCTGATGCCGGATGTGAATGTCCTGGTGTACGCCCATCGCGAGGAGTCCCCTGCTCATGAGCGCTACGCCGCATGGCTGGTGAACCTCGCTAGCGGGCCGGAGCCATTCGCCATTTCCGAGTTTGTCATGCACGGTTTCATCCGCGTGGTTACGAACCCACGGATATTCGATCCACCATCCACCGCGGCCCAGGCATTTGAGTTTCTCGACGCGCTGTTGGCCCTGCCCACATGCACGGTCATTCGCGCCGGGCCTAACCATTGGAGTATTTTTCGCAAATTGTGCGAGACCGGCAAGTTGAGGGGGAAGATCGTGGCCGATGCCGTCCACGCGGCGCTGGCCATTGAAACGGGCTGCGAGTGGGTAACCGCCGATACGGACTTCGCCCGCTTCGCCCCGCCCCTCCGCTGGAAGCATCTCTGACGCGCATTTCTCACGGCGGCTCTGGTGCGGTGTCGTGGCGCAGGCAGTCCTGTCCGTTGCCGCATGCTTTTTCATCCCGGCTGCGTTTCCGCACAAACTGTGGGGCAGCCAATTCTGGCTGCAGCCGGCTTTTAGCCGGCATTGGTGCCCGACAGGAAGACTCGACACGCCGCGTAAGAGCCGCCTAAAAAGGCGGCTGCG
>PLRS01000088.1 GCA_003164035.1 Bryobacterales bacterium | reverse complement strand
AGTGCAGGGAGAAGTGTTTTTTCCCCTGACAAGTCCTTATCATGGATGTCGCCGGGGTCTCCCAGGTTTCCCGTTTGTCCCGTGATTTCGATGTTGTTCCTTCAGAGAGTCGACAGATCAGCGAGTTTTCACATAGTTGCAGACAACTGCCATCAGCGCGGTCAGGAACATCGATTTGCCCATGTAGCCCGGCCCGCGAACCATGAACAGCGCCGGCTCCCGCGGGTCGCATCTACTCGACGATTTCGAAATCGGTGGTTTGGGTGGCCGTGGCGCGTTTATCGGGCGCATTCTTGTCGACGACGGTGAGCTGCAGGGCGTAATCGCCGGGCGTCAATTGCTTGCCTACGCGAAAATCGTTCCTGAACACCAAGCGCTTTACGTCGGCTTGGCCCCCCGGATCGATCTTGATGGGAGCGCTCGTCCCCAGCGCCTTCCCGTCATAGTAGAGGGTGGCGTGGACTTCGACGTTAGCCGAGCCATCTGGCGCAGGATATGCATTCAGTATCTGACAGGCGTAAAGGACCGTTTCACCTGCACGGAAGCGCAGTCTGTTGAGGCTCTCCGCAGCAGGCGGCTCAGCGTTCTGTCCGGTTTTGCCGGGCTTTCCACCCAGTGCGATGCTCGAAAGAGCGAGCCTGCCGCGGGTCAGGTCCGGCACCTCGATAAACTCGCTGGCGGAACCCAGGCGCCCGGAGTACCGGTCGCGCACGGCGCCCCGAAGCTGATACGCGCCCGGCTGTTTTAGGCGCATCTGCAGCTCTTGCACCAGCCCTTCGCGCAGCGCCCGCTGCCAGGCGGCCTCGGTGAGGGAGATGGTATAGTTTTTCTCGACCGTATCCAGCGGCCTAGTGGCCGAGCCGGAAATCAACGCCAGAATGCCGAGGCTCGCTTTGCGGCGGCCGGCGCCGTCTGGTAGGAAGGTCAGGTCGCGCGCGTCGATCTGTAGCAAAGTGTCAAGAACCGAACCCACGCCGGGACCGCCGTCCCAATAGCGGGAGGCGAGCCGGACGCGAACCGCCCGCATGGCAAATGGCGATGCGACCGCCGCGACCAGAGGATCTCCTCCGCGCTTAGGGACACTCTCCCGCGACGCCTGGTCGGGCTCCTGCCTATACAGGCTGTTGTGGTAGCGGAGCGTCAGCGCCGGCCGGGTCGCTCGGATCGCAATCTTGCGGAATCCGGGATCCGGGTGGCCACCCTTCGCCACTGGCGGGGGCTTGTAGGCGATCAGATAGTAGCCCGCTTGATCATCCATAACTCGCCCCATCGCCCCCGCAATATCGTTGTCGTTATATATGGAGATCCCGCCCGTTCGCCGGGCCAGGTCGACAAGCTGTAGCTGCGTCAAAGTCAATTCCGACATTTTGGCCGCGCTACAGCCGGCGTCGTCCGTATCGGCCGTTTCAAAGGTCGCGATCAGTCCGCGCGGATCTATCGTATTGACCGAGATACCCGAACGATTGGCGTGATCGATGAAAGCCTTATACCCATCCGTGATCTGCGAGTTTGTTTCCCCCGCACCCTGGGCGCGCACCAGCGGCAGTCCTTCCGAAAACAGCAGGATCGATTGCCGTCCGGGCAACTCCCGCAGACCATCCACCACGCGCCGAAATACCGAGAGACTTAGCAGGCCGTAATATAGCGAGCGTTGGTCGTTCTGGAGCTCCTGCAGCGCACCCCGCGCACCTTTTCCGCCGGACGCGGTCCGCCACTCCAGATACGCGTCTTCGTCCAGGGGCGCAGCGGAGTTTTTCCTTGCCGCGTTCATCCCGTTGTAGTAGACGCATGTGAAATCGTCGTCGCCGACGGCCGTCCTGTGGTTGGGGATCGACCGGAACTTCGCCACCGCCGCCCGCAGGAGCCGTTTGTCCGAAGTGAGGCATTGCAGCGGGCCCAACCGGCCGCTGGTGGTAATGATCGCCACCAGATCGTCCGGTCCCACCTGCTGGTCGACAAACCTTCTCAGCGCCGCGTGGACGGCCGCGAAGCTCTGCTCACCGATGCCAAGGTCGTCCACTATGACGGCGATCGTCCGGGTGGCCTCGCTGGCGGCGATCAGGGCGGGAGCCGTTGGCGGCGCACCCCTCCCCGCGTCGTCCGCTCGCGCCGCGTTCGCCGAGGCGTTGACAGTCGGGGCGGCTCGCGCTCCGGGGATGAAAGAGAAGTTCGTAATCCGTTGCGGTTTCCCGTTCTCCAGGATCTCGAACTCCTGAGGCCCCAGATCAGTAATGTGGTTCCCTTTGGCGTCGATGACCACCACATCCATCTGCACCAGGTCCACGTTGACGCGCTCGAGCGGTTTCTCCGGCTCGGGACTCTGCTGGGAACTCCACGCGGCGTCCTGCCCCGAGGCGGCGACTGCGGCGAGCACCAGCACCAGAACGGCTTTCGTCGGCGCTGGGCTCCGCGCAAGTCTCCGGCGGTCCCACTTCGCGGATGGTGTCGCGCCAGAAAGCGGCATTCGGAACCCGGGAATCCGATCTCTATGCTACTCCCATGTCGGCGGGTTCACAAGCGGCCCGGGTGCGTTTGCCTTGAGGCGCCGGGCGGTTCGCGCTGGAAAGGGGGCGTCTTGACAACGGGATGTCCGATTTTTCCGGGTTCCAATTATTCGCGGTCGTCAACGGCCGAATGCCGTTCCCCTAACTCCGTCCCAGGATTTTTCTTGCTCCTCTCCTTGACAGGATGCATGTCGTGTGGTAAAAGAGACGCCGATGCAAGAATGGAAACAGCGGTTGGAGGTGGCCACAAACGTGGCGATCATTTTGGTGTGCCTGCTAATTGCTGTCATTGGAGTGAAGAAGTTTCTGCTTCCCGGTCCAACTGGGAATATGGCGGGACCAGCGAAGGGCGCTCGGATTCCGATCGCCGGAATGGACTGGTCGCGAACGGACCGCACCCTAGTGCTTGTGCTCAACACCCATTGTCATTACTGTAGCGACAGCGCCCAGTTCTATCGGACGCTTCTTCCCGAGGCGAGTGCCCGAAAGGTTCAAATCGTGGCGGTTTTCCCGCAGCCCTCGGAAGAAAGCCGTCGGTACCTGGCTGGTCTTGGGCTGTCGATCTCTGGCCTCGCTATCCAGGTGGCACCGCCGGGCGCCGCGCTGGCTCGGGGCACGCCGACCGTGATCCTCGCGGACAACAGGGGCCTGGTGGTAAAGTCCTGGGTTGGCAAGCTCTCGGCCCGGGGCGAGGCGGAAGTGTGGAAAGCGATTCGCTAGCATGGAAAGCGATTCGCTTGAACGGTAACCCACGCAACGAAGGGGAAAGAGTATGACGATAAGAACAAAGTTGCTCTTTTTGTGCGTTTTGGTGATCGTGCTTGTCGGGCTGCACGTCGTCCCGGCTAGGGCGAGCGCGTGTTTTGGATGCGGGATTGGTGAAATAAGTGACGGCTGCCGGGCGTACTGCGGAAGTAGCAGCAGTTGTTATGCAAGCTGCGTCACTTGGTGTACAGATTTCGCTTGCGAGGAGCCTGGTGAGTCCCAATGCTGCTACCCGGAGGAGCGATAACTGGTCCGGAACGCCGCATATCAACGCCCGCCTGTAACCACCGCCGTCCAAGATAGCCCAATAGCCCGGGTCTGCTGACGGCTGGGGGAGCGGGCTGATCCCCGCTACTCTGGGGAAACGTGGGGACATCCATGACAAGGACTTGTCAAGGGAAAAAACACTTCTCCCTGCACT
>PLRS01000045.1 GCA_003164035.1 Bryobacterales bacterium | reverse complement strand
GCGGCGGTGGCGGCGGCTGAAACCCACCGATAAGCGGAGGCGACTGGGATCCACTCCGGCTCAAACGGGGAGACTGCGGGGCGTTCTGCTTTGCCGATCCGTTTGAAACCTCTTCGAAATACTTCCGGACAGGCCGGGGCAGCTTGGCTCGTTCTTGCGGGTCTTCTATAAACGTCTTGTAAAGGCGCTGGAGGTTCATGTTGTCCTCCCAATTCTTGCCCGCCCTAACGAGAAACTGGTTGTTCGTGCCGTATGGGCCGATGTATCTCTCGAATGCCCCCCCGGTAAAAGTCTTTCCATGGAACATGTGCTTATACACCAGGGACCCGATCCAGTCGCAGATCACTTCGTCCCACTCCACCCCCTTCTCCCGATTGTGGGCGGAGACACCCGAATGATCGTGCGACCAGTAGTGCATGACCTCATGCACGATGCAGGAGACGATCGGCTCGGCCTGGGGGCTTCCGTTTCCATTCGCGACCACAACGTTCTTCAAGAAGGCCGCATCCTCGACTTGGAGATGGACGCCGTTTTTGTCCGTCTTGGCCCGCGCCGGGGAGTAGACCTCAGCCGACTTCTTCTCAGCTTCACCCCACTTCTTGGCGTATGCCAGCCAGCAGGCGGGGCACAGGCACAGTACGGGCGGATCGGCGGGAGTGAATACTAGGGAGGTTTCACTCAGTACGGCATTGACGGCCTTGCCCATTTCCACATACGTGAACTTAGCCACTTCGGCTGTCCCAACCGTAAGCCCGGTGTTCGTGACCTTCCACGAAATATTTTTATTGCATCCTGAACCGTCACATGTAGGCATCCTTTGCCAGCTCCGTTCGGGGTTTTCGTTTTGGACTGCCCCCCGATTCCAGCCAGTATACAGCAATCGCCCGTTTCTGGGTTCGCCGCGGGTACTAGCGGCCGCCGCCACTAATCCGGCGCCCATTCATTCCAGCCCCTCACCACCCCAGGCGGCGCGGCGGGCTTGGCGGAAGGCAGCAGGGTCGCGGCGCGTCACGTTGCGCGGTTCGACGCCGGTAGGGGTGCATTGCACGATTCGGATCAAGCTGGGGTGGTGTTACCCGAGTTGAATCTTGGCCTGAATGCGGCGCTGGTGGGGTCGGGAATCGTGGCGGCCCGCCGGGGAGATTGTACGTCCGAGCCGATGGTCAACCCGCGAATAGGAACCTGGAGACGACGCCACGTGCCATCAGGTGAACATTGACAAAGTCGTACTTGGCACCGAAGTTCGGGGTCCAGTATCTTCCGTGGGCGAGCCAATGTCTGAACTTGAAGGCACCACGAAGGTCACTGATCAGTTTGGGTGGAGCTGACGTATATATTTTCCACCCTTCCAGAATGTCCTCTAAACGCACACGGTTTCGCTTTTTCCCAAGCTCACGAAAATAGACCGACAAAGGGTCCGTCAGCATTTTTCTGCGTCGAAAGTCGAAATCGACTTGGAAGGTGGCCTCCAGGCTGGTGAGGACGACAAGCGCCGATCTGGCATCCGACTCGGCGGCCCGCAATTCCAGCTCATGGTCCACCTCGGCCAGCCGTTTTCCCGCAAATCTGGCGGCAAACGTCGGAGCCGATGGGCTGAAGTAGATGTGCAAGGCGGCCATAATATCTTGGTGATATGAGGCGAGCTCGTCCAATTGCAGGGCAGGGTCGAGGATGAACCGGCTAGGCATTTGCAATTTCCATCACAAGTTCGAAAAACGACTCCTTGTCGAGATCCTCAAAACTTTTCTGAAGTGCGTTAGTAAGGATCTTCCAAACCCACGAAATCGGCGGCTTCTGCGCCGGAGGCGAGGAGGGAATGCTCCCTTTTATGTTCACCGTAACCTTGATGAGATCCGCTGCGCTCTTTACCCTTTCATCTACGAGAAGGATCTGTCCGCGACCGGCGGAGCCCACGGCGTCCACGCGTCCTTTTAGTGCGACGAGCACTGTCCCAATTGGGACAAGAGAAACGTGCTGCCTTCCGATCTTGATATCCATCCTCTTGGCCAAATACTTGCCGACTTCCGGCTCGTTCATCTCGATCTCAGTGAAGTCATAGCTTATCGAGCCGGCCTCGATATATTCCCGCAGAAAGCCGGCGATCTTCTCATAAAGGGAGTCGAGGGCACTGAGCCACTCGTCTCTCTGTTCTTCCCAGAAGATCCTGGTGTCGACATCTGTTTGCTGCTGGCTTGCCACGAACATGGCAAAATCTTCGGTTTCCATGATGCCCCCGTGACCATGGTACATCGGCGCACGGAGGGCGGTATCTTCCAGGCCATGCTCGCCCGCGTTATCTGAAAGCTGCCATTCTTCTGAAACTGCTCTGAGTTATTCGTGGCTACCAGTATTGCGGCTGCCGGTTCTTTGGAGCTTCCGCGGGCGGTCTGGATCTCATCGCCGGCTTCATCGTCCCAGCCCCTCGTCTCCCCAGGCGGCATGCCGGGCCAGGCGGAAGGCTGCAGGGGCGCGGCGGGTTACGTTTCGCGATTCGATGCCGGAAGGGGTGCATTGCACGATCCGGATCAAGCCGGGGTGGTGTTCGGGACGGCGGATGATGCGCGCGGGCGGCAAACTCACCGGGTGTCGCCCTAGGGCTACGTAGCTGAATTTTTCATCTTCGAAGTTGAGATCGGCGTCCTTCAAACGCCGATGCAGGGAGGAACGTTCGACGCGGGCGGCGAAATGGCACCAATCGGGAGACTGGATAGGACAGGGGCCGGAGCCGGGACAGGGCGCCAGCATGGCGGCTCCGCGCTCGAGCAAGGCAGTGCGCATGGCGGCGATAGCGGCGAATCCCCGCGGCGTGCCGGGCTCGATCAGGACCAGCGCCACGCGCGCGGCTTCCCACAATCGCCAGAGCGGGCCGGGATCCATCTCACCGATGGAGTAGGCGGCGATTACCAGATCGTGAGGCGGCAGGTCCATGCGGCCGAGGTCCCCGGACAGGCGCGCGGCGTCGGGCAGCCATTCCTCGGCTGCGCGGGCGAAATCGCGGTCCCGTTCCAACATGGTGAGCGCGGCATCGGGAAACCAGGCGCGGGCGGCCAGAGATGCGGCGCCGGTGCCGGCCCCGATATCGAGCACACTGGCGGGGAGCGGTTCGCCCAGGCGGCGGCGCACTTCGGCCAACACGTGAAAGGCGGCCGCATAAGTCGCCGGCATGCGGGTTACCAGATAGGCCGCGGTGCGATCCCCGGCCGGTATTTGGGCCAGGTCTTGCGGGCGATGGTCGCGATAAGCGTCCGACAGCAGGCGCGCGGCGCGGGCGAGCGGGGCGAAACCGGCCGCTTCGCCGCGCGACTGGATGGACCGGCGGACGAGGTCGGGTAACTGCACAAAATCCGGACCGGGCCTTCCCTACCGGGACGCCTCGCAGGCGGTCCAAACGCTGTGACTGGCAACTTTGAAAACACCCTCGCGGTTGAACGGTTCTTTCTCGATCAGCGCCTCAGCCTCGTCCCAATCCTTGGTTGCGAACAGTATGGCGGCCGAACGGCCGTCGGACAGAGGGCCGGCGGCTATCGCCTTTCCGGATTTCAACAGCTCCAGCACGTAAGCAAGATGCTCCTTCTGGAAGTCCGCGCTTTTGGCCGCGTTGGCGGCGAACTCAAAAAAGACCAGCGTGCGTTGCGGGCATCGCATGCCTGGCGGGACCGACGGCTCCTGGGCAAACGCAACGATGGCCGCAAATAGCAAGAGCTTGCGCATGCTCCGATGGTAGCGCAGCCGTTTCTTGTGGATCCATTTCCCTGGCAGTGGCGACCTGGGGCATAATGCAGAGATGCGACGATCCCCGCCGGGATTCTCTTGCGGCGGAAGGACGCGCGTGCTGGAGGGACGATTGCACATTGACAAACCGGCCGGCCAACCGGTGGCCACGGCAGTGTTTCGGGCCAAGCGCGCTTTAAGCGGCAGGTTTGCGTTCGGCCTGTCGTTCGAGTGCCGGCCGGGGACGGTGGGAACCGCCGCGGTCACCTGGTGCCGGGCGCGCGGCCTGGTCGTGCTGAACGGCCTGCGTTGGCATGCGCGAAGCTTGCGCCTGCCGGCGCGCATCGCTACGGCGGACCGCTTCGCTCTCCAGGTTCAGGCCAACGTCTGGTTGAAGATTTCGCTTTCGTTTCACAGCGAAGACGCCGGCGAGGAAGACTTCGAGATCGAAACCGGCGCCGACCCCGCCGCGGCGCCAACCGAATGCGCGGACCCAACCGCTTGTGAGGACTCGGCTCCGGGCGAGGACAGGCTGGCGGTGGGCTATCTGCCGGTGCCAGCGAGGCGGCGGCGGCCGCTGTTTGTGGTGCGCGCGGTGCGGCCCAGCCGGGAAGCGGCGGTGATGCAGCTTTCGCTGCGACGGCCGGCCGGCGCCGCGGCGGCGCGCCAGGTGCTGGCGAGGGTAACGGCGGGCGGCGAGCGGCGGCTGCTCATCATCCAGGAGGGCCGCGTGGAAAACAGTATCGCCTTCCGTCTACGCCCCTCCGGCGCCGAGGACGCCTGGCCGGTCACAATCGAGACCGAAAGCGCGCTGGAGTGGTCGGGCGCCGTCCGGCGCGGCTTCGACGAAGTGGCGCTGCCGGGGTATTCACTGGAAGAAGTGTAGGGGGTCTGTCCCGTCTGGCTTTCCTCACCGCCGAAACATGGCTCAACTCAAATTCCACGACATCGGGAGTTCGGAATCTCGGCTCAGCAGCTTGACAGCCCAATGCCGCATGCTTTTCGGGACACCAAGCGCCAGCGTCGATTTAGTGGGGCGGACGCCCCACCATTTTGGCGTCTTCCGAAATTGGGAAAAGCATGCGGAATTAGGCTTTTCAGCCCGCGCTACGGCTTAAAGCAACAGCTTCAGTCTTGATGCCGATTCATAATATAAGAGCCGAAATCGGCGACTTTCGTGCCCATTCAGCGATCCGTCACGGAACTGTCAACGGTCGTTAAATCCTGCCTGTTACCATCGTGACTCGCTTATGTTCCAGAACCTCCGTTTAGCGCTGCTGTTCAGCGGCCTATGTCTTGTCGCGTACTGTCAATACACGACCGGTCGGATTGAAGGCTCCGTTCTCGATCCCAGTTCAGCCACTGTCGAGGGCTGCGTGCTGACCTTGACCAGTTTAGATACGCAAGTCTCCCGCAGCGTTACAACGGCGGCTGCCGGAGTCTACCTGTTCAGCGCGGTGGCGCCCGGCCGGTATCGGCTGACGGCCACTAAACCGGGGTTCCGCACGATCGCGGCCGATCTCGCCGTATATGCCAGCCAGAGCACAACGCAGAATTTCTCTCTTCAAGTCGGCGAGCAGTCCACGACGGTGGCTGTCTCCGCCGAGGTCACCCCGATTGTCGATGCCGGCGAACCTCTGCGGCAGATTGCGCGCGACGCCGTTGAACTCGAAGATCTGCCCAGTTCCCGCCGCGACATTACCAACGTCATCGTGCTCTCGCCCGGCGTCACCCCGACGTTCACTCCAAGCGGCGGCAACCTCACCACGCTTTCCATCGCGCAAGCGGGGCAGCTCAACTCGAATGGCGGCCGGTCCAAAGCCACAGCGCATCAACTCGACTACACCGACGCGAACGATTGGGAATACGGCGGCATCGCGCTGGCCACGCAACCGGCGCCGGACATGCTGGCGGAATTCCAAATCCTCACCAACAACTGGAACGCCGAATACGGCGTCAAGAGCAATGCCGAGGTGCTCATGATCACCAAAAGCGGCTCCAACGAACTGCACGGGTCGGCTTACGATTTCCTGCAAAATTCGGCATTGAACGCGCGCGATTTTTTCGACCAAACCGGCAATGCGACGCCGCTGCGGCAGAACGATTTCGGCTTGTCGGCGGGGGGCGCGGCGCGGAAGAACCGGACCTTTCTATTCGGGGGCTACGAAGGCCGCCGTACGCGAGGCGCCGGTAATACTTTTATCGCCAATCTTCCCACCCAATCCGCGCGGGCCGAGGCCACCGATCCGAACATCGTGTCGATTCTGACCTTGCTGCCTCTGCCCACCACAGGCACCTCGAATCCTCTAATCGGAACCAGCGCCATTCTGGCTCCCAGCCCCGCCAATGCCGACCTGTTTCTGATCCGCGGAGACCACTACTTCAGCGATCGCCACAGCCTCACGGTCCGTTATTTTCAGAACGTGGGCACGGGATACAACCGCACTGCCGGCTCGCTGCCGGCTTTCGACGCCACGTTCGACCCCAAGGGACGAAATGCCATGGTCGCAGACACCTGGGTTCTGAGCCCGAGCGCGACCAACGAACTGCGCCTGGCTTACGGCCGTTCGAGCGCGCTCTTCTCGCCGGAGACACTTCCCGCGACGCCGCGTTTCAGCGTCACCGGCCTGGTGGGTTTCGGTACGGTGCAGTCCTGGCCACAGGGCCGGATCTTCAACCTCTACCAATTGAACGATTCGTTCAGCTACACGCACGGCCGCCACTTCCTGAAAGCCGGCTTCGACCTGCGCAACATTCAGGACAACTCGATCAACGACACCAGCGAGCGCGGCGTCTACACCTTCACCTCGCTGGCCACTTTTCTTACCGGCACGCCCAGCGCTTACAGCCAGGTCTTCGGCAACACCTATCGCGGATTCCGCACCAGCTTCCCGGGCTTTTTTGTGCAGGACGACTGGAGAGTGCTGCCCAGCCTCACGCTGAATCTGGGCCTTCGCTGGGAGTATCAGGGCGGGCTGAGCGCGGTGCATAATACGCAGTCGGTGCTCGACCCGGAGGTTCCCGGAACGATCGGCCAGGCGGGCAGCGGATTTCTTGGGACCTTTCGCACCCAGAACCCCCTGGTGCAGGCGAACCCGGGGCTCATCGCGCCGCGATTCGGCTTCGCCTGGAATCCGCATTCGGGGCCGCTGGTGGTGCGCGGCGGTTACGGAATTTACTACGATTCCTTCCTGTTCAACGGCCTGCAGGCGGGCCGCACCACGCCGCCCAGCGACTACACCGGCTCGCTGGCGGGAACGGCCATCGGCGGCGCCAACAGTTTCGATAATCTCTATGCGGGAACGGCGGCGGTGCAACAAAGCCTGAACGCCCAACTCGGCAATTTCGGCTCGCTGGTCAACCTGGGAAGCATCGTGACCATGAAGCCCGACCTGCGCAACCCTTACTCGCAACAGTTCAGCGTGGGGGTTCAATACCGCCTGAGTTCGTCGCTGGCCGCCGACGTCAGCTATGTCGGGACCAAGGGCACGGCCCTGACCACCTACGAGCCGGAAAACTCGGTGGCGCCGGCAAGCCGCCCGGCGCCGGCCATCAGTACCGCCGATGAGCAGGCGCGCCTCGCGCAGTTCCAGGCCGCCGTGGCGGCGGAAAACGGCACCGCGACCACACGCAGCGATCGCCTGGACCCGCGCTTCAACGACGTCAGCCTGATCGGCGACGACGGCAGCTCCACCTACCACTCTCTGCAAGTCATGCTGACGCGCGCGCTGGCGCACGGCTTGCTGGTGCGCGCTTACTACACCTGGTCCAAGTCCATCGATAACAGCTCCGACTACAGCCCTGGCCAAGCCACCAACGACCACGGCTTCGCCCAGGATCAGTTCAATCTGGCCAACGAGCGCGCCGTTTCCGCCTACAACATTCCGCGGCGGTTCACCCTGTCGCACGTCTGGCAGGTACCGTTTTTCCGAACGCAGAAGGGAATTCTGGGCCATGCCCTGGGCGGCTGGACTTTCTCCTCCATCGATCAGATGCAATCCGGCATCCCGTTCACGGTTCTGAGCGGGCCGCGGCTGGGCATCTCGGACGTCAACATGGATGGAAACCTGGTCAGCAGCCTGGATAATGCGCGGGGCAACTGCGCCGCCGGCGGTGTCTTTCATCTCGGCCTGGCGGGCACGCAATCGAACTCCGAGTACACGCAGCCGCTTTTGGGAAACAATGGAACTTGCGGACGCAACACTGGACGGATGAACAAACCGATCGATTTCGACTGGACTTTCGCCAAGCGTTTCACCATCTTCGAACACGGTCCGCTGGGTTCCGGGCCGTGGTCGCTGGAATACCGGGCCGACCTTTTCAATATCTTCAACACCGTGTTTCTGACGGCCGCGGGCGACAATTTCCGAACCGTATCCGACCCATCCTTCGGGATATTCAACGCTGCCGGCACCACCCGGCGCATCCAGATGTCGCTTCGGCTCACATGGTAAACCGCCCAGCCTTCGCCGCCCTTGTGTTGCTTCTGGCGAACGGCGCCGCCGGTCAGGTCTTGCTAAAGGGCAGCGTAACCAGCCGGGACTCCGGCCAGTTCCGTATGCTGCCGTTCGAAGTGCCCGCCGGCACGAGGCGCGTCGACGTGCAACTGACTTTCACCGGCCGCGACCAGGGCACGCAACTCTACCTTGGAATCTTCGACCCGATCATGTACCGCGGCGCCGGCCGCCTGTCGTTCACGATTTCGGAATACGATGCCACGCCGCCGTTTGCACCCGGCCCGATCGTGCCCGGCACCTGGCACCTGGCGCTCGGCGTTGTCAACGTGAATCCGGAGCGGACGAGCGATTACACGGCGCGCATCGACTTCTCCACCAGCGACGACCGGCCCACCGGCATCGTTCTTCGTTCCGAGCCCGGCTGGTACAAGGGCGACCTTCATTCCCACACTGGCCACAGCGATGGCGTTTGCCTCAGCCAGGCCGGGAAGAACGTTCCCTGCCCCGCCTTCAAACTGGTGGAAGCCGCGGCCGCGCGTCATTTGGATTTCCTTGCCATCACCGATCACAACACGGCGGTGACACTCAATTCGATCCGCGAGATGCAGCCGTATTTCGACCGTCTTTTGCTGATCCACGGCCGCGAGATGACCACCTTAGCCGGACACGCCAACGTATGGGGCACGGCCGAATTCCTCGACTTCCGCATCGGCTATCGCAACTGGACCATCGACGATTTCCTCGATCAAGTCCACCGCGCGCATGCCCTCGTCTCCATCAACCACGCGTACTGGCCGGTTGGCCCGGCCTGTCCCGGCTGCGGCTGGGGATGGAAGGAACAGACCGATTTTTCGCGCATCGACGCTATCGAGATCGTCAACGGTTATAGCGAAAAGGGCAGTTGGTTCCAGCCGCCGGCGGGCAACGGCGTGCCGTTCTGGGAGGAACAAATCGCCCTAGGGCACCGCATCACCGGAGTGGGCGGCAGCGACGATCACCGCGCCGGCGAACAGCTCGACCGCGGCAGCGGTGTCGGCAATCCCACCACGGTGGTATACGCCAGCCAGCTTTCCGAGCCGGCGATCCTGGCCGGGATCAAAGCCGGTCACGTTTTCGTTCAGCTCAGAGGACCGGAGGGACCGGCTCTCTATCTTTCGTCGGGCCAGGCAATCATGGGTGACACCATCCACCCGGCGGCAAACGGCGCGGTTGAGTTTCAGGTTCGCGCGAAGGATTGCACGGGGTGTAAGGCGGCCTTGATTTTCGACGGCAGGACGGTGAAGTCCTGGACCGTCGATCGCAATGTTCAGAGCGATCCGGTGTCTCTGACGCTGGGCGGCGGACGCCACTGGGTACGCGCGACCCTGCAGGATGCCGCCGGATCGCTGGTCGCCCTGACGAATCCGATCTATGTGAACTATTGAGAGAGCACTGTGGGGCAGACCATCGTTTTGTGTGGTCTGCCCTACACCCCACGTGACCTGGTGGCAGACCACGAAATGCGATGGTCTGCCCCACCCCGCCTCAGCTGCGCCACAATGGAATTCGCGAGCCGCGCTTGCCATGAACCATACTGCCGAAACTCCACCCCCGCCGCCGGTTGCACCCTTGCATCCGCATTCGGAAACGCGCCACGGCGAAACCGTCCGCGACGACTATTATTGGTTGCGCGAAAAGACCGATCCGGAGGTAATCCGCTACCTGGAATCCGAAAACGCCTACACCGATGCCATGTCCGCCGGGTTCAAGCCGCTGGCGGACTCGCTCTACCGGGAGATGTTGGGACGCATGAAGCAGACCGACTTGAGCGTACCCATACGGCGCGGCACCTATCTTTATTACTCGCGTACGGAAGAAGGCAAGCAGTACGCGATTCAGTGCCGCCGCAAACGCGACATGGAAGCGCCCGAGGAGGTCCTGATCGACCCGAACGAGCTGGCCGCCACGCACCAGTTCGTGGGCCTGGGCGCGATGGCCATCAGCGACGACGATGGTCTGCTGGCGTATTCGGTGGATTTTACCGGGTTCCGGCAATACACCCTGTACGTGAAGGACCTGGGAAGCGGCATCACCCTGCCCGACACTTTCGAGCGCGTGACCGGAGTGGAGTGGGCGGCCGACAACCGCACCCTGTTCGTAACCACGGAAGATGCCGTTACCAAGCGGCCCGACAAGCTGTGGCGCCATACCCTGGGCACGGAGCAATTCGAACTGGTGTACCAAGAAACCGACGAGTTGTACGACATCGACCTGGCCAAGACGCGCGACAAGCGGTACTTGCTGGTGGGCGTGGAATCCAAGGACACGACCGAGTGGCGCTACCTGGCCGCCGACCGCTGGGGCGAGGAATTCCGCATTTTCCTCGCGCGCGAAACCGGCCATCGCTATTATATCGACCACCGCCAGGACCTGTTCTACATTCGCACCAATCGGCCCGGCGTGAACTTCGCCGCGATGACGGCGCCCGACGACGACCCGCGCCCGGAGCGCTGGCGGACGTTCCTGGCGCATCGCCCGGAGGTGTTGCTGGTGGATCTCGACCTGTTCCGGGACTTCGCGGTTTCGATCGAAAAATCCGAGGCCGTGAACCGATTGCGCATTTACGATTTCACTACCTCCCGCTGGGCCGAGGTTGAATTCTCCGAGCCCGCCTACCTGGCCTCGCCGGGCGGCACGCCGGAGTTCACTTCCCAGACCTACCGCTACGAATACCAGAGCCCGGTGACGCCGCCCGGCGTTTACGATTACGACGTTCGCACCGGCGGGTCCACCCTGCTCAAACGGCAGGAGGTGCTGGGCGGATACGACCCGGCCGAATATGCCACCGAGCGGTTGTGGGCCACGGCGCGGGATGGCGCTCGCATCCCGATTTCGATGGTCTACCGGAAAAGCCGCCCTCGAGACTGCCGCGGGCCGTTGCTGCTGTACGGTTACGGCTCATACGGTATCGGTATGCCGGCGGTGTTTTCCAGCGTGCGGCTGAGCCTGCTCGATCGCGGCGTTGCCTATGCCATCGCCCACATCCGGGGCGGCGACGAAATGGGCTGGCAATGGCGGTTGGA
Source organism: Bryobacterales bacterium (assembly GCA_003164035.1). Taxonomy (GTDB): domain Bacteria; phylum Acidobacteriota; class Terriglobia; order Bryobacterales; family Bryobacteraceae; genus JBEKYD01. Next base: position 154,117 of record PLRS01000045.1, on the reverse strand, counting down.
CGGCATGCTCTCGAAGAAGAAGAACACGTTCTTCGACTTCATCGGCGTGGCCGAATTCCTGATCCGCGAAAAGTGGACCTCGCCCGAGCGGCTTCTGATCGAGGGCGGAAGCGCCGGCGGGCTGCTGATGGGCGCGGTGGTCAACCTGCGGCCGGAACTCTTCCGCGCCGCGCACCTGGCCGTTCCCTTCGTGGACGTGATGAGCACCATGATGGACCCGTCGCTGCCGCTGACCGTGGGAGAGTACCTGGAATGGGGCGACCCCAACCAAAAGAGCGCCTACGACTACATGCGAAGCTACAGCCCCTACGACAACCTGGAGAAGCGCGCGTATCCGGCCATGCTGGTAACTACCAGCTTCAACGACAGCCAGGTGATGTATTGGGAGCCGGCCAAGTACGTGGCGCGCCTGAGAACGCTGAAGACGGACCCGAATCCGCTGCTGTTGAAGACCAAGATGGAGCCGGCCGGACACGGCGGAGCCTCCGGACGCTACGATCATCTGCGCGACCAGGCGTTCGAATATGCCTGGATGCTGGCGCAGGTGGAATTGAGAGGTGAGAGCGGCTCAGGCCAGCCCCAACTCCCGCATGGCGGCTCCGGCGCCGCGCAGGTTGGCCAGCTTCATTTCCGAATACTTCCTTGAGAGGATGACGCCATCCGCGCCGGCGCGGAACGCGGCCTTCACTGCGTCCCCGGTGCCTTCGGGAGTCGACTTGCTGGAGGAAGCCGCGGTCGGGATATCGATGTCGATGCCCGGCCAGAGCTTCGTCGCGGCGCCTACGAGGGCCGCGCGGGCGCGGGCCGCCTCTTCGTACACATAGTTGGCCGTCAGGCCCGTTTTGGGAATCTCCGCCAACTCCTTTTCCTGTTTGTAATCGAGCACGCGGTAATGAAAGTCGAGCAGTTCGGGCAGCGGCACGTCGCCATACATCGTGCGGCCCACGGTGCCGATGTAGTTGGCCATGCGCTCACCGGCGCAGTTGTGGTACATCACCATTTTCAGGAAGTCCGAATACGGCGAGATGGCCGCCAGATCCTGCTCGGCCCGATAGATCGGATTGAAGGAGTTCTGATGCCAGATATGCCAACCGATTCCAATGGCGGGTTTCACCTCTTTCACTTTCTTGTGCATGGCGGCGTAGGTTTCGCGAAGGCTGTCGGTCCAGAGCATTTCCCAGGCCAGCATTTCCGGGTAGCGCAGCATCAGGCGCCATACGGCAACGTAGTAGCCGTCCACCGGGCGGCGGCCCTGCCAAGCCTGCTGAACGAATTTGCTGAGCGCGCGAAAACCTTCGCGCGCGCGTTCCGGGTCGATGCCGCGGGCCTTCGCTTTGCGCTGGCAAAACTCGCAAAAGCAGGTGACGGCTGATGGGTCCTGGCGGGATGCCAGCATGTTGGCGAAGGCGCCCTGGCGCTCTGAGCCCCACATGATTCCATCGATTTCGTGCGACCGCGCGTAATCCTCCACGGTGCCCAGCAGCCAGTTACTATAGTTCGGATTATTGAAGCACAACGTCTCCGCATTGGCTCCATCGAGGCGCTTTTCCTGGGCTTTGGCGATACCCGGTATGCCGGCGCCCTTCCCGGCGAAGACGTCTTCGAACCAGCAGATGGTCTTCATACCGCGCCGGTGGGCCGACGGCAGAACGGATTCGAGCACGTCGAAATCGCCGAACTCCGGCGCGCGGAAGTCCTGAATCGCCGTATCTTTGTAATATTGCGGATGAGTTACGGTATAGCTGCCTCCATGGAAGGTGTCGGTATCGTGCTCCGGCTTGCCGTGGTCCGGCATCGGCTGACCGGGAATCTGCCGGCCGGCGATTCCACGCCCGTAAGTAAAGGTCGCAATGAAGAGAGTATTGACACCGGCGGACTGCTGAAAGATATCCAGCACTTTCTCGACACCTTCATCCACAAATGACACGGCGCCGACTTGAATGCCCACTATTTTGACGGCAGGCGCGGCCTTTGCCGGCTGTGCCACACCGGCCACGCCAGCCACGGCGGCAGCACTCAGAAACTCTCTTCGATTCATGCGGACCTCCTCACCATCAGCGTCATCGAATATCAGTATAGGGCGCTCTGCTATTCGCCGGACCTCGGGCGATTCTCACTCGGGCCCCTGAAAGCCCATCCCCACCAAATCGCTGAACACCCCGTAGGCAGTTTGTTCCGCGCCGGGGTCTATGGACACGGTTCCAAAGGTCCCCATCAGATCGGTGTGGAAGAGCAGAATATTGGAGGTGCCGGGCACCGACGCCAGGATATCGGCCCGGTCCAGCACTTCGGCGCGCACTCGTAGCGATAGGCCGTGGGCCGTGCGCCGCGCCCGGCTGATCAGGCGCACTGTCTTTCCCTGGCGGTTGATTTCGGCCAGGCGGGCGGGAGTGAGCCGGCCGATGCCGCGGGTCGAGACCTGCCTCGGGGTGGTGCGCGCGTCCATCAGGACGTTGGCCAGAGCCGCGGTCTTGGCCGCCGAATCCCAGCCGTCGATGTCGAATGCGCCATCGCCCTCGGTGATCCCCATCGCCCGTGCGCGTGCCAGCCCTTCGTCGAAAGTCCCTCCCCGCTCCATGGTTTCGATCGCCACCTTCGAGGTGGAATTGAGCGCGCCCGTAAAGCCCAGCACTTTCACTCCGGGCATGGTGTGCCGCCACAGGTTGAATACCGGGGCTCCATCCATCACCGCCGATTCGAAACGAAAGCCCAGGCCCAGACGCGCCGCCTCGTCCGCCAGTTCGCCATACGCGTGCGCGATCGGCCCTTTATTGGCGGTGACCACGTGCATGCCGCGAGCCAGGGCGGCGCGAATGTGGGCGATGGCGGGCTGCCCGTCGAAAGGACTGAGCGTGGTCAGCTCGACGGCGGCGTCGGCGCGGGCGGCGTCCAGAAACGCTTCCACCGATTCGATACGCGGCCCGAATTTCGGGTTGGCCTTCAGCCCGCGCGGATTCACCGCCGTGCCGTGGCGCAGCGTGTGAATGCCGGTAACCGTGAAAGGAAACTCGCGCCGCCGCGCGCGCATCAGCCGCACCAAAGCCCGCGCCACGTTGCCGTAACCAATCAGTGCGATCTTCAACTTTCGATTCTAGCCGGATTGAAGGAGCGATCGCAGGAGGGGTCTTGACCGATCTGGGCATTTCGTCGACCGCTCCCTGGCGGTCGCGGCTCGGTTACGGGCGCCGCATGTTCGCAGTCATTTACCGAGCCGCGACCGCAAGGGAGCGGTCGACGGAAACTATCTTCCCCAGATCGGTTAAGCGCCTCCGCAGGAGTTAAGAAACTGCGTGATGCTGGCGATGGGTTAGACTAAAAGAAGGTCCGCCATGAGCGATACCCAACTCTATTTGGCGATTGGCATTCCGACCTTTGCGCTCGTTCTGGGCATGATCGGCAACGGATTCCTGTTCAATGCGCTGTCGGCACGGATGAGCAGCCTGGAGGCTCGTATGCTGGCCCTGGAAAGCAGCATGAACACGCGCTTCGATTTGATCATGGGGAGGCTGTCGGATGTGGACGGCCGCCTCAGCGTGCTCGAGGATCGTTCGAAGCGCTGACGATTCGTGTCGCCCCCTCCGCCTCAGAACTCCTCGAATTCCCATGGACGGAACCGATGTTGGTGGGCTTCCATATCGATGCGTTTGCCGCGGAACCGCACGCCTTCCATTTCGAGACGCATGCGCTGTTCGATGCCGGCATCGTACCGGAGCTTGATTTCTCCGCCCGCGCCCACCACCCGGTGCCAGGGCAATCGCCCCGGCGGCTCGTTTCGCAGCAGGCGCGCCACGTGCCGGTGATACAGCGGATAGCCTGCCGCCGCGGCCACCTGTCCGTAAGTCGCCACTTTTCCGCGCGGGATCTGGTGGATCGCTTTCCGGAAGGCCGCGTCGCGCCGCGCGCTCTTGGGGACGCGCAGCAAGCGCCGCTCCAGCTCGCGCGGCAGGCGTTTACGGGCAGGGCGTGGCATGCAGCAGCTCGTGGTCGATGGTCAATTGAATGCAGCCCGGCTGGGTCGCGTTTTCGAGCGTCAGGCCGTTCCAGAGAAGCGTCGCCGGCAGCCAGTGCGCCGGCAGCGTGACGTTCATTTTCGTCACCGTGCGGCTGATCACCAGAACCTGTTTCTGGTCGCTGTCGTAACGGCCCTGGACGCGCGCGGTCACCACCGCCTCGTGCCGCGGCACAATCACCGTGGTTTCGATGCGGATGCGATCCTTGCCGCGTTCGAGCATCACCGCCGCGTGGCGCGTTTCGCTCATCCGGCCCATCGTGGCGACGTATTGAGCGGGGTTTTCGATGGGCTTGCCATCGAGCTCCATCAACCGGTCCCCCAGCTTCAGCGGGCCGCTATATTTCTGCGGCAGAAAGCTGACCAGCAGGCCAGGACCGGGGTCGTCGGTTTTGTAGCCGAAACCGCCCAGGTCGAGGTGGGCGCCCGAGCCGGCGGCCAGGCGCGTCGACGGCAGCACGTCGTTGCGCTCCCCCGCATCGAACGTCACCGGCCTCAGCCAGTAGCAGCCGGCGAATTCGGGCGAGTTGGTTTCGCAATCGATCTCGGTGGGGAACTCCGGACGCTCGTGCCGGGCCAGCCATTCGAACACCGCCGCCGTGGCGAGACCCGCCGGTGGTTGCCACTCCACACTCATGCCCGCGGCGTGCAGCCGTTCGGCGAATGCCTCGTCGCCGTTGTTGCCGCCGATCCAAAGCACCGGAGCCAGCCCGAAATTCGCCGTGAACAGCCGCCCGCTCTGAATGGCCGGCTCCGGCGAGCCGCCGATGGCCACGCCCGCCGCCCAAAGATCGGGCAGCCGCGAAATGCCATAGAACACCGTGGCTGCGTCGTCTCCGCGGCCGGCCAGGTAGACGTGGGCCGGGTCCGCCTCGTGCCTCGCCACCGCGCCCCGCACTACTTGCGCCAGGGCCAGCAGACGCGCGTCGGCGCCCGCGTTGGCCGGAGCCGCCTCCGCCGGCGCGGCCAGAATTTTCCAGCCCGAGGGTTTGGCCCACTCTTCCCATTTGGCCGCGTCGGCGGCGCTAACCAGCGCCAGCGCGGGCGTCGCCGTTTGAGCATGGCCGGCCGCCAGGCTAATCGCGGCGCATGCGAGTCCGAATTTTCTTGGCCAGTTTTTCAATGTCGTCGGTTTTCTTCAAATCGTCGAGCGACAGCACGTAGCGGTCGTTCTTTTCCAAATCCTGCTTGAGTTGCTGCGACAGATCAACCAGTTGGGCCGCGTCTCTCAGATTCTGCTGGTGCTCGGCCTTCAAAATCTCGTCCCGTTGGGATTTGCCGTTGGGCAACTTGATGTCGTCGGGCGCATCTTTTTCGAAAGGAGGCGGATAGGGATGCTCCGTCTGCGCCAGGCAGACCGCCGCCAGCACCAGGGTCAACACGCCATGCGAAAAACGCCATCCCATGGTTTCACCTGCCACTATCATGATAAAACGCAGTAGGAAGGGAAAACGCCCTTATGCTGGAAAACATCAACCTCACCCGCAAGCTTTCGCGCGAAGATTACAAGCGCGTCCTGCCCACCTTGCAGTTGCGGCTCTACGACCTGGAGAAAACCTGCTGGGATAAGGGCGTGCCGAGCATCGTCGTGTTCGAGGGCTTGGACGCCGCCGGCAAAGGCACCGCCATCGCCGCTCTCACCGAGCGGCTCGACCCGCGCGGTTTCCGCCTCTACCCCATCACCGCCCCCCGCACCTACGAGCAGCAGTACCCTTGGTTGTGGCGCTTCTGGCTCAAGACCCCCAACCGCGGCGAGATGCTCCTTTTCGACCATAGTTGGTACGATCGCGTCCTCGGCGAACGCGTCGATGGTACCGTTCCCGAGAAGGCCTGGCGCCAGGCCCATCGCGACATCGCCGAATTCGAGCGCACCCTGGCCGACGACCATACCGTCATTCTCAAATTCTTCCTGCACATCGACAAGAAGGAACAGAAAAAGCGTTTCCAGGCCCTGGAAGCCGACCCGCTCGAAGCCTGGCGCGTCACCCCGGCCGACTGGGAGCGCCACAAGAAGTGGGACCAATACCTGGAGGCTGTCGAGGAGATGCTGGAACAGACCGAAACCGAGTACGCTCCCTGGACCATCGTCGAAGCCACTTCCAAGTGGTACGCCCGCAGGAAAATCTTCGACACCGTGATTGCCGCGCTGGAGAAGCGCCTGGGCCCCGACGCGCCCGCCGTGAGCGCTCCCGGCAAAGCCGATTCCGCCGACGCCGATCTGCGCGCCGCCATGGAAGCGGCCGGCGAAGGAGGCCGCTAATGCTCGAAACCGTCGATCTCACCCGCAAGCTCGGGCGCGCCGAATACGTCCGCGAAATCACCCGCCGCCAGATTCAGCTTCGTGAACTCGGCTACCAGGTGTACCTGAAGAAACGCCCGGTCGTGTTGGTATTCGAGGGCTGGGACGCCGCCGGCAAAGGCGGCGCCATCAAGCGCGTTACCGAAAAGCTCGACCCGCGCGGCTACGTCGTCTATCCCATCTCCGTCCCGCTGGGCGAAGACAAGACCCGCCATTATCTGTACCGCTTCTGGCGCCGCCTGCCCGAGCGCGGCCAAATCGCCATCTTCGACCGCTCCTGGTACGGCCGCGTCCTGGTTGAACGCGTGGAAGGGTTCGCCCGCGAAGAGGAATGGAAACGCGCCTATAAGGAGATCAACGGCTTCGAGCGCCAGTTGTGCGATTTCGGCGCCACCGTGGCCAAGTTCTGGATTCACATCTCGCAAGACGAACAATTGCGCCGCTTCGAGGAGCGCAAAACCAGCGGCTACAAAGCCTGGAAGCTCACCGATGACGATTGGCGCAACCGCGACAAATGGCCCGCCTACGAGGAAGCCGTCGAGGAAATGCTGGTCAAAACCAGCACCACCGGCGCTCCCTGGACGCTCATCGAGGGCAACGACAAAAACTGGGCGCGCACCAAAGTGCTGAGCCGCCTGGTAGAGATTCTCTCCAAGGACCTTCCCTACAAACCCGCCGATCCCCTGCGCAAGAAGCGCTGAGATCGCGGGGCGGGCCTTTGGCCTGCGGCCCGAATTATTTTCGGAAGGTGTAGTTGGAACTTCCCACTCCGAGGGTCTTAGTATGTTATGCCACGTTTGCGGCAAGTACTGGTGGGTACCGCGGCGGCGATACTCTGCTATCAACTGATTCTGCCGCCCGTAACTGGGCTGGCCAACAATGGCGATTTTGCCAAGGTGCTCGGCCGCTTCGACCTTTGGGCTAAGACTCCTAGAGTTTACGCGTTCTGCGACACGGTTTACGAGTTCGACCACAGCCGCCATTGGGTGAGCGATTTCTATTCCACCGAGATAACGCTGGCGGGAGCCGCGGTTGCGCTCAATTCCCTCCTCTCCAAAGACGGCAATTTCGACCTGCGCGCGATCGGCCTGGTCCACGGCGCGCTCTTCCTGCTGGCCCTGTGGCTGCTGGTGCCGTTGCTGGCCCAAACTTCGCGGCGAACGCGGGTTTCGGTCTGCGCGCTGGTGCTGCTGTTCTATTGCGACCCGATGTATGTGAGCGGGCTGAATTCGTTCTATATGGATGAGCCCACCTATCTGTTCCTGCTGCTCTCGGCGGTCTTTTACCTGCGCGCCATTCGCTGGCGCCGTCCGGGGGACGCCGTCGGGCTGGCGGTATGTGCCGCGCTGATGACCGCGGCCAAAACCCAGCACGCACTGCTGCCGCTCTGGATCGCGATTCTGCTGGCCGTTAATGCCAAACTGCTGTGGCCCGGCAAGACCCGGTGGTTGCGGGCCATCGCCATTCTTCCGATGGCAGTGGCGCTTTTCATGATGACAAAAGCCGTGCCATGGGACTATGCCGGCTTTCCCGTCTACAACGTCACCTTTTTCCAGATCCTGCCTCATGCCAAGGACCGGGATCGAACCCTGGCCGAACTTGGCCTGGACGCGTCCTACCGGCAATACATCGGCAAGGGAGCCTATTTCGCCGGTTCCGGCATGGACGATCCCGCCTTTGAACGGGAATTTTCCCGACGGCTGAGCATGGGGAAACTGGCGGTGTTTTATCTTCGGCATCCGCGCGATACCTGGCAAACGCTGGTCACCGCTTTGAGCGAAGCCGGCCGCCAGCGGGACTTCGGGAACTTCGACCCGTCGGCGGGTTATCGCCCCATGGCGGAAACCCAAGCCTTCCGCTGGTGGAGCGACCTGAAGCGGCGCGCGCTCTTGAAGCGAGGGCATCGGTTTCTATGGACCATCGTGTCGCTCTCGGCCGCGCTGGCGGCACTGCTCTACCGGCAACGCGGAATTTTGCCCCCCGGTACCGTTTCCGGCGGATACGCGCTGATCGGAATGACCCTCACGGAGATGGCGGTTTCTTCTCTGGCGGATGCGATGGACGTCGTCCGTCACCACCTGATCTTCTACGCCCTGTTCGACATGATGCTGCTGGCCGCGGTGGCGGTGGCGCTGGCTTCCGGCGAGCGTGGAGAGAGAAACGGCTAAGGGCCTGGCGTCGGAGAGAAGGGGCGCCTTATAGCGTTTCCTGCCGCACCCGTTCGGCTTGCTCGTGGCGAAACACGCGTAGCTTTTCGCGCAGGGCGGGGCGGCTGTTGGCCAGAATCGCAATCGCCAGCAGCGCGGCGTTGATGGCTCCCGCTTTGCCGATCGCCAGAGTTCCCACCGGAATGCCCGCCGGCATCTGGACTATCGACAGCAGCGAATCCATTCCCTTCAGGGCGTGGCTTTCCATGGGGACGCCCAGCACCGGGAGCAGGGTGTACGCCGCCACCACTCCAGCCAGATGGGCCGCGCCGCCCGCGCCGGCCACGATCGCTTCCAGGCCGCGTTCGGCCGCCGTCGAAGCATACTCCGCGCTCAATGCAGGCGTGCGATGGGCGGAAACGATCCGGCATTCGTGGGGCACCTCGAAGCGCGCCAGCGTCTCCGCCGCATGGCGCATGGTCTCCCAATCCGATTTGCTGCCCATGATCACCCCGACCAGGGGCGTTGCGCGATCCTTTATGTTGTCCATGCGGTATCGATTGTCTCTCTTCTAGGAATACCAAACCTTCTTTGCGGGGCGCGGGCGCCAAGGGACCGACTGGTAGTTGTACTACCTGCTAATCTACGGGACATGTCGCGTACTCTGGCCATTTCTCTTGCTATCGGCCTGGCGGTGATCGCCCTGGCCGTGGCGGGCGTGTTCTATCTGCAGCGGGGGTCGCACATCGACCTGCACGGCAAATTTCTGAAAGTGCGCACGGCCCCGCTGGAAGAGCACGCCTCGGTGGTGGTGATCGATTACCGCATCGAGAATCCAGCGGATTTCAAGTTCATGGCGCAGGCGGTGACGGTGACCATGGAGGACAAGAACGGCAACGGGACCCAGGGCCAGACGGCGTCGGAACCGGATGCCCGCCAGCTCTTCGCCAACGTGCCGCTGCTGGGGGAAAAGTACAACGAATCGTTCAAGGCGCGCGATTTTGTAGCGCCGCACTCGACCGCCGACCGCATGGTGGCGGCGCGTTTTGAAGTGCCCGAAGCGCAACTTCAGGAGCGGAAGCGGTTCGTGGTCCGCATCGACGAAATAGACGGCGCCGTGGTGGAATTCGCGGAAAAGTGAGACGGCTCGCGGTGGCCGTGTCCTTGGCTGCGCTGCCGCCGCCATCACCAAACAGTGCTGACGGTAGAGGCCCGAATGCGGCCGTCACGGCTGATGACCGGTACGCCGAAGTAGACCGCTGTGGCCGCGACCATCCGATCGGGCATGTCCGGCACGGCGGCGCGCGGCACCCGGCGCACGGCGTCGACGATTTCAAGGGTGAACGGCGCTTCTTTCAGGACGTGATCCGGATCGCCCAGCGCAGCCCTCAAATCGACATAGGCCGATGGCGGCAAACGGCCCTTCTCGATGAGATAAACGATTTCCGCAAGGCTGACAGAAGAAACGACAATCCTGCGCCTGTCGATAGCAGCCTTGTCGATGAAGGCCCGTGCCGGCGCCGACAGCCTGGTGTCGTCGAACAGGTGCCAGAGCGCCGCGTGGGTATCGGCAACGCCGGCGATCACGGAACGTTCTCACCGAAGCCGCGAAACATATCGGCCCGGTTGGCATCGATTTCATCCGCCGACGGAGCCGGGCCGTATCCTGCCAGGAGCCCGCGGCCGGTTTTGAGCGGCGGCCCCGGCCGATCGAGGCTCGTCCGCAGGGCGCGTTCGAGAACGCGGCGCGCGTAGCCAGCCTCATCGACGCCTTCCGCTTGCGCGTGCATTCTGATGGCCGCCTCGAGGTCCTCTGGAAGGTCGATGATTAGGGTCATGCTCGCCCCGCCTCCTATTCCAGATTAGCGCACTGTTTGCGAACTACAGATTTCTTCCGCGGCGCCAATGATCTTCGAAGAGGCCTTTCATGGCCTCGCCCATACCGTCGTGCTGGAAGACCACGGCGGTCCAGGAAGGCCGGGAGATTACCGGATCGAGCAGGGCGATCATGCCGTTGTGAGTATCGAAGAGGGCGAGTTTCATGGGAAGGGAATCGGCGAGGCGGACTTCCACGCCCGCCATCACGTATTCGCTGAGGCGCTGGCGATGGTCGTGATCGAGGGTAGCGGCTTCGAGGAGCAGGCGGCAGGCGACGCCGCCGGAGGCAGCCTGCTTGACCAGTTTTTCGTCGAGCGGATCGACGGCGTACGGCGGACGGGAGAATTCGAGGTATTCGTACTTCACCTCCTGGAGCATGCGGCGGTATTCGGCGCCGGTCTGAGCGGGCTCGGTGACGATGCGGAGGAAATCCAGGGTGCCGCGGCCGCCTTGGCCTTCGGAGTAGAGAGCCTTCAAGTCGTCGGTCAGCGCCGTGCCGGAGCGGCTGCTGTCCATCAATTCCTGCTCCAGGATTTGCCGGCGGCGCGACAGAAAGGCGGGGATCGCCAGACCCGGTTCGACCGCCGAGAACAGCTTGGTCTTTTCCTGCACCACTTGGGCGAATCCCTTCTCGACCAGGCTATCGAGAACTTCGTAAATTTTTTGCCGCGGCACGTGCGAGCGAGCCGCCAATTCCAACGCCTTGAACTTCGAGTGCCCCAGCAGCACCAGGTAGGACCGCGATTCGTAGGCATTCAGCCCCAGTTGCTGCAGGCGCCGCCAGAAGCGCTGAAAGTCGACTTCGACCAAGTCTTCACTCATGTCCATTACACCTTATCAAAAGATGCAGCCGGAGGGACTGGGGAAAAGCCGGAGGCAAGGGAGGGCGGCGGGGAAGGCTCCGATTCCGTCGCTACTTCAGGCAGCCCACGGCCCGGAGAGCGCCAGGCTGAGATAGCGGCCGCCCTCCTGGATCATGAATCCGGCATCCACCATGCGGCCGAGGAACGGTTCGACTTCGCCGAAGCGCTCGCGGATCTGGTGGAGCACGCGGATCTCGGCGCAGAACTCATAGACCTGGCGCTCGATCCCGTTCAGGTCGAATTCGACTGCGCTCTTGCCGCACCGGGTATCCACTAACTTCAATTCCGGAAGCGTCCCGGGTATCGCCCGCAAATCTCCGGGTGTATCCCTCCAGACCTTCCCCGGCTCGACGATGTGCCGCAGCAATTCCGGCCCGCGCGAGAGCCCATCCTCGAGGTCGTAGTCGAACCAGTAAGCCAGGTCGGTCAACTCTTCGGGGGTGAGGTCGTTCGGGTAGGCGTGTTGGAACATCCACGACGGGCGGACGTTACGGAAACCGAGTTCCCGAGCCTGTTCGAAGTTCGGGCTGAATCGGTCGAGCCTGATCTGGCTCGCCACCTTGGGCGGTTTCAGATGAGTGATCAGCGGGATTACCTTGCTCATATCAATGTAGTCCTGTTCGGTTTCTCCCGGAAAACCAAGAAGGATATTCCAACTCGTCTCTATCCCGAATTCGGCGGCCCATTTCAGCGTCTGTACCACCTGGATGAGAGACACACCCTTGTTCATGATCTTCAGCACGCGGGAGCTAAGCGACTCGATGCCCGGCTGAAACGTCTTGACACCGGCTTCGGCCATGTCTTGAATTTGACGCCGGCTCAGGTTCGCCTTGGTTTGCCAGATCAGCCCGGCCGGCACCGGCTGGGTTTTCAGGTTGGGCAGCACGTCGGAAAAGACGCTGCGCGCGGCAATGGTATCCGACATACAGATAGACTTGGCGCCATATTGGGCCGCCACGCCATGTAATTCATCCATCACTCTCTCCGGGCGCTTGTGTCGAAACGCCAGGCCATTGGCGTTTAACCCGCAGAAGGTGCAGTGGTGTTTCTGCCCCCACCAACATCCGCGCGACGCTTCCACCAGAAAATACACGTCATCGACTTCCGGAGCGGCGGGATCGCCGACATAATCCGAGTAGTCCGGGCAGGGCGAGGAGTCCAGGTTCTCGAAAGGACGGGCCGGCAGATCCATCACCGACTTTCCCCGATCGTCCCGCACCAGCAGCCCGGGAATCAGGCGAGGGGAAGATCCGTCTCTCATGCGCCGTGCTAACTCCGGAAGGGCCTCTTCGCCGTCCCCGGTAACGACGTAATCGACCTCGCGGAATTTGGCATGGAGTCTCTCCCCCATGACGCCAGACATGGTGGCTCCGCCGAACACTGTCTTGACATGAGGGTAGGCTTGCTTGATCCGCCGCGCCAGCGCCAGAGAGGGCATCAACTGCTGGAACATGACACTGAAGCCGATGAGATCGTAGCGGGAAGGCTCCAGGCGCTCCATGCAGTCGTCCAGAAAGCTGTCGACAAGGGGGTCGAGCCGGAGCGCTAAATCGAATGGGGCCGTTCGCACCTTGTCAATGAACGATTCCAGCGGCGGCCTAAGCGGGTTAAATAACCACTCGCCCACTAAGGAACGGCAGTCCCCGATGCTGACGGCGTCGTACCCCTGGGGTTCCCGCTGGTACAGCCAGAGAGACGGGTAACGCACGTCGCATTGGACGCCGGTCTCACGATTCAGCAACGGTTTCAAGATGCTGATGCCGATATTCGGAATCAGCCTCGCCGTGAACGGCATATTCAGAAGAAGAACGCGCATTTTCTTTTTCCTAGAAGTAAGAGAATCCGGGGAGCCGCCCCCATGCTCCCCGGCTCCCGATTAGAACAGGCTGTCGTTGCCGGCAAAAATGATGATGATAGGATCGTCGGTCATTTAGGTATTCTCCTTTCTTTATGGATTCACTAACTCGGCCAGGGCCGTAATTCCGAGACGAGAACTTCAAACTCTCAAACGCGTGAGCCGGGGCTGGCTGGAAACGCGTGAGGTTGCGGCGCCGGCAGGCGAGGGCGCCGGGTGACAAAGTGTCGGTAACCCGGAGTTGCTGAGCGGTAAGTCCGGAATCTGTCATCGCGACCACCTCTCGGCTACACGATAGCTGGCAGGAGAAAAAAAGCGGGGTGAGTGGGAAGGCCGGATTGGCGGTAGAGGGTTGAAACGATTGGAATAAGAAATATTATCAAATTCTGTGACCGCTGGACGGGCGTAGTTCGTCAATCGGGCTGGGAGAGCCGTCTATGTTTGTGGTCGGCTCATTGGGAGCCGTTAGCTCCGAGGACGACTCTGGATACTTCTTGCCGTAAGACTGTGAAGGCGCCTGCTCGGGCGGCAGCGCGCCACTTTTTGTGCACCTTTGTGCGTTTAGCCCGATTTGGCGCGCGCTTCCAGCGCTTAATCCGTGAAGAACTTGCTGCGAAGTTGGGCCTCCGGGATGAACCGGGATGCCTGCCGGTAGATGGCGTGGAGCGTGCCCCGATCAATCTCGGCGTGGTCAGGAACCGTCAGCGACTGGGTACGGCCATCTGGCAGAACGCGGCGCACCTTGATGTGGCTCCCCCGCTGTGCGAAGTCCTGAAAGCCAAATTCGCCGAGGATTTTCAGCACCTCACGCCCGGAGAGGACTCGCATTTTTGGCATCAGGCCACGGCTTCAAGTTCCATGGTGGCCAGGATCGTAGGATCGGGGGAGAAGCCAAGTTCGGAAAGGTCTTCGCCCTCGAGATGGAGGGCAATGGCCTCGCGGATGTTGTTGGCGAGTTCATCCAGGGTGGCAGCTTGGGTGACCACGGGAAGGTCGAGGCACTCGGCCACAAACTGGCGTTCGCCCTTGGTTATCCGCACTTGGATGGTTCGCTTCATTGCTGGTGCCTCTGACTACAGTATGGACCAAGACCGCCCGGGTGGCATGATTGCCAGCGTTTGTGCATTTTTGTGCGGATGCTGAGAGTTTCGTGCGCGGGTAGGCACTTCCTTATCTGGCGATTTGGAAGCCGCCGAGGAACGCCGATAAAGAAACCAAAGGGGTTATCTGAATTTATCGGCGTTCCTCGGCGGCTTGAATTTGATTTTTCACGGCCCGGTAACGAAATTGTGCAAGATCCGCTGCTCATTCCGGTGGCTGCGCTGGCGTCGGGGATTCTGGCGGCGCGGCTGGTTCCGTTTGGGCAGGGAGAACTGCTGATCGCGATTGCTATGCTGCTGGCGCTAGGGGCGCTGGCGCTGTGGAGGGGGTCGCGGTGGCTGGCGGGGGTGTGCGGCGCGGTAGGGCTGGTATTCGGCGGGGCGCTGGCGGAGCTGGAACATGCGCCGGGGGCTCCGCCATGGATCGATGCCGAAGCGCGTGAAACGGTGGTGCTTTCAGGATGCGTAGTGGAACCGGCGGCGGTGTCGGGCGAGCGGGAGCGATTTGAGCTGGAGTTGGAGCCGGGGGCGCGGGCGCAGGTAACGCTTTACACCAAGCCGGACGAAACCCTGCCGGCACTGCGGTACGGCGAGCGGATCGAGATGGAAGCCAAGATTCGCAAGCCCCGCAATTACGGCAACCCGGGGGCATTCGACTACGCGCGGTACCTGGCGAGGAAGGAAGTGTACTGGACGGCATCGGGCGCGGCGGCGGGGCTGCGCAAGCTGCCGGGGCGCTGTGGAAACGCGCTGGCGGGGGCGGCCATGAATCTGCGCGTAGCGGCTCTCGAACGGATTGAGAAGCTGTGGCAACCGGACGCCTACCGGGTGGGGATGATGCAGGCGGTGCTGATCGGCCAGCAGTATCAATTGCGGCGGGTTTGGACGGACGATTACCGCAATACCGGCACGTTTCACGCGCTGGTGATTTCGGGCACGCACGTGGCCATTCTGGCGGCGTTCTTTCTGTTTCTGCTGCGGCTGTGTTTCGTGCCGGAAGGGGTGGCGCTGGCGGCGACGGCGGCGATGGCGTGGTTGTACGCGCTGGTATCGGGGTGGGGCGCGCCCTGCGTCCGGTCGGCGGCGGGTTTATCGATCTACGCGGTGGGCAGCTACTTCTACCGCGACCGGCGCCCGCTGAACCTGCTGGCGGCGGTGGCGCTGGGGTTCCTGCTGTTCGATCCGGAACAGCTCTTCGATGCCAGCTTCCAGTTGACCTTTCTGGCGGTGGCGTTTCTGGGCGCATTCGCAACGCCGCTGATTCGGGCTACTTCGGGGCCGCTGGGGCGGGGACTTCTCGGGCTGGGCGACAGGCGGCGCGATCTGGGCGCGGCTCCGCGGGTGGCGCAGTTTCGGATCGAGATGCGGTTGCTGGCCGAAACCCTGCAGTTGGCGCTGCGGGCGCCGGCGAGAGTAGCGCGATGGGCGGTGGTGGTGCCAGCGCGCGTTTTGTTTTTTCTGTACGAAGTGGCGCTGGTTTCGGCGGTGACGCAAGCCGGGCTGGCGCTGCCGATGATCGTCTATTTCCACCGGCTGGGGGTGACCGGGCTGAGCGCCAATGCGCTGGTAGTGCCGGCGATGGGACTGGCCGTGCCGGTGGGGTTCGTGGCGGTGCTGACGGGCTGGCATTGGGTAGCGGCGGTAGGCGGATGGCTGTTGGGGCTTTCCCGGGTGGTGGTGCACTGGCACGCGGGAATCGATCCGGACTGGCGGATCCCGACACCGCCAGTGTGGCTGGGGGTGGCATTTGCGCTGGCGCTGGTGGCGGCGGGGGTTGCGGCAGGTGCCGCGGCAGGTGCCGCGCGGGGCAAGCGGTGGCGGGTGGCGACGGCGTTGGTGCTGGCGGCGGCGTTGGCGCTGCTGGTATGGCAGCCGTTTGCGGCCAGGACATGGCCGGGACAACTGGAATTGACGGCGATTGACGTGGGCCAGGGCGACAGCCTGCTGGTGGTTCTGCCCGACGGCAAGCGGCTGCTGGTGGACGGCGGCGGCATTCCCGCTTTCGGGAACCGGCCGGGTTCGCAACTGGATATCGGAGAGGATGTGGTGGCGCCGTACCTGTGGGAGCGCGGCATGCGGCGATTGGACGTGGTGGCGCTTTCTCACGCGCATGAAGACCACATTGGGGGGTTGCCGGCGCTGGTGCGGGATTTTCATCCGCGCGAATTGTGGACCGGGGCCACGCCCGATAGCCCGACCTGGAACAAATTGCGGCACGAGGCGCAGGCGGCCGGGATTCGCATCGTGCCGATGGAAACCGGGCGGCATTTTTCCTATGGCGGCACGCAAATGGAGGTGCTGGCGCCGTTCGCGGACTATCTGCCGGCCGAGATACCCAAGAACAACGACTCGCTGGTGCTGCGCCTGCGCTACGGTGCGCGCAGCTTTTTGCTGAGCGGCGACGTGGAAAAGCCGATCGAGCGGCGCATGGTAGACGAGAATGAAGTGGCGCCGGTGGACGTGCTGAAAGTGGCGCACCATGGCAGCCACACGTCGAGCACGGAAGAGTTCTTGAACGCGGCGGCGCCGCTATTTGCCATCATTTCGGTGGGCCTGGAGAACAGCTACGGGCATCCGCACCGGGACGTGCTGGAGCGGATGGCGCAGCACGGCGTGACGGTATACCGGACGGATGCGGATGGCGCGGTAACAATCCTCACCGATGGGCGGCGGTTGCGGATCGAGACGGGGCGCGACGAGGCGAGCGGGTTGGCGCCGGTGGCGGCGTGGGAGTAACGCGGCTCTACAGCCTGGCTGGAGCCTGTACCACTTATTTCTGTGCCGACAAGTTCCGCGGCTGCCAGGTTTGGGCCGCGGCCTCGAGCTGTTTGGCATCGGCGGGGTTTAGCTTGGCGGCTTCGGCGGCGCGCTGCTTTTCGAAACGCTTTTCGCCGCGGTTATAGGCCAGGGTCAGCCAGAAGTAGGCCTTTTGATGATCCTGCGATACGCCGTCGCCTTCGGCGTAACGAAGGCCCAGGCGGGCTTGGGCGGGAGCATAGCCGCGGCTGGCGGAGGCGCGCGTCCAGTGGTAGGCCTGCTCCGGGTCGCGCTCCACGCCCTTACCGGAGGCGTAGAGCCACGCCAAGGCATATTGCGCTTCAGCTTGGCCTTTCATGGCGGCCGCGTGATACCAGTAGGCAGCCTGGGCGTAATCCTGCGGTATGCCATAGCCCTCAACTGCGACCCAATTGGGGGGCAACGGGTCGGTGTCCGGTCCGCCGGCAGCCATCTGGAACCAGCGCATGGCCTCGACCTCGTCGCGAGGCGCACCCCAGCCGCGAGCGTACATCTCGCCGAGGGCAAAGGCCGCGGCCGCGTTTCCCTGGTCGGCGGCGTGGCGATACCAGAAGGTAGCCTCGGTCAAATCCCTTCTGGTTCCTTTTCCCTGGGCATAGAGTACGCCCAGGTCGAACTGCGCTTCGGCCGAACCGGCGTCCGCGGCGGTTTTCCATTCCTTGAACGCTTTCTGGTAGTCCTTGTTGCGAAATGCCTCCATGCCGGCGGCGGTATCGGCGCACAGTGGGGCAGCGCATAATAGTAGGCAAGCAAAGCCCAGGGCTGCTTTAGGGGATGAACGGTGTTGCATCGGCGACCTCCCGGTTCCAGCGCCAATCGCTGGCTCATTTATAGCATGAAACGTTACCGATTAAACGTTTTTAATTTAGCAATCGTCTGTAGTATGGTTCTACAGGGCCACGGGGCCGAGTCTTTGGCTCATTCTGGAGCGTCTCATTGCGGAGGGGCAGCGGCTGGTAACCGACGCCGAAGTGCTGCAGGAGATCGTGCACCGCTACACGGCCATCAATCGGCGGGAAGCTATCGGCCAGCGCTGCAGGCAACGCTGGACATCGTCGACGAAGTGGCCGCGGTCGGCAAAGGGGAAGTGATGCGCGCCGCGGAGATCGTCCAGAATCCCGCTGAAGTCTTGCCGACCGCGGTGAGGTAGGCCTCCACCATTTTCTATAGGGAAACACCTTGCGATTCGGCGTAGCGCCTGACGCGCGAAACCACGCGGGCGCCGACGCCGCAGATCGGAGGTCTCGCGCATACAACGATCTGAGTTAACCTAAGGCAAGGAGAAGAAGAAGGACGGGCATGAACCTTACCATTGCGCTCCCAGACGATCTGGGGGCGGCTTTGAGAGCTACAGCTCTGGCGCAAGGCACCTCGCTTGCTGGCTTTACCCGGCATGTGCTCGAAGAGGCCGTGAAGCCGGCGGAAGGCCAAAAGGTCAAGCCAAAGAAGTCCGCTTATGGCTTGCTGGCCGAATATGGTCCCGGCCCGTCCGAGCAAGAGATCGACGAAAATCGCCGCGAGATGTTCCGTGGGTTCGCCCAGGACGCTCCGTGATCGCTGGTGTCGCCGATACTCACACGGCACTTTGGCACTTGTTCAAGAACCCGCGTCTGTCCGCCGCCGCGCGGAGTTTCATTGACGATGCCGCCAGCGCCGGTCATGACATCCTTCTATCGCCGATCAGTTTGGCAGAGATTGTCTATCTGGTGGAAAAACGGCGTCTCCCTCCATCCGCATACGATGAGTTGACAAAGGCCCTCGACGATCCGGAATCTGTTCTTGAAGAAGCCCCATTTACTGGCGAGGTTGTCGAAAGCATGCGCGAAGTGCCACGTGTGGCCATCCCGGACATGCCAGACCGGATTGTCGCCGCCACTGCCGTGTATTTTGGCGTGCCGGTCGTCAGCCGCGACGGCCGCATCCGGGCTTCCAACGTGCAGACGGTCTGGTAGGGGCAGCTATCTATATCTATTCTTCCCCGAGGGCCGGCACATCCACCCAGGCGCGCTTGCGCCAGGATTCCAGGCCGAGTTCGGCTAGCTGGACGCCTTTGGCGCCTTCCAGCAGGCCCCAGCGGAAGGGCTCGTCTTTGGCCACGTGGCGCAGGAACAATTCCCACTGGCGCTTGAAGGCGTTGTCGAAAACGGCCTGTTCGGGGACTTTCTGCCAGCCATGGAAGAAATCGATGGGCTGTTCGATATCGGGATTCCAGATGGGGCGGGGTGTGGCGCCGTAGGGCTGAATCCAGCAGTGGCGCAGGCTGGCGACGGCGGTGCCTTTCGAGCCATCCACCTGGAACGTAACCAGATCGTCGCGGCGCACGCGCACCACCCAGGAGGAGTTGATATGGGCGACGATGCCGCCGGCCAGCTCGAAGGTAGCGTAGGCGGAATCGTCGGCGGTGGCGGAATACGGATGGCCGGCTTCGTCCCAGCGGGTGGGCATGTGGGTGGCGCCGAGGCAGGAAACCGCCTTCACTTCGCCGAACAGGTTGTCGAGGACGTAGCGCCAATGGCACAACATGTCGAGAATGATGCCGCCGCCATCTTCCTTGCGATAGTTCCAGGAGGGACGTTGCGACGGGACGGTGTCGCCCTCGAACACCCAGTAGCCGAACTCGCCGCGCACGGAAAGAATCCGGCCGAAGAAGCCCTGGCGCTTCAAGTGTTCCAGCTTCAGGAATCCTGGCAGCCAAAGTTTATCCTGCACCACGCCGTGCTTCACGCCGGCGCGTTTGGCCAGGCGGTACAGCTCCAGCGCGGTTTCGAGCGAACCCGAAACGGGCTTTTCGCAGTAGACGTGCTTGCCGGCGGCGATGGCGGCGCGGACCGCATCGGCGCGGCGGTCGGTGGTCTGGGCGTCGAAGTAAACCTGGTAAGCCGGATCGGCCAGCGCCTTGTCCAGATTGGTAGTCCATTCCAGGCCGCCGCACTCTTTCGAGATGGCATCCAGCTTCGCAGCGCTGCGTCCCACCAGCAGCGGTTGCGGCATGATGACTTCGCTATCGGAGACGCGCACGCCGCCCTGCTGGACGATGGCGTAGATGGACCGGCGCAGGTGCTGGTTGAGGCCCATGCGTCCGGTGACGCCGTTCATG
Source organism: Bryobacterales bacterium (assembly GCA_003164035.1). Lineage (GTDB taxonomy): Bacteria > Acidobacteriota > Terriglobia > Bryobacterales > Bryobacteraceae > JBEKYD01. The sequence continues at coordinate 134,073 of PLRS01000045.1, read as the reverse complement.
ACGATGCCGATGGTATGAGTGGTCATGGCTTGGGCCGTTCGGTACACTGCGGCTGGGCTCCCGGGGGCAGGGAAGGCGCTTCCACGCCGGCTTTGGGCAGGGTGCCATCCAGCTCCTGGCGCCAGTGGGCCACGTCGCCGGCCGGGCCATAACAGTAGATCATTCGCAGCGGCGTGGAGCCGATGTTGGTCAACTGGTGGAAGACCTGGGGCGGAATGTAGACGGCCTGGCCGGATCGCACCACGGTGCGCTCTTCGCCGAGGCACATTTCGCCGGTGCCTTCGACGATGAAGTAAATCTCCTCCTGGCGCTGGTTGTGCCAGGGCACCTGGCCGCCATCGGGATCGAGGGTGACGTTACCCATGGAGAAGTTGGAGGCCTGGATCGGGCTGGGGCCACCCACCAGGTTCTGGGTGCGCCGGCGCGCCGGGTAAGTGCGGCCGGCGATATCGGCAAGATCGGCAATAATCATATCGATTCTTTTCGCGCTCTCAAGAAATAGGCTACAACGCCGAGACCGATCAGAATACCCCCCAATTGAAGCGCGTTGATAGGGCCGAGGGGTTCGGCCTGGTTGCGGACCACGGTGAGGACGAGCAAGGCTAGCGGCGGGACGCCGATCCCGATGGCGCCGGCCAATCCGCCAGGCACTTGGTAAGGGCGCGGCAGCAGCGGCTCGCGAATGCGCAGAGCGACGAGAGAGGCGAATTCGAGCAGAATACTAAGGCCGGTGAGCAGCACATCGAGCATGATGAGCTTGCTGAAGCTCAGCCCGAGGCAAGCGGCCCAGGCGGCGGCGCAGACCAGCACGGAGACCCACGGCACGCCGGTAGAGGGATGGCGGCGGGCGAGCACGCGCGGCAGGTAGCCATCCCGGGCCAGTACGGCGGGCAGCCGCGAAAGCGCCAGCGTCAGCCCCAGGAGCGTACCAGCGGCGGCCATCATTCCCACGGCGGTAATGGAAAAGGCGACGGCAGGGCCGGCTGGGTTGGAGCCGAAAGTGGCCCGCGCCACATCGGCCCAACCGCCGGTAGACCATTGAGCCAGTGGAAGCCCGGTGAGAGCCACGGCGCCGATGGGAATCACGTAGCTCAACGCGATGAGGGCGACGGTGCCGGCCATGGCGAGCGGATAGGTGCGCCGCGGCCGATCGACTTCGCCGGCGATAGTCGAGGTATTATCGAAGCCCATGTAATTCCACATGGCCACCAGAATGCCGCCCAGCAAGTCGAAATGAACCGGCGAGGCGGCATGGGCGGGCGCGACGCCGCGATGCAGGGCGGCATAGGCCGAGAGCACGGCAAAGGGCGCGAGCAGCAGGATAGCCATCACCACCGAGCTATCGCCCACCACCTTCGCGCCCGCGAGGTTCCAGGCGGCGGCCACGCCAATGAGGGCGACGCCGATGGCGATGCCGCGCCAGCCCGCCGTCACCGCGGGCGCGAAGTGGCCCAGATAGGCGACGAACAGGGTGGGATAGATGGCCATATCGAAGACACTTCCCACCAGCGACAGCCAGGCCTCTTGAAACCCCCAGAAGGGGCCCATGGAGCGGGCGGCCCAAACGTAGTAGCCGCCCTCCTCGGGGAGGGTGCTGGCCAGCTCGCTGACCATCAATGCGCTGGGGAAGGCCCAGACCACGGGCGTGATCAGCAAAATAAGAATGGCACCGGCGTAGCCCGCCCGCGCCACGATATCTTCCAGGCCGAACGGACCGCCGGCCACGATGAAGTAGGTGGCCGCGATGAGCGGCAGCAGCGTCAGTTTGGGTGGTGTTGCGGTCAATGTTTACAGGCCTTCCAGTGCGATTGCGTGGCTGCGTCCGCCGGGGCGCCGGTTGACAACCGGCGGGCAGGATGGCATCCTGCCCCACAGAGCCGCGGCCAAAAACACCGGCGACAAGATCGTCGGCGCTACGCCCCACCAAAGCACCGCTCCACCTTACTTCAGACTGTTTTCAAACAGGGCCAGGATGCGTTTGTATTCGTCGGCCCAACTGGTGGGCTGGATGAAGCCGTGGCTTTCGACCGGGTAAACGGCGAGCTGCCAGTTCTCCTTGCGGAGCTCAATGAGGCGCTCCACCAGCCGCACGGTATCGGTGAACTCCACGTTATTGTCCACCATGCCGTGGCAAATCAGCAGGGCGCCCTTCAATCCATCGGCAAAGAAGATGGGCGAAGAGCGGCGGTAGGCTTCGGCATCGGTCTGTGGAGTGTTCAGAATATTAGCGGTGTAGCCGTGATTGTAGAGGGCCCAATCGGAAACCGGGCGGAGGGCGGCTCCGGCGGCGAATGTGTCGGGCTGGGTGAACATGGCCATCAAGGTGATGAACCCGCCGTAGCTGCCACCGTAGAGGCCGATTTTCTTGGAATCGACGCCCTCCTCCACGGCCAGGTATTTGGCCGCGTCCACGATGTCGTCCAGGTCCTTGCCGCCCATGTGCTCGTAGACGGCGGTGCGCCAATCGCGGCCGTAGCCGGCCGAACCGCGGTAATCCACGTCGATGATGGTGAAGCCTCGGTCCATTAAGAGGTGGTCGAACATGTACTCGCGGTAATAGCCGCTGGACCACCAGCGGTCGACGTTCTGGAGGTAGCCGGCGCCGTGCACGAAGACCACGCCGGGGCCGCCGCGTTTTACGTTGGCGGGCTTGAACAGGCGCGCCGGAATCTGGACGCCATCGCGCGCGGTGAACGTGACGATGGGCACGTCGAGCCAGGGGTAGGAGAGAAACTCGGGCGTGGGCGAAGTGGTCAGCCGCTTCAGTTCGGCCAGCGGCTTGTTTTCCTGCACGTAGAGGTCGGGCGGCTGGTTGGTATAGGAGTAGACGTCGGCAATCCAACGCTCGTCGGGCGAAAGCGTGGTGGTGTGCTTGCCGGGTGCCTTGGTGAGGCGAGTGAGTTCCCCGCCGTCGCCGTCCATCTCATAGAGATGATTTTCGTAAGGGGAATCCTTACTGGCGGTGAGATAGAAGTGCGACTTGTCTTTGGACTGCCGGACGGCCAGCACTTCCCATTTGCCGGAAGTGAGCGCGCGCGGCTCGCCGCCATCGTAAGGTACGGCATAGAGCTGGGCGTAGCCGGTACGCTCGGAGCGGAACCAGAGCTCGCGGTCGTTCTTCATCCAGCCGAAAGCGGCCGCGCCGAAGCCGCCGCCGAAACCGCCGGCCACCCAGGCGTCGTCGTGTTCGTGGTCGAGGACGCGGGTCTTGCCGGTGGCGGGGTCGAGCGCGAGGAGCCAGCGGTCTTTGTTATCGGCGGCACGGGCCTCGACGGCGCAGCGGGTTCCGTCCTCCGACCACACCGGCTGGAGGATCTCGACCTCGCGCTGCCCTTGACCGTGATCGGCCCAGACGACGTCGCCGGTGGCGGGTTCGAGAATGGCCAGGCGGGAGCGGGTTTCGGAATCGCCGACGTTCGACCGGCCGGACTCGTCTTCAACGTAGGCAGTATCGGTAATCCACTGAGGGATGGTCGTATTCCTGGCGCTGCCGGACTCGCTGACGGATGCGAGGACGTATTTGCCGTCGGGCGAAAGACGGAGCGCGGTGACGGATTGGCGGGCCTCGAGGTTGAAGGGTTTGCGGGCCGGGTTCAACTTGCGGCGGGCCTCCTCTTCGTCGTGGAGGGCGGCGCGGTCACGTACGGTGGCGAAGAATTCCTTCTCTTCCTTTTTGAGATATTCCTGGCTGGCGCTGGCCGCGGCCTGGGTAGCGGCGGCTGCCGTGGAGGCCGTTTCACCGCCGCGGCCGCCCCGTCCACCGCGCCCACCGGCCGCCGGCGTTGCAACGGCTCCGACCGGGCGAATGTCGGTCATTTGTTCGAGAAAGCCGTCGTCGAGCGACAGTACATAGAGGTTGCCGCCGCGGGTGAAGGCGATTCGTTTGCCGTCGGGCAGGAATCGGGGATTGGTTTCGGCCTCGCTGGTTTTGGTGACCTGGCGGATGCGGCCGGTCGAGTTGTCGTAGACGAACAGGTCGCCATCGCGGGCGAAGACGGTGAGTTTGTTATCGCGGGAGGTGTCGCCGGCGGAAGGGGGCGCCTGTTTGGCCTCGTCCTCGGTCAGCTTGCGCAAGCCGGCGCCATCGCGCCCGGCCACATAGGTATCGAGTGGCTCGCTTTCCTTATCGCCGGCGCGCTTCCACTGAAAGTAGACCTGGAGACTATCGTGCGACCAGCGAATCTGAGTAGGCTCATAGCCGACCAGCGCCGGACCGCGCATGATGTTGTCGACCGTAAGGGCGAATTTGTCCGCCGGCTGGGCCCCAAACACAACCAGCGCGACGGTGATGGGGAGGGTGATTTTCCGGGTCAAGTTGCATCATAACGCAAACCGAAACGCGCTTGACGGCAACCCGGCGGGAATGGAGCCACCGGAGGGACTTGAACCCCCGACCCGCAGTTTACAAAACTGCCGCTCTGCCAACTGAGCTACGGTGGCGCTCAACTTCAATGATATCCCAATTGGAAGGCGGGCCATGAATCCGGGTAGGGACGCAGACTCCGCCGGCTCATCGGCCCGTGTCCCTGGCTGCCGGGCTCGCAGGCGCCTGGTAGGCGCGGTCGAGCAACTCGACCACGTGGACCACTTCCTGCGTGCCCTTGCGCGACCTTACGCCAGCCTGAAGCTGCAGCATGCAGCCGGGATTGGCGGTGGCAATGATGTCGGCCCCGGTGGCGTGAACGGCATCCATTTTAGCGGCCAGGATGCGCATGGCCATTTCGTTTTGCACGATGTTGTAGACGCCGGCGCTGCCACAGCACAAGTCCGACCCGGACATCTCGCGCAGAGTCACGCCGGGGATAGCGGCCAGCAGCTTTCGCGGCGCGGAACGGATGCGCTGGCCGTGAGCCAGGTGGCAGGAATCCTGGTAGGTGACGGTGGCGTGGACCGGATTCTCCACTGGCCGCAGGTCGATGCCGGCCAGGAATTCGGTAATGTCGCGCACCTGGCGGGCGAACTCGCCGGCGGCGGAGGCGTACTGGGCGTCGGCGGCCAACAACTCGCCGTACTCCTTCAGCGTGGACCCGCACCCCGCCGCGTTAGTGATAATGGCGTCGAAACCGCCCGCGCGCAGGGCGTCGATATTGCGCCGGGCGGCAGTGCGCGCCATGTCGCGCAAACCGGAATGCAGTGCCAGCGCTCCGCAGCAGCCCTGGCCGGCGGGCACCACCACTTCGCAGCCGTTCTTTTGCAGCACGCGCACGGTGGCTTCGTTGAGTCGCGCGAAAAAGACGTTGGCCAGGCAGCCGGCCAGGAACGCCACCCGGTAACGCCGCTCGCCTTCGGCCGGGTAAGTCTGGCCAATACGACTAAAGAAAAACGGCGGATCGGCCGATGGAGTGAGTTGATGCAGGTCGTGCAAGCCAACCAGCCGCGCCAGGCCAAGCGAGTGGACCAGGGCGCGGGCGCCGGAAGCTTCGTAAAGGTACAGCGCCGCGCCCGCCGCGGTCATGGCCGCGCGCGATTCCAGCAGCGTGCCAAAAGCCCAGCGCCGCAGCCGTCGGGTGATCGGTCCCCGCCGGATGTGGGTCTCGATCTCGGCGCGCGCTTCCTCTACCATGCGGCCGTACTGAACTCCGGAGGGGCAAGCCGATTCGCAGCCCCGGCAGGCCAGGCACAAGCCGATGTGCTCGAAATAAGACGGGGTCATGGGTGCCCCGTTGGCAACCTGCACCATCTGGTACACCCGGCCGCGCGGCGAATCCATTTCGAGGCCGAGGGCGCGGTAGGTGGGGCAGGAGTTGAGACACAAGCCGCAATGGACGCAGCGGTCCAGATCGAACCGGAACGGTCCGGCCGCGGTTTTTTCCGCGGCGATGGCCGGATTGTCAGAGGCGCCGATAGAGTCTGCCACGGTTTAAGAGATTGTCGGGATCGAAAAGATGTTTGACGCGCCGCATGATTTCCCAATCCGCTCCCGGAGCGGGCCATAGATCGAGGCCGCTCTTCGCTTCCTCGGGAGCGAATTCCACCACGGCTTTGGCGCCGGCCTCCGCCGCGCCCGCCACCCAGGTCGCGGCATCCGCGGCTCGCTCGAAGTAGCCGTAGCAAATCCCCGAGCCGGCACGGGCGACCGCCGCGCCGGGAAGCGATGCCATCACCGCCTCCAGTCCTTTGAGCGTACACGAAGCGCGCGCCACCGCGCCACCCGGATGGGCAGCCAAGAACGCGGGAGTGAATTCCTCGATGCGGCGCCAGAGCGTTTCCTGGCGGGAATTATCGAATGCCACGCCGCCGCCCAGTTGGGAAATCTCGCGCTCATAACGATCGATGGCGGCGGAATTGCCGCCGGCGCGGATCGCCACCAGCCAGGCGGCCTGCCCCAGCCCGGCTCCGGCCGCCGGATTCAGCAGATCGATGGCGGCGGGTTGCAGTTGGCTGCGCAGAAGGCCGTTGCGCGCCTCGATGGCGGACGCCAAACTGTCGAAAGCCACCAGGAAACTGCGCTCCAGTTCCGGCATGGGCGTAAGCTTGAAGTTGACCGCGGTGATGGCGGCCAGCGTGCCGAACGAGCCGATCATGAGCTTCGCCATGTCCAGGCCCGCCACGTTTTTCACCACCATCCCGCCGGAGCGCACCAGCTTGCCTTCCAGGGTGGCGAACTCCATCCCGATGATGGCATCGCGCGCCGTACCATAGAGGCGCCGCCGCGGCCCGCTCGTGTTGGCCGCGACCACGCCCCCTACGGTGGCGCAGTCTGCGAATGGAGGGTCGAGCGGCACCATCTGCCGATGCTTGCCCACCAGGCGCGTCAGCTCGCTCCATGGCAAGCCGGCTTCCACCCCGATCGTCAGGTCGCGCGGTTCGTACTCGCGCACCCGGTTTAACTTGACGGTGGAAAAAGATTCATCCGATGGCTGGTTCGGCCCCGCCATCAGGCGCTTGGAGCCGTTGCCTTCGAGCGCGATGGTGCGATTGTGCAGGGCCGGCCGGCGCAACAACTCGGCCAACTCCTCGGCGGTTTCCGGCGCCATCACTGGCCAGCTTCCCGGTTCATGTCGACTTTGTCGCGGTGCTCCTCCACCAGAGATAATGATATGCCATGGCGACCTTATTTGCGGGGACCTCCGGTTTTGCCTATGCCGCCTGGAAGCCCGGATTTTATCCGGCCAAGCTGGCGGCCAGGGATTTTCTGAAGCACTACGCCCAGCGGCTGAATTCGGTGGAGATCAATTATACGTTTCGGCGGCTGCCGGCTGCCACGACTCTCGCCTCCTGGGTGGAGGCCACCCCGGCGGGATTCGTCTTCGCGGTCAAGGCCAACCAGCGCATCACCCACATCTTGCGGCTAAGAAATGCCGCCCAAGCCACGGAACTCTTCTTCCGCGCCATCGATCCGCTGCGCAGCGCGCGCCGTCTGGGTCCGGTACTGTTTCAATTGCCGCCGAACCTGAAGTGCGACGTGCCGCTGCTGGCCGACTACCTGGCCCTCGTTCCCAGCGGCATTCGCTACGCTTTCGAGTTCCGCCATACCTCCTGGCTGGCCGAACCGGTCTACGAGCTGTTGCGCCGCCACAATGCCGCGCTCTGCCTGGCCGAATCCGAAAAGCTCGAAATCCCGGAAGTGCTCACCGCGGATTTCGTTTACTATCGGCTGCGCAAACCCGAATACAGCCCCGAAGACCTGGACTCCATCGCCGCCCGTACGCGCCAGTTGCTCGCCACCGGGCGGGACCTGTATCTGATGTTCAAGCACGAAGATACTCCGGATGGCGCGCTCCACGCGGAACGGCTGCTGCAGGCAGGCTGACCGCGGTGCCATGATCGTCCGCTTGTGTCGCACACCCTGTGCGAAGTGCGAAGGTCGGGCTAAGCGTGCTATACTGCGAGTGCGGAAACGTCGCCTGGGGCCGCCAGAGTTGGGGCGAGATCCGGCGAGCATAATCGGGGCGTGGCTCAGCCTGGCTAGAGCGCCTGGTTCGGGACCAGGAGGTCGGTGGTTCGAATCCACTCGCCCCGACCATTTATCCCTTTAAAATCAATCACTTGAAGATCTTGCTTTGGGCGCTGTAAGCCCCCGAAAAACCACTTTGCCCTTTTCTTGCCCTTTTCGTGCATCGTGGTCGCGCAGGGGAACAGTGCCGACCTAATCTTCGCTTCCTTGCCAAATCCCCTCTATCGCCTGCTTGGCGGGTGTTTCACCAATTGCTGGTTCGTGTGATAGTGGGAGGTCTTGGAGGACTGGATTTGAGCGCTGATGAGGAAATCCGCGCATTCATGACGGATCCCGTGCTGCAGCAGCGATTGGCGAAGTATCTGGTCCTGCAGTGCTTCCGCCATTCGACGCTTGAGGATTTTCACGCCGGCACCTCGCCCCCGTCGGCGACTGGAGATAATTCGGCCGTTACTGTCAGCAGCCCGTATGGTCCGATCCCCTGTCCGGAGGTGTCGCGCCTGTACGACGACTAAATCAAGCGGCTGGTGATTGACGTCGTCGATCGAACGTACCGCTTCATTCACATGCTGTTCGACGAAAACACCGGCGGCGAGTTCTTGTTTCGTCTGGCGCAGTGTGATCCTTTACCCCAGTGGGGCGAACCCAAACTTCGGAACGGCGAATCAACCCCGTTATCGGACTGAGCGTCAAAGGAGCCCCGCAAGTCGAGCGTAGCGAACGGTGGCCTCAAAAACCTCTTGAGGGGAACATCGACTTTCAAGGTTTTCAGTAGTGACCGAATGTCACCACCCGTGCCTCATCGATTCGCCGGCGGGCAATTTCACATCCTCTCAGAAATCTGCAATGGACGGGCTGTTGGTCGGAATGTGTACTCAGGCCCTCCTGCCCCCGGCGATCGCTGATGCATCGGCGGAATCCCGAAAAATCTCCGTGGACCTAACGGAGGGCGGCCATCGGTTGGTCGGCAGAAACTAACAGGTCTGTCCTTGTGAACTATGCAACCCGAAAAATGTTCCTAGACCTATCTGCTCAAACGCTATCGTCTTGTCTTCCGCTGGTTGCGCAACGCTGTCAACGTGGGGACGGAAGAAATCTCATCGCCGGGCGCCCCTCTGGCCGATCCTAGTCTCTCCGCCTCATGCCTTGAGGCGAAATCGGGATGAAGACCTTTAGGACTATATCGACAGTCTTCTGCGCGTCCGCGGCGGCGATCTATGGAACCTGTGCACACGTAACCGCTCGCGTAGGCAACCCGAAAAATATCCCTGGATCTATATCCTCGGATTGTGTCGGTTCGCAACCTGACTCCCCCAACGTTGCAGCGTTGCCGGTTGGACATTGGAAGGAATTCTGTTCCCACGCTATTCAGCGGCGGGCGCGTGATCGGCCCGTCTATGTAAGAGGTGCGGCCGACTTCTCCACTGCGCCTTTTTTGGTTGCAGCTCTCACCACTACCTTGGTGGGCACCTTCTTCACAGCCGCACTTTCCCGGGCTGAGGCCACTTTCTTCGCTGCTATTGGTCTCCCCTTCGCAGCTTCGGCTCGCTTGAGAGCCCAACGTTTCTTTGTGGCAGCGACGATTGCTTTTCTGCCAGCCGCTGACAGCTTCCGCTTGGGCTTCGAGGACTCAGGCGTGGCTTGCGGTAGCTGTTCAGAATCACTCTTGATGTTGGCCCATCGACGCTGCTGAGCTTCCCTCATCCGCTTTCGAGCCGCCGCCGAGAATCTCTTGCGCTTGGGCGCGATGATCGCCGGCGTGGTGGCGGCCTCGATGGCGCTCCCGGTCAAGAGGCCCCGAAGTTCAGAAAGTTTTGCATCAATTCGGGCCTTTTGCGCCTCGAAACCTTCAATGGCAGCAATGATGACTTCGTTCGTGAGTTTGATCGGCATTCGCTCTCCAGCAGATTGAACAGTTTACCGCGTATTTGATCGCACGGACGCGCAGAGCTATCTGACCAAGACCCTGAGTCCTGTTGCCACCCTGCTGCCAGGATAGAAAAGAGGAGGTTTGGCCGTGGATGCCAGCACCGCGTCAACGTCGTCAGCCGGACGCGGTGCGCCCGTCACCAGAGCCACCAACCACGACCGATCGACCTCGGCAGTCGCCCAAGCGGCGTTGCGCGACGTTACTAGGGTTACGGTAAAACACCTTGCTGGGGCATTCGAGACGTTGCGACTCAATCCTCACGGCGGTAGTGTGGAACCTTGAGCGGTAGAAGCGCATTGCTCCAAGCTACCTCACCGACGCACCTGAGCCATTTCCATGCCCACTGTCACTCAATGGCAGCAAGCCCTAACTCGCCAATATCAACTACGTGTTGAGTCCTCAACCGACCTTTGCGCCGACGTCCGTTCGGTTCAGCAACGGCGAGCTATCGAAAAGAGACGCTCCGGGAAGCGGCCCCTGCGCGCCAAGCCGCCAACCCCATGGCCCACAGCCGGCCAAGCCGAAACAATGATGGTTCGCCCGGTGGACATGCTGCACGCACTGGGACGCATCACCACGCCGCCTGTCACGGAATTAATCGATCTATCGTCGACCTGGGCCGAGATTCGGTATCTTTGGGCCTTCTTGCCCAATTTCGACGGCCGCCGCCTGCGGTCCCTGCGTCTGAACTCGACCGTAAAGGACCTCGATTTCCATCAGAAGACGCTCCTCTCAGACGAGTTCGGTGTCGGATTCGCTGCTTATTTCATGGCCGTGTGTGCGAGGGCCACCGATCCAGTGGATGTCTTTGTGGCAAAACGCGGCGGGCAATTGCGCCTACGCGGAAATTCTCGCAGATCTTTGCCGGACTATATCTTCAGAGGCCCACAGCCGGGCCAGTTCTACATCGTCGAGTGCAAGGGAACTCAGAGTGCAAGGGCCACAGCGGTCAGCCAACTTCAACGCGGCACCGAACAGGTTCTCGCGGTCGATATTGCAGGAGCCCCGGGCGTAACGCGGCTCGTTATTGCGGCATGGCTACAGCAAGCCGTTACGCTTCTTATCGTCGATCCCGAAGAAGACGAAGAAAATCCGGTTGAGGTCCGCAAGTTGAGCAGGTGGGAGCCGGAAGAAATCGGAATCTTTGCAGACGCCAAACGGCTTACGTACATCGGCGACCGCGCTGCCGCTTCAAAACTGGTACGAGAACACTTGGAGGCTGGGCACGAGCTCTCATTCGAAGAGCGGCACCTCATCCCACGCGAAACTCGCCTTGGCACCTATCTCGGCTCCCAGTGGCAGGCAGAGATGCCCGATGGCCGTTTGTTGCGTATGTTTCGGGGGCTTGATGGGAAGATCTACGAACAAATCCGGCAGGGGACCAGGCCGGCACCGCTGGAGTCTCAGGGCGAAATTGGTATCGGACGGGGGGAGGGGTTCCACGTTGAGTCCGAAGGAGGCGATCATCGCGCCGTGGTGCGGAGTATCTCGCCTGATGGTTCGCTGTTTGAGATTGAACTCCAGTGACTGGCAATTTGCAGCTTCGAGAAACGGCTGCACGGCTCGACCCTGTATTCTCAAGCAGGAGATCTTCAGCAACTCAAGCCCGGCAATTCCTCGCTGTTATCTACGGTCTTGAACATAGTTACGAAGTCGCGTCGTGGCCGGGACAGAGCCCTCAAACAGCGGATTCCAGAAAGGCCGATCCAGCGCCGCCTTGGAGTGCCGGAGGCGTTCTCCAACAGATGGCTCTCCAATTCCAAATAGATCCCCGCTCGATTGCCACATGGGGGACGCTTGCCCTGGGCGGCAGCGACAAACAGCGGTGGCCGTGGCGAAGGCATTTTCGATCAGCGATGCCAGCAGCTTTTCGTCGCCCCCGTGCCCATTTCGAGACAGCGTGCGGCGTCATCGACGTGAGCCTACGGTCTACCGCCGTTGGGCCTTTGTGCTCAGAGCGGACGCCGTTCATGTGGTTCACCGCGAGTTGCTGCATCCCGCAAAGCGAACAACCCGATTTCTTCGCGAACTTCATCGACTGCTACCCGTCGGCGAGCGCGCCCAGCGCGTATCCGTGAAGGAAGGCGGACACGCCGGGCCGCGCTGGCAAGCACAGGACTCTAGAGACCGGTCAGGTCGCAGCGCATCGGCCTTGTTGGCGGGTCCCTCTCGCGCTGCCTCGCCGATCAACAGACCGGGAATCGGAACCTCTTGGCTAGCGAGGCGTTCAGTCGCGTAAACAGTTAGAATTGTCTCTTCGCAATGAGCATCTTTGACCTGCACCGGAACGTAGTCCGGGACTACCAACGGTACGTCCAGAGTTTCCTGTCGATCTCGGACGACCGGATTCGAGACTACGTGGAAAAGCAACTCGTAGACGAAGCCGTTTTCTGGCCGGATGCTCTGCTGCAATTGAACCCGGCCTACCAGCCCGGCGACGATATGGACTCGCTCGCCGCCGCCGGACTTGTCACGCCCAAAACGGCGGAAATCTTCCGCGACCGCGGAGGCAAGCCATATCGGCTTTACCAGCACCAAATGGAAGCGGTGCAGATCGCCGCAACCAAGCAATCGTACGTCGTCACTAGCGGGACCGGATCGGGCAAGAGCCTGACGTATTTCATCCCGATCTGCGACACGATCCTCCGGGGTAACCACGTTGACAAGCGGGTCTGAGCCATCGTCATCTATCCGATGAATGCCCTGGTAAACAGCCAATATGAAGCCCTGAACGCGCTCAAAAGAGGTTATGAGGATCGCACCGGCCGGTCCATGCCGATCCGATTCGAAAAGTACACCGGCCAGGAGAACGAGGAAGACAAGATCCGTATTCAGGAAGCTCGCCCGCATATTCTGCTGACAAACTTCATGATGTTGGAAATGATGCTGCTTCGTCCCCAGGAATCGGCATTCGTCGACAAGGAACACTCCAATCTCCAGTTCCTAGTTCTGGACGAGCTTCATATGTACCGTGGTCGCCAGGGCGCCGATGTAGCCATGCTGCTTCGCCGCCTCAAGGAGCGCTGCGGGAATCCGCGCGTCCGCCACATCGGCACCAGTGCCACCATGGTTGCAGACCGTACGGCGCCGGCTTCGGAGCGACGCCGGGCCGTGGCCGATTTCGCGACGCGGCTGTTTGGATCCGACATCGCGCCGAGCAATATAATTGAGGAAACCCTACGGCCGATCACGACCACCGAACCACCGCCGACCCGTTCCGATTTGAGTCTGGCGTTGAATCAGCCGGTCCCACAGACTGCCGCGGAATTGCTGGCAAGCCCACTTACTGCATGGATTGAGTCTGCGGTTGGGCTCTAGAAAGATGTCGAAGGGGCCTATCGGCGGCGGGTGCCACAGACGCTCGCGGAGGTGGCGTCCAAACTCACTGATGCTACAAACGTGCCCCTGCCCGAATGTGTGTCGCGACTGCAGGAGACGTTTCTGGCCGGAAGCCGGTTGAGCAGTCCCGACGGTGGCGCGGCGCTTGCTTTCAAGCTCCACCAATTCATCTCGCAAGGGCGGCCGGTGTACTCAACCCTGGAGGCGCGGGCACAGCGTGAATTGACGCTTGACGGCCAATACTACGCGAAGCCCGGCGAGTCGCCCGACAGGAAGCGGCTCTTGTTTCCGGTCGTCTTCTGTCGCGTCTGCGGCCAGGAATACTACCGGGTTTTGTACGATGAAGCCGGCCAACAGTTCGCGCCCTGGGATGGCTCCTCCGATGATTCCGAAAATCACGCTTTACGCGGCTATGCCCTGATCCCTCCGACCGAGCCGTTCGACTGGTCCGTTGACGATCTGCCGCCGGAATGGATAGAGCCCAACGGCAAGGTCAAGCGGAACTACCGCCCACTCGTTCCGCGTGAGCTCCACGTCGAAGCTGACGGCTGCATTGTGGGCCACCCAACAGAACGCTCGGTCCAGGTGTTCTACCAGACGAGCCCGTTCCTGATTTGCCAGAATTGCGGTGAATACTACTCGCTCCGCGACCGTGATTTCCGAAAGCTCACGGGACTTTCCAACGAAGGCCGAAGTTCGGCCACCACCACGCTCAGTATCAGCGAACTGGATCACGCGGAGAAGGCCAACATCACCGGCAGTTCGCGCAAACTTCTCAGCTTCACAGACAACCGCCATGACGCGTCCCTCCAGGCCGGCCACTTTAACGACTTCGTACAGGTTTCACTATTGCGGGCGGCGATCTTCAAAGCGCTCGAGACACATTGCGAGTTGCGCCACTACGACATGGCAGAGAAGGTCACTGTGGCGTTGGCGCTGGACGTCAACGACTTCGCCGCGAACACCAGCCTGGATCCAACATCGGCTCAGGCGGAACGTGTATGCCGCGAGTTCCGCGACCTGATCCAGTACCGGATCTACCAAGATCTGCGGCGGGCCTGGCGCATCGTGCATCCCAACCTGGAACAGTGTGGGCTGCTCAAGATCACGTACGAAGGACTCGCGGGCGCCTGTCTTCGCGATGAACTCTGGCAGAATCTCCTGCCGATGGCGGCGCTAAATGCCGAAGAGCGGCTCGCCGTCCTGATGCCGTTTCTGGACTTCGCACGAAAGAAGCTGGCGATCCACGCCGAGTGTCTCCGCGAGACCTACCAGCAGCAATTGCGGCAGCGGGTTAACCAGGTCATCAACGAACGGTGGCAATTTGATGATTCGGAGGAGCGGCTACGCAGTGCAGAGCACCTCCTTCTGCCGGGTCAAAAGGGCAACCTTAACGGGATCAGCCTCGGGTCACGCAGTTTGATCGCACGGTATTTTCGCCGCACGGTTCCGGCGATGGGCGACTACGACACCTTTATTACGAAGCTCGTGGCCATCCTCACGCAACAGGGGCTCTTGCGAAGCGAGACAGAAAAGGGCACCCGATACGTGCAGGTGGAATCCGCCGCACTGGTCTGGCAGAAGGGCGACGGCAATCCTCCACCTCCCGATCCGATCTACTCCCGCCGGGCACCGAGTCCAATCTTCAGCCAGGTGCAGCTGACGGCGAACGGATTCTTTTCCGAGCTGTACCGCGACCGTGCCCGGTCGCTTCGCGACGTGGAGGGACTGGAACACACGGCGCAGATTCGTTACGAGAACCGCGAGAAGCGCGAAGAGCGATTCCGCAATGGAGATCTCAAGGTCCTGTTTTGCAGCCCCACTATGGAGTTGGGTATTGACATCCGGGATCTCCAACTGGTTCACATGCGGAACGTCCCGCCCTCGCCAGCAAGCTATGCGCAACGAAGTGGCCGCGCCGGGCGCAGCGGCGAACCCGCGCTGATTGTCACGTACTGCTCCGCATCCAGCGGGCACGACCAGTACTTTTTTCAGCGCCGAAAAGACATGGTAGCGGGCTCGGTGAGGCCGCCGCGGATTGACCTTTCCAACGAGGACATGGTCCGGGCGCACCTTCAGGCCGTCTGGTTTTCCAAGGTCAACTTGCATATCCATCGCAGCGTAGAGGAACTGCTGGACCTTCAGCAAGACACCCATCCTCTCAGGGAGAACGTCAAATCGCAGGTGAGGCTCTCCGAGCAGAGCCTGGCTGATTGCATCGCCGAGGCCAACCACATTCTGGATCTCTCCGGCCCGGAGGTGAAGGAAGCCGATTGGTACAGGCCGGACTGGACGGCCGACACGATCCGCCGAGCCGCGGATCGATTTGACCTTGCATTTGAGCGGTGGCGCCAGTTATTCCGTGCGGCCACGTTGCAGTTGTTGGAAGCACAAAAAGTTGAGGCCTCCGCCCTGGATGACAAGACGCAGAGAGAGGCCCGCCAGAGAATTGAGGAGGCCAAGCGCCAGCGCAACCTCCTGGTAAACGTCAGCACGACTCGACAGGAGTCCGATTTCTACCCCTACCGGTACCTGGCCAGCGAAGGATTTCTGCCCGGTTACAACTTCCCGCGCTTGCCGATCCGCGTCTACATCCCTCGGGAAGACGGCGAATTCCTCAGCCGGGCTCGCTTCATCGCCCTAACCGAGTTCGGTCCGGAGAATTTCATTTATCACGAGGGCTCTAAGTTCCAGGTGAAGCGCTTTTTCACGCCGCCTGGGGGACTCGCGTCTCGCAAGTCCAAGGCGAAAACTTGCCGAATCTGCGGGTACTTCAACGCCGACACGGACGATCGGTGCGGCTGCTGCCGCTCCGTTCTGGATGGAAGCAGCAGCGAATACGTTCACCTGCTGGAGATGCCGAATGCCAAGACCATCCGCCGGGAGCGCATCACCTGCGACGAGGAAGAACGCATCCGTCGCGGATACAAGGTCAGCACGCACTTCCGGTATGCGACAGCTAGTGACGGGCGGGTACGGACGGTAGAAGCCACCATCGGCAAGGACCCAAGCCAACCGCTCCTCCGAACTGTATTTGCGCCGTCCGCCACTATGTACAAGATCAACCACGGGTGGAAGGGCCGAAACGACGATGGCTATTGCCTGAACATGGTAAACGGTGAAATCAATCCGGAAAAACCGGATGATCCCGCCAATTTGGCCAACGTTCACCTATTCGTTAGCGACACCGAGAATCTGCTGATCGTGTACCCGCCACCGGAGACGCAGCAGGACGAACGGGCCACCGCCACACTACAATTCGCACTGCAACGAGGGATGGAACAGTTCTTCCAGGTGGAAGAGTCCGAACTGGCGTCGGAGCGCATCGGGGACGCTGACCGCCGTGCCATCCTCTATTGGGAGGCTGCCGAGGGCGGTGTCGGCGTTCTCCGCCGGTTGGTGGAGGAAGAGGATCTGTTTGCTGCGGTGGCCACCGCTGCTCTGGCGCGTTTGCATTTTGATCCGGACACCCTCGAGGACCAGAACGAGAAGTGCCACGCCGCTTGCTACGAGTGCGTGCTCTCGTACAGCAACCAGGGCGACCACCGGATCCTCAATCGGCACATGGTTACGGATTTGTTGCGCGATCTCACTGAAGCCAGCGCTACACGCCGGCATGGTGGTCGCGACTACGATGCGCACTATGAATACCTGAAGAACCTTACCGATTCGCGGTCGGAGTTGGAACGTAAATTTATCGCTCACCTTTACCGGGACCGGCGTGACCTGCCCGACGCTGCACAAAGGGCACTGGTGGATGCGCCCACGGTGCCCGACTTCTATTATTCCGGCAGTCATGCCTGCATCTACTGCGATGGTAGCGTTCACGACACCCTCGAGCAGAAGGCCAAGGACGACGTACTCCGCCGGGAGTTGCGAGAAAAAGGTTACCGCGCGATCGTGATTCGATATGACAGCAACCTGGCCGAGCAGATCGCCCTCCATCCCGAAGTTTTCGGGTTGGGGAAGAAGTAGAGTATGAGCGCGATTTCCGTGGGCTCCATCGTTAAGTGCCGAGGGAGGGAATGGGTTGTTCTTCCGTCTGACGATGACAGCGTGTACATGCTGAGACCGCTGGCCGGTAGTGACCAGGAGCGCATTGGCATCCACCACCGACTCCATACCCTCGACCTGGATCGGATCACGCCGGCGACCTTCCCACTGCCTGAGGTCGCGCAGTCCGGTGATCACGTCAGCGCGGAGTTGCTATTCAACGCTGCGCGGCTCACGTTGCGTGACGGAGCCGGTCCGTTCCGCTCGCTGGGACACATCAGTGTCCGGCCCCGCCCATATCAGTTTGTTCCCATGCTGATGGCCTTGCGCCTCGATCCGGTTCGCATGTTGATTGCGGATGATGTCGGCATCGGTAAGACTGTTGAGGGCCTCCTGATAGCTCGCGAGATGTTGGACCGAGGCGAGATTACGCGCCTGTGCGTGCTGTGCCCACCGTACCTGTGCTCGCAATGGCAGAAGGAACTGTGGGACAAGTTCCGTCTGGAAGCCGCGGTCATTCGCTCTGGCACAGTCAGCCAGTTGGAACGAAACCTGCCTTCCGCGGACCACAGCATTTTCGGCTACTATCCGCACATCATTGTCAGCATCGACTACGCAAAGGGTGAAGCGCACCGGGCCAACTTCCTCCAGCACGCACCCGGTTTTGTCATCGTTGACGAGGCCCACGGAGCCACGGCCCGGGCCACTGGTAGCCGCAACCAGCAGCAACGGTACGAATTGTTGCGCGACGTCGCCGTCAATCCGGACCGCCACTTGATTCTTCTCACAGCGACGCCGCACAGCGGGGTTGAAACGCCATTCCAGTCGCTGCTCGGTCTGCTTGATCCGGGATTCCGCAACTATGATCTGTCCCGCTTGAATGAAACCGAACGGAAAGGCCTAGCCCGCCACTTCGTCCAGCGACGACGCGCCGACGTTGAAGTCCGGTGGGCCGGGGAGACGACCCCGTTCCCGAAACGTGATCCTGACGAAAGGTACTATTCGCTTTCCGCCGACTACAAACGGCTGTTTGAGGGCGTGTACGAATTCAGCCGCGAACTGGTCCAGTCCGGCGAGACGCTGACCGGATGGAAGCAACGGATCCGGTACTGGACGGCGCTCGCGCTACTCCGCTGCGTGATGTCCAGTCCGGCAGCCGCCGTTGCAGCTATTGGCAAGAGATTGAAACACGGGGTAGCGGAAGCCGAGCAGGATGATGCCGACTACTCGCCATACATCTTTGAACCCACCGATGACGACACCTTAGACGTCCAGCCGCGACACGTCCTGGAAGAGGGCGAGTCTGAGATGGGCGATGCCGACAGGCAGCGGCTTCGAGGATTTGCGCGGGAGGCCGCAGCGCTCGCCGCCACAGATAAGGACACCAAGACTCGCGATTGCGCCGAACTTGTCCGCCAGATGCTCAGCGAAGGCCACCGGCCGATAATCTGGTGCCGTTACATCGCTACCAGCGACTACGTGCGCGACGACCTGCAACGACGCCTTGGGGGTTCGTTTCCGAACCTGCGCATTCTTTCCATCACTGGCGCTATGGCCGAGGATGAACGCCGCGAGTTGATTGACAGCATTGATCCCCTCCGCCATCCGTACAGGGTCCTTGTTGCCACTGACTGCCTGAGCGAGGGGATCAACCTGCAAACGCTCTTTGACGCAGTCATTCACTACGATCTTCCTTGGAATCCCAATCGCCTGGAGCAACGAGAAGGCCGCGTGGACCGTTCCGGCCAGAAGGCGAAGGTCGTGAAGGCCGTGCTGTTCTATGGTCGCGACAACCCCGTAGATGGCGCCGTACTAGACGTGCTCCTTCGCAAGGCACGGCAGATCTTCACGACACTTGGCGTTCGCGTGCCGGTTCCGGTAGAAAGCGAGACCGTCATTCAAGCCGTGGTCAAGCGCCTGTTCGCCGAGCCAGACCTCCAGATGAACCTGTTCGCGATTGACGAGGTCAACGACGTTCATGTGAAGTGGGACCGTGCCGCCCAGGCCGAGAAGGTCTCGCGGACGCGCTTCGCCCAGCACGCGATCAATCCCGAGGAAGTGGAGCGAGAGCTGCAAGAAACTGACACCGTGTTGGCGGACTCCGAATCGGCGCAGCGGTTCCTGCAGAATGCGGCACAGCGTCTGCAGTTGAAACTGCGGACGGGCCTAGACGATACGCTAATCCTCTCCGGTTTTGACCATCTCCCTGAACCGCTCAAGTTGACCGCTCCGGCCAGTCCCGAATGGCGTGTGTCACTCAATAGCATGCCGCCCGACGGCGCCGAATACATCGACCGCAACCACCCCTTCCTGCAAAACACGGCACAATATCTGATGGAACAAGCGTTGGCTGGCGAGCAGGAAGCCGCTGCCACGCGCTGCGGCGTGATCCGGACAACCGCTGTGGACCGCCGAACGTTCCTGCTGATGTGCCGGTTGCGATACACCATCGTTACGCCGGCGCAACGTGATCTGTTGGCCGAAGAAGTCCAGTGCTTTGGATTCACGGGTTCGCCCGACACCGAGCCCTCATGGCTGGATACTCCGGTCGCGCTTCATCTGCTTCGCACAGCAGCTCCAGAAGCGAACGTGCAGCCCGCTGTACGGACTGAGGTCGCCACAGAACTTCTAAACCATTGGGGGTCCATCCGTACCGCCATGGACCCGCTAGTCATCAAACGAGCGGAAACCTTGGAAGCGGCGCACCGCCGAGTGCGGGCCAGCATTCGTCTGGCGCGCCGGGGTATGAGCGTTGTCCGCCACTATCCGCCCGACCTGCTCGGTTTTCTCATATTGCTTCCAAGGCCGAAGGGTGTGCAGGCATGAGCGCCAAGTATCCGGCGCTCCGCCTGGAAGGCGGATTTCTCGCTTCCGAGTTAGTGGACTCCATCGCCGAGGGTAGCGCTGTGGGCCAGTCGGCACGGGACTTCGGTCTCCCTGACAGAACCACGCTTCTGGACCAGATCTCGGCCGTCTGGTCGGACGCGCGCGGCTTCTGGACCGGCTTCAACCGGAAAGCGGAACTGCTTACGGAAGATGACCTGGGCACCACATTCACCCGGAACCAATGGGTGTGCCCTCTATTCGGGCTGCTCGGCTATGATCTCGCCTACCAGGAACACGGTGAGGAGGTGGCGGGCGTCAAGTACGCAATCTCTCATCGCGCTGACCGGCATTCGAACGCGCCCCCAGTACACGTCGTCGGTGTGGGGCAGTCCCTGGACCGCCGTGCAGAATCGGGCCGACCCCGCCTGGCGCCGCACTCGCTGTTGCAGGAATTCCTCAACCGGACCGAGCTAGTGCTTAATTGCGTTAATACATATTTGTATTAAAATGTTTGGGAGATGCCCAGACACGCGCCCGAACTGGAATGTTCCGTCGAAGACAAGGCAAGTTTGGTGACCCTCGCAAAGAGCCGAACAGAGAAGGCGTACACTGTGGAGCGTGCACGAATCATTCTGGCTTGTCTGGAGGGCAAGGAGATTCAGCAGGTCGCTCGGGAACTGAGCGTCTCGCTCGCCACCGTTTCCAAATGGCGCCAGCGCTTCGCCCTGTGGGGATTGCGAGGATTACGTGATCAACCGCGACCGGGTAAGCCGGTCACGTATGATGCGGCGTTTCGCAAGCGGGTGCTGACCACGCTGGAGGAGCCACCGCCGCCCGGTATGTCCCACTGGGACGGACCGGCGGTGGCGGAGAGACTCGACGCCAGCGTGCACGCCGTCTGGCGCGTCTTGCGCCGTGAAGGAATCTACCTGCAAAGGCGGCGGAGTTGGTGCGTGAGTACCGACAAAGAGTTTGCTCCCAAGGCCGCTGACGTGGTGGGGTTATATCTAAACCCGCCGGTGAACGCCTTGGTGCTGAGCGTGGACGAAAAACCGAGCATACAGGCAATCGAGCGGGCCTCGGGTTATGTGGAGACCGACAGCGGCAAAGTAGTGCGCGGGCTGAAGAGCACATACAAACGCCATGGGACGCTGAATCTGTTTGCCGCCCTTGAAGTTGGCACTGGCCAGGTGAAGACGAAGTTTACGGAGTATAAGAAGCGGGAGGATTTTCGCAGCTTCCTTGATGACGTGCTGGCAGACCAGCCTCAGGGCAAGGAGATACACGTCATCCTTGATAACTACTCCCCTCACAAAGGAAACGACGATTGGCTAGCGAAGTTCGAGGGGCGGGTCCAGTTTCATTTCACGCCCACCTCGGCGAGTTGGCTCAATCAGATCGAAATCGTGTTCAGCCTGCTGCAACGCAAAACGTTAAACGGAGGAAGTTTCAAGACGAAGGATCAGTTGCGTGAAGCCATTGAAGCTTTCTTCAAAAAACACAATGAGCACGCCAAGCCGTTCCGCGGGAGGAAGCGTGAGGTTAAAGGCAGCCAGCTTCAAAATACAATCGTCACTTTACGCAATTAAACACTAGGTTGGGGCATCGTCACCAACGGATACGTGCTGCGCGCGTTGCGAGATTCGCAGCTTCTCCGGCGGCAGGCGTTCCTGGAGTTTGACCTGAAGGCGATGTTTGCTGGCGAGCGTTTCGCCGACTTCGCGCTCCTCTACAGGCTGATCCAGAGAAGCCGCCTACCGCACGGGGATGCCGATTCCAAGTCCTGCCTGCTGGAGCAATACTATCAGCACACCATTGAGCAGGGCGGGCGCGTCCGCGACAAGTTGCGCGAGGGAGTGGAAAACGCCATTGGCCTGCTGGGGAACGCGTTGCTAAGCCGTCCCGCAAACGATCCCCTGTTGCAGAGTGTGGAGAGCGGGACCGTCACCGCCAATAGGCTTTACCAGGAGATCCTGCGGCTCATCTACCGACTGCTGTTCCTGATGGTCACCGAAGAGCGCAATCTGCTCTCGCCAAATTCGGTGTATCGGGAGTACTACAGCATCGCCCGGCTACGATCCCTCTGCGAGCGCAGGCTGGCCCGCAACAACCACACCGACCTGTGGACGGGTCTGCAATCTACCTTCCGCCTGTTCCACAGTGAGCAATATGGCCAAGTGCTGGATGTGCCGCCCCTCAATGGGGACCTGTTTGACCTCAACCGGACAGCCGATCTGAATTTCGCGGTAATAACCAATCGTGCCTTTCTGGATGCTCTCTGGTGCTTGTCCACCTATCACGAGCAACCAAGTTCGCCACCCCGTCACATCAACTACGCGGCGCTGGACGTGGAGGAATTGGGCAGCGTCTACGAGAGTCTGCTGGATCTGCAGCCGATCTTTGGAAGCGAGAATGGCAAGGTTTCGTTTCGACTAGTGGCCGGCACCGAGCGGAAGACGACCGGCTCCTATTACACGCCCCCGGAACTGGTGGACGAACTGGTGAAGAGTGCACTGGTGCCAGTTCTCGAGGACCGCCTCAAGCAGGGCCGGACCGCAGAAGAAAAGGCGCACAAGCTGCTGGAGATCACGGTGTGTGATCCGGCATGCGGGAGCGGCCATTTCCTTCTCGCCGCGGCGCGACGACTCGCTCGGGAACTGGCCAAAATCCGTGGCGGGGAAGACGAGCCCAGCCCCGCACAGTACCGCACGGCACTACGCGACACCATTGCTCACTGCATTTACGGGGTGGATAAGAATCCGCTCGCAGTGGAACTGTGCCGTGTGGCGCTCTGGCTGGAAAGCCATGCGGCCGGCAAACCGCTAAGTTTCCTCGATCACCGAATTCTGTGTGGCGATTCCCTGGTCGGCGTGCTGGACCTCGCAGCGCTGGACAAGGGAATTCCGGATGATGCATTCAAACCCGTCACCGGCGACGATCGCGAAGTGGCCAAGGACGCGAAGAAGCACAACAAGCTGGCTCGGGAGCGTCTCAGTCGGGAGCAGGCGTTTGCGTTCACGCCGGTGGCGGATGTCGCCGCCATGGCCGCGGCCCGCCGGAATCTGACAGACCTCCCTGACGATTCGCCCGAGGTTATCCGCCAGAAGCGAGCATTGTTTGATCAGTTCCACTCCGGTAGCGGGTATAGCAAGGACAAAAGTGCAGCCGATTTTTGGACGTACGCCTTTTTCAGCGATCTCACCGAGGCCAATGTCGCACACGGCATCTCGACGACGGAGGCAGTCCGAGCCGCGTTGGAAGGCGGCCAACCGGACGTGCAACTGCTGGCTTCCGCAAACGTGGAAGCGGACCGGCTCGGGTTCTTTCACTGGCCTCTGGAGTTTCCCGAAGTGTTCGCCCGGGGAGGCTTTGATGTACTCTTGTGCAATCCGCCCTGGGAGATGCTCCAATTGGAGGAGCAGCAGTTCTTTGCCGCCAAAGATCTTGCCATCGCCAATGCGCCCAACGCAGCGGCGCGCAAGCGAATGATCCAGAGTCTCCCGCGGACCAATCCTATTCTCTGGCGTGATTACACGCAGGTGATGCACGACACGGACGCCCTGAGGAAGTACCTGCGTGAAGCTGGTCGCTATCCCCTTACCTCGGGGGGGCGCGGTAATTCCTCATCCTTGTTTGGCGAGTCATTCACAAGCCTGGTCGGGAAAGGTGGGCGGGTTGGGGCGGTTTTGCCCACGGGAATAGCTACCGACGACAGCAATAAGCGCTTCTTTGAGTGGATCGTAGCTGATCACCGTCTGGTTTCGTTGATTGGGTTTGAGAATGAAGCGTTCATATTTCCGGCGGTGCATCACGCCTTCAGGTTCTGCTTGCTTACCCTTTCCGGATCACCTGCGGTCGGTATCTCTCCAGAGTTCATGTTTTTTGCCCGGCACTATGACCAACTGTCTGATACTCGGAGAAGGTTCAGCCTCACCGCAGGTGATTTGCAGCAGGTCAACCCCAATACCCGCACGTGTCCGGTGTTCCGGACACTCGCAGACGCCCAACTTGCGCTGAGAATCTACCGGACGTTTCCGGTCCTGATGGAGGAGTCAGACTCGGGCAACACTTGGGGAATCACTTTTAAGCAGGGCCTGTTCAATATGTCCACCGACTCCCATCTCTTCAGGACGCGCGAGCCGTTGGAGGCCGAAGGATATAGGCTTTCTGGCAACCGATTCGTGAAAGCAGGCGGACCAGTGTACTATCCCCTTTACGAAGCGAAGATGGTGCACGCATTTGATCACCGCCCGGGCACGTTTGAAAGTGTTCGGGAGCATTTGCCGATCGCCCTACCGCCTCTTTCTGACGCCGAGAAGATGGACCCTGCAGCGTTGAGCTTGCCAACGATTGAGAATTTCGACTATTGCGAGTATTGCGAGTATTGCGAGTATGTGGTATTCTGATGTCATGAGGATAGCAGCCCGAGAGCCGATTACCCTGCCAGCAACTGAGCAGGTGCAGGTTCGCGATCTTGAAAGGATGCTCGACCTGGGTCCTCCAGCGTTGGTCAGTGCGTCCGGAGAACGGCTCGTCGTCCCTCCGACGGTATACGAAGTTCTCAGGAAGGTCGTCGGACTCATGGCAGAAGGCAAGTCAGTGACGCTGCTGCCGGACAATAAACTTGTTACCACACAGCGTGCGGCGGACCTGTTAGGCATGTCCCGGCCGTTCTTTATCAAGTTGCTCGAGACCGGCGCAATGGCCCACCACAGGGTTGGGAATCAGCGTCGCGTTTATCTACGAGACGTTCTTGAATTCGCCCGCAAGCGCGACGAGGAACGTCAGGCGGCTCTCGACGGTCTCTCCCGTCAAGCTTTTGAAGCTGGGCTGTACGACCGCAACGTAATGCCGGAAGGCGGCAGTGATGAGTGAGAGGGTCGGGTGAGAGCAGGCGTCAAGGTCGTTCTGGACGCCTGCGTCCTTATCCCGATGCCTTTGGCGGATACTCTGCTGCGTCTTGCCGGAGCGCGAAAACTGTACCTGCCAAAGTGGACCGATCAAATCATGAGCGAAGTGAACCGGAGCCTCGCGGAGAACTTCGGGTTGACGGATGAGCAAGTCGCCTACAGAGAGAGTGAAATCCGGCGCCACTTCCCGGAAGCGTGGGTGGAAGGCCACGAGGATCTCATTCCGGTCATGACAAACCATCCCAAGGATCGGCATGTCCTGGCCGCCGCCGCCCGGTGCAATGCGGAAGTCATCGTCACCCATAACCTGAAGGATTTCCCCAGAACAGCGCTGGAGCCCTATTCGATCGCGGTAATGGGGCCTAGTACGTTCCTCCGCAACCTGTATGACCTCGACCCCAAGTTTGTTGTGGAGACGCTTGAGCGGCAAGCTACGTCGATCAACCAAACTGTGGAGTACGTGCTCGATAGGTTGAGTATCAACGCACCCGGCTTCGTCAGTTTTTTCAAGACGATAGGCCTGCAGAGACCAGGAGGATCGGAGCGATGACCTGGAACGAGTTTCGCTGCCCCGCAAACCTTGCCCTTTTCTTGCCCTTTTCGTGCAACCAAAGTCTGCAACTGAGCGCATACGCATGCAAAGCCAGCGGCGCGCAACTCTTTGAAGACACAAGCTGAACTGGGACTATATGGAAGATCAGCATACCGGCGCAAAACCAGGCAAAATGGCTGTCTCCTGGTTCGGGACCAGGAGGTCGGTGGTTCGAATCCACTCGCCCCGACCAAATGTCCTTTTACATTTCAAATCACTACTGTCCGGCTAACACCCGCCTGCCCGACGGCAAGCCCCTCTGGTTCTGAGAGTTGCGCGAGATTTTGCATTGCCGCGATTTGAACGGCGACAGCCCCAAAGCGGGCTCCTGAGCGGGCCACAATGGTGCGTGAACCAAGGTCGAACCGTATTCTCTCAACTGCTGGGCTTCCTGCCGGACCGCGAGTTTCGCCGTTGCGTGGCGCGTTACGGCGGCGATGTGCGACCGCGAGGCTTCTCTTGCTGGGATCAGTATCTGTCGATGGCCTTTGCCCAACTCACTTATCGGGATGGTCTTCGCGACATAGAAGCATGCTTGCGCTCTCTGGGAGGCAAGCTCTATCACATGGGCTTCCACGGCCGAGTGTCACGCTCCACATTGGCCGACGCCAATGACGCCCACGACTGGCGCATCTACGCCGA
Organism: Bryobacterales bacterium; assembly: GCA_003164035.1. Taxonomy (GTDB): domain Bacteria; phylum Acidobacteriota; class Terriglobia; order Bryobacterales; family Bryobacteraceae; genus JBEKYD01. The sequence goes on along the minus strand of PLRS01000045.1, from coordinate 107,944 downwards.
CTTCGCACAGGTGCTCATCCGCATGGCGCGACCGCTGTATGCCGCCGATCCCATCGGCGTGGATCTGGACCAGAGTTTGTACGCGCTGGACTCGACCACCATCGATCTGTGCCTGGCGTTGTTCCCGTGGGCCAAGTTCCGCCGGCACAAAGCCGCCGTCAAGATGCACACTCTTCTGGACCTGCACGGCAACATCCCCACGTTTATCCGCATCACGGACGGCAAGGTGCATGACGTCAATATCCTCGACGAGATATTTCCGGAGGCTGGGGCGTTTTACGTCATGGACAGGGGCTACGTCGATTTCGAGCGTCTTTACAGGTTCGCGCTCAGTTCCGCCTTCTTCGCTTCGTCGTGCGCACGAAATCCAACGTCCTGCTGCAGCGTCGCTACTCCCATGCCGTGGACAAGGCCACCGGCGTTCGCTCCAATCACACCGCCATTCTGACCGCCATCGATTCGGCGAAAGCGTACCCGGAGGCGTTGCGCCGCGTGAGCTACCTCGATGTGGAAACCAGGAAGCGATTCAAGCTTCTCACCAACAACTTCACTCTACCGGCACTGATCATCGCGCAGATCTACAAGTGCCGTTGGCAGGTGGAATTATTCTTCAAGTGGATCAAGCAGCACCTGCGCATCAAGGCCTTCTACGGTACCAGTGAGAACGCGGTAAAGACCCAGATCTGGATCGCAGTGTCAGTCTATGTCCTGGTAGCCATCGTTCGCAAGCGCCTGGGGCTGGAGGCGAGCCTCTACCAGATTTTACAGATTTTGAGCGTGCCGCTTTTCGAGAAAACGCCCATCTTACGGGCACTTCAGGCGTCCGACTTCGCGAACGATCTGGGCGCCTCCGCCAACCAATTGAGTTTGTTCGACTTATAGCCGGACACTAGTGATTCTCCACGCAAGATCACGCTGACTCCCCTTCAGTTGCTGGTGAACAAGATGGCGGAGGATAGGTACTCGAAATCCGCGGTCAAACATATTCGCAGGTACTTGAAAGCTTATTTCGAATATGCGATTGACGAAGACCTGATTCCCAAGAACCCCGCGCGGAAACTCGCACTGCCAAACATCCACAAAAAGCCTTGCGAAAGGTTTCTCACAGTCGAGGAGGTGCAAGCCCTCCTTACGGCGGCTTCGCCGCGGGAGCATCTCGTGCTGCGAATTCTTTGCTGTATGTGGCTTGCGTCCGGGTGAGGCTCTCGCGTTGCGCATCGACGACTTTGAAGGCAACCAACTTCGCATTGATGAAGCTCTGAAAAAACGGCAGTTGGCGTTGCAGTCGGCAAACGCGGCGTCATTGGTGACCTCCTGTCAAACCGGCAGTAAGCCACCCAGCCGAGTGGGCGTGGAAGCGTTCGCGCGCTGCGACGGCGGTGGCCTTGAGGAAGATACGTTAGAGGTCTTCACCGCCGACGAACCGGCGGCGGGTTCGGCCAAGTACGAGGAGACAGCCGTGGCGATGATCGCCCTGTTGAAGTACGGTACCGGAATGCCATTTAAGGGGCTGGAAAGACTGCAAGGCCAACTAGGAATGCCCTTACCGGCAACCACACAGTGGGAACTGATGGAAGCCGCCGCGAAACTGCTCCGCCCCGTGCTGGAAGAGTTGATCCGGCAAGCGGCGCAGGGCAGCGTGATGCACAACGACGACACGAAGCCCACTCCGAGATGCTCCAGTTCCCGAACGCGTGCTGGCTTGGCCCACGCTCGTCAGAACGGCCGACGTCTCGGCCGGCCGGCAACCGCAGTTCTCCACGCTGCGGAAATCCGGAAACTGCATCGGGGCGGCGCCAGCAAGTCGGAGATCGCCCGCCGCTTGCAGATCGGCCGCACCCCGGTGCGCCGCATTTTGGGCTGACCATTTTCCCCAAAGAAAATCGCGTCCGCAGCGATCCTACGCAGCCTCACCGAAAGGACACAGTATTCCGACGTTTAACTGCAATGCTCGTTGTACTGAAAAGCCGGAACCCATTGAAATTAAGCAGTCACGTTTCCGATCATAAAGTGCAGCGCGACAGCTACCCGGAGACTCGCAGCAGACGGGCACCAGCGTGGTCGGGGAAGGATCGATACTCTTTTTTCGACCTCATGCACTCATCGGACGATGCGCGCTTCAATATTGCCCGTCGCCGCGATAGGAGTAGTCGACGTCAAGGTGGTAGTCTTCGCGACGGTGTCTCGCGAAGCCGCCGGTGCGCATACGCTGCAAAAGGTCGTCCGCGATACGCTCCGACGAGCGTCCATCGCCGAAGGGATTCTCCCAAGCCGCACCGGAGAGCGATTCCAGCTTCAGGACCGGAATCGCCGGGTCAACGCCGCGGCCGGAGGGATCGGATTTATACTCGCGCCCACCTCGTAAACCTGAGGCCGTTCCGTGGAACGGCGCAGCACGAGGCCAATGGCGCGCCATTCCTGCGAGTCGCGAAGCCGCGTGAAATAACCGTTGGTCTCGACTGACTGTGGAAGCATTTGGCCTGACGGCCGCCGCGGATCCTCAGGTTTCATTGACCTTGGTCCTACCCCCGTCAGAGCACTCGCTCCTCACGCCCGTTAACGAGAACGATAGGCTGAGCCGGCCGGACAAGCGCAAGCACCAATCCGGGACCAAAATTAAGCGGCAGCGGGATTCCGGCATCCTTCAACAAGCCCATTGATAACGTGGTTCGTGGCGTCGTATTCCTGCGCTTGGACGTCATAAAAGAGCTGACTTGCCAGCAGAACGTCCGACGAGGTGAGAATTTGCTCCTTGACCGCCGTATGATCGCGCCTATTCACAATCGTCGGTTATCGCACGAACCAGATGGTTTAGCCGCACCGCCAGCTTGAATGGCGAGGACGGAAAGATAGTGAGACACTAATTGTGATGTCATTTCTCCAAGGTTGGCGGAAGCGGGAGGAGGTCACAGATCGCCGCGACAACCGAGCGGCGGAGGTGTCGCACTGGAACGATGTCGAGCGCCGCGCGGCCGGCGGCGAGCGTCTCTTCTGGCTGAATCACCCACGGGTGGCGTACCACTACCACGGCAAGGCACTGATCGAAGGACTGGAATGGCAGGATTGGATCATTGGCAAATTGTCCGGACCGGCGGAGATCGCCTTGGAACTGGGGTGCGGAAACGGGGCGGCCCTGGCGGAGAACTTGCAACGAGGATTGGCACGCAAGGGCGTCGGCATCGACCTGGACGTTTCGCGATTTACGGCCAAGGGGAACGTCGAGTTGAGGGCAAGCGACGTCAATACGATCAAGCTGGAACGCCGAAAATACGACTTGATTTACGCGCGCCAGAGCTTCCATCATTTCGAGGCTTTGGAACATATCATGGAACAGGTGAGCGCGGGACTCACCGATCGCGGCTTCTTCGTTCTCGACGAGTTCGTGGGCCCCAGCCGCTTTCAATGGACGGATCTCCAACTGAGTTGGGTGGAGCGGTTACTTGGACTGATGTCCAAAGATCTGCGGCGGTATGCAAACGGCGTCGAAAAACGCTCGGAAGGCCGCAGCACTCCCGAACAGGTTATCGAGGTCTGTCCCAGCGAGGCGATTCGCTCGGCGGATATCGTGACTGCGTTCTACCAACATTTCGAGGTCGTACGTCGCCAAAATCTCGGCGGGACAATTCAGCATCTTCTCTACTCGGGGATCGTCCAGAACCTGGCGGATGACGATCCGGAAGTGGATCGCCTGGTCGACTGTATCGATGGCATCGAGACCTCGCTCATCGCGGCGGGTTTGCTGCCGAGCGATTTTGCGCTTCTAATCGGACAGGGGAAATCGATTCGGTGAATTCGAACTTGCGTCCGTATCGCGCTTGTCTGCCTGTGGAGGACAGCAGCGAGGCCTCTTCAAGAAAGTTCCGTATTGGTACTGCCGTTGCCGTGACTGTGGTCTGACGTCGCTCGATCCTCTGAATGGGGGATCGATCGTTTCGTGCCCTCCATGCCGACATTCCGGGACGGGGGCTGTAGAGCGCCGCGGTGTGTCGCTCACCAAGATGGGGGCTGCCGCGCTGTTGGGGTGTTCTTCAAAGGCGCCTCGCAAAACTTCGCCGGCGTGAAGCGGGCCTCCTCGTACGCTGGCCGGACATTGGGCCGTGTCTGGTGGCGAATCCATGTCGTATTCCACTTCTGCTCAAAGTGCCTGCGGTTCGCCTCGAAAATTCGGTCATATTCTTCTTGAGCGAGCTTCGAAAAAGAGCCCTGGCCGAAATGATGCACGAAGCAGTCGTCAGCGGCGCAGACGCGGAATCCGCGCTTCCGAACGGCCTCGGCCAGATCGTCATCTTCAAACATGCCAATCCGGTAGCCTTCATCCAGTCCGCCGAGATCCTGGAACAGATCCCGCCGTATTAAAGCACAGAACAACGGCGCGACGCGCATATCGATTACTGAGCCGCGGTTCTCGCTGGCAATCCGCAGGGCGAAACTGCGCATGCTCCGCTCGTCGGTATACTCCACATTGATCTTCGCTTCATTGCCCGCGAAGTTGGTTACCGGACAGATCAGGCCGATTGATGGATCCAAGTCCAGATGACGCAGGAGATAAGCCAGCCAACCGGGGGTCACCATCGCATCGGCGTTGAGGAAAACCAAAAACTCACCGCTGGCGAACCTTGCGGCGGCGTTGTTCCCCCCGGCAAAGCCCGTATTGGAGGCCATCCTTACGACCGAAATACGATCATCTTCAGCTTTGAATTGCTCAGCAATACCTGCGCTTTCGTCTGTGGAGGCATTGTCGATGACGATCACCTCCATGGCGGGATAGGAAGTATCGACAGAAAGCGCGCGAAGGCACGGGCCGAGGAACTCGGCGCTGTTATGGGTGACAATCAGAACCGAGACCTTTGGAAAGCACTCCCGTATGGCCATGTCTAGGACTGACACGCGAGTCGGCCAGCTATTCGTTCGGGCGAAGTCGATTCGTCTCTCGCGGAGGGCCGCGTCAGATTCGGCGACCGCGGCGTCCAGCTTGGCGGCGAATTGCTCGCTGCCGCGGGCGAGATAGAGCAGATCCGCACAGGCGCGAAGTTCACCCATGTCCGTGGCTACCACCGGCTTGCCCTGCGAGAGGTACTCATAGAGCTTCACCGGATCGGTTGCGTGTGTAACCTGGTTCAGGAGGAAGGGTATGATACAGACATCGAAGCCGGCCAGCAACTGGGCCATCTGCTCGTAGGGGCGGGACCCGAGGAGCCATACATTGCGCAGCGATTCGAGAGCGGACGTATCTCTGCCAAATACCTGTCCTACTAAAATGAATGAATAGTCGGGGCGGGATTTGGCTACGTCGTACACCAGATCCAGATCGATCCAGTCCGCGATTGCTCCGAAGTAGCCGATTACCGGCCGGCGGCGGCCTGACAGTTCAGGCAAAGGTTCGGCGGACCTGAAGAACTCAAAATCGGCGCCATTGCGCACCAGCACGGGCGCCAGCCCTCGATCGGCGAACTTCTGTTTCAGTTTCCCCGCTGTAACGACGAGGACGTCGCACTCGGCGGCTAGTTGCGCCTCCTCCGTGCGATTAAAGTCGCCGAGGTTTTCGAAGGTGTCCCAGTCATCCATGCAATCGTAAACGATTACGCTGGATGCCTCGCGACGCAAACTCAAGGCCAGCCGCCGCCAGAACGGTAACTGGACCACGATGGCAGTTTCGGCGATGGCCCAGTCGCGATACAGGAGGTCCAAGCCCGCCTGGAATTCGCGAACCGTGGCGTCGGTTAGAATGGCCAGATACGGGTCGCACTGTGGGGCCCGTACGCGGACCTCCCAGATTCCCTCGCGCAGTGGGACAACGCGATAGGGCTTCGGAGAATTCGGAGGCAACACTTCGGTGGCGGTTACCCAGAAGACCCGATGGCCTCTGCGCGCGAATTCCGAGGCGATCTGTTGGGGACGCTGGAACCGGAAACCAAAATCGATGATCGCCAGGACGATCACGTCATAGCGGCTGGGCGGCGGCTGATTGGTCGACAGCGTCGAGATTCCTTCCGATGGCCCGCTCTCCGGCCGCGGCGGCAGGTAGTTTTTCAGCGACGGAAACGACAACTCATAATTGCCGATCGGCGGGCGAGGACCCAATAGCAATCGAATGCGGCCCTTCCAACCGTAACGGACAACCATCGCGTAGGCCCGGCGAACAGCAAGCATCAGTTTCCAGGCCCTCTGCCCGCGATAGACGTCCAAGGTGCAGTCGAACACTTCAGAGTATCGTTCAGCGGCAGTATACACCGCAGCGATGCGCCCCTCCGCCTCGGCCAGGCTCTTGGCCAGCGCCTGGGCGCTCGACCAGCGCCGCCACGCCAGCGAAGTTCCTTCCAGAAAAACCGGATCGAGGTCATATTCGGCACGGCCATGATTCAGGAACCATTCGATGAATCGGACTCGGTCCTGCGAGCCCGGATCGGGAAAAGCGGCTCTGAGATCCGCTCTCTGCAGATGCAGAAAGGCGGCAAGATGCGTAATCGGAAGTTCCGTGTAGTGTTCCACCGCCGAAATCTCGGCAGGGGCATTGAGCCAGGAGAAAAAGGACCCGAAGCCGGTCGATGTTAGGGCGCGAAACCATTTCATTCGCAGTTGAGGGTCCGCCGAGCGGTAACACTCCTTGAGGATCGGAACAATCGGCGTGCCGTTATCAAAGCACTCCGCCGATGGAAAAGTCATCGTATCTATGTCGCTGTAGTTGTGGCATCGGATCGGCGGCAGCGTGGCGCCCAGGTATGTTTCGGGACTGGTACGGATGCCACCGACTGACTCCTGAAATGAACATTCCTGCCGGATAAGATCTTCCAGGGATTGGGAGGTCACCGGGAGGTCCCATTGCAGCATCACCCGCTGGCAGACAAGGGCAATTCCGCGTTGCGGGATATCGGCGGGAGCCGCGATGCTATGAACCTGGATGAAAAGACCGAACAACCCTCGAAACACGACAAACGGCAAGGCGAGCGGCCCGGCTGCGATCCACTCCTGATCAAACGGCTGTAACTGCCCGCTTGGAAGCAGCACGAGGTTTGACGGCGTGCAATCCACCAGTCCCGGCGGAAGCAGCGCTTCCCACGCGCTGGCCGATCCGCCAGGCAACGCCTGCGACTTGAGGAAGTCCAGCCAAGGACGGCCCCAGTCCGCAATATCCCTTTCTTTCCATCCCGGGCGATTGACAACCTCAAGGAACCCAGACAGCAAGAGGCGCCCGTGTATCAATTGCTCATCGAGGAGCAATTGTGAATAAGGTTCGCCCGGCGGTGCTGCGGCAGCAAAGAGCTTTCGGCGGCGAACCAGAATTCCATCGCTGGACCTCTCGACGATGCTCTCTTTCGCATACTCTCGCCGTCTCACGTCCGCATAGAAATACACCAGTCGGTCGTGATTCAAGACTTCCGCGGGCGACGGCCGGGCGGTGACCAGGAACGAATTGGCCATTTCCTCGAGCAACCCGTTTCGGATGATGGCGGGCCAGCACATTTCCTCGGAAAACAGCCTTTCGTAACGCAGGCTGCCCTCCGCTACCGCGGCGGTCCAAACGATTTCGGCAAGATTCTCGCCCAATTCGCGAATTGCCCGCGGGTGCACGATAACCCTCGGGAATTTGTAGTCTGGAAACGGATAGAGAAAGTCGCAATATGGGAAACCGGCGTCGCGGAGAAGCTGGGTAAGTTCAGCCCGGCCGAGCGTCATGGGACCCTCCGATCCACGAGCGCCGTTCATATTGGCAAATGGCACGCCGATGTGATCTTCGGGAGCGCCAGCGAAGTACTTCAGTCCCAGAAGATTCTCGATTGCGAGGATCAGCGCACCATTGGGGAGGAGGAAATCGCGGCAGATTCGCAGCAAACGCAACCGAGCCTCGCTGCTTTGCAGCAGGCGCGTACTGTACTCCAGGACACCAACGAGCGTAGCGACATCGAACGGAACCGGAGGGCGAAACTCTTCGATTGGTGTGCAGAAAACAGAGACGTTGGGAAGATCGCGGCAGCGCTCGGCACAAATCTCCGCTCGGCGCCTGCTGCCTTCCACCGCCCAAACTTCCGCTCCGAGTTCGCCGATAAAACGAGCCTCAGCGCCGCATCCGGCGCCGACGACGAGAACGCGGCCATGCAAAAGGCCGGTGAGTGGCCGCAAGAGGTTCGCCCGCTGCGAACTTAGATGGTAGCGAGAAGGAAAATCGGTAATGGCATGTGCGAGTTCGAGCGACCCCACCGCCCGATCGAAGGCCCCGCGCAGGACATCTAGTAACCGCGATTCGACTTCATCGCCATCCGAATAGGGTATATCGCGGCGAGTGCCAAGCGGGAGATAGACACCGCTCACCGGATCGCGGGAACACGCTTGTTCTTTCCATAATTCCGCCTTCGGCGCAAAAGTGCCAGGATCGTACGAATATTCCATTCTTGACGTATCATTATAGCTTCCGGCAGGTTGCCTCGACAGACGGGAATAGGAATCCAGGAGGAAGCCCCTTCGCTGGGAAAGCCGGTCCTGGTATTGCGCGAGAAAACCCGGGCAGCCTTAAACTTGGTGCGGATCCAGCAATGACAATGACCGAGCGTGGAAATAGGCATCGTAAAATGGTAGTCTGGTCTTTTGCTCTAATGAGGTCCGCCGCCGGCGCGTGCCCCAATTCTCCAGGCAGACGTCATTTTTGTCGTGCGATAGCGGCTCAGGATTCTGGTGTTCAACCGTTGGAACGTAGGGAGGGCAGAAATGCGTTTTGAGGGCAGGACTGCCCTAGGATCCCGCGTATTCAGCGGTTTGGCTCCACTCAAGGAGTTGGTACGCCCGTACTATCTGAAGTGGCTATACTTTCGTTGGAAGAAAGAGAATTACCCACGATCTTTCAAAAAGTGTTGGGAATACCCCACCACGGGAATCGCCGCTTTCCTGGAAAGATCCGAATCGGAGCAAGGTAATCGCCGCGATCTTGTATTCCTGCCGATGGCTGATTGGCACTTGTATACGCAGCGGTCGCAGCATTTCGCCACATCGCTAGCCTCAATGGGCTACCGCTGCTTCTATGTGAATCCACATCTAGGGAGGGAGTTTCCACAGACCTATTTCAATAGCCCGAGCGTCCTCGTTTCCACGCTCGGGCAGCGACTGCTGGAGCTGCATATTCACCTCCTTCTCGAACCTGTTTTTCATTGTCGGCGATTGCGATCGAACGAGACTGCCATCATTACCAATGCGATCGAGACCGTTCTGGGTACCGCCTCCTCGGCCCGCCCAGCCCTGATCGTCAGTTTTCCCGTCTGGCAGGACGTCGCATTTCAACTCCGCGAGCGACTGGGCTGCAAAGTGATCTATGATTGCCATGATCTCATGGCTGGCTTCGAGGATATCTCGGAAGACCTTCTTGAAGCGGAACAGCGGCTCTTCACCGATTGCGACTTGATCGTCTTCTCGGCAAGACAGCTTATGGAATCCATCCTGGGCCAGCACCCGGGACTCCGGGGTAAAGCCGTGCTCATGCGCAACGCGGTTGACTTGGCCGATTTCCCGGCATGCGTTTCTCGTGATGGGAGCAATGCCCGGGGCGCACAGAAGGTGATTGGCTATGTGGGCGCCTTGAACTCTTGGTTTGACACAGAATCGGTGAGACTGGCGGCCCTGGCACACCCTGAATTGCGCTTCGTATTGGTCGGGCCAGTGGCTTCGCGGAAGCTGGACGTCCTTCGCAGTATTCCGAACATTCTGTTCCTGGGACAGGTACCGTATAGGGAGGTAGCGTCGCACCTCTCCAAGATGGATGTCGCGATCATCCCGTTCCTAAGCTGTCCGTTGACGCTGGCGACGAATCCGATCAAGCTATACGAGTATTTTGCGTGCGGTCTGCCAGTCGTCAGCACCCGCCTCCCGGAAATGGACCAGTTTCCGGGTTTGGTTTATCTTGCGGATAATCCAGATGAGTTTTTGGTTCAAATCGAGAAAGCGCTGCAAGAGGACGATCCCGCGCTGCGGAGCCGCCGTCGCGATGTTGCACGCCAGGAAAGCTGGATGGCACGTTGCGCACAATTGGTTGAAGAAATTCGAAAGCTCGATGCTTAATCGCCTGTTATGCCAGCTGACAGATCCTCTCCATTCACCATGAGTTTACAGGGGAGGAAGCGCAATCCGTGGAGGAAGGTACCGTGAGCCATTTGCGGTTTCTTGGAGTATTGCTTTGTTACAACGATGGCGATCTGCTGGAGGATTCCATCACCTACCTTCTCGGCCAACATCACGATCTGATCGTCTGGGACCACGGCTCCACGGATCAGACCGCGGCGGTAATCCAACGCTTCCGGAGCGATCTGCTGGAGACTCGCTACATCCCGAGAGAGTTCGATTTCTACGAGCTCTATCCGGCTATGTCGCGCCACCTTATGGAGGGCTGGACGCGGGCCTATGACTGGATCTCGTGGCCCGACCAGGACGAGTTCCTCGAGGGGCCGTCCCGCAGCATGCCGTATTGGCGGTGGCTGGAAGAGCTACACGAATCGCCGTACGATTGGGCCCAGTTCAATAATTTCAACTACTGGTTCACCAGTGCGGACGCCCCGAATTGCGGGGCCGCGGTGGAACGTGTGCGCCACTACTGTCTGTTCCCGGATTGCGCCCCCCGCATCCGGTGCTGGCGGGCGGCGTCAACCAATATCCGCCTCTTCAACCATAATCCGCCGCTTGGGAATCCGTCCCCAGTTCGGTTCAACTTGCGGCACTACCCGATGCGTTCGGCGGCGCAGATGCGCAGGCGGATTCTGCGGGACCGCGCTGGGCTGCGTCGCGGTTCACAAAACTTCCATTACGACAACATGAGGGGCCGTCTCGATCGGATCGAGGTCGGCGCCGATCAGTTGCATTTTGACGACGGCCGGTCGGAGCTGAACCCCGAACCGATTTTCAACTGGTGGTCGATATACGGGTAGTGGGATCGTGGCCGTGACCCGTTTCGAGTGGTCCAGCAAACCAGGAAACAATCTCGTCTCGGACGTTCCCGATGGTCTTCGGCAACCGCTCGGGGCGTGTCACGAAATCGGTGTAGTCGAGGCGGGTATACCGCTCGACATACTCGTTGCGACGGCTCGCCAGGATCGTGGACGTGCGATCCAACTGGTTTACGATGCAGAGTCCCGTGGGGCCAGTGCGCACCGTGACCATTCTGAGATCCGGGCGCTGCTCTTTGAGGCAGACCGCTAGTTTCCAGACATCGCCGCTGTAGAAATCGGTGGTGCGTTGCCTTTGAGATGTGAGGGCATCGAGCGGCAGGCAGTCGTGAATGAGAATCGCCGACTCTGGCCCAGCGATCCGCTCGAGATGGATGAAGTCCTGGAGCGCTTGTTCCCACAAGTGCAATCCGTCGATGAAAGCGAGACCGAATGCTGGGACGCCGAGCGTCTGGCGCAAGTCGTGGCACTCGAAGAATTCGTCGCTGGTCATGGGGAAGATTCGCTCGTTCGAGCGCGCGCCGCCGATCAGCGCGGGGGCGGGATCGATACCGAGTCGGAGCGTAACGGGGAGTGCCTGGCGCAACGATACGCCGTTGCGGACTCCGATTTCGATGTAGGTTTTCGGCTGAAGAATTTCATGGATCCAGCGCAGTACAACGTAGTAGTCCGAGCCGGGCAGTTTTGCCGCCGCCTGCTCGAGGTGCGTTCGGAGCAGGCGCTCATCGTAGAAGCCCGGACCGGACATTGGTGGAGTAGTCGGCAACTGTTCAGCGTTTCGGTCTGACATCTGCAGATCCTCAGGTCAATGTTATCAGGCGGGTCGCGGCTTTGGCGAGCTGATGGACTAGCCCCAAGTATGCGCCTGAATGACGGTGCGATCGGAGCGAACGCCCGTGGCCTTGTCCACGGCATGGGAGTAGCGACGCTGCAGCAGGACGTTGGATTTCGTGCGCACGACGAAGAAGGCGGAACTGAGCGTGAACCTGTAAAGACGCTCGAAATCGATGTAGCCCTGTCCATGACGTAAAACGCTCCGGCCTCCGGGAATATCTCGTCGAGGACAGATCTCGGTGCCCTGATGAACGCTTCGGTCGCAGAGCGAAAACCCTCGACTACAAACAGCAACTCCCAGAGTTTAGTGACGCCGGGAAAAGGAAGCTGCTAGCAGACGTTTCATCATTTGCTAACACCGCAGGCGGAGATCTGGTTTTCGGCATGACTGAAAGCGCCGGCGTGCCGACAGGCGTACCTGGAGTGCGGATTGGAGACACAGACCGAGAGATTTTACGGTTCGACAGCATCATCAGAGACGGGCTGTCGCCCCGCATTCGGCATACGACAAGGGCGGTGCCTCTGACGAATGACCGTCATGTCCTGTTTTAGTATGCTGGATTGGCGAACGGGGCCAACGCCGCGCAACGATATCGCCTAATATCGGCAGCCCCGCCTGTGCTACAGAAGGAGAGTCTCGATACGGTGCGCGTGGACCATGTTTTCGCAGGGTGACCAGGCGAAGACCGTGAACCGACCATCCTGAGAGGCAACCAGCGCCACCGCGTCGCGCTGGTCGCGTACAAACTGTGCCGCCGAAAGGTGACGCGTGCCTCCGAGTTGTGCCGGCTCGACCACCTCGGCACGGGCACCTTCGATCGGCTCCGTCACGATCACCTCAGCCACCTGCGACGACCCGTCGCGACGCACGATCTTAGTACCGAATGCGAGCACCTCATACTGGTCGGTGATCACGGTCGCGCCATCCACCGCAGTCAAACCGGCGACACCGTCAACGGCGCGCCGGAGCGCATCCAACCAGCGGCCGTCCGGATTCTCGCCAACGCGGTTCTTCATCACCTCGGCAAGCGCGGAGAACGGTGGCGCCACTGCGTACAGGACTGGCTGCACCACCGATTCCCGCCACAACTCCGTTTTCGAGGGCACGACAAGTAGCGAGCCGCCGCGGCCGTGGGCACGCATCGAAACCGCAAGATGGATAAGCGCGCTCACAGATCCGCTGGATGCGTGCTGGGTATCGAACCCAAGCAGCGAGGTCAGGAGGTCGGGGCAGTCCGGCAGGTGCGCAGACTCTTCGTCGATTATTTTGATCTCGTCGCCTTGCAATACGGCCACATTCACGAACTTTTCGGATTCGTCGGCGCGGCTCGTCTTGACAACCAGCAGACCGGGCGCGACCACCTCCAGCACGAGGCAAGAGGCAGGCAGGTTACGAGTGGCGCCCCAAACGAAGAACTGCTCACCGTTCCGCCAGACGCCGAGGTGAATGCCAGGGCGCTCCACTGCGGGCGCAAGCCGCGTGAGGGGCTGCGCCGCGAGCGGTAGCCGCCGCTCGAACATGAGGGCCCCTTTCACAGTTTCCGGCGCAACGAGGGCGAGCGAGATGCGCGGCATATAGCCCTCCTCGCGCCGGAGGCTGGCCCAGAAAGCCGCATCGATGATTGCCTCGATCGCCGCGATGTCGGGAGACGGCGCCGTTTTCATGCCCCGGTGAGGCGAAGACGCGACGAGGTGTCGTGCGAAATGTGCACGGATTCGGGCAGCGACGGCCCTCGCCGCCGGGTATGCGGGCTGGGTCATCGAGTGACTCCTGGGCGTGAGTGCGCGGCTTCCGGTCGCATTCCGATCCTAACTTAATACGTTATCGCAAGTGCGAGATCCGCACCCGCCCCCCGTTCTGCGTTATTTGATAGCCTCTTGAATTATGGGATTTAGACCCTCTGTGGCGGCACTGCCGACTCTGGCGGCCGATCGCTCCCGCGCTGCTCGGCGCATGCTCCTGTTTGTGTTGCTCGCGCCGTGCGCGCTTGCCGCGGTACCGCCGACGACAACGGAGCGGCTCCAAACCCTTGCGCAATCGATTACGTTCGGCTGGGCAAAATCGCACCCGCTCGTGGCGACATCTCTTGGCCTGAGCGACGAAGACGGCCAGCTCGACACCCCGTCTGAAGCCGAGAATGCTCGCGATCTCGCGATGATCCGCGGCTGGGAGAACGAGCTCACGTCAATACCGCTCGATGGCGCTTCGCTCACGGATGTGGACGACGCCAAACTGCTCCGTGCACTGCTCGTTGGCTATGAGCGACAGTACCTTGTCTACAGGACCTACGAAAAGGACCCATCCGGGCCCTCGCTGGCAATCATGGGCGCGATCTACACGCAGTTCCTCCACCTGCCAATCGCAGGCACCGCGGGTGCCACCAAAGCCGACGTCGGCACCGCGTGGCGGAAGATCACGGAACGTCTCGCCGGCGCGGCCGCGTACATCGCGGCGGGCAACGCGCTGGTCACCCGCCCAGGCCACCTTTATGGCGTCACGGGAGCGGAGCAGCTTGCGGGGGCGCCGGGCTTGCTTGGCGGCCCGTTGACGGACGCCGCGAGGGAGCAATTACCGGCCGATCGCTTCGCGGCATTCGTCAAGGCGCGGGACACGGCGCTGGCTGCGATGGCACAGACGAAGAAGTACATCGACGAGCATGCGGCATCGTGGCCCGAGAACTACGCGATTGGACGCGACGCTTATGATGCGATGCTCCGCGACGAGCAGCTACTGCCGTTCCGCTCCGACGACATTGAGCGCATGGCGCGCGACGAACTTGCCCACGGATGGGCCGTACAGATGTGGGTGGAAGGACTCGCCGCCGAGCGTGGTACGCCGATCGGGCCGGGGAGCGGCGGTGGCCTCGCGCCCGGGGGTGCCGCGCTCATCGACTACTATCGCGCGCGTATCACGCAACTGCGGGAGTTCGTCTCGCAGCATCACGTAGTCGACGTGCCGGAGTGGCTCGGGGAGATGGCCATCATCGAGACGCCGAAGTTTCTGCAGCCGGTGTCGCCGGGCGCTTCCATGAATCCGCCGCTGTTGTTCAGCAAAGGCACAGCCGGCTTCTATTTCATAACACCTCCGACGTCGCTTGCGGAGGCGGCAAAGAAACTGGATGCCAATCAGGACTTCGACAGCGATCGCATCCTCTCGACGGGGGCGCACGAAGCGATACCGGGCCACTTTTTGCAGTTGTCGATCGCGCGTCGCCACCCGGACTTCGTCCGCAAAATCCAGGCAAGCGGTGAATTCATGGAAGGCTGGGCGTTCTATGGCGAAGAACTCTTCGTGCAACTCGGTCTCTATCGCGACGATCTCGATGGGCGTTACTTTACGGCGCAGTGGGAACGCGTGCGTGGGGCCCGAGCCATTGTCGATCCAGAACTGGCAAGCGGGGCTTGGAGCGTAGATCAAGCGGTTCAATTCTTCGCGCACGAGACCGGCTTCTCGGTGGAGCAGGCGAAAGCGGCCATCGCCGCAATTGCCCTTGGACCGGGTTATTTTATTGCCTATACGGCGGGTCGCGCCCAGATAGAAGAACTGCTGGCAGAGTACCGCGCTAAGGCGGGCTCTGGCGCCTCGCTGCGCGACTTCCACGATCGGCTCCTCTGCTACGGGTCGACCCCTATCTCCGTTATGGGCCCCGAACTGCTCGCGGATCTTGCGAAGCCGCTCGTTGAGGTTCGCGCCAATGCCGCTTACTGAAGCTCCAGAGCCGCCTGCAACATGGCCCTCGTGTACGCCACGCTGTACGTAATTCCGGTGGGGCCCCCGCCGCCGGGGTAGTAGCCGAGTTGGCCGCCGGGCGCGATGCGGTCCCGGTCGGTGTCGAGCGCGCGCGGATGCTCGGGGTAAATCGTCCCGGTGTACTTGTTCCGCACCAGAGCCTTCATCACGCCGAACATATTGGCCATGCCCGCGTCGATGAACACTTCCTGGTATTTCTCATAGGGCTTGACTACCAGCACGTTGCGGTAGTGGCAATGGTTGATGCGCTTGCGGCTGGCGAAGTAATCGGCCACCTGCACCGGGTCCTCACCCATCTCACGAGTGACGCCGCAATCGAAGGTGATGCCGTTGGCGGGGCTGTTGACGATTTCAATAAGATGCTTCCAGCCGGCCACGGTTCCCATGATCTGCTGGGACCCGCGGCTGATGGGTGCCGGGGGATCGTTGGGATGGAGCGCCATGCGCACTCCCGCCTTCTCGGCCACTGGAATCACAGCCTTCAGAAAGTAAGTGATGTTAGCCCACATTTCCTGCAGGTTATGGGCGCCTTCATCGGCCAGCGGCGGCAGGTCCTTGAACTTCACTTTTCTGGCGTTGGGAAAAGCCGCCAAAGTCTCGGGAGTGATCTGGCCGCCGGCGTCGCGGTAGATGGGCTGCACCACGCGGCCGTCATCGCCGATAAGTAATTCGAGCTCATAGTCGAAGCCCGTGTAGCCCGCGCCGGCCCTGCCGACTGTCTCGTAATAGCCCTCGATCGCTCGGTGCGCGAAGAAATTGTATTCGACCACAGGCAGACCGGCCTTGCCGGCGGCCTCAATGGAGGCGATGAACGGCTCCATGTCCTTGGCCCGGCTGTCTCTGCCATAAATGACGCTGGCCGGGAGGTTGATCATCGAGTTATAAGCCACCAGGCCGGCGTCCTTGGCGGTCTGGACCGCGCAGCGAATACTCTCTTCCGTCCAGTTTCCCACCGGTACGCCGATAAGGTGAGTCACACCAATCTGCCGAACGCGCCGATAGGCAGCCGGAGGATTGAGGTCGAAGCCGCCGCTGCCCGGTTTCGGATTCTGAGAGCCGCCGCGCCCCGGGCCCGCCTGGGGCGCGGCCGGAAGCTGCGGGCCGGCCGGCAAAGGCCCGCCACCGTCCCCGGGCGCCAGGCAGATCTTGGGCGTGCCCGGACCTTCTTCAATCGACCACTTTCGCGGTGCGGGCGCGCCGGCCGCAGTCGGGATAAATCCCGCTAAGGCAATGCTTCCAACCCCTTGCGTCATTCTTCTTCGCGAAAAACGGGATTCCATGAAAATCTCCACGGGAAAACTGAGTGGGCGAACACTAGCCTGGATGCAGCCAACTCCAGGCCGGCAAGCTCATTCTCCCCGGTTTCATCCTTCGCGTCAAAGGGCCTCAGGGTTTCGAGCGACTGACCCTCCGCAACCCGAATCTCCCGCGTTGGGGCGGCACGCGACGCGGCGATGACACTCCGCTCCGCCGGCCCGGCGAACTCAATAGACGAACTGCGACGTTCAGTAGGCGCCTAGCAAATAGGCTAGGAGGACAATCAGCAGTATGGTGCCTAAGCCGATGCCGGCGCTGCCACCATAACCCCAGCGGCGGTGGCCGTAATACCCCCCACTGCCACCTAGAATCAGCAACAAAACTATAAGTAGTATCAACATCGTAGTCTTCCTTTTTGCTAAACGTCAGGGCGCGGTTCGTAACAACCGTGCAACCGCTCCCCTAGCTCGCGCGGCATCGGCGGAACATAGTCTTTACGTTACGCCCGCGCCAAAGAGCGGTTCTATTTCTCGAACACCTTTTCAACCTGGCCGACTTTCTTTTGGACTTTGCCGGCGAGTGCCTCGTCTTGGCCTTCAGCCACCAGGTTGGGGTTATTCGTGACCTGCCCCGCCTTCTCCTTGATGTTACCCTTCACTTCATGAACCTTGCCTTTGATTTGATCCTTCGTGCTCGGTGCCATCTGTTTTCTCCATTGACCTCTCAACTAGAAATCGACCTACACATTCGATGCCGCGTCCGTCCAGCACCCGCGACAACGGCGGTTGTGACGGCCTTTTACGCCTGAAAGTTATGCAATTCAGCACCCAAACCGTGGCGAGATGGGCTTCTCTGGAGATCCATCCGGAATTGGCTCGTTTCGCGGCCGACCGAGTGCTTCGGATTTTCATTCTTGAATTGTTTTCGATCCGATCAGCCGGCAATACTTGCATGTTCCAGCAGTTTTGCTGCATGTGTGGCCCAAGGAATTCGTAAGATGGTCGGTTTTGACCCCAGGAGCGGATTGCATCAACGTCCGTTACCATTGCGCAGAGGCCACGACGATGCTGTACACACCGACCAACTTGGCAGGCGCGGGCTGTCCGGAACCGACGACGACATTGGCGCGTATCGTGCTGTAGGAGTATCCCGGGAAGGAGATTCAGAATGTTTCTAACGCTGTTTTTTGTTTTGCTTGTGCTGTGGATGCTGGGGTTTTTCGCGTTCCACGTTGCCGGTGGGCTGATTCATCTTTTGCTCATCGTAGCGGTGGTTGCTTTGGTGGTGCACCTTTTCAGAGGCCGAAGCATGGCTTGAACGCAGGGCCACGTTTGGCCGTTGGTTTGCATGTTTGGGATGGAGTCGGGCTGCCCCCGGCGGTGACCATTTTTGCTGCTTCTGGAACATCCTTGGCCGCACCGAAGAAGAGCAGCGTCAGGCGTGGCACGGGGCAGTCCGGCGAACTCTTGGATTGGAGCACCAACCAGCTAACCCTGAGATCTACCAGCGGTTACTCGCGATGGACCAACTGGAGGCACAGTCCGTTGTCGGGCAGTTTCTTAAGGGAAGGCCCCTGGTTGAGTTGTACGACTCGGTGCTGGTCCCGGCTTTGAGCATGGCCGAACAAAACCGGCACAAAGGAGCAATTGACGCAGCCAGGGAAGAGTTCCCCTCAGCATCAACGAAATGATCGCCGAGCTTTCCGAGTATCAACTGACGGACAGCTCATCCGGGGAAGACTCCGTTCCGATACCGGACACCGCGGAACACCTTAGCGCCAGGATACTCTGTCTTCCAGCCCATGATCGGGCCGATGAGATCGCGGCCGCCATGCTGGCTCAACTCCTGGAGCAAAAGGGGCTCGCGGCTCTTTCCTTTCCCACGGTCGGGCCTTCTCCCAATGAATGGCTTGAATGGCTCGCATTGATTGAAGCCAGACGAAGCGACGTAGTCTGCATTTCAACGTTGCCTCCTCACGCGTTCGCACCGGCGCGGGCCATGTGCAAGCAGATCCGGGAGCGGTTTCCAAACCATGGTTGTGCGTAAGTTTGGGTGCCGCTCCGAGACGGCACCCCCCCCCATGAAACTGAACCGGCAGAAGCGTTCGTCAGGCGCTTGCTTCGTTTTGAAACGCTGAACTTGCGCGCTTTCCGGTCCCTTCCCCTAGGAAGTTCACTAACTCGCGGTTCACTTCCTCCGCGTGGGTCCAGGTTATGCAGTGGGGCCCGTCTTTCACCACCGATAGCCGGGCTCCTTTGATCAGCGTGGCGGTCCGAAGTCCCGTGGCACTGATAGGTAAGATTCGGTCCGCGTCGCCCTGAATGACCAGGGTTGGCACATCGACACGGGTCAGGTCCTTGCGGAAGTCCTCATGCCAGGCTGGCACCGAAGCGAGACAGGCTGTAGGGGAAGCGCTGGCGGCGACGTTCCAGCTAGCCTGAACCGCCTGTTCGCTGACACGGCTGCCCAACAGGAGGTCCGTGTTGTAGAAATTCTTGAAAAAGTCGGTAAAGAAGGCATAGCGGTCGGCGGCCACGGCCTTCTGGATTCCCTCGAAGACACTGCCGTCCACGCCCTCCGGGTTTTCCGGCGTCTTCAGCAGGAAGGGTGGAACCCCCGAAATGAATACGGCCTTGCTGACGCCCTTCGAACCATATTTCCCAAGGTAGCGCGCCACTTCGCCGCCGCCCATGGAGAAACCGGCCAGCGCGTAATCGCGAAGTTCGAGGTGCGTCACGAGCCGGTGTAGATCCCCGGCGAAGGTGTCGTAATTGTAGCCGGTGCCTGGCTGGCTCGATTTGCCGAATCCTCTGCGGTCATAGGTGATGACACGGTGACCCCCAGCCAGAAGCACCGGGATCTGTTTCTCCCAGGAAGCTCCGCTCAGCGGATATCCGTGAATAAGGACAATCGGCTTACCCGAGCCATGGTCCTCATAGTAGAGATCGATGTTTCCGGAGTTTTCCTTCCCGACGGTAATGTATGGCATTGAGACCTTCCTGGATAGCAATGCGCGTCGATCTGCCGTAGCGCGCCCGGCAATAGCTGGACTCTATTCGGTGGCCTTAGGCGTGAGCCTTGGCGACCGAATGCGCAGCTTCTTCGTCTTTGTCGGCGATTCCTGCACCTACAAGGTGTTCGGATACGAACCAGACTTGAAGCTCGTTCACGCGAAGAACATCGCTAACCAGCAAGTCATTAGTCCCATCGTCGCCACCGGCCGCCGCGGTACGAGCCGCCTCGCGGGTTGCACCGATGATCAGTTCGTGAGCCTGCACCAAACGGAACAACTGCACGGTAACATCTTCACGGCCCCGCGGCGGGCGGGCAATGCGCGTTGTCTCGGCAACGTCGTGAGCCATGGCGATGGCAACTCCGCCCAGCGTCTGAATGCGCTCGGCCAGCGCGTCGACAATCCCGGCCTGTTCGCCGAAGTGTTTGTCGTAAAGGAGATGGAGTTGGTAAAACGTGGGGCCAGAGACCTGCCAATGGTGCTTTTTGTACATATCGCGTAAGGTCATCGTATCGGCGAGAAGTTGATTGAGGCCGTCGACGCTGGTCAAGCGAACCTTGTGATCGAGCGATAAGGGACGGTTTACCACAGTTCCATATTCTTGGATTTCGGTTTTTGAGAGATTGGGTTTCATAATCGCTCTCGCCTAAAGCACGCCGAGGGCCGTCCGGACGTTCACCGCCGAGCGCGAGCATTGGCAAGTCACGTGCGAAAGCAAGCGCATGAAGAAACAAGGCGATAAAGGAACCCAAACATACAGTACCGTTTCGGTTGGAGAAAGGAGGGCTGGTGAAGGGTCCGGTGGCCAGTCTGGGGACACTCAGGGGTTGTCGGACGTGGCGGAGTCTGGCGCTGAGAGCGTCGAAGAACTGCTTGAGGAGGGCCAATCGTACGAGGCCGAAGCGATCGGCGGCGTGGAGGACGCACCCGATTCAGACGTGGCTGAAGTTCACACGCGGCAATTCCCGGAGGACGACGTGCCCTCCGAATACCAGGATAGAGATTAGCCCGCGGGGGGCCGGGCAAGCGCGCCGGCCCCCATATCGCGTGACCCTCCGATTACTGGTTCCCGACCGGCGCGCCGGTCTCCGTGCCAATTACGTCGCCGGAGATCACAATTTCCACCCGCCGATTCTGTTGCCGTCCTGCCGCGGTTTCGTTGGAAGCCACCGGCTGGGTTTTTCCGAAACCCTTTGACGTGACCGAACCTGCCGCCATACCTTCCTGTGTGAGGTAGTCGCGGACGGCCCCGCCCCGCTGCTCGGATAACTTCTGGTTGTACTCATCGCCGCCAACGCTGTCCGTGTAGCCGTCGACCTCAAGGCTCAAGCCGGGGTGCCCTTCGACGATGCCAGCCACCTTCGCCAATTTTTCGCGCGCCAGGGGCCGCAGCGAAAACTTGGCTGTGTCGAAAAGAACGTCCGACATGTTGACGATCAGGCCGCGCGCAGTGTCGCGAGTCTGTAGAACGGCGTTGAACTGGGTCAGCAGTTGAGCCCGCAGATCCGATTTGTCCGTCTCCGCCTGCGCCTTGTCCTTTGCCGCGCGGTCGAGGTCGGCCTGGGCACTGGCCCGCTGCGCATCGTTCTCGCGTTTCAGTCGGTCCGCCTCGGTCTGGGCGGCAGCGGTCGTAGCGTCGTTCTGCCGTTTCAACCGGTCGGCTTCCGTCTGGGCGGCGGCCGTCGCAGCGTCGTTCGCGAGTTTCAACCGATCGGCTTCGTTGGCCGCGGCAGTCGCCTGGGCTGCGTTGTCGCGCTTGGCACGATCCATTTCGTTCTGAGCCGTCTCCATTTTGGCGTCGTTTTCGCGCTTAAGGCGATTGGCTTCGTCCTGCGAAGCGGCCACCTGCGCTGCGTTGTCACTCTTGGCGCGATCGGCTTCGGTCTGGGCGGCAAGCATCTTGGCATCGTTTTCGCGTTTCACGCGGTCGGCTTCAGACTGTGCGGCAACCTGCGCCGCTTCCGCGTCCCGGGTAGTACGCGCGGCGTCGGCTTGTGCCACAACGCGTTCGTTTTCGGCGCGTGACTGACGATCCGCCGCTGTCTGGCGCTCGTTGGCCAGCGTCTCCTCATCGATCTTCTTAACCGTAATGATGCGGGCGTCTTCGGCCATCTGTACGGCTTCGCGGGCTACCGTGTCAATTGGTTTCACTCCCGCTTTACCTGTCAGGTAGCCTTCGGCGTTCTCCAGGCCCTGGACGGCCTTTTGGAAGGTCTCAGGGGCGTACCTGTCGGCGCCGGTCCAGCGTGCAATCCGGACGGCATTACGCGCCTCGTAGAGATCGAGCGGCACCTTCGAATTCAGTTCCTCGGGGCGAACCTCGGCTGGGTTCACATTCAAAGTGTATTGGCCCCGCTGTAAGAGCTCGAACTTGGCGTCGACCTCCTCGATGGTTCCGGTGGTATCGTGCCGGACGAAATTTTCCATGACCACGACGTCACTGGGTCGAGTTACAGCGAAATAGGGTTCCGCGGTTACAATCAAGCCAAACGACTGCAACTCCGTGGTGGCATCCAGCTTGCTTCTGTCTCCGTTCAGGATCACCTCG
The DNA here is from genome assembly GCA_003164035.1 of Bryobacterales bacterium. Lineage (GTDB taxonomy): Bacteria > Acidobacteriota > Terriglobia > Bryobacterales > Bryobacteraceae > JBEKYD01. Next base: position 85,622 of record PLRS01000045.1, on the reverse strand, counting down.
CCAACGTTGGTGGCGCGACCCTCAGGAGTGACGGCCCACATCACATAGGTCAGGTACTCGGGGCCGAACATGGTAGCCGGCTGCAGTTTCTCCATGCGCGCGTCGATCTTGGTGACGCCTTGCTTACTCTCGACACTGGCTTCGCCGCGAGCCTCTACCAAGAGCGGCGTTCCTCGAAAACCGATCTTTGTCGATCCGCTGCGGTGGTTGTAGTTGATTGCTTTTGTGGTCCGCTCGACCACGGTGATACGATAAATGGGCATCGCGCCCGCGGCCATTCTAGTCGCATTTTCGGTTGACTGCTGGACTGGGTTGGGAGCTTGCGGCGACTGGGCCGCCACAAGTCCACATACCGTCAGGAACGCTCCGACGAACTTCATGTTTTGACCTTTCTGTTCTCTTTCGACCGCTATAACAGTGCACGGTTGGCGCCATCCCCGGCTTCACGGACACAGGGCGACGGCGCGGCCATGCAGACAAAGGGGATTGCGAGGAGTTTCCGGCATTGCGCCAGGGCTGGCGTATCCGACCAGGGATTCCATTAGACCGCGGCAAATGCAAGTTATGCTGGAAAAGTGCAGGTATTGCTTGTGAAGGCGCCGGAACCTTACGCGGCTTTGACGGCAACGTCACCGAAAGGTTCGCTTGCCTCCCCGTTATTATCGGCGTCCTCCTGGCACTTGATACAACGCGGCGCCCATGGCAGGGCCGTGAGGCGTTTTGGGCTGATCGGCGATTCGCACTCCATGCAGGTTCCAAAGCTTCCGTCGTGAATCCTTGCCAACGCAGCTTTCACGTGACGCAGCATGGCGGATTCGCGGTCCACGTTTCGAATCGCCAGATCCCTTTCCGACGCATACTGAATTTCATCCATTTGATCGGCGCTCTTCTCGATGGCAATGCCGTCCCGTTTTTGCAAAATCCGAGTCAACTCGGCCGCTTTTCGATCGAGGAGTTCCTGAAACCCGTCCATTTCGGTAAGTGCTAGCTTCATACTATTCCTCCGCCCCTATGGGCCGGTCAATTCCCTTAGATTCACTGCCCGTCCTCGTGCTCCGGGCTTGGAAATATGTAGCCGCGGTGTATGCCGTTAGTAGGACTCTCCGTCACAAGAGTGGGCAGGCGGCCCGCGTGTTCGCGCTCCAGATGCTCCAAGTTAGAGATGGCAGCGTCGAGTTTGTTACGTTCTTCGCGCAATTGAGCCAGTACCGTTTTCAAATCCATGGCGATGTGTCCTAGCTGGAAAAAATTTGCCGACCTTGTCCCTTCCCTGTGGGGATTTCTCGATTCGCTACCCCGCCCCGGGGCGGCCGGTCTTTCGTTCGTTCGAGGATCTCCTGGGACCGTTTAGCACGTGATGGCCCAGAACCGAATTTCCTGGATTTGAAGGTTGAAGCCATTGAGCCAGCGGGAGTTAGCGGAGATTTTCCGCAGCGCGATGCAAAGACTGCACCTCGGCGTGCGAAATTTGCCGGTCTGCCAGCGCCCCGGACCCGACAGCGGTTCAGAAACGTCCGGACGCCAGAACGAAGCGCCGTTGCAAGCGCCCCGAAAATGCAGTCCTAGGAGACGCTCCGGACCCGATGCCAACGCGGCCATTGAGTACGGGCGGAGACGGCGGCTGGGAGTGAGGTCCGAATGTTAATCGGCCGGAGGCACCGTGAAATAGAACGTCGATCCCGTCCCAGTTGTCGACTCGACCCACATTCGGCCGCCATCCCATTCAATGGCCCTCTTGCAGAATGCAAGCCCAAGGCCACTCCCGGGGTGTTCTTTCCCGTGCAGGCGCTTGAAGACGCCGAATATCCGGCTTTGGAATGCCGGGTCTATACCAGGACCATTGTCTTGGACCGAAAATACCCATTCCGGTTCCACCCGTTTGGATGAAATGTGAACGCGCGGAGAGAGGTTGCCGCAATATTCGATGGCGTTGTTTATCAGGTGGTGCAGGACTTTGGCTAGTATATCGAAGTCTCCCCACACCGACGGCAAAGGGTCGTGGGTGACGATTGCGCTCCGTGCCGTTATCTGTTTGTCCGTCGAGAGGAGCGCCTGGCGCAGGACCGCTTCCATGTCCGTTCGGGCGGGCTGCCGGTCGCTGGCGCCAGTGGCACAGTAGTCCACCATGTCGGCGAGCAGCGACTGCATTCTTGCCGCCCCGTCCTGGATGTGGGTGAGGAAAACGACGCCATCGGAATCGAGGCAACCGGCATAGGTTTCGCCTAACAGTTGACTGAACGAAGCCACATCCCGAAGAGACTCGCGCAGGTTGTGAGCCGCCATGGAAACAAACTCCTCAAATTCCGCGTTCGCCCGGTCCAACTGTCTCTGGACATCGAGACACGCCCGAGTTTCGGCATCGAGCGCATGACGAGAGCTTTCGATTTCTTCTTCCACGGGGTTTTGTTCAGAGCTTTCCATCTTCAGTCGGCGTGCCCGGGGCAGATCCGCGCGGGGCGGGAGGAATTGTGAACTTGAACGTAGCGCCCCGCCCCGTTTCCGATTCTACCCAGATTCGTCCACCCTTGCGCTCGACAATTTTCTTACAAAGGGCAAGACCGATGCCAGTACCGGGAATCTCTTGTCCATGCAAGCGTTTGAAGATGCCGAACACCCGGCCGGCGTCTTGCGGATCGATACCGATTCCGTTGTCCCGCACCGCAAACAGCCACCCTTCCGCGTTTTTCTCCGCGGAGACATGGATTCTCGGTGTCTCGTCGCCTCGGTACTTGATCGAATTGGAAATGAGGTTCTGGAAAAGTTGCGTCAGCATGATCTCTTCGGCCATCACGGTTGGCAGGGGGTCGGAGGTCACGATGGCGCCACTTTGCGCGATGGCTGCCTGGAGGTTCAGCAGTGCTTTGGCCAGGACGGCGCCGCAGTCGATCGGGGCGAAGCTGTCCTGTTCCCGCCCGTTCACTTCCCAATAGGCAAGCAGGGCCTTCAGCAAAGCCTCTATCCGCAAAGCCCCCTCCACGGAATAGGAAATGAATGTGTCCGCCTCCGGGCCCAGCTTTCCGCGATACTCCTGCCCCAGGAGCTCGGTAAAGTTCACGACCATGCGTAGAGGCTCCTGCAAGTCGTGAGTGAGCGCATAGGCAAAATCCTGTAGCTCGACATTGGTTGCGCGGAGCGCTTCCTCGGCCTGCTTGCGGTCGGTTACATCCTCAATTGCCAGAAGGATCGTCCGCGCTTGCGCATTCGGATTGAAAATCTCGCTCGCGTTGAGGAGCATCACTTTCCGTCCGACATGCTCAAAGTCGTGTGTCACCTCAAAGTCCCGGAACTTCGCGTGCGCGGGGAGAATGTTCTCCAGCAACTCGCGCAGTTTTGGGATATTCCATTGTCCGGTCCCGAGGTCGTAGATCAGACGCCCCTCGGTCTTATCCCGGGCTGCCTGGAACGTTTGGTAGAACGTCTTGTTGGCTTTCATGACCTGGAGGTTCTGGTTCAGGATCACAAGGGGCTCGCGCACCGTTTCGACAATGGCTTCGGCGAAGTCAAGGCCGCGCTTGGCGGCATCGATATCGATCAACATCATCACGGCGCCGTCGATTTTGCCATCGGGTCCCACGGACGGGAGGATGCGAAGCGAATACCAGCGGCCGTGTGCGTCGCGGATATCGCGGGGTTTCCGATTGCCGCCCTCCATCGCATCCAGGAGCAACCGCCTCAGGTCGGGCAGTTCCATTTGAGGCTGAAGATCGGTGATGGACCGTCCGACATCGGAGGCGATCAGATTCAACATCGGTTCAATGGCGCGGGTAAAGCGGCGAATGCGCAAATCCCGCCCAACCATGATGAGGGGTATGCTGATGCTCTCGAGAAGATTGGTAAGATCGCGGTTGACCTTGCTGAATTCCACGTTGCTGATTTTCAGCTCTTCGTTCAGAGTATTCAGCTCTTCGTTGGCCGATTCCAGCTCTTCCTGGGCGGTTTCCAGTTCCTCGTTGCCCGCCTGCGCCTCCTCATTCGCGGCCCGAAGCTCTTCCAGGGTGGTGGCGTTGTCCTCGACGATGGATTGCAGATACTCTTTGGTTGCCGCGAGCTCGCGCCGGAGGCGGGCGCTTCCGCCGTTATGCTCGATCCGGGGCTTGTGTATCGGCCTGCCGCCATCTTTCGTTGCGACGTCCTCGAACAGGACCAGAAAATAGCGCTCCTTGGACGAAGGTGAACCCCTCAACGGGGTTACCTTGATGGCGACGTCTCTTAACCGGCCACTATCTTCCACCACAAAACCGACTTCTTTGGCTACGGCGTTGCTTTTCCTGGCGGTTCGGATCGCCTTAGTCAGGCTCGCAACCAGGCCTTCGCGCGCCATTTTCAAGAGGTTATGGGTCGGCTCGCCGGGCGAGATCTCGAGATAGGGAGCGGTGTGACCCCGGACCTGAACGATATTCATAGCATGGTCGATGATGGCGCCTGGGGGGGCATGTTCGGCCAGCATCAACCGGTCGGCTTCTCTCTGCACGTCCAGCCCGGCGCGGCCGTCGGAAATTTTGTCCCGAAGATCCACCCGGCCGTCGTCCGGGCGTGCTTCACTTAGAGCCGGCGCGGGCGTAGCCGCGGCGGGCCGCACGCAATAGATCTTGTGGATCTTGCCGACTTGATGAAACGACTCGGTAAGGGTGCCGATGCTTTCCGATGGACCGAGCACCAGGAAGCCCGATGGCTTGAGGGCGTAGTGCAGGGTCGACCAGACTTTGCGCTGCAATACGCCGCCAAGGTAGATCAGTACATTGCAGCAACTGATAAGGTCGAGCCTGGAGAAAGGTGGATCCTGGGCCAGGTTATGCCTGGCGAAAACGCACACGTCACGGATGATTTTAGCGATCTGGTAGCCGCGTTCCGATGGGGTGAAGAACCGGGCCAATTCCTGCGGCGAGACATGGGCCAAGGTGGCGCCGGTGTAGATGCCGGCGCGGGCTTTTTCGATTGCCGTTTCGCTGATATCGGTGGCGAAAATCTCGAACGGAACGTTCACGTTCGCGCCGTCCAGGAATTGCATCAAGCAAATGGCGATCGAATACGCCTCCTCACCGGTGGCGCAGCCGGGTACCCAGATCCGGATCGGATCCTCGGACGTTCTGTTCTCGACCAAGGCGGGGAACACTCTCTTCTTCAGTTCCTCGAAGATCCCCGGTTCCCTAAAGAACTGCGTGACGGTGATGAGACACGTCTCGCACAGGGCTTTGGCTTCCTCGCCGTTGCGCTCGAGGCCGCGGCCGTAGGCGTCCAGCGTCTCGAATCCGCGGAGCGCCATGCGGCGCTTGATGCGGCGTGTGAGGGTGCTGTGCTTGTAGTGGGTGAAATCCACGCCGGTAGCGCTCCGCAACAGCCGGAGTATCTTGGCCAGTTTCGGATCGCATGGCGGCGCAATCGGCGCCCCAGGCTCGACAGGGAGATGGGAACTTCGGGCGAGGGCCACCAACTGCCGCGCGATTCCGGCCGGCGGCAGGACAAGATCCACCACGCCGCGGGCGATGGCGCTTTTCGGCATGCCGTCGTACTTTGCGGTTTGCATTTCCTGAGCGAAGGTGATGCCGCCTGCGGCCTTGATCGCCTGGAGGCCCAACGTTCCATCCGATGCGGTCCCCGACAGAATGACACCGAGGGCCTTGCGGCCGCGATCTGCCGCCAGGGCGCGGAGAAAAGAGTCGATCGGCATGTTGGGGCCACTGTCCGGCCGTGGCGAGGTATCGAGGACTCCATCGGAGATGCCTAAATTGCACCGCGGCGGTATCACGTAAACATGGTTGGCATCGGCGCGAGTTTCGCCTTTCACTTCAGAGACAGGCATTTTGCATGTTCTGGAAAGCAACTCGGCCAAATGGCTCTCGTGCTTGGGATCGAGGTGCTGAATCAGCACGAATGCCATGCCGGTATCGTCCGGCAGATGGTTGAGCAGTTCGGTGAATGCTTCCAGTCCGCCGGCGGAGGCGCCTACGCCAACAATGGCGGGAAAAGCGGGTACGGCGCGGTCGCCAGGGGTTTTCACCGTGGGCGTGGTTCGGCGGTTTAAGAGGGGCGGGTCAGGCACACGTGGAGAACGCGCGATCTTGCCCGTCCGACGAGGGGCGATTACTCTTGCCGCACGCATCCTATTACCTTTCTCGCTGTAACGATGGCGTCATCACTGAGCACGCATCGTGCCACTTTCTTCAACCTCGCATCGGACGCTACCGTACCGTTCACCAGAATAAAACGGAGGATGGGGAAGTTTCGGTAAGTGGCTTGTTTTCAATAAAAAACAGTCACAATGAACCGTGAATGCGTGGCCGGCCTTTGGTTGCGGCCCGGTAACGTGTTGATTACACTGGGTCTAGCGTGCCGCAACCGGATTTGGGACCTGCGAGCACGTCCTTGAGGATCCTGCCGATTTCCATGAATCGATCCAGCCCGGAAGGCTTGGTGATGAATCGGGAGACTCCAAGTTCCTTCAGCAGCGCCTCGTCTCGCCCGGACCGGGAAGAGCTCCACACACATACTGGAACGCCGTTGAGATGTCTGGCGATTCGGATCTCGCGCAAGATGTCTTCGCCGGTATATTTGGAAAGGTTCAAGTCGAGCAGGATCAGGTTTGGAATGGCCGCAGTCGCGTAGGCCCCCTGCCGGCGAATAAATGCCAGGGCCTGGCCGCCATCCAGCAGGTGAATCAGTTCAAATCGGAAATCCTGCTTGTTCAGCGCCCGCTCGAGCAGGAAGACATCCGAACCGTTGTCTTCAATGACAAGGATTCGGGCAGCGCGAACAGCGGTAGCGTGTTCCAAGCTCACCTCCAGCGACCCAACGTCGCCGACCGTCTTCATCATTCCACACCCGATGGCGGCACCGATGGCGGTGACACCTGCCGGGCCCTTACGATCCACCGTCTGGGCGCGGCCCCGATATAGGAGAAGGGATAGCAAGTCACCAGTGTCAGCAGGTTTTCGGACGAGGGAGCGAGTACTCCGACATTGTCCGGCTCGACAATGATGAGCGATTCGACCACGTATTTGATACTACCGCCTGGCGTTGAGAATTGAATTTCGTCACCGGTTCCCAGGTTTTTGAGGGTGCGAAAGAATGTGTCCCGGTGCCCGGCCAGGCCCACGTTACCAGGCTCGCCCGGCAGCGCCGTGCCGGGAATATGTCCGACGGCGTGCCGGAGATTGGTACTGTCGATCCCTTCGACGACGACGGCGGAAAATCGGAGACGTGGGATCTCAATGCGTCCGATCAGACCATGCATCGCGGCGGCGGGCACGCCCTTTTGGCGAGTGTGGAACTCCGGTTGAGCCGTGTTCCCAGCGGGCGAGCGCGGCTCACTTAGCATGCGGTCGAGATCCATGGCCTCGCGCCTTTGGAAAATCCAGGTATCCGCCAGGGCGAATCCGCAATAGCCCAGCAGCAGAACCGCGCAGGCAAACAGCGCGCGCTGGGCCCACTTCAGGGTCCGGAGGATGCGATTTGTGGCGACAAGCTTCATTTGGCGCTCTTCTCATCAAGCGCGGGTTCGCCGCCGGCCACGTAGCCGGTGCGCGTGCGCACGGACAGTCTGTCGTGGCCCTTCGCCTTGGCGAGGACCCGAATGGCGCGATACACACCGTCACGATTCCGGTTGATGGGAACGTATCCGATGGTGTATTGATGGCGAATATCCCGGGCGATGCGCTCGCAGATAGCTACCGCGTCGTTGAGTTGGCTGGGAAGGAAGGCTTCGCCGCCCGTAACCTGTGCGAGGCGTTTGAGCACACCCGGATTCTGGTCCTTATCGTCCTCGTCGAACAGGCCCACGGTATAGATGACGGCGCTGGATTGCTCGGCCAGTTTAATGACCTGCGCCAGACTGCGGGCGCTGACGTTGTCACCACCGTCGCTGACCACGAGGAGCACTTTTTTATCCCTCGTGCCTGCCTGCAATTGCTCTAAGGCCTTGGCGATCGCGTCGTAAAGAGCGGTTTGGCCAAAGGTGAGTGTCGCAATCGCTCTTTCGAGTGCCGCGGTGCTGTCCGTGAACCGAATCCCGGGGGGCAGGCCCAGCCAGACCTTCTCGTTGAAGTTGACGACGAACATTTCGTCGTCCCGGTTGCTGGAGTGTACGAAGCCGCTGGCGGCAGCGGTCACCTCCGCAATTTTCGGCCGCATGGTTGTGCTGTGGTCGACGACGAGTCCCACGGTGACTGGAATATCTTCATTTGTGAAAAGCCGGATGTGTTGCAACACGCCGTTCTCATAGACCGCAAAATTTTCCTGGCCCAGATCGGAGACGAAGCCACCTTGCCGGTCGGTGACGGTAGCGTGTAACACCATGAAGTCAACGTCCACGGAGATTGAGAAAGATGCGGGGTCCCGATTGGCCGCCGTCCCTGGAGCCTGGGCTCCGGCGCAGCCGGCAGCGACGATTAGGAGAAGGGCGGGCAGAGAGACCTTTTTCACTCCCCGCTCTCCGGCCCGCGCCCGCCCCACGCTCATCGCTATCATGTGCTCTCCGCTCAAGTTTGCCAGGTTCCCCCTTGGAGTCTCCCGGCCCCAGACCTTCCCGCCATTGGCCGCGGGCGCGCCGGAACAAAGACGCGCCGAATCGCCGGCCAAGCCTGTTTACCGAACGCGCTTTTGCGCCAGCCGGATGGTCCAGGCGCCGCCCAAAGCAAGCAATCCGAACAAACCTATCAGGGGCAAGTTACTCGCCGTCGCTGGAAGCGTCTCTGGCACGGCCGCGGGCGCTACTGGAGCCGCCGCTGTTTCCGCCACTGCCGGCGGCGGAGTGACCACCTCGGCAAGTTGCACCTCTTCTCCGGTCGGTTTGACGGCCAAGATGGGCGCCTGTCTCATTTGCACCACCTCCGGGGCATCCGCCGACTGGATCGGTTCGGCGACTTCCACCGGGACTTCGGTCGCCAAGAAGGGAATGGGGGTGTTGGTTTCTTTTGCTAATACCGCCGCTCTGGCTTTCGGATAAACGAACTCGTCGCCCCAGTTCTTACCGGGATAGAACCAGGCTCGGAGCGCTTCCGGCTCACCCGCCGGCCGCTCCCGGAAAGTCACTACGGTCTTGCCTGTCGCCCTGAAACGATAGTCGGGGATAGCCAGAATGGTGGCGTAGCAAGTGGTTTCATCCGCGTTGAAGATCTGGACGATGTGGCGGTCGGCCGACGAGTCCAGAAGTTTGAATACATAGGTGCCGGCCGGCAAGACTCCCCACCCCTTGAGGTGGACTCCGGGAATCTCCACGGGTGCGCTGAAAGTCATTACGGTCTTGTTGTTCCAGTCGTCTGCCTTTGCGGCCGATGCGAATACCGCTCCCATTAACGTCAAGCAAAACGCGCTGGTTGTTGCTGTTTTCAAAATGCTCATCTGATCGTGCTCCTTTTGTCTGAAGTCCGTACTGCCGGCTCTTCGCTCTGTCGGGCACCTTGCCGCAAGACGTCGGCTGTCCGGCCGTACACGAACCAAAGAAGAAGCACTCCAAGGTCCATCGGCGCACTCTCGGCACAAACAACGCGGTGGTCATTTGGTTTTAGAGCCATTCTTGCTTGGGGTTGAACACCCGGCGCGGCGCCGGTTCCCGGGGCCAACTTTCAAGGCCGGTCTGATCGTGCCGCCACGGCTCGCGGCAGTTATTGCCGCAGAGAATGCAGGAATTGCGCGACCGATAAGCATTCCAAAGAAAAACCGCACCGGCGCAGCTCATAGACCAGCGAGAGCTGCTGCCGATGCGGCTTGCCCGGGTTCGGGCTGGGATCCGGCGTCGGGCCGTCTGAAGTATCCTGGCTTCCGGCCGCGTCCTATTTATTCCTTCGCCAGGTACGCCACACAGGTACCGCAATCGTAATCCCCGGAAAGACCATCATGAAGACATTCCATAAATAACCTCTGCCGCAACCAATAAGGGAAGGTCCAGTGAGCGGCGATCAATCGAACAGCGGCTCCCGCAAGCACGCTGTTGCTACAGCCCACTCTTGTTTCCCCCGCCGGTTGCAGCAGAGGGCAGGCTTGAAAGTTTACTTCGCCAATTCAACTAACGCTCAGCAATCCAATCGCCGCGGTGCAATGGCATTAGATAGCCTTTGGCGGAGGCTGCTCGCCGGACTCATTCCCGCTCCGTTTCGCCGGTAAATCCGATCTTTCGGGCCTCCTGACGGATCGCCGGGGAAAACTGCTCCGCAACCACGATGGTCAAGACCTGGCTCCATGGAACCAGGATGCTGAATCGCTCCGCGGCGGTATCCTGCTTGTGCCCGTTCGCGGCCATTTCTATCCATACTCCTCTGGCGTCGTCGGAATCGAGAACCGTGGCGAATATCACGTGACTCTCGTCAACCCCACGAATCTCCGTCTGCGGGCTTTCCTGTTGACGAAGAAACATCTTTACGCCATGCAGGTTTACCCACGCTCGTCTGACTACAACCGCTATGCTGGCATGTTTGTCAAATTGCATTATATTGCCTTGTTGCGAACATGAGTTGCTCGAACCGGTTGCTGTAACAAGGCGCTTTGCCGGTGCGTTTCGCGCGGCAGCGTCATCCCGCGCAGCGTGGCCGGCGAAGGCTGTTCCCAGCAGACCGGATGCCGCCGTCCGCACGTCCGGCACTCGTACTGGCCGTGAGACGGCCACATTGGCTTTCGGTGCATCAGTTGGCACCAGAAATCCCCGATTCGCGCATGGGCTGGTTTCATCGATTCCCATTCCTTGTCGGGACGCGGTTTAGCTTATAGGCGGGTGGCAGGATTGTCTTCGCGCCCGGAATGCCGCAGCGCCAGCGACCATTCGTCGGCTTGCCTTTCGGCCTCCGCTTTCACCACTCCGTACCGCTCCTGAATTCGCCCGACTAACTGATCTTTCTTGCCCGCGATCGTCTCCCAGTCATTATTGGTAAGTTTCCCCCAGTGCTCGCGGGCAGAGCCAGTGAACTGCTGCCATTTGCCTTCGATTTGATCCCAATTCATGTTCTTCTCCTGCTTCCGCCGGTGTCCTGGCGCAATTCGCCTGTGGCACGTTTGCCTCCGTTTCCCTTGATGGCGCCTTTAAGCCGAAGTTACGGCAAGCGGCCCACGCGGTCTCGTGGCGCGGCAGAATCTGCATTTCCCAAGGTAGATTCTGCACCAACGCGTGCTGTCCTGGGCTGAATGCCCGCGTAGCGACGGTTTTCAGCGCTTGGCCCGGTTCGTGCACATACCAAAATGCACACTTCCAATAAAGGAGGAACGGTAAATGGCACGGCAGACATCGGTGATGGGAATCTATCCGGATCGGACAACCGTTTCGGATGCCATCAAAGTCCTGCACAAGACGGGGTATCGAACGACGGACGTCTCGGTTCTAGCGTCCGACAACCAAGGGTCAAAGGATTTCGCGCACGAAAAACATACCAGGGCGCGGCAGGGTGCCGCGATCGGAGCGGCAGCGGGTGGAGTGGGCGGCGCCGCGTTGGCCTGGTTCGCTTCCACTCAAACCTCCACCATTCCGGAGCGGCCACGAATCGCGATGAACCGCCTGCGCGGCAAACCGCGGAATCCGTTGCTCAAGAAACCAGGAAATAGGAGGCTAAGAAAATGATTGCATACGTTGGACACATGCAGAAACAGACTCTGGAGAACACCTGCTTTCGCCGGGTGCTATTCACCGGGAAGCACATCCAGGTTGTGGTGATGTGCCTGGGACCGGGAGAAGAAATCGGTGACGAAGTGCATCAGGGCGTCGACCAGTACTTCCGCATCGAACAGGGCGAAGCCACATTCGTCTTCAACGAGGGGCAAGAGCACCGGGTGGGGGATGGAGATGTGGTGGTGGTGCCGGCAGGCACGTACCATAACGTGATCAACAGCTCGAAGACGAAGGCGTTAAAGCTGTCCACGCTCTACTCTCCGCCCAACCACCCGGACGGGACGGTCCAACAGACCAAGGCCGATGCGGAGGAAGCGGAGGCGCTGGCACACAGGTAAACCGCGCTGGTCGTCCGCGTGCACACTCAACGGCGATCTTAAGGGAGAACCATCGCTATGCAATTCGATCGAGCAACGAGCATCGCCGCCTTGTTCTTGCTTCTCGGGACGATTGTCCCTGCGTACGCGCAACAGGCGCGCGGACAGGAAGAGCGGCAGCAACCGCAGCAGCAGCAGCGCGCCCAACAGCCTCAACAACAGCACGCGCAACCGGCCCAACCGCAGCAGCGGGCGGAACAACCGCGGCAGCAACAGCCACAACAGCAGCGCGCCCAACAGCCTCAACAACAACAGCGCGCGCAGCCGGCCCAACCGCAGCAGCAGCGGGCGGAACAACCGCGGCAGCAACAGCCACAGCCGCAGCGCGCCCAACAGCCTCAACAACAACAGCACGCGCAACCGGCCCAACCGCGGCAGCAGCGGACGGAGCAACCGCGGCAGCAACAGCCACAGCCGCAGCAGCAGCGGGCACAACAGCCGCAGGCACAACGTCCCCAGCAGGCCCGTCAACAACAGCAGCCGCAACGCACCCAGCAGCAGGCTGCGGCGTGGCAACAGCAACGGGGATGGGCACAGCATGGCGCCTGGCAGGGGCATAGCACGTTTCAGCAGGATCGGGCTCAACACTGGGCCAGCGATCATCGCACGTGGGCGCAACGCGGAGGTTACGGCGGTTACTACATTCCTCAGGACCGCTTCGGCCTTTATTTCGGGAGTCAACATTGGTTCCGGATGCCCAGCCCGACGATCTACATGGGGTATCCCCGTTTCGCGTACGGCGGTTTTTCGTTCATGCTGGTGGATCCCTGGCCGGAATACTGGGCCGAAAACTGGTATGCGACCGATGACGTTTACATCGCTTATGACAACGGCTACTACCTATACGACCGCAGGTATCCGGGCGTCGGGCTTGCGGTCACCGTCGCACTGTAGCTGACCGATGTCGGCACGCCAAATAGAACGGCATCGCACCGGACGCGTCGGCTGGCTGCGCGCGGCGGTCCTGGGTGCGAACGACGGGATCCTCTCGACTGCGAGCCTGGTGCTCGGCGTCGCGGCCGCGCACGCGACTCACACCAGCGTAGTGGTCGCGGGGGTCGCCGGCCTGGTTGCCGGGGCGATGTCGATGGCGGCGGGTGAATACGTGTCCGTGCACTCGCAGGCGGATACCGAAGAGGCCGACCTCGAGCTGGAACGTACGGAACTGAAGACGGACGACCAGGGCGAACGCAAGGAGCTGATGGAGATCTACGTCGCCCGCGGGCTGGACCGTACGCTCGCCAAACAGGTTGCCGAGCAACTGATGGCGCATGACGCCTTAGGCGCGCATGCTCGCGATGAACTCGGCATCTCCGTGGCTTTCAGTGCGCGTCCTATTCAGGCGGGTTTGGCGTCGGCCGGCAGCTTCGTCATCGGAGCGGCCCTGCCTCTCGTGGTCACGGCCGTAGCCCCGCAGGCAGGTCTGATCCCCTTTGTCGCCGGAACTTCACTGCTGTTCCTGGCGCTTCTGGGCGGTTTGGCCGCACGTGCCGGGGGGGCGGGCGTGACACTCGGCGCCATACGCGTCACGTTCTGGGGTGCCCTCGCGATGGCGGTGACCGCGGGTGTAGGGGCGCTGTTCGGAACCCTCACAACCGGAACCTGAGGATCGCGAGCACGCCTTACACACCCCCAGGCAGCCCGGAAGAATCTGCAGCAACTGCCGGGTTCAGTGCGGATACTGCACCTCGCTCCAGCAAACTCGCCTGCCGCGACGTAGTCCACTCGCGCTTTTGGAACCGCGCTTGCACGTATACGTCGCGAAGGAGAAAAAAGATGCTCTGGACAATCTGCGTCATTCTGCTGGTCTTGTGGGCCTTGGGACTGGCTACTTCCTACACCGCCGGCGGGCTGATTCATATCCTGTTGGTGGTTGCGCTGGTAGTACTGGTAATCCGCCTGGTTCAGGGGCGCAGAGTCATCTAGCTCACGGGCCACATCGAATACGCACCACATCGGCGTTTGGGCAGCGGATTGCTCCTTGAAGTTGCAGGAGAGTAAAAAAACATGCCTCTGATAAACATCGTCATCGCGCTGATCGTGGTCGGCGTGGCTTTGTGGCTAATCAATAACTTTATCCCGATGGCCGGCAGTATCAAGACGATTCTGAACGTCGTCGTTGTCGTTGCCGTCGCCGTTTGGGTCCTGCAAGCGGTCGGAATGTGGGGACGTGTAACCAGCTACAGGTTCATGCAATGAGCCAGTGACATGGCGGCGGCGCGTTCGGTTTCGCCGCCAATCTCACTTCCGGAACAGTCGTCCATGAGCCTGCACATCGAACAGCAGAAAAGAAGGCATCGTCATTCTCGACCTGAATCCGCTTCATGGTGTCCCGACCGTCGCGGCTTGCTAAAATAGGAGGCGATGCCCCGACTGTCTGCAGTTTCGGGCCGGATTCTCATCGTCGACGACGATGAGCGCCAGCGTAGCGCCTTGGCCGCCATGCTTTCGGATTGTGACTTCGATACGCAGGTTGCGGCCGACGGGCAGGAAGCTCTGGAACGGCTTGCGTGCTTCAGCCCGGACGTCATCGTTGCGGACCTGGTCATGCCGCGCATGGACGGCTTCGAACTGCTCCGGCACCTGAAGGAACAGGGCGACCTCACTCCGGCGATTGCGCTTACCGGTTTCGGCAGCATGGAAAAGGCGCTTTCCGCAGTTCACGATCTCAACGCGTTCTGGTTCCTGGAAAAGCCGGTGGAGCCGCGCGCCTTCAAGATTCTCCTCGAACGCGCAGTTCGCCACAAGCGAAGCCTGCAGAAAACCGCCCAGCTCAAGCGCGATCTGAGTTTTCGCGGCGTACTCGGGGACATGGTCGGAACCTCTCCGGCGATGCAGCAGATATTCTCGCTCATCCGACAGGTGGCGCCCACTTCCGCACCGGTATTGATCCGTGGCGAGAGCGGCACGGGCAAGGAGTTGGTGGCGCGGGAGATCCATAAATGCAGCCCCCGCGGTGACGGGCCTTTTGTCGCGATCAATGCAGCCGCCTTACCCGAGACTCTGGTGGAGAGCGAGTTGTTCGGGCATGAAAAAGGCGCGTTTACGGGGGCGATGGAACGTTCAGCCGGTTGCTTTGAGCAGGCTCACGGGGGCACTTTGTTTCTCGACGAGATCGGCGAGATGCCGTCGTCTACGCAACCGAAGCTGCTGCGTGTTCTCGAGGATTTGCGGGTACGGCGGCTTGGCGGTAAGCACGAAATCGCAGTGGACGCTCGGGTACTTGCCGCTACCAGCCAGGAACTCGGAACGCACTTGCGCGAAGAACTTTACTATCGGCTGAGTGTATTCCAGATCGTAATTCCGCCGCTACGGGAACATAAAGAGGATATTCCGCAGATCGCCGATGTCATGCTGGAGAATCTGAACAAGAAACACGGCACGCGGGTGACCGGCGTCGATGCCGGCGTGCTGGCCTTGTTTCATCGGTATGATTGGCCGGGTAACGTGCGGGAACTGCGCAATATTCTGGAGCACGCCGCCATCGTGGCCGGCGACGGGTCGATCGAGCTGACCGACCTTCCTTCCCCCGCGCTGGGTCTAAGCCCCGGCCCGTATGCCCGGCCGTCTCACGGCGATCACGATGCGATCGTGCTTGAGCCTGGTCAGCCTTTGATGAAGCTCGAGGACGCCTACATCAAACTCACCCTCCAGCACGTACACGGCAATCGCAAGCTCGCGGCCGGGATGTTGGGGATCAGCTTGCGGACGCTGCAGAACCGTATCGCCGCGCTGCGCGAAGAAACGAGCGCGGTGTCTCCCGGCCCGTGATCCTCATGTTCTTTTGCGAGAGTGTGGCGCTCCGCGGAAGGCGGATCCGACAAAAAAGCCGATCACGGCCGCGGCTACCAGAGAGCCCGTCATATGGCGGCGGCCAAACTTCCGCAAGTCGGCGAATACACCTTTCAGATCATGATCTTCGACGTATGATGCGGTAGCATCCAGCCGATCCGCAGCGCCGGTGGTGAAGTTGTCGATCGCATCGCCCGTTGCGCGAACCGAGGACGCAGCCGAATGCAGCGCATCCCCCGTATCCTCTCGGGCCTCATCCAGTTTCCTGCCGGCCGACCGGCCCAACTCGTTCATCGACTCTTTGGCCCCGGTGCCAAGCTCCGACGCCTTTTCCGTTAAGGTTCTTATATTAGTCAAAATGTCCCCCTTGAGAATTTTTTTCCGAACATGCTCGGACGGAAGATACAGGGCACGTTTTGGTCCACTTCTATCGAGAGGGGGGGCCCGTAGAGGCATCGGGCGCGACGTCACTGCGCGATCGTAATCCAAACGATGTAGTTCTGTCTGGCATGCGGTAAACACGATCCGGATTCAACTCAGGCGATTCATATGTCCAAGGGCCGAACCCGTTCACCGAAACCGGTTCGTGGGCGGCCGCCGCCTTCTGCCGGCGCGCGAGTTCAAAGGCGCGCAGGTAAAGACGCGCGGTGTTGCTCCACACCATGGCGCGGCCCAGCTTGTAGGCGCGATCGCTCATAGTGAGCCGGCGCGTTCGGTCGCGCAACAGCCCACGCACCTCGCGCGCAATCGCCTTCGCATCCGCGAATGGCACCAGGACGCCACGCTGGTTACTCAGCAGTTCCGCGGCGTGCCAATACGGCGTCGAGATCACGGCTTTGCCCGCGCCGAACGCATAAGCGAGTGTTCCCGACGTGCTCTGGGCTTCGTCCAGATACGGAGTAATGTAAAGGTCCGCCGCTCCGATAAACTCGGTCAGTTCCTTCAAGTCGACAAAGCGATTGTGGAAGATGACGCTCTTCTCGACTCTGTTCTTCCTCGCCATGGCCTCGAGACTGAGGCGGTAGGTTTCGCCTCGCGCCCGGAATTCGTTTGGATGCGTGGCTCCCAACACGATGTAGACGACGTCCGGAAACTCCGCCACCACCTCGGGGAGAGCATTGAGTACATGTTCAATCCCTTTGTTCGGAGAAAGCAGGCCGAACGTCAGCAATACTTTTTTCCCGGCCACGCCAAACTGACCCTTGTAGCAATCCGGGTCGACGAAACGCACATCGGGAATGCCATGCGGAATCAGATCGATCTTCGCCGGGGGTACTCCGTACACGTCCTCCAAAATCGTCCGTCCCCGCTCCGCCATGACCACCAGGCGGGCTGAGTGCGCGATCAACTCCCGCATCACGCGATGCTGGTCGGCGTTCGGCCTGAGGAGAACCGTGTGGAGCGTGGTGACGACCGGCGCCGATAGTCCGCGCAGCAATTCCAATAAATAGCTGCCCGCCGGGCCGCCGAAAATTCCGAACTCGTGCTGCAGCGAGACAATGTCCACGTGGGTGGAGTTCAGGAAGTTGGCTGCGCGGCGGTATGACGCCAGGTCCCGCTCCGCGATTTCGAAGCGAACTGCGTCTGGATATCGATATCGCCCATCGATGTCGGTGACCGGCACCGCGAAGCATGACCCTTTGGGATGCCTCGCCGCTACGGCCTCAAGCAAGTCGGATGTAAATGTTGCGATGCCGCACTTGCGCGGCAAGTAGTCGCCGAGAAACGCAATGCTTCGAATACCGGTCTCCGTTTTCACGACTGAACCCATCCTTCTCCCGCTCTTTGCAGCCGCAATATAGGGGGCGGTTCATCAACGGTGATCATCCGCGGCGGCGAGCCGAGTATCGTCTCTTGCACGAGACGGTCCATATTAGAGCCTTTCCATTTGAAAGGCCGAGACCGCAGATACAGCGAGCCGGCGGCAAATTCGCCGGAGTTTCGATGCAAAGACCGCACTTGAAGTGCTAAATTTGCCGACGGCCGGTAAAATCGACGCCCGTAGGTGCGCCGAAGTAGCGAGCGGGAGGTGTGCATTTTCACAACCATTTGGCCCATGCCGAGGTGAAAACTGCACCTTGGAAAATCAAAAATGGCGATTCGGTGTACACTGAGCCAGACCGGAACACTAAACTGGAAATCCCGGCTCATAGAGCCAGGACCGGGATGGGCGACTCCCGAATGATTCCATAGCCTTCGCCGTTGTCCCCCAGATGGCTTCGCCCGGGGTTGTGTCCGATTACCAGGACGTCAGCCTTCGTTCGCTCCGCCGCCCGGTTTAACAGTTGCGGAACATCGCCGCTATCGATGATGACCTCGGCCTTAGTGCCCACGTCCCGCTGAAGTTTGGCGATCTCGGCGGTGGCGATGCCGACGATCATCTCCTTCCACTTGGGGTCGACATGGGATCCGCCGGGGCCCCAAACCTCCACCCCGGTCGTGATGTGCACGAGCGTAAGGGTTGCATTGAGGGCCGCGGCCATGTCGGCTGCCATCGACACGGTGCGCGGGCTGTGAGGGCTCAAATCCACCGAACAGAGGACGTGGCGGATGGAGAACTCGCGCGCCGGCGCGTCCTCCAGGTGAGCGCCTGTCCACACCGGGCAATGGCTCTCGTGCAGTACCTTCGCCGTCACTGAGCCCAGCAGAAAGCGGTAGAATGCCCCTTCGCCGCGGGTCGACATTGCGATCAGGTCCACGTTCTGGTCGCGAGCGGTCGTAACGATTTCGTGAGCCGGGTCGCCCCTCAGCAGCATACGTGTGACGGCAATCCCATCGAGCTCTGGCCGCAACGCCCGATCCAGATCTTCCCGGGCGCGCTCGACGATGCGCGCGTGCAAATCCCGCGCCGTGATCTCGTGCCCGCTCTCCAGTAGGCCGGCGGGATAACTAAGAGGCGTTACCACATGCAGCAGGATCATTTCCGCGTGAAAGCGGCGCGCCAGCCACGCGGCCTGGTTCACGACGTGCCGGGAAGTGTCCGCGAACACAACAGGAACAAGAATCCTCTGAATGCTCAGCATGACGGACCTATTCTTAATTGGCCGGTACGACGAGTCGAAAGGTGTCTTCGAATCGCGCTCGTTGCTACTCCAGGACCACCGGCCGCCAGGATCTGTCGGGATTGAATCGCGTCATCTGTCGGGCTTCGACGGCCGTTCCCGCCCCGAGGTCCTTCTCGTAAACCGCTCCATCGTGATTGATGATAAGAGTCCTGACTCCGGACACGCCATACTCGGCGGGCCAGGCGACCAGAGCGAAGCCGCCGATCATCCTACCGTTCACTACGTAGTCGAAGGCGCCCCCGGTCGCGTCCGGCCCCTGAGATTTCAGCACCCGGAAATAGTATCCATGGAAAGGTTCCAGCGTCTTGCCCGCCGCGGCCTGATTCGCGGCTGCGGCCTCGGCGAAAGCTCGCGAAACCAGACTTTCGGGAACGCCATCCGAATACAGCCCATCCTGCTTGCCGGGTGTGGCCGAGATCCTCTGTGCATATTTCAAGACAGCATCGCCGTCGTGCGGCTCCGAGGCGTAATCCATTTGTGCCTCTGCGTAGCCCCGGCAAACCTCCATGGCATTCAATTCGTTCCGGCCAATCCTGCGCGCGAGAATCTCTAGACGCCCGCTGGAGGAATCCAGTTGCCATCTTCCGTTCCTGCGAATCACGGGCACCGGAAACGGCCACTCCTGCTCGCCCACCGTGAAGGTCGCCCTGTCCGGCGTTAAAGAGTCTGCATCGATCTGGAGCTTTTCGTGAGCCGAACGCGCAAACTCGGCGCGAGAATCCTTATCTTGTACCGGATCGCCGGATTCGACGATGTCCTTGCCCCCTGGTCCGAAAAGCTGGAGAAGGGCCGCGGTGTCATTGCGCTCGGCTGCATCGATGGTCGCCTGCACAGCCTCCTGTGGCGTGGCAAATGTCTGCTGGCTGTCCTTCGGACCGGCTTGGAGTAGAGTTGCCCCAAGCACCAGGCCGGCGGCCAGAAAATGGGTGAGCCGCCGCGGGCTGTCTTTCACGTCAATAGAATTGATTTTCGCCATGATTTCCTCTCGCTCCTAGTGATGCCCGCCTCCGCCACCGTGGCCGCCCCCGCCACCACGCATGCCGCCTCCGCCGCCACGCATGCCGCCCCCGCCGCCCGAAAAGCCGCCGCTCCGGGCCGGGCCGAGACTCGAATATCCATGGTCGCTCTGTGTGCGCGCCGCTCTGCCTTCCCGAACGCCGCCGAAAGCGCTACGATTCTTGCTGGGCGCGCTCGCGGGAATCTGCCGATTACCCATTCGCTCGGCTCCGGATTGGGAGGCTGAGCCTCGGGCCCGCTCCTGTCCGGCCGCCCCGCGCGATTGCAGGTTCTGGCGCACGTTGCCGCGATAACGGTTGGCCAGGGCGGCGTTGGAATACGGCACGCCCTCGCGATGCGAGGCATCGTGGGCCCATGCGCTTCTTCCACTTAGGCTACCGATACCGCCGGAATTGAAATTGTACCGGTGGATGAAGTTGTTATTCACAATGATATTGCGGCCGCCCCAGCCGGGTTGCCAACCCCACCCGCCCCAGCCTCCCCACCCGCCGCCAAAATATAAACCCATCGGGATGCCGATGCCAAAACCGAAGTAAGCGCCGGGGTAATACCAACTTGCATATGGATAATACAGAGAAGGTCCCCAGATAAATGCGGGATCGTAGTAGGGCAGATACATCATTTGCGGGTCGGCGGGCTGAATCGCGATGACGGGTTGCCCCGAGTCGTTCGTGGTAGTCACGGTTTGCTGGCTTGTCGAGGACAATTTCCCTGCCTGCCGCGCCTTGGCCCGCATTCTCTGTATGGCGTCCATCACGTCGCCTTGCTGACTCAGAAACGCGTTCCCAAGATTTGTGGTCCAGGTGATGTCTTGGTTCAACCGTTTGACAAGGTCCGGAAATACCACTAAGGCCTGTATGCTTGGATCCCAGTTCTGCTGCTGTGCCGCCTGGGTCAGGGCAGCGCCAGTCAAGCCCGGGTTCCTCTGGAGCCACTGGAAGGCTTGGACGAGTTCGAGCGGATAGGTTGCCGCCACCAGGATCTGGCTTACCAGCGGATCGGGGTACAGCGCTATCGGCGCTGTCAAATCGTCGAGTTGATCTGGTGTCAGTGCCTGGCCGGGAGGCGGAAGTTGCGGCGGCTGTTGGGCAGCCAGCAACTCACCTCCCGGTGCAAGCAGTAGCGCGGCACAAAAAACGGCTCGCATTAGCGTCAACGATAAATAACTGCGTTTCATGGATTCCGATCCTCTCGGGCGCGCGATCACTGCCGGAGACCTTCTCTGCGTGCGCGCAGTTCCTGCACGGCATGGGACCAGTCTTCCTCGGGCGATCCCTCCGGACAACCTCTGGCTTGCCACAGGGAATGCGCCAGCGCTGCGATGTCCTCGTGGCCAAAGTTTCCGATGGCGTGTTCCGTTACGGCGTCCCGGTGCGCCTGTTCCGTATGCTGATGAGCCTGTTGGGAATGTTCGAGAGCCCGCCGGGAAAGCTCTTGCCCGGTTTGATGATCTTGTTTCTCATGGGCTTCCGCCGCACTGAGATGAGCATGGGCGGCGCTATCGTGCAACTCGGCGGCGCGCTGATGATTTTCGTAACGTGACCCGTGGTTATAGCGTGTAGACATCTAAAGCCTCCCTACCTGCCCTGACTTGTTGTGAGCTTCCTTCGCCAGATGATAAGCGTGATCCGAGTACTCCAGCGCTCGTTCCGAATGCCAGATTGCCGCTGTGTAATCTCCTTTTTCGTTATGTTCCGCGGCAGTACGATGGGCCTTTGCCGCCAGCTCGTGCTGCTCGGCGGCTCTCCGGTGTTCCTCGTGCGTCATGATTCCTCCTGTGGGAAGCGTAGGCTACTCTTCGTCTTACATGCACGAGGCAGACCAATCTCTTTCGGAAGTCGGAAATATCCCCGAAAAGGGACTGGAACGCCGGAATATCTTGACGAGTACGCAATCCGACGGCCGATTTAAGGCGACAAAGCCCCACGTCAATACCGGCTGGGATTCTCGCATGCGGCTCTAACGATGAGGCTCCCTGGTGCGGACTTTGCACTCGCCACGGCAGATTCTGCATCTGTTGAACCGGCGGCACCACGGCGTCCTTCCCGCCTGGCGGTTGGCGCTGCGCGTGCACTGCTTGCTGTGCCGCGATTTCGAGCGTGCCTTGAGCGCCGCAGCGGGCGTAGCCCGAGTGGACGCGGCCTGATTGTGCGCGTGAGTTGGCGCCCCTGTGTGTGGGCCGGTGGCAGCGAAAATGCACTCGACAATCGATTGCCTGGGAGGGCGAAGATAATGTTAACGAACGCATCGCATCTGAAAGGTCTAGCGATCCGAGCGACGGATGGCGAGCTTGGAACTGTAGAACAGTTTTATTTCGACGACGATACATGGGCCATCCGCTATCTCTTGGTAGACACTGGCGGGTGGCTTTCCGGCCGCCGCGTGCTCATCTCGCCATTCTCCGTCATTCAGGCGGACCTGCTGGCCGGACGACTGGATGTGGCACTTACGAAAAAGCAGGTTGAGCGCAGTCCTGATATCGACACGCACCAGCCCGTGTCCCGGCAGCACGAGGTCGCATACCTCGGCTATTACGGTTATCCCTATTATTGGGGTGGTCCTTATCTTTGGGGACCGGCGTTCTACCCGGCCGGCTTGGCGAATACAACCAGTGCCTCGGCGGAAGCGAGGGCGGAGAGGATTCTCAGAGAGTCCCCGGATTCCCATCTGCGCAGCAGCGAGGCCGTCACTGGTTATCGCATTGAGTCGGCTGATGGTGAAATCGGCCATGTGGATGGGTTTGTGGTTGACGATGAAGCCTGGGCGATCCGCTATATCGAAGTCGCTACGCGGAATTGGTGGCCGGGCAGGAAGGTGCTGGTCTCCCCGGCATGGATCGAACGGGTGAGTTGGACGGATTCCAAGGTCTACGTCGGCCTCTCCCGGGAAGCCATTCAGGGCGCCCCGGAGTACGTCGAGTCTTCACCGATCACTCGAGAGTATGAAAACCGGCTCTACTTTCATTACGGCCGGCCTCCATATTGGCTCCAGGAAGAGCAACACAGAGCTGCTTATTCCATCAGCGGCGTTTAACTCGGTACACTGCTTTTGGCAGTTCGCTACCCTATTTGTGTGCAACCGCTCCCTCACGGTCGCGGCTCGGAAACGCGCGAAACCGAGCCGCGACCGTCAGGGAGCGGTTGCCGGATATGAGTCTGTAATTGCAAAAGCAGGTTGGTCACTGGAAGGAAATCATGAGGACATATTCAACTATAATCGCCGGAGCCGTCTTGACGACCCTGCTCTTCGCGTTTTACGCCGTCGCGCGCGACCACAGCGCCCTGAACGGCACTTGGACATTGGTGCCCGCCAGGAGCGATTTTGCCGGCCAATCCGTCGTTCAAACCGGCACCGTGACCATCGACGATAAAGAGGGCGTCATCATCGTCTCGCGCAACTTCGTGTATGAAGGTGCCACCGATACCTTCTTCTATCGCGACCTCACCGACGCCGAGAACAACGCCACCATTCACACCGGCAAAGACATCAAGAGCAAGACCAGGTGGGACCACAATGTCCTGAAAGTGACGACCACACGATCCGGTGCGATTACGCTAGAAAGCTACGCCCTTGCCTCGGATGGCACCATGACGGTCCGCGTTGCCGGGCCGGATTCGAAACCAATCACTCTCGTCTTCCAGCGCAAATAGAGCACCGCCACCCGCCCCGGGATGCCGTCGCGGTCTACTTGGGTAATGCCGCCTCACGATGCTTGCGGCTGAGTTTGCGGTTCAGATCGGGCCAGAACTCCTTCATGACGTTGCCGGCAGTGTCGAGCCCCAATTGCACTCCCAGTTTGGAGACGGCATTGGCCGCGGTGCGATGGTCGGGAGAATACGCGTTGGAAATCGCCACCGCAGTGGAATTGCCGATCAGTTCGGAGAAATTGAACTGCGAGCCTCCGCGGTCGGTCTGGGTCCAGAAGATCCGGCCCACGGCGTAGAACAGGCGCGACCACCCGCTGCCCGCGCCGTGCCGGAAATAACGCGGATCCTGGTGCAGAAGACTGGGGTAGATCGCTTCCGTCATGAAGTTTCCGATCGCCAGGTCCCCATAGGCTGCGCCCAAATACCGCGAGTAGCCGGCTACTCCTCGACCGTACGACGGCATGGCCTTGGTGAGCTGTTCATCGCCAGCGAAGGCCGCGGCCATAACGAAGGCGCCGCGGTCGGAGGAGTCCGCGTACGCGATGCCGAACTTTTCCATTCGCGTGAGCGGCTGGTAATGAGCCAAACTCGGCGCGGTGCGGTAATTGGGAATGATGCCGAAGATGCGCTTAGGGGCCGTATCGAGCGGATTCGCATCTGCTGGAGAAGTTTTATCCTGACCATACGCCGCCCCGGCAAGAGAGCACACCACACATACTGCGCAAATTCGAACGCAAGGCACACCCTTTACCTAGCACTTGTGGGTCCGCGAACGAAAAGGAGGCCACGGAGAGATTGCGGCTTGCCGCGATACGAAGTAATGCACTCAAGTGCAGTTTTTGCCGATACCCGCGTAAACGCTTTATCGGCGTGTGGCGTATTTGTATGCGGCCACGCACGTGCATTGGTGAAGCTCGGAAGGTGTGACAGTATGATCCAACCGGGACAGACACATCGTGCCTTACTGGCGATGGTGCTCTATTCTTCGTCGATAGTTGGCGCCTACGGCCGGTCCGCTTCTTCGTTCCGTTCCTTGACGGGACAGAGGGGAGAGACTATGTCGTTTTTAGCCTGGCTGATTCTCGGCCTGATCGCAGGGTTCATCGCCAGCAAGCTTGTGAACAGAAGAGGCGAGGGAATCCTCGTCGACATTCTGTTGGGAGTTGTCGGAGCTTTTGCTGGTGGCTGGCTGTTCCACATATTTGGAGCTTCTGGCGTCAGCGGACTCAACCTTTACAGTCTCTTTGTGGCCGTGATCGGCTCAGTCGCTTTGCTGGTTCTCTATCACGGCCTCCGGCGGAGAAGCGCCTGGTAGTGGGTCTATCTTCGGAGCAGTTCGGACGTTGACCCTAAGAAAGAAAAGCACATTATGATTAAGCGATTGATCGGATTAGTTTTTGCGAGTGCGCTGTTCTTCAGCGCTACGGCCGAAGTGGTGGTCCACATCAGGCCGCCTCATGTTGTGACCGAGAAACGGGCGCCGCCGCCCAGCCGTGACTATGTGTGGATCTCCGGATACCACCGTTGGGATGGCAACGCTTACGCCTGGACCCCGGGAATGTGGCAACAGCCTCCACGCCGCCATGCGCACTGGGTAGCGCACCGCTGGACTCACCGTAGGGACGGCTGGGTCTTAGTAGAGGGCCACTGGCGCTAGCGTCTAACCGCGACCGTCAGGAGTTGTGAAGAAATTAGAAATCGCAGGCGGAACCGCCTGCGCCACCGAAGCAAGTGCATTGTTTCCCATGGTGGGGCAGGCGGTTCCGCCTGCCCTAATCGGCTGGATTCCGTTGGCGCCGATCAATGTGACAGAGAATAGGAAGACGGCATATGTACCTTTTGCTAATTATCGTATTGCTTGTGTTGTTATTCGGCGGCGGCGGTTATTATGGCCGTGGCCGGTGGTATTAAAGCTGACGCTGACGAAAAAGCCCACCTGTGTGGACGTTGGCCCAGCGAGCTAGTCCGCGCGTCTAACGTGATCGAAGCCCTTGAAGCCTGCCGGCGGATGGTGCCCCGGCCGTTGAACGGACCGGGCCGCTCCCACGATTCCCGCCCGCACCGCGCTACACTGGCGATGGACCCGTAGACGCAATGACCAAAGAACAGATCCGCCGCCGGATCGAGGAGATCGGCCTGATCCCCGCCTTGCGTGTGTCGAGTGCGGAGGAGGCTTCGTTTGCGGCTGAGACGGTGGCAGCCTGCGGCATTCCTATTGTCGAAATCACCATGACCGTGCCCGGCGCCATCGACGTCATCGCGGCATTGGCGCGCAAGCATCCGGATGTGATCGTCGGCGCCGGCACTCTTATGGAAACCGACGTCGCGCACCGCTGCATTCAAAGCGGCGCCCGTTTCCTTACCACTACCGGTTTGGACCTGGAAATCATCGCCGTGGCCAAGCGCGAGGACGTGCTGTCGATTCCGGGCGTGCTGACGCCGGGTGAAGTGATGGCCGCATGGCGCGCCGGCGGCGACTTGGTCAAGGTGTTCCCCTGTGCGCAAGTCGGCGGCGCCGGGTACATCCGCGCCCTCAAGGCGCCATTTCCGCAAATTCCGCTGATCGCCTCGGGCGGCGTCAATCAACAGACCGCCGTCGAATTCATTCTGGCCGGGGCGGTCGCCCTGGGCGTGGGCGGGGCGCTCGTGCCGCGCGAGGCGATCGAAAACCGCCACCCCGATCGCATTCGTGAACTGGCGCGCCGGTTCCTCGGCATGGTCCGCGCCGCTCGCGAGCAAAAGGCGAATCACTGGTGAAGGCGCCCCACGGAGTGCCCGGCACATACCGTTACTTCCCGCTCTTGCTGTCCGCCTTTCTGGCCTCCGGATGCGGATACATCGCCGGACCGGTTCCGCCGCTCGCCAATATCCCCGCCCGCGTGCACGACCTGGCGGCCATTCAGCGCGGGACGAAGATCGTGGCTCACTTTTCGATTCCGCAACTGACCACCGAGGGCGTCGCCATCCAGTCCTCCGTGACCCTCGATTTCCGCGCGGGCGAGGGGAGCAATCCCTTCGACATGGCGGTTTGGGCTGCCCATGCGCGCCGGATCGGTCCGCCGGTTCAACACAATGGCTTGGCCAGTTACGAGTTTCCCTGCGCGGATTGGACCGGTAAGGAAGTCATCCTCGGCGTGCGCGTGATTGGCGCCAATGGAAAAGACGTGGGGTGGTCCAACCTGGAGGTGGTCCAGGTGGTGGCGCCGCTGGATAAACCGGAAAACCTGAAGGCCGAAACCGCGGATGGCGGGGTTCGCCTCGCCTGGCAGGCCCGCGGCGGCCATTTCCGCGTGCTGCGCTCCAGCGCAAACCCTCCCTCCTACGACATCGTAGCTACCGTCACCGCGCCCGAATGGCTCGATCCGCACGTGGAATTCGGTACGCCCTACAGTTACCTCGTGCAGACCTTCGAGCCGCTCTCGAACGGCAAAGAAGCCCAAGGCGAGCTTTCGGGTGCGTTCCGGATCATTCCCGAGGCGCCCGCCCCACCGGCCCCGCAAGGCTTGCGAGCGGTTCCCACCCCGCAGTCGATCGAGCTTTCCTGGGATGCCAATCCTGACGCCGATATCGCCGCCTACCGCGTCGAGCGCGCCGAGGGCGACGGTCCGTTCGCCAAAATCGGCGACGTCGAGGGCGTTCCCTCGTACTCGGATCGCGCCGTGCGGCGCGGGGTCGCTTATCGCTACCAGGTGGTCGCCGTGGGCTCCAACGGCAAGACCAGCCAACCTTCGCAAACGGCCTCGGCGACGATTCAATAACACCGCCTCTTGGTGGTGCATACAAGTAAATGAATTAAATGGTCTTAACTTGTGTTTTGATCGCCTTAATGTGTATACTGGATCCATGATTATTTCCATGCGCCTCCATGCTACTAAGGAGGAAATCGACCACGTCTGCGAACGCATCGCCGAGTTCGGCTACAAGGTCCATTCCATCGTCGGCGAGGAGCGCGTCGTAATCGGAGTGGTGGGCATGGGGGATGTGACCGCCTGCCTGGAATCGCTCGAAGCCGCGCCCGGTGTCGAGAGCGCGGTGCGGATTTCGGCGCCCTACAAGTTCGTCAGCAGGGAATTCCGCAAGGAGCGCTCGGCCATCCGCCTGAACGGGCTGGAGATTGGCGGCGACGAGTTTGTGGTGATGGCCGGCCCCTGTTCGGTGGAGAGCGAAAAGCAGATCATGGCGACGGCCGAAGCGGTAGCTGCCGCCGGCGCGCGCGTGCTGCGCGGCGGCGCGTTCAAGCCGCGCACCTCGCCCTACGATTTTCAGGGCCTCGAAGCCGAAGGGCTCAAGCTTCTGCGCAAAGCCAAGCAAGCCACCGGTCTCGCGATCGTGACCGAAGTCATGAGCGACCGCGATGTGGATCTGGTGGCGGAATATGCCGATTGCATGCAGGTGGGCGCGCGCAACATGCAGAATTTTTCTCTGCTCAAGCTGTTGGGCGCCTGCCGCCGTCCGGTGCTGCTGAAGCGGGGCATGAGCTCCACCATCAAGGAACTGCTCATGTCGGCCGAATACATTGTGGCTCACGGCAACCCCAACGTGATTCTGTGCGAACGGGGCATCCGCACCTTCGAAACCGCGACCCGCAACACTTGCGACATCTCCGCCGTGCCGGTGCTGAATGAACTGACGCACCTTCCCGTGATCCTCGATCCCAGCCACGCCGCCGGCAAGCGCAGCCTGATCCCCGCCCTCGCGCGGGCGGGCGTCGCCGTCGGTGCCGACGGGTTGATCGTGGAAGTTCACCCCTGGCCGGAAAAGGCGATCAGCGATGGCGCGCAATCGTTGACACTGGCCGGGTTCCAAACCATGATGCGCCAGCTCGATCCTTATCTTCGGCTGTGGAAGACGGCGCGCGCCGCCGAAACCGCGCTCGCCCGCGAAGCCGTGGCTGTGTGATACTCGATTCGTGAATCCGAATACCAGGGCTTGGTTCCTGTTGTTTGCCGTAGCGGCGGTTTGCGGCGGTGTGATCGGCGGCGTGCTGTGGTATCACGACCGCGACCTTTCCAATTCCACCCTGCTGCGGCGCCTCCCGGTGGCGGATTCGCTGGTGGTCGGAATCGATTTCGCGGCCCTGCGCAACTCCGGGATCTTGCAGGCGCTGGAGGATTCGAAAGTCGCCGAAGAACCCGAGTACCAGGCGTTTGTCCACCAGACCGATTTCGATTGGAGGCAGGATCTGGATGGCGCCATTCTGGCTTTCACCCCTACCGCCAAGTATCTGCTGGTGCGCGGCCGATTCGACTGGAAGAGTCTGCAATCCTACGTGTCCCACCAGGGCGGGGATTGCTACAACGCTTTTTGCAGCATGAAAGGCAGCGCGGAGGATCGCCAGATCTCCTTTTTCCCGCTCCAGCGCAATCTGATGGGGATGGCGATCAGCCCGGACAGCACGGCCGCGTTGCGCCTGCAGAATGTCGCCATCGGCAAGGGACCGGAGGCGCCGAATGCCCCGCTCTGGCTCTCCGTGCCGGTCGGCATCCTCAAGTCCGGCACGGATCTTCCCGAAGGAACGCGCATGTTCGCCAGCGGCCTCGGACAGGCGCAAAACCTCACTCTCACGCTGGCGCCGGATGGAAATCGCTTCGCCGCCCGCATGACGGTAACCTGCCGCAAGGAAACCGACGCGGCGGATGTCGCGCTGGAACTCACCCGCGTCACCCGGCTTCTGCGCGACATGATCACCCGCGAGAACCAGAAGCCCAACCCTTCCGACCTGAGCGGCGTGCTGACCTCCGGATCCTTTCGCCCCGAAGGAAAGCGCGTCGATGGCTACTGGCCCCTCGAGCGGTCCTTCATCCAAAATATGCTGGGGAAGTAGCGGAAGCCCGATCAGGCGAGCTTATGATCGATCGCGTAGCGCACCAGGTCGGCGGTCGAGTTCAGTTGCAGCTTATTCAACATGCGCCGCTTGAACGTACTGATTGTCCGGCTGTTCAGATTCAGATCCACCGCAATCTCGCCGGTCTGCTTCCCGCGGGCAAACGCCAGCAAGACCTCGTACTCCCGTGCCGAAAGATTGGCGCGCAAAGCATCCCGTTTCGGCGCCACGTCTCGGGACAACGGTTCGTGGAAGAACTTCTTGCCCACCAGCACGTTCTTGAATGCCTGCAGCAGATCCCGGCGGCCCAAACTCGTGGAGACATAGCCCGCCGCCCCAAGCTGCATGGCGCGCGCGGCCCAAAGGTCGTCGCCATGCGTTCCCAACATGAGCACGCGGGACTCGGTCCCGGCATGGCTGTTGCAAATCTTCTCTAACAGCGAGAACGCATCTTGATCCGGGAGACTGATATCGAGGATCACCAGACTCCAATGCTGTTTCGGGAGCAGGGCCAAAGCCTCCTCGCCGGTACGCGCCTCCCCGAAAGCCGCCCCCCGGTACTCCTCGGCAATCAGTTGCTTCAGTGCCATGCGGATCAGCAGAGAGTCGTCGATGACGAGGACCGACAGCACGGGTTGCGCTTTGGCGGTGGCGGGTGCCATTACTCGCTGCAAATCCTTTCGTGTCTTACTAGAGCTTCCATTTTATCTGACGATTTCGGTAGAGTTTATCACAAGCCGCCAGTTCTTGATCTTCTGCAGTACCATATTTCCCGTAGGCAATGCCGGCTCACGGGGCGATCGGCGCCGGGATGGGGTCGCGAAACGCCCGGCCCGCATCGTACAAAGCGATCCTGGCCCCGATCGCGGCCGCCAGCGCGGGCTGGTTCTCCTGTTTGGCCCGTGCCAGAGCCCGGCGCGCGGTCAGCGCCGCGTCGGCGAATTGCCCCTTCTCGGCGTACGCCGCCGCGAGCGTGTCCAGCAGGCGCGCGTCGTTTCCGCCGGACACTTCAATCGCCCGTACCGCGAACCGAAGCGCGTCGTCGCCATTGCGGATGGCCGTCACCGGTGAGGTCGCCAGCGCCCACGCAACCCGCCGCAGCGTGGGTGCGTTGCTCGGCTGCAGTTCGATACTCTCGCGCCAGTGGGCCAGGGCCTCCGAGGTCTGCCCTTGCGCCTCGAGCGCGTCGCCCAGCCGATCATGGGCCTCGGCGTATTTCGGGTCCAGCTCCAGCGCGCGCCGCCATTCCCGGATGGCTCCCGGCGCATCCCCGTGCTGGCTCAAAACCAGTCCCAGATTGTAGTGCGCGGGCGCATACGTGGCGTCGGAGGCCACGGCCTTCGTCAGTTGAACCAGCGCTTCGTCCGGCCTTCCCAGCTTTGCCAGCGCGGCGCCCAGGTTCGCGCGCGCGGCGGCGTATTCCGGTTTCAGCGCGATGGCTTTCTCGAATTGCGCCACCGCATCCTCCACCCGCCCGGTCTCGACCAGCATCGCGCCGAGATCGTTGTACCCCCGAGGCGACGCGGGATCGGCCTCGATCGCCGCACGGAGCTTCATCTCCGACGCTTTCCTGAAATGAACCGCGGCCTCCTCCCGGTGGCCGGTCATCAACAGCAGGCTCCCCAGGCTGCGGTGCGCCATTTCGTCGTCGGGGTTCAGCGCCACCACTTCCCGCCATTTCGTGGCGGATGCCTCGTACGCGCCTCTCTTCCGCAGATACATGGCGCTGTCAACCAGCCGGTAATAGTCGATCACCGGGCCGCCGATTTGCCGCAACCCATCCGGCGGCACGTTGACAAACTCCGGAATGTTCACCGCCCGGTTGGCCGCCGTGGCGTTCTCAATCAGGATGGCCGGGCTGTCGTTGCCGTCCGCGTCGATGTGGGTGAGATACATCTGGGTGTAAGGCGACCTGCTTTTGGACGAAAACGCCAGCCAGCGGCCGTTGGGTGAAAAGCTGTGCCAGGAGTTCATTTCCGGCGTGTTGCAGTGCATCCGCCGCGGCTCGCCGCCCGTGGCGGGAACAATGTACAACTGGCTGTCGGGACGCATCAGCTCCCCGTTACGGCATTCGACGAACACGATCCACCGCCCGTCGGGCGAAACCTTGGGAAAGGTATTGCTCCTGCCGTTGTGTGACGCGCCGGCGACCGGCTCCGGCACGCCTCCCCGGCCGTTGTGGAATGGAACCCGGTAGAGGTCGTATTGGAGCTGCAGCTCGTTCGGATCGTTGGCGAATTTGGCCAGAGGCACGCCGGGCGGATTGGGATCGGTGGCTTCGGCGCGTGCAAATACCAGGTACTCTCCGTCCGGGCTCCAGACGGCGCCCATCTGCACAAACCGCCGATCGTCGGCGCCAGCAAGCGGCTGCAGCACCCCGCTTTGGCGGCTGTACCAGCTCAAAATCCCGCGCGCCGGATAAAATACCTGAAGATAACGGTAGTCTTTGAAATTGGCGACGTAATAGTTGCTGGGCGGCTGGCCGGAGCCGGCAGCCAGAGAGGCGGGGTTGATGGTGGTCGCCACGTACCGCCCATCCGGGGAAACCTGCGACATAAAGCCGATGCGTACGTTCCCCTTCAGCTTGCCTTCCGCCGAGCTCCACTGAATCACGTCCTCCTTGCGGATCGCCATCGCGGGCGCGACCGGCGCCAGAATGTACATCCCCCGGTTGCCCCCGAGACCATCCATATCCATTCCCATGGTCTTGCCGTCGGCGGAAAACGAATGGCAGTTGGCGCACAGAGGCAGGTTTTCCATCACCAGCCGGCTGCGGGCTTCCCCCACGTTGCGCACGCGCCAGGCGACCAGCGGAATCGCCTCCGCGGCCAGCGGTTTGATCACTCCTTTTTCCAGCTCCGAAGGCATCAGCGGCACGTCGCGATAGAAGATCGGCGCGCCCACCCGGTCCTTCGAAGTGCGAATGGCGGCCTTTCCGCGAGAGACAGGCCGGTCCGGGAAGCCATCGCGAAAGCCGGTGATGGCCACCGTGGCCACGCTCGCGGCCGAATGCCGCTTGATGGCTTCCCAGGTTATAACGTCTGGCGCCCAGGAATGCGCCGTCGCCAGACGCGGCGCCAGCTTGGGAGGCTCGTTGGTGGCGGCAACGCAATCCGGATCGATCCTGCCCAGGCGTGGACGCTCGCCCCTGGATGTGGCATGAATGGCCGGCGCGCCATCGCCGAACCGAATCTCGATCCGCCAGAAGCTCACCCCTTTGCCGCGATCGGTCCAAAGGAAGGTTGGAGGCGTGATTTCAGGCGGGAAAATCGATCCGTCTTCCGGATAATCGATCGAGATCGCCGCCGCCGCTTCGCCGCCGCCCGATGGCTCGACGGCCAGCGCCAGCAGAAGGCCCGGCAGAAGCATCGCCTTCGGCGCCAGCCCGGCCATCGTTAGCGTTCCACCACAACACCAGCTTACAGGCCCGCACGGTATCTCGGGGACGCGCCTGCCATGGGTTCCTGCGGCGGGGAGTGACATCCGATATAATCGCAGTCGCGTAGTATCCTGAGACAAAGGGAGCAGCAAATGCTAAATAAACTGGAAACGGCCCAGGCCACCCGGCGAGGGTTCCTGGGCGCGGCTGCCTTGACGGCCGCGCAGTACAAACGGGTTCTGGGCGCCAATGACCGTATTGGCATTGGGTTTGTCGGCTTCGGGTTGATCGGCAAACAACACATTACCGATTTCAAGAAGTTCGACGACGTCGACCTGGTGGGTCTGAGCGAAGTCTACAAGCCGCGCCTCGAGGAAGGTCTCAAATATACCGGAAATCCCAATGCCAAAGGGTACAGCGATTTCCGCAAGATGTACGAGAACAAAGACATCCAGGGGGTCGTGGTAGCCACGCCCGACCACTGGCACGCGATGCTCACCATCATGGCCTGCGCGGCGGGTAAGGACGTGTACGTGGAAAAGCCGATGACCGTGTTCATCGACGAAGGCAAGTGGATGATCCAGGCGGCGCGCAAATACAACCGCATCGTGGTGGTAGGCACGCAGCGGCGCCATGGCTCCGGTGTGGCGGAGGCCAAGAAAGTCATCGAAAGCGGCCTGCTGGGGAAAATCTCCTCCATCCGGATCGCCTCCTACCGCAATATTTATCCCGGATTCGGCAAGACTCCCATCGAAGATCCGCCGCCGGAGATCGACTACGACATGTGGCTGGGTCCGTCGCCCAAAACACCCTACCAGAACCACCGCGCGCTGTACCACTTCCGCTGGTTCTGGAATTATTCCGGCGGCCAGATGACCAACCTCGGCGCTCATACCATCGATCAGGTGTTGTGGTGCATGAACGTGAAGGGCCCGACGATGGTGATGTCCACCGGCGGCCGGTTCGCGCTCGAAGACGACGGCGAGACGCCGGATACCCAGGACGCCATATGGCAATTCCCGGGCAACTTCACGGTGAATTACGCCATTCGCGAAGCCAACGCCATGCGCGGAGACAGCGCCGCGCGCGGGCAGGTCTACCTGGGGACCAAGGGCAGCATGGTGCTGGCCGGCAACTACGAAGTCATCCCGGAAAACAAGATCGATCCGGTCAACGACATTCCGCGTTTCATGGGACAGCCCATCGGCGGTCCGGTCTATACCGACGTGAAACCGACGCCGTGGATTCAACCCTCCAAGGGCGGCGTGCAGTCCGACGCCCGCTACGGCACCGGCGGCGAAGATACCATGGCCATGAACGAACGCGATTGGCTGAGTTGCATGCGATCGCGCAAACGGCCCCTGTGCGAAGTGGAAGACGGCCACCGGGTAGCAGTCGCCTGCCACCTGGCAAACAATTCCCTGCGCCTCGGCCGCGCCATCAAATGGGATCCCGAAAAAGAGCAGGTGATCGGCGACAAAGAAGCCGCCGCCATGTGCTACAAACCGTATCGCGCCCCTTGGGATGGCGTCCTCAAGAGCCTGGTGAAGGTGTAGGTACTCGGCTTCGCAGTTACGGTCACGCATCCTGCAACCGCTCCCTTACGGTCGCGGCTCGGAAATGCCCGAGTCCGAGCCGCGACCGTAAAGGGAGCGGTTGCCCTTGAGTACGTTACCGAACTTTACTTCCTTCGTTCATCAACGTCTTTGGCGTTTATCTGCGTTCATCGGCGGTTCGAATTTTGATTTTTCACGGCTTGACGCCTCCGCCCAGCTGCAATAATGTAGATCTATGCTACGCCGCCTGTTTCTCCGCTCCGCGCTGGCGGCGCCCGCCGTTCCTCTGTTGGCGCAGCAGCCGGCCGCCAGGATAGACGAATCGGATCCCCGCAACGCCAAGCTCTGTCACCGTCTGGACGCCAACGCCATCACCGACGACGATCTGCGATTTCTTCGGCAGATCGGCCTTGAGTGGGTCAGGCTGGAATTTGGCGACGGCGAGGTTACGCTCGATACGCTACGGGCGGCGCAGCAGCGGTTTGCTCAGTTCGGCATGCGGATCTACTCGGGCGTCCACTATGCCTACCGGTCGGCCAGGATCCAGTTGGGGCAACCGGGGCGGGATCGGGATATCGAGACCTACCGCCGGTTCCTGCGCGACCTGGGGAAGCTCGGGATTCCCGTCGCCTCGTACGATTTCCATCCGGCCAACACTTATACCACGAAAATGGTGGAGCACCGCGGGTACACGGCGCGGGAATTCGATCTCGACGATTTCCGCACCCGGGTCGAGCGGCGCCAATTCGACCGCGAGTATTCGGCCGACGACATGTGGGCCAA
The DNA here is from genome assembly GCA_003164035.1 of Bryobacterales bacterium. Classification (GTDB taxonomy): domain Bacteria; phylum Acidobacteriota; class Terriglobia; order Bryobacterales; family Bryobacteraceae; genus JBEKYD01. Next base: position 50,595 of record PLRS01000045.1, on the reverse strand, counting down.
CTATACATACTTTCTGAAAGCCGTGCTGCCCGTGGCCGAAGAAGCCGGAGTGAAGCTGGCGCTCCATCCCGACGATCCGCCGGTGGCGAAAATGAACGGCGTGGCCAAGCTGTTCACCCATTACGACGGCTACCGGCGCGCGGAAGAAATCGCCGGCAACAGCCCCAACTGGGGCCTCACCTTCTGCGTGGGCACGTGGTCGGAGGGCGGAGACCGGATGGGCAAGGACGTCTTCGAGATGATCCGCGACTTCGGCGGGCGCGGCAAAATCTTCGAAGTGCATTTCCGCAACGTGACCGGCCCTTTGCCGCATTTCGTCGAGACCTTTCCCGACGACGGCTATATGGATATGTACCGGGTGATGAAAGCGCTGCGGCAGGTGCGTTTCAACGGACCTGTGGAGCCGGACCATGTGCCGCGGCTGGCCGGCGACAGCGGCTTGCTGCGCGCGGGCACCGCCTATTGCATTGCCTACATGCGAGCCCTGTTGCGCCGGGCCAACGACGAAGTGGGATAGCCTCCGTCAAACGAGCCGCGACCGTTAGGGAGCGGTTGCACACACGTATCGAAAGGCCTCAATCGTAATTGCGAAGCCGCGGCCTGATTAAACCCCACAGCCGCTAAAACGTGAATCGCAGACCCAACTGGATGCGGCGGTTGTTGGCCACGTTGCCGCTTTGCCCGCCGCCGGGACCGCCGCCGCCGAAGCCGGTATTCACCGAGGTCGCTTGCAAAAAGTACGGGCTGGTGACGACGCCCTGGTACCCGGACGGGTTGAAATGGTTGAAGACGTTTTCGACGTTCAACGAAAGGGTCAGGTTGTAAGGGTGCTCGGTGGTGCTACCCATGAAGCCGCCTCCCCCCGGACCTCCAGGAGGCGGACCGCCGCGGCCGCCAAGTGCCATCATGCCGGAAGGGGGCCCCGGCATACCGTTCGCTTGATTCGGCCGGGCGTTTTTGATGGCGCCAAATCCCCAGGTGCGATAGACGCGCATATTGATGGACACCAGCCCGGGCATGGTCAGGTAGTTGCGCGGGACCACGCTGCCGGTGCTGGTGACTTGGTAATCGGTAGTGAAGGTGCCGTAGGGCGAGCAGACGTCGTCGCCGGAATACACCAGGCTGGAGCAGGCCGTGTGGGAGACGAACGCGGCGCGAGCGTTGGCCAGCGTGTCGCCAAACATGTCCTGGCCCGCCAGAACGTCGTAAGGCTGCCCGGAAGCCAGGGCCACGAACGGAGCCAGGTGAACGGCCCAAGGCAGCAGCACGTTGCCCATCACCATGAAATTGTGGCGGCGATTAAAACCGGACGTCCCGTAATCGAGACGAAAATCGTAGGGATCGGTCGGCGTCCCGGGTATGTCGTGAGCGTAGCCCAGCGTGTAATTGCCGAACAGCGATACGCGGCTGCTGAAACGCGTGTTGAAATTGGCCATCAGCAACTGCTGGCGCATGTAGCCGCCGGATTCGTACTCGAAAATCGTGCCCGCCTGGTAGCCGTACGGGAAAACGCCGTTGGTTGCGCTGAGAGACTGAGATGGATCGAAAGTCCCGGGCAGAGGGGTGTTGATGGGCACGGTCTGTGCCAGGTGGACGGCGCGATTGAACGAATACGTCAGCGCCACCGTGGTGTTGCGCGGCAACTGGCGTTCCACCCCGAGAGCCCCCTGCATGCTGTAATCGGCGCGCAGCTTGGGATCGACCACGTAGGTCGTGTTCTGTCCCATGCTCAGCGACGAAAGCGGTGGGATATTGGGGTAAAAAGTCGGATTATAGACCACGTACTGCAACTGGTTGACGCCGTTGTCGAGGGCGGCGTTTTCAAACATGGAATACCAGACGCGGTCGTAAAAGAACCCAAAGCCGCCGCGAATCACGGTCTTCTGTCCGCCGTTGCGCGCGCTGCCCGGCGACCAGGCAAAACCCAGCCGCGGCGCCCAGTCGCGATGGTCGCTCACCAGGGTTTGCACCTCGTAGCGCAGGCCGAGGCTGAGGGTGAAGTTCGGCAGCAGCTTCCAATCGTCCTGCACAAACGGAGCTGCGTCGTAGCGGTGGGCGCTGATATACGATTGGCCGGCCTGGATGCGGAACTGCGAAGGGCCGCCGCCCAGCGCCTGAATCTGCGCTTCGCTAAATCCGGCCTGAGTGAGCAGCGCGGTGCGCTCGTACTGCTGTAGCGATGTGAGCGTTTCGGTGACCGGATTGCCGCTGGAATCGGTGACGATCTGGTTGGCCGAATCCAGTTCCGGCTCCACGCCCCCCAGGAAGCTGAACGTGCCGTTGAATCCGTTGGGCTGATTGCTCTGGTCGGCATCGCGCCGCGCCTTCACGCCGAAGCGGACGGTATGGGAGCCGCGCGACACCGAGGTATTGTTCTGGATCTCGAAATGGCGGTACTGATCGTGGTTGTCGCCCAAGCCGTTGCCGCCGGCCACGAACGAACCGGCCACGTTGATCTGGGGAATCAGGTTGCCGGCGTTGGCCGACCAACTGCGATAGAACTGGAAGCGGGTCTCGTTGACCACCTTGGGGCTTAGCACCGCGCTCTCCGTCACCATGACGTTCTGCCCGTCGCTGGTGTTGTTATAACCCAGGTTGGAGTAAGGCGCCGGCAGCCTGGTCGCGCCCACCCCGGCGTTATCCGCCGAATTCACCCGTTCTTCCACGCGTACCGTCAGCGTGTTATTAGTCGTGAGCTGGTAATCGACGCGCGGCGCCACGATCATGAAAGTGGAAGGCGTCAACACCGAAGTATTGATATTGGACTGGGTCAGCGTGGCGGCGTTGAAATATTGAGCCACCACGATCGAGTTATTCTGCACGTCGCGCCGATTGAAATCCACGAAGAAGGAGGCCTTCTTGCTGGGAGAGCCAGCCAGGTTCGCGGCCTCCATGCGGTTCGAGAAGTCCGGCTTGATATTGGAAAACGGGTTGCGGGAATTGAAAACCCCGTCGCTATCCATCAACGACACCGCGCCCCGCAGCTTGTCGGTACCCGGCTTGGTCAGAATCTGGATGCCGCCGAAACCGAGCCAGCTATACTCGGCGGAAAAAGGGTTCTGGTTGATGCGAATCTCGCGGATGGATTCCTTGGGCGGCAACTGGCCGCCGCTGAAGCCATCGATGTAGATCGTGCCGCCATTGGGTCCGGCGCCTGGCCCGGCCAGCGCCTGCAGTGCGTCGGCGAGGTCGTCGGGATCGTCCGGCAGGGCTTCCAGGTCGGTGGATTTCACCACCAGCGCGGTGGCGTTGTTATCCGGTTCCACGCTGATCTGCGCACCCCCCTCGGCTTGCACCATCACTTCCTGCGTTTCGGCCTTGATGGTAAGCTGGAGCGGCAATTGCACGGCGCTGCCGGCCGTCACCGCGACCATTTTGGAGAAGGGCGCAAAACCGGTGAAGTTGACCGACACATTATATTGCCCCGGCGCCAGACCCGCGAACGAGTAGGTGCCGTCCGCCTGCGATTGTGCGGTTCTGGAAATCCCGTTACCCGATAGAGACACGCTTGCGGCCGGAATCACCGCGCCTGAATCGTCCATCAGGACGCCCTTCACCGTTCCGGTCGACACCTGCTGCGCCGCGGCGCCGCCGGCCAGCGCGGCCGCCAGAAGCAGCCAAAGCGCAATCCTACGTATGAACACGGTCGTCCCCCGTTTCGATCCGGGTACGCAACCTGTGCCGTGTCCGGTGCTTTCGGCTTAAATCAAGGTCCGGATTTGTAGCCACGCAGCCTGGCCAATCGGCCCGGCCACACTGCCACTTATTCTTCAAGACGGGTTCCCCTACAGCCACGGTTACCTATAGTACGAAGAAGAACCGCGAGGTACAGTAAATAACTGTAAAGAATCGGTCCCGTTGAACCCAGATCTGAGGTTTGGGACCTTAGTGTGGCGTATTTGGTGGGACAGGCCTCCTGGCCTGTCGTAGCCGCGAAGCGGCTCTTCCAACTGCCGACAGGCCAGGAGGCCTGTCCCACCTCGGCTCGGCCACAAGTACCCCGTGTTTGCAGCCACTTACCGAGGGGCGACCGGTCGGCGTTGCACGGCCGCCGCTAAAACGTGAATCTCAGACCCAACTGGATGCGTCGGTTGTTGGCCACGCTGCCGCTTTGCCCGCCGCCGGGACCGCCGCCGCCGAAGCCCGTATTCACCGAGGTCGCTTCCAAAAAGTACGGGCTGGTGATCACGCCCTGGTAGCCGGACGGGTTGAAATGGTTGAACAGGTTTTCGACGTTCAGCGAGAGGGTCACGTTGTAGGGATGCTCGCTGGAGCCGCCGCCCATGGGTCCACCGGGACCGCCTGGTCCGCCGCCTGGTCCGCCCGGACCGCCGCCGGGAGGCGGGCCGCCACCGCCGGGACCGCCTCGGCCAGCCATTGCCATCACGCCGGGGCTGCCCGGAGGCCCGCTTTCCGCCTGCGTGCTCGCCTTGACCTTCTTGTTCCCGCCGAATCCCCAGGTCCGATAGACGCGCAGGTTGATGGATATCAGTCCCGGCATGGTCAGATAGTTGCGCGGTACCACGCTGCCGGTGCTCGAGACCGCGTAGCTGCTCGTGAACGTGCCGTAGGGCGAACAGACGTTATCGCCGGAAGCCGTCACGCTGGAGCAGGTGGCGCGCGAAACGAAGGCCGCCCGCGCGTTCGTCTCCGTGTCTCCGTACAGATCTTCACCCGCCAGAACGTCGTAAGGCTGACCGGAACGCAAAGCCACGAACGGAGCCAGGCGAATATTCTTGGGTCCCACTACGTTGCCCATCAACATGAAATTCTGGCGGCGATTAAAACTGGAGGTTCCCCAATCCAGACGGAAGTCGTAAGGATCGGTCGGCGTGGAGGGAATGTCGTCGGCGTAGCCCAGGGTATAATTTCCGAACAGCGACACGCGGCTGCTGAAACGCGTATTGAAATTGGCCATCAACAAATGCTGCCGCATGTAACCGCCGGATTCGTCTTCGAAAATCGTGCCCGCGGAGTAGCCGTACGGAAAAACGCCGTTGGTTGCGCTGAGAGACTGAGACGGATCGAAGCTGCCGGGCAGCGGCGTGTTGATGGGCACGGTCTGCGCCAGGTGTACGGAGCGATTGAAGGAATACGTCAGCGACACGGTGGTGTTGCGCGGCAACTGGCGTTCCACCCCGAGAGCCGCCTGCATGCTGTAATCGGCGCGCAGCTTGGGATCGACGATGTATCTCGTGTTCTGCCCCGCGCTCAGCGAGGAAAGTGCCGGAATATTGGGGTAAAAAGTCGGATTATAGACCGTATACTGCAATTGGTTGACGCCGTTGTCGAGGGCGGCGGTTTCAAACAGGGAAGTCCCGATGCGGTCGTAAAAGAATCCGAAGCCGCCGCGGATCACGGTCTTCTGTTTGCCGTTGCGCGCGCTGCCGGGCGCCCAGGCAAAACCGAGGCGCGGCGCCCAGTCGCGATGATCGCTTACCAGGGTTTGCACCTCGTAGCGCAGGCCCAGACTGAGCGTGAGGTTGGGCCGCACCCTCCAATCGTCCTGGAAAAAAGGAGACCCGTCGTAGCGGTAGCGGCCGATATACGATTGGCCGGCCTGAATGGTGAACATCGAAGGACCGCCGCCAAGCGCCTGAATCGCGGTTTGGCTGAATCCGGCTTGGGTGAGCAGCACGTTCCGCTCGTACTGCTGGAGCGAGGTGAGCGTCTCGGTGACCGGGTTGCCGCTGGAATCGTAGACAATCTGGTTGGCCGAATTAAGTTCCGGCTCCACCCCTCCCAGGAAGTTGAACGTGCCGTTGAATCCGTTGGGCTGATTGCTCTGATCGCCGTCGCGCCGCACGCGCGCGCCGAAACGGAGCGTGTGGACGCCATGCGACACCGAAGTGATGTTCTGCAGTTCGAGGTGGCGGCTGAGGTCATGGGTGTTGCCCAGGCCGTTGCCCCCGGCCACGAAGGAGCCGGCCACGTCGATCTGCGGAATCAGGTTGCCGGCGCTCGCCGACCAGTTGCGGAAGAACTGGAAGCGCGTCTCATTGACCACCTTGGGACCCAGTATCGCGCTCTCGGTCACCATGATGTTCTGCCCGTTGCCGGTGTTGTTATAGCCCAGGCTGGAGTACGGCGCCGGCAGCCTGGTGCCGCCCACGCCGCTGTTATCCGCCGAATTCAGCCGTTCGTCCACGCGCACCGTAAGCGTGTTGTTGGTGGTGAGTTGGTAATCGAGGCGCGGCGCAATAATCATGAAAGTGGAAGGCGCCAGAACCGCGGTATTGATGCCCGACTGGGTCAGCGTGGCAGCGTTGAAATATTGAGCCACCACGATCGAGTTGTTCTCGACGTCGCGGCGGTTGAAATCCACGAAGAAAGACGCTTTCTTGCTGAGCGAGCCGCCCAGGTAAGCCGCTTCCATGCGATTGGAGAAATCCGGCTTGATGTTGGAAAAGGGGTTGCGGGAATTGAACACCCCGTCGCTATCCATCAACGACAGCGCGCCGCGCAGTTTGTCGGTGCCGGGCTTGGTCAGAATTTCGATGCGGCCGAAACCGAGCCGGTCGTACTCGGCGGAAAAAGGATTCTGGTTGATCCGGATCTCGCGGATGGATTCTTTGGGCGGCAACTGGCCGCCGCTGAAACCATCGATATAGATCTGGCCGCCATTGGGCCCGGCGCCTGGCCCGGCCAGGGCCTGCAGCGCATCGGATAGATCGTCCGGGTCGTCCGGCAGCGCTTCCAGGTCGGAGCCCTTCACCACCAGGGCCGTAGCGTTGTTATCCGGTTCGACGCTCACCTGCGCGGCGGTTTCGCCTTGTACCGTCACTTCCTGCTTTTGCGCCCGAATGGAAAGTTGGATAGGAACCTGGACGGCGCTGCCGCCCGCCACCGCGACCGCTTTGGAGAAGGGCGCAAAACCGGCGACGCTTACCGAGACGTTATATTGCCCCGGCGCCAGGCCCGCAAACGAGTAGCTGCCGTCCGTCTGCGTTTGTCCAGTCCTGGAAACCCCGTTGCCGGATAGAGTCACGTTTACGGCCGGAATCACCGCACCCGAATCGTCCATCAGGACTCCCTTCACCGTTCCGTTCGACACCTGCTGTGCCGCGGCGCAGGCAACCAGCGCGCTCACCGCAACCAGCCATAGCAGAATCCTTCGTGCAGACACAATCGTCCTCCGTTCTTTTCCGGGTGCGCACCCGTGGCGTCCCCGGTGTTTTTGACTTGATCGATTTCCTAGAGTGGCGGCACAGGAAGGCTCGAACCGATCGGACCGCTCTTGTAGCCGCTCATACTCCTAAAGGCGTCTCCCCCGGTAAGAACGGATACCGATGTAACGGTTAAGAACTGTTAAAGAGTAAATCCCGGTTCGTGTACAACCTGAAGGGGCATCAGACCGAACCGCGCTGGACAGGCGGAACCGCCTGCTCCACCATTGAAAACAATGCACCTGCTTTGGTGGCGCAGGCGGTTCCGCCTGCGATTTGTGATTTTTTCACAGGTTTCCAGGGAGCGGTTGCCGCGCCCGAACACGTCACCGTAATTCCGAAAGTGAGCGCTTAGGCGAAAGCCGATCGCCGATGGCTGAAAGCCTTATGCAATTCCCAGCCGCTTCTGCATCTGTTCCAGCGAGGTGCCCTTGGTTTCGGGAAAAAAGAACAACACCACGAAGAACTGCACCACGATCATGGTGGCGAAGAAGGCGAACGGCGCGCCCCCGCTCTTGGCGGCGAGCAAGGGGAACACGGCCGAAATCACCGCGTTCATGACCCAGTGCGTGGCGCTGCCCAGGCTCTGGCCTTTGGCTCGCACACGGTTGGGGAAGATTTCGCTGAGGTAGACCCAGATCACCGCGCCCTGCGAAAAGCCGAAAAAGCCCACAAAGGTGACCAGACACCACACCAGCAGCCCTTCGTGATGCGCGGTGAAGAAAACGTACGCCACGCCGGCTTGCGCCAGGGCGGTGCCGACGGACCCGATTAAGAGCAGAGTCCTGCGCCCGATCCGGTCGATTACGGACATGGCCATGATGGTGAAAAGCAGGTTGGTGGCGCCGACCGCTACGGCCTGCAGGTCTCCGGACACCTTACTGAAGCCGGCCTTGGCGAAGATATCGTTCAGGTAATAGAGAACAGCGTTGATGCCGGAGAACTGGTTGAACATGGCCAGGGAAACGGCCAGCAGGATCGGCAACCGATACTTGGCGGAAAACAGCGGTTCTTCGCCGTGGCCGTGCTCGGCGTCGATGGAAGCGACGATTTCGGCCAGCGCGCGGTCGGGATCCTCTTCCCCAACGATTTTCAGCACCTGGAGCGCTTCGGTTTCGCGCCGCTTCTGGGCCAGCCAGCGCGGGCTACGCGGGATACCGAACAGCATCAGGAAAAAGAACAGCGCCGGCAGGGCCGCAACGCCGAGTTTCCAGCGCCACTCGGCGCCGCCCAGACCGGCCACGCCCAGCGCGTAATTGGAAAGATACGCCACCAGAATGCCGGCCACCACATTGAATTGAAAGAAACCCACCAGCCGGCCCCGCCATTTGGCCGGCGCGATTTCGGCGATATACATGGGACCGAGCACGGAAGATCCGCCGATTCCCAGACCGCCGATGAAGCGGAACACCACCAGCGACGACCAGTCCCAGGCAAAGGCGCAGCCCAGCGCCGAAACCAGGTAGCAGACCGCCAGCCAGCGCAGGCTGTCGCGGCGGCCGATGCGGTCCCCCGGCACACCGGCGAACATCGATCCCACCACCGTACCCCACAGCGCGACCGATACCGTGATCCCGAGCATGGCCGGCGACAGACCGAAGACCGCGGTCAGCGCGTGCGTCGCGCCGCTGATCACAGCCGTATCGAAACCGAACAGCAGACCGCCTAGAGCGGCCACGATGGTACTGCGGAGTAGAAAGGAATTCAGCTTCATGGCAGTCCTCCATCATAATGCAGTGACGCGGCCGATTATCGGCGGGATTTGCCTCCGGTGGTGGAGCAGGCGGTTCCGCCTGCCCGCCGGTTGGTAACCGGCGCCCCAGCGCCCAGCGGCTGCGCACACGGCTCCAAAGTCCGCAATCGTAATTGCGAAACCGCGTACTTACTCCGCGAGGGCTGCGCGGGGGAGGGCCGCGGCCAGGCTCGCGAGCTTGTTCAGACCGTCGATATATGCCTTGGCGCTGGCTTCGATGATATCGGTGGATGAGCCGCGCCCGACCACCTTGCGGCCTCCCTGCTCGAGTTGCACGGAGACCTCTCCCATGGCTTCGGTGCCGCTGGTTACGCCGCGAATTTCATATCTTTTCAGCTCGGCGGAGGTGTGGGTCACGTGCGCGATCGCCCGGCAGACCGCGTCCACGGGACCGTCTCCGATGGCCGCGCCTTCCTCGGTGGCGTCCCCGACGCGCAGCCTCACGGTCGCCGTCGGAATGGCCGACGTGCCGCTATAGATATGCAGGTACTGCAGTTCAAAGGTCGCCGGCGCCGGGTGGATTTCGTCATACAGGATGGCCAGGAGATCCTCGTCGAACACTTCCTGCTTCTTGTCGGCCACCGTCAGAAATCTCCGGTACGCCTGGTCCAGTTCCTGTTCGGAGAGCGGGTAACCCAACTTCGTGAGCCGATCGCCGAGCCCATGACGCCCCGTCCGGGCGGTGAGCACCACCCGGCTCTCCATCATGCCCACATCCTCGGGCCGCATGATTTCATAGGTCTCCCGCTGTTTGAGGAATCCGTCGACATGGATGCCCGAACTGTGAGAAAATGCATTGGCGCCAATCACAGCCTTGTTGGGCGGCACCTTCATGCCGAGCAGGTCGGAAACCAGGCGGCTGGTTCGATAGAGTTCGCGGGCATCGACGCCGGTATCGACGCCGAAGTAGTCCACCCGCGTGCGCAGCGCCATCACAATCTCTTCCAGCGCCGCGTTGCCGGCCCTTTCGCCAAGCCCGTTGATGGTGCATTCCACCTGGCGCGCGCCGTTGATCACCCCATAGAGCGTGTTGGCCACCGCCATACCCAGGTCGTCATGGCAGTGAACGCTGATGACGGCGCGCTCGATCCCGGCCACGTTTTCCCGGATGCCCCGAATCAGAGATCCGTATTGCTCCGGCACGGTGTAGCCGGTGGTGTCGGGAATATTGACCACGGTGGCTCCGGCGTCGATGGCGGCCGCAATCATGGTGAACAGGTAATCCGGATCCGCGCGGCCGGCGTCTTCGGCGTAGAACTCGACGTCGTCGGCGAACTGCCGCGCCAGCTTGACGGCATCGACCGCCATTTCGAGGATCTTCCCCTTCTTGTCGGCCAGCGTCTTGCCGTAGCGCTCGTCCTGGAACTTGCCGGCGATGTGGATATCGGAGGCACCGATGCCGGTGTGGATGCGGGGCCGTTTCGCTTGGGCCAGCGCCTTGCCGCAGGCCTCGATGTCGCTGGCCACGGCACGGGAGAGCGCGCAGATGGAGGGCCCTTGGATCTGGCGCCCAATCAGTTGCACGGCCTCGAAATCCTCGGGTGAAGAGGCCGGATACCCGGCTTCGATCACGTCGACGTTCAATTGCGCCAGTTGCCTGGCGATGATGAGCTTCTCGCGGCTTCCCAGGCGCGTTCCAGCCGCCTGTTCTCCGTCTCTCAACGTGGTGTCGAATACGGCTACTTTTTCAGACATACTTTTTCAGACATGCCTCGCTCACCCGTGCCGCGCTGAACCGTACGCGGCGCCCAGCAGGCTTATTCGGAATTTTCGGACCGGACGCTCTTATTACAACATCAATCGGATTGGCTCACAATCGACCTTTCCAGAAGTAGAGGGACCGAATGCGCTGCACTACGCCGCGCTAAACAGCGGCGCGCCCTTGACGGCTGCGCGCCGTTCCGGCCAGGTAGCTACCGCGACGGGCAACTCCGGCGGGAACAGGACAGGTTCTTACTCGAAACCAGAAAACTCAAAACCTGGTCCCTGAAGGGTTGACAAGGTCGCTCCATATCAGTTCTCCTTCGGCTTGTCCGCACGGTCGATAACGACTGCCTGAATCGGAATCTTGGCGGATTCGAGCTTCAAACCAAGCTGTTCCTGAAGCGCGGTGAAGATGGATGGCTGGTCACTCGATGAGTCATTGTCCATCGCGCAATGGATCTCGAAATCGTATCCACCCGTCAAGCCGGTCTTGTCGACGACAAGCCTTCCATCAACCGAAAGAATGTGCGCAAGCTCCTCCATCGTAAAATCGGTAGCTTTGAGATACCTGTTATCCCCTTGGAGCTGGTTCTCCTCGTGCGGCGTCGCCACGGCCATCTTAGGTCCGTTCTTCGCCACAACCAAAGCAAAGCCAGACACTTGGCGCGTTTCGCGATGAATTGTCAGCCGGAAGCGGTCGGCTAGCAGGTTCTGAATCATCTTCTTCAGGAATTGATCCTGCGGACGCGTGGCATACTCCGCCGGCATCTTCGCGGTGATGTCCCAGTGGTCCGAACCGACCCAGTTCGGACCTCCGATTACCTCACTACCGTCGACACCCCATGCCATCGCAATGAGCCTCTTCAGCGTGAAATTGTGAACCCGATAATGCCCCTTATCGCCGTGGATGTTGGCGCCGAAATCTTCCACCGCCCGATGGATCGACGCAACTTCAAACTCCTGCGCCATAATGGCGGCGGTCAACCCAAACAGCAGTGCGAGTTCTTTCATCGACGCTCCGGTTTGGCGCTAATACCACAATCGACTAGTCGAGCGACTCGTAGGCGCTCAACGTCAGGAATTCGGGGAACTCCGGGCTGGTCATCATTCGTTCGAACAAGCCGCAGGCGAGCGACAGTTCCCGCGCCGGCAGTTGCCGGCTGAGCCGCTCGCGCTGTTGCTCCAGCGTTTCGCGCACCATGGTCGGTGTGACCGTTTGTCCGTCTTCCAGGCGCGCCGCGTACTTGATCCATTGCCAGATTTGCGCCCGCGAGATTTCGGCCGTGGCGGCATCTTCCATCAGGTTGTAGATCGGCACGCAGCCGTTGCCGCAAAGCCAGGTGGCCAGATACTGCAGCCCTACGTCGATATTGCGGTTCAGCCCCTCCCGGGTAATTTCGCCTTTGGGAACGCGCAACAGATCCGCGGCGCCGATTTCGGCGGTGGTCTTCTTTTCGATCTGGTTGGGGGACGGCATGAAGCTGTCGAAGACTTCGCGGGCAATCGATACCAGCCCGGGGTGTGCCACCCAGGTGCCGTCGTGGCCGGCACGCACCTCGCGCAGTTTGTCCTGGCGCACTTTCTCGAGTGCGACGCGATTGGCTTCGGCGTCGTTCTTGATGGGAATCTGCGCCGCCATCCCGCCCATGGCGTGCACGCCGCGCCGGTGGCACGTCTGGATCAGCAGGTCCACGTACGCCCGCAGAAAATCGCGGTCCATGGTCACCTGGGCGCGGTCCGGCAGCAGGAAATCCGGCCGGTTGCGAAACTTCTTGATGAAGCTGAAAATGTAGTCCCAGCGCCCGCAATTCAGCCCCGCCGAGTGTTCCCGCAGCTCCCAGAGGATTTCGTCCATCTCGAAGGCGGCGAGGATGGTTTCGATGAGCACGGTGGCGCGGATGGTGCCGCGCGGAATACCCAGCTCGCTCTGCGCCGCGAGGAAAACGTCGTTCCACAGCCGCGCTTCCAGATGGCTTTCGAGCTTGGGCAGGTAGAAATACGGGCCCGTGCCCTTGGCGATCAGGGCGCTGGCATTGTGGAAGAAGAACAGGCCGAAATCGAATAGCGATGCCGAGATGGGCTCGCCATCGATCAGAAAGTGCTTTTCCACCAGGTGCCAGCCGCGCGGGCGGACCATCAACACCGCCGGTGTTGGGCCCACCTCATAGCGTTTGCCTTCCGGACTGGTGTAGGCGATGGTGCCGCGTACGGCGTCGCGCAGGTTGACCTGCCCTTCCATCGCGTTGCTCCACGTGGGCGAGTTGGAATCCTCGAAATCGGCCATGAAGACCTTGGCTCCGGAATTGAGCGCGTTGATAATCATCTTGCGCTCGACCGGACCGGTGATTTCGACGCGGCGGTCGAGAAGGTCCGCCGGGATAGGCGCCACCTGCCAGTCGCCGGCGCGGATCTGCGCCGTGGAGGGCAAGAACTCCGGCATGGCTCCGGCGTCGATTTCCCGCTGGCGCAGGCGTCTGGCGGCGACCAGCTCGCGGCGGCGGGGTTCGAAGGCCCGCGCCAGCTTTCCCAGAAAGCGGACGGCTTCCGGGCTGAGAATGGATTGCTGCGCTCCCGTCAGTGGAGCGCCGATCCGGATCGAGTTTTCTTCGGTGGCGAACATGAAAGTGGTGTCCCCTCTATGCCATGCTAGCGCGGGAGAACACACCCTGGCGTCGGCCTTCGGCAACTCGCCGTCAGATGCCCGTCTGCGATGCCTGGAGCGCCTGGTCGAAATCGGCTTCGATGTCTTCGATATCCTCGATACCCACCGAGACGCGAATGTATTCGGGAGTGGCGCCGGTGGCTTCCAGTTCGGCGGGCTCCAGTTGCGAATGGGTGGTAGAGGCGGGGTGAATTACCAGCGTCTTGGCGTCGCCCACGTTGGCCAGGTGGCTGGCCAGTTTCACGTTATCGATGAACTTGACCCCGGCTTGCTTGCCTCCGCGCACACCGAAACCGAGGATCGCGCCGGCGCCTTTGGGCAGATACTTCTTGGCCGCCTCGTAATGGGGATGGCCGGGCAGACCGGGATAATTCACCCAGGTCACCGCCGGATGCACGGCCAGCCACTCCGCCAGCGCCAGCGCGTTTTGGGTGTGCCGTTCCATGCGCAGATGCAAGGTTTCGATGCCGAGCAGGAACAGGAACGCCGCGAAGGGGCTCATCGACGCGCCGGTGTCGCGCAACCAGTGGGTGCGGATGTGGAGGATGTAGGACAGGTTGCCATGCGGCTTCAGCGCTTCGGTAAAGATCAGGCCGTGATAGGAATCCGAGGGCGAGGTGAACTCCGGCCATTTCGCCGGGTTGTTCTCCCAGAAGAATTTGCCGCTGTCGACAATGGCTCCGCCTATGTGCACTCCGTGCCCGCCCAGAAACTTGGTAGTGGAATAGACGGCAATGTCGATACCGTGATCGAACGGGCGCAGCAAGGCCGGCGTAGTGACGGTGTTGTCGAGGATCACCGGCAGGCCCTGAGCATGTGCGATATCGGCGATCTTGCGGTAATCCGGAACGTCGTTTTTGGGATTGCCGATGGATTCCAGATACACCAGGCGCGTGTTTTCGTCCGCCAGGCGGGCGATCTCCTCGGGGTGATCGGGATCGAAAAAGCGCACTTCGATGCCCAGTTTCTTGAGCGTTTGCGAGAACAACGCCCAGGTGCCGCCGTAAAGGCTGGTGGAGGAAATCAGGTTCTGTCCCGAATGCGTGATGGTGAGGACGGCGGCGGTGATCGCCGCCGCTCCCGACGCAAAGGCCAATGCGCCGACGCCACCATCGAGCGCTGCCAGGCGCTTTTCCAGCACGTCGTTGGTGGGATTCATCAATCGCGAATAGATGTTGCCGAATTCTTTCAGCGCAAAAAGATCGGCGGCGTGCTGGGAATCCTTGAAAACGTAACTGGAAGTGGCGTAGATGGGAACGGCCCGCGCCGTGGTGGCGGGGTCTGGTTCCTGACCGGCATGCAGTGCCAGCGTGCCGAGTCCGGGTTGGCGTTCAGACTTTGACATGAATTGTCCTGACGAAATCTAGGATAGCGATAATGGTATGAGCCCGCTAGACTTTCATTATGTACTGGTTGTCAATAGAGTTTATACAGATCGAGAGACGAGTGTCAAGCTGCGGCGACCTTCATGCTGTCCTCCACCGCCCTGTACAGTTCGTCCTTGCGTAGCGGCTTCGAAACGTAGCCGTCCATGCCGCTAGTGAGGCACCGCTCCCGGTCCCCAACCATGGTGTGAGCGGTCATGGCGATGATGGGGATATGGCGTCCGCTGCCCTCTTCCCGCTGCCGTATCGCGGCGGTCGTCTCCAGCCCGTCCATCTCCGGCATCTGAACGTCCATCAGGATCAGGTCGAATTGCTGAGCTTCCAGCATATCCAGGACCTGTTTGCCGTTCTGTGCCATCGCCACTGTGTATCCGCGCTTCGCCAGCAGGACAGCCGCCAGCTTTTGATTCACGGCGTTGTCTTCCGCCAGCAGGACGCGGAAATGTCGCGGGTTGGATCGCGAGACATCGCTACGGACGGGACCGTCCGGCACCGGCGCGGTCAATGCACCGCTCCGCATTTCGAAACGCGCGGTGAAGTGGAACGTGCTGCCCTTGCCGGCTTCGCTTTCCACCCAGATGCGCCCGTGCATCATCTCCACCAGCCGCAGCGATATGGTGAGCCCCAGCCCCGTTCCACCATATTTCCGGGCCATGGAGCTATCGCCTTGGGTGAAGGCTTCGAAGATCACCTCTTGCTTGTCCGGGGACATCCCGATTCCCGTGTCCATTACGGCGAAATGGAGAGCGACGGAATCGGCCGTCTCATCGTCCAGTTCGACGCGGACGGCCACCTCGCCCCGAGACGTGAATTTGATGGCATTTCCCACCAGGTTCACCAACACCTGGCGCAATCGCGTGGGATCGCCCCGCACACAGCCGGGCACATCCGGCGCCGCGTGGCAGGATAGCGTCAGCCCTTTTTGGCGCGCGCGGACAAGCAGCCCGCGCTCCATTTCGTCCAGCAAGGCGCGCAACTCGAAGTCGATGACCTCGAAATTCAACTTTCCGGCCTCGATCCTCGAAAAATCCAGAATGTCGTTGAGCAGCCCCAGCAGGGATTCGGCCAAGTTTTTAACCGTTCCCAGAAACTCCCTCTGCTCCTCGCTCAGTGGCGTGTCGAGCGCCAGTTCCGTCATGCCGATGATGCCGTTCATCGGCGTGCGGATCTCGTGGCTCATGGTGGCCAGGAACTCGCTCTTCGACCGGTTCGCCGCGGCCGCGGCAAGCTCGGCGCGGCGGCGATCCTCCACTTCCCGCTGCAGCGCCAGGTTGGCTTCCGCCAGATCCGCCGTGCGCGCCTTGACCCTTTGCTCCAGTTTGTCGCGCGCCTGCCGCAGTTCGGCTTCCGCTTTCTCGCGCTCTCCGACTTCCACCGCCAGGGAGTCATTGGCTCGCTGCAGGTGCGTGGCATGTTCCGCTTCGCGTTTGAACGCCGAGAACACACTGGCTAGAAGACCGCTCAGCGCAAATCCGTACGCCACGATCTTCAGCATGTGCCCGGCGATATGCATGCTGTCGCCTATCCTGTCGCATACGGGGAGGTAGACGGTCTGACTGATGGTCGCGGCGATCAGTGAAAGCAGGATCGAGTATTCGAAATAGTCCCACCTCCAGGCACCCTTTTTGTAGTACCCCGCGGCCGCCAGCGCGAAAAACACGGCCGGTACCAGCTCGGCCGGATAGTGGACCACCAGATTTGGAAAATACCCCGGGGGCGGTGGAACCAACAAGAAGAACAGGAAAACCGCCAGGCACCAGGCTCCCACCACAGAATAAACCAGCCGCTCCTCCGCCCGGCCCGAAATGGGACGCTTTTTCCACAATTGGAGACTGGCGGCCAGAACCACCGAAAGGTATAGCCGCGAAATCGTGCCACCCCATTGGGTCAGCGCCGAAAGAGCCGAAGGGGTGTGCCGCACCATAAGCGACGAGGTGAATAGCGCGTGATAGGCATCCAGAAGCCCGGTTCCCAGGAACGCCGCGCCCACCAGCAGGTACATGCCGCTGGGCTTTGCATAGTAACGCACCAGCGCGATCACACCCGTGGTGAGCGCGAGTTGCGTCGAAATTACCTCCAGCAGGGTGTGGAACTCGCCGTTCCCCTGCCAGGGCAGTCGGCTTACCACCGGCGCCAGAGCCGCAAACCCCACCGCCAGCAGGATCGCAAACGTTGCCCGTCTTGGTCCGAGTTGTCCCGCGGTCGCGTAGCCCACTGCTTGTATTCATCGGATAATTGAGTCTGAAACTGTAGTCGGTGGTCGAATCGCCCCACCTCTGGCCTCAAGACCACCCTCCTGAAGTACTCTGGAGGCAGGCATGCGCACCATTTCGAAACGGACCCAATACGGATTGAAGGCCATTCAAGGCCTGGCCCGGCGGTACCGGGAAGGACCGATCCTCATCAGTGCCTTGGCAAAGGAGGAATCGATTCCGCTGAAATTCCTGGAAGCCATCCTCCTCGACTTGAAAAGCCATGGCGTGCTGGAGAGCAAGCTGGGCCGCAAGGGAGGGTATCGTCTGAGCCGCCCGCCTTCGACCATCAACATCGGCTCGCTGGTCCGCATTCTGGAGGGCCCGCTGGCGCCGCTTCCCTGCGCCAGTGAAACCGCCTACCGCCCGTGCAAGGAATGCGAAGACGTGGAGGTGTGCGGTACCCGCATCATCATGCGGCAGGTGCGCGATGCCATCTGCGGCGTTTTGGACCGGACCACGCTGGCCGATCTGCTCCAACAGGTGGATGCCTGCCGCCGCCAGCGCGGCGACTCCGAGCCGACCATGTATGACATCTGACGCCGGCCGTCGCCATGGACCGGCGCCGCCCATCGCCGCGAGCGCCTTTGTTAGCATGAGGGCTATGCGAAAAGCTCGATATCAACCTGGGTGTGGTGGAGATCGTGGAAGCTGTCAAGGAATCGGTGCGCACCGGCAGAGCCGTGAAACTGCGCTGAAGCGGAGGCAACTCCCCAGGCACCACATGGAATCAACAGGTTGCGAGTTGGTGCCATACTCATAACTTATGGCTTATCGGGATCTGCGGGACTTCATCCGGGCACTGGAAACAAACGGTGAGTTGAGGCGCGTGGGAGGCGAAGTCGACCCCATTCTGGAAATCACCGAATTCGCCGACCGAGCCGTGAAGCGGGGCGGCCCGGCGCTGTTGTTCGAGAAACCCAAAGGATATGGCACGCCGGTTCTGATCAACGCCTTCGCCTCGATGCGCAGAATGGAGTTGGCGCTCGAGGTGAGTTCGGTGGAGGAAGTCGCCGCACGCATCGTCGAGTTTCTCGAAATGCGCATGCCCGAAGGCATCGTCGGCAAACTCAAAATGCTGCCGAAGCTGGCCGAAATGGGCGCGTTTTTTCCCAAAACCGTCTCGAAGGCCCCCTGCCAGGAGGTGGTGCGTACCGAGTTTTCGCTGTTCGATTACCCCATTCTGAAATGCTGGCCCGAAGATGGCGGCCGCTTTATCACTCTCCCGCTGGTGTTTTCCCGCAATCCCGACACCGGCAAACGCAACTGCGGCATGTACCGCCTGCAGGTGTTCGACGAGCGCACCACCGGAATGCACTGGCAGACTCATAAACAAGGCGCCGAGCACTATCGCCGCAACCGGCAGCAGGCCGCCCGGCGCATGGACATCGCCGTGGCCATTGGCGCCGACCCCGCTACCATGTATTCCGCCATCCTGCCGCTGCCTCCGGATCTGGACGAGATGATGATCGCCGGTTTCCTGCGCCAGAGCCCGGTGGAAATGGTCAAGTGCCGCACCAACGACCTGGATGTGCCCGCCAACGCCGAAATCGTGCTGGAAGGCTACGTGGAAATAGGGGAACTGCGCACCGAGGGCCCCTTCGGCGACCACACCGGCTTTTATTCCCTCGCCGACGAATACCCGGTCTTCCACGTCACCTGCGTGACCCAGCGCAAAGACCCGATCTATGCCACCACCATCGTCGGCCCGCCGCCCATGGAGGATTACTACATGGGTAAGGCCATCGAGCGCATCTTTCTTCCCCTCATGCGGCTGCAACTGCCCGAAGTCCGCGACATCGCCATGCCGGCCGAGGGCGTGTTCCATAACCTGATTCTGGTGAAGATCCGCAAGTCGTACCCCGGCCATGCGCGCAAAGTCATGCATGCCATCTGGGGCACCGGCCAGGCGATGTTTTCCAAGGTCGTCGTAGTGGTGGATGAAGACGTGGACGTGCAGAATTACAGCGAGGTGCTGTGGAAGGCGCTCAACAATATCGACCCGGAGCGCGACCTGGAATTCGTCAAGGGCCCGGTGGATTCGCTCGACCACTCCAGCCGCCTCGCCAACTACGGCTCCAAAGTCGGCATCGACGCCACCCGGAAATGGCCAGAGGAGGGTTTCACCCGCCCGTGGCCCGGCGTGATCGCCATGTCGGAAGACGTGAAGCGCCGCGTGGACGAACTGTGGAAGCGGGCGGGGCTATAAGCCGACGGCGCCGCGAAATTTGCTACGACCCGCAACACCTTGATAAGATTGAAGAGTCCCTCACGGTGGGCGTAGCACAGTTGGTAGTGCGCCAGATTGTGGTTCTGGATGTCGTGGGTTCGAATCCCACCGCCCACCCCATAAGATCAATAAGTTACAGGACTGGACTGAGGCACCACGGAACGGACTGCTACTCCACCGCTATCGTAATCGCCCCGGCCACGATCAGCAGTCCACCGACGGTTTTGCCAACCGTCAGGCCCTCACCCAAAAACAAAGCGCCGAACACAATCACGAGCGCCACACTCAGCTTGTCGATTGGGGCAACTCGCGAAGCTGGACCGATCTGGAGAGCGTGGAAATAACAGAGCCAGGACAGGCCGGTGGCGAGACCGGAAAGAACCAGGACGATCCATGAGTTTTTCGACAACGTTTGAAACCCCGCCTGCGGTCGGGCCATGAATGCGAGGAGCCACGTAAACACCACGACCACCGAGGTCCTGACAGCAGTCGCAAGGTTGGCGTCAATCCCGGCGACACCTATCTTCGCCAAAATAGCGGTGACGGCGGCGAACAAAGCAGAAAGAAGGGACCACGTGAGCCATGTCATCGGTTCAAGATAGCATTCTGGTTGAGCTGTTTCTGTAACGCCAAGTGGCCGATCGAGTCGCGCGCGCTCCACGGCGTCGGGAACGTTGGACCATGCAGTAAACTTAGAGCATGGCCGCCTTGCCGAGCACGCCCCTGGTAACGGTCGAAGATTACTTGAACAGCGCCTATGACCCGGATGTGGAATTCGTGGACGGCGTTCTGGTGGAGCGCAACGTGGGCGACTGGCTGCATTCACTGGTTCAGAGCAACGTTCTTTTCGCTCTGCGGCGGAAGTACCCGCACCTGAAGGTGGTGGCTGAGCTGCGTTCCAGCGTTACCGGCACGCGTTATCGCTTGCCCGACGTGTGTGTTCTGCTGGCTGCGCCGAAGACCAAATACCTGATGGACGCGGCCTTTCTGGTGGTGGAAATCCTCTCCGAAGGCGACGTGATGAGCGTGGTCATCGAAAAACTCAAGGAATACGCCGGCAAGGGCGTACAGAACATCTGGTTGATCGATCCACGTCTGCAGTTGATATGCATGTACCGTCCGCCTACGCTCATCGAGATCGAAGGCGGGGGCATTGCGACCGCGGATGGTTCGGTGGAGCTGTCGCGCAGCGAGATCTTCGCGGAGTAGGGGTGGAGCGCGCCGTGCACAACGGCGGCAGCCTGGTTGGTCCGGTTTTAAAAAACAACAACTCTTTCAATTAGAACCACTTAAGCCAATCCGGACGGGGCCGTTCCGCTTTTCCAAATCACCCCGGCATGCACAAGAATGCACAACGACGCCCCGCGGGAGATGCGGCTGACCCTCGTGCGGGCATGGGCTCCGATGCACAAAAATGCACAACGGGCTTTACCGCACTTGCGGGAAGCCCAGGTCCACTTTGCTGGTGCCGGGGTCGGGCCAGCGGCTGGTGACCAGTTTGGCGCGCGTGTAAAACTGCACGCCTTCCGGACCGTACATGTGCAAATCGCCGAATAGCGACGCCTTCCAGCCTCCGAAGCTGTAATAGGAGACCGGCACGGGGACAGGCACATTGACGCCCACCATGCCGACTTCCACGTCGAACTGGAAGCGCCGCGCGGCGCCGCCGTCGCGGGTGAAAATGGCGGTGCCGTTGCCGTAAGGGTTGTCGTTGATCAGGCGTAGC
This sequence comes from Bryobacterales bacterium, assembly GCA_003164035.1. Lineage (GTDB taxonomy): Bacteria > Acidobacteriota > Terriglobia > Bryobacterales > Bryobacteraceae > JBEKYD01. Next base: position 29,717 of record PLRS01000045.1, on the reverse strand, counting down.
GCGTCGGCGTAGGAGTTCACCCGCACCACGCCGAGCACGGGGCCGAAGATTTCTTCTTCGTAGCAGCGCATTCCCGGCTTCACGTTGTCCAGCAGGGACGCTCCCAGGAAGAACCCGGAGTGTTTGGCGGCCGGAGCCTCGCGGCCATCCACCACCACCTCGGCGCCTTCGCGCGGGGCGGCTTCGAGGAAGGAGGCCACGCGGTCGCGGTGTTCGCGCGTAATCAGGGGGCCCATCTCGTTGCCCTCTTCCATGCCCGGCCCGACGCGGATCCTGCTCATGCGTTCGCGAATGGCTTCGATCAGCGGGTCGGCCACGGCTCCCACCGCCAACACGACCGAGATCGCCATGCACCGTTCGCCGGCCGAGCCGAAGGCGGCGGAGACAGCGGCGTCTGCCGCCATTTCGAGATCGGCATCGGGCAGCACCAGCATGTGATTCTTGGCCCCGCCCAGCGCCTGCACCCGCTTGCTGTTGCGCGTGGCGCGCTCATAAATCGCCCTGGCCACGGGAGTCGAGCCCACGAAGCTGACGGCCTTCACGTCGGGGTGCTCCAGCAGCCGGTCGACGGCCACCTTATCGCCCTGAACCACGTTGAAGACGCCGTCGGGAACGCCGGCCTGGCGCACCAGATCGGCCAGCAGCAGGCTTACCGAGGGATCTTTTTCCGATGGCTTCAGGATGAACGCGTTGCCGCAGGCGATGGCGTTGGGGAACATCCACAATGGCACCATGGCGGGAAAGTTGAACGGGGTGATGCCGGCCACCACGCCCAGCGGCTGGCGAATCTGGTAGACATCCACGCCGCGGCTGGCCTGTTCGGAATAGCCGCCCTTGAGCAGATTGGGAATGCCGCAGGCAAACTCGAGGTTCTCGAGGCCGCGGCCGACCTCGCCCAGCGCGTCCGCCACGGTCTTGCCGTGTTCCAGCGTCGCCAATTCGGCAATCCGGCGGCGATTCTGGTCCACCAGGTCGCGCAGTTTGAACATGCATTCCGCCCGCCGCGAGAGCGCGCTGGCCCGCCACGCGGCGAAAGCCTCGACCGCCACCGCGACGGCTTCATCCACTTCCGCCGCGCTGGCGAAATCCACGCTGGCCGCGGCTTCACCGGTGGCCGGGTTGTAGACCACCCCGGAACGCCCCGAGCGCGAGGGCGCCAGTTTCCCGCCGATCCAATGATTGACCGTCCGAATTCCTACTGCCGATTCCACTGTCATCATGTCTCCTCTTCGTTCCGTGGCGAGGACCGCTCCCTTACGGTCGCGGCTCGGACTCGAGCGGTCACGCCGCTAGTCGGAGCCGCGACCGTGAGGGAGCGGTTGCCGGCCGATCCAACTCATCGCTTTGTCCGCCAGCCGGTCGAATGCCGCCACGGACAATTCCAAATGCTCTTCCCGCGTATCTTCTATTTTATTGTGGCTGATGCCGCCGAGGGATTGGACAAACATCATCACGGTGGGAATTCCGGCGCGGGAAACCTCGGCGGCGTCGTGCAGCGGACCGGAAGGCAGCCGGTGCGAAGTTCCGGCCACCTCGCGGATGGCCGCTTCGCACAGGTCGAGCAGTTCGGGGTGAAACGCGATCGGCTCTATGCTCCAGATGCGCGACCATTCCACGGTGCAACGCTCTTCGGCGGCGAAGCGGTAACTTGCCTCCCGCGCCTCGCGGAACATTTGCGCCAACACGGCGGCATCGAGGTCGCGCTGGTCGAGCGTAGCCTCGCATCGGCCCACCACGGCGGTGACAATGCCGGGGAAGGTCTTGAGGCTGCCCATGGTGCAAACGGCGTCGGGATGCCTGCGGGCGATGGGGCGGATTTCCAGAACCAGCTTGGCCGCGGCAGCCAGCGCGTCCTTCCGGGCGTTCATCGGCGTGGAGCCGGAATGCGCTTCCTGTCCGTGAAAGGCGATGGCGTGCCGCTCCACGCCCTTGGTCCCCAGCACCACGCCCAGCGGGAGCCCGAGAGTTTCGAGCACCGGCCCCTGCTCGATGTGCAGCTCGATATAGGCGGCGGCGTGCTTTTGTTCGGCGGCGGCTTCGGGGAAGCGGTCGATCGAGACGCCGCAGCGGCCGAGCGCGTCTTCCAGGCGAATGCCCTCGCGGTCCGTACGCGCGCGGTCGGCGGCGATGCTGTGGGTTCCGGCAAAGGCCGAGGAGCCCAGCAGGCTGCGGCCGAAACGGGCGCCTTCTTCATCCGCCCAGTCCACCAGGCGGATGGTTACGGGCGGACGGCCGCGGTATTGGTCCGCGATGCGGCGCAACACTTCCAGGCCGGCCAGCACGTTCAGGCAGCCGTCCAGCCACCCGCCATTGGGCACCGAATCCAGGTGGCCGCCGATGAGGAGGGCCTTTTCCGACTCGCCGGCGAGCGTTACCCAATTGTTGCCGGCCGCATCCGGATGGTGTTCAACGGGAAGCCCGTCCAGCTTATCGGCGAACCATTCGCGCGCCTTGAGCCATGTGCCGGTCCAGGCCACCCGCTGGGAACCGTTGGCATCGCCCGTCAGCGCCCGCAACTCTTTCAACTCCGCCACCGTTCGGGTGGGATCGAGCCCCATAGGTCTCCTTTCGCGATATAGAGTAGCGCCCCGTCATCTGAGCAGTTCCAGCTCTTCCATGCTCCATTCGGGCGTCGCGCCGGAGTGGGCCGCGATGGCGGCGCCCAGCCGATTGGCGAATTCGGCCACGCGCGCGAGCGGCCAGCCCAGCTCGAGCCCATGCAGGAAGCCGGCGGCAAAGGCGTCGCCCGCGCCCACTGTATCCTGGATCGGCACGCGAAAGCCCGGGTGTTCGGCCGCGCCATCCGCGGTCCAGACCAGGCAACCGTTTTCGCCGCGCGTGACCGCCAGCGCGCGCCACCCCATCGCCGCGCCCAGCCGCGCCGCCCGCCCGGCATCGCCGCCTTCTTCGATGCCCAGCCAGGTGCAGATCGGCTCCAGTTCCCGGTCGTTCATCTTCACCACGTGGGCCAACCGCAGCAAGCGTTCCACCAGCTCGCGCGAATAGGAATTCCGGCGCAAGTTGACATCGAAGAAGCGGGACGCGCGGAAGCAGGCGTCCAGCACCGCTTCCACCGCGCGCCGCCCTTCCGCCGAGTGAGCCAACAGCGTTCCGAAGTAGATCCAGCGCGGCTCGAAGTCGGCCAGAACCTCGCCCGCCTTCCGGTCGCAAACCCAATCGTCGTAAGCGGCCGGCCGGTGGATCCGGTATCGCGGTTCGCCGGCGGCGTCGATGGCGACGTCCACCGTGCCGGTCGGGTAGCGGCTGGTGGTTTCCACCAGGCGCATGTCGATTCCCGTAGCCAGCATCTTCTCGCGGGCCTCGCATCCCAGGGGATCGTCGCCAACCGCCGTGGCAAACAGCACCTGGTGGCCGCAGCGGCGCAGGTTCACGCCGAAATTGAACGGCGCGCCACCCAGGTGCTTGCCGTCCGGAAGAAGGTCCCAAAGAATTTCGCCGATAGAAAGTGCGCGCATGAGTAATCCTGGCCGGTGAGGCCGACAGCCAAGAGTATATCGCCGACGGCATGGAGAAATGGCGAGATGCCCGCAATTCCCGGTTCACACCCTGGTAGAGTCCTAAAGATGGGTCGGTCCCGAATTACAAAGTTCTCCTTCGAGGAGCTACCTACTTGGCGTGGGCTGAGAGGTACTGTACTACTTCGTGGATCACCCAGCCGACCGCACTGGCCGCAAGCACCAACAATCCCCCCACCATTTTCGCGGCGTGGAGATCCTTGCCTATGCCCCTCAACTCTGTGCCGTGCTCCTTGGACTGCTCCTTGAGCGTTTCCACAGCCTCAGTCAATCTTCCCAGCCGGTTCTGAATATCCGCTACCAGCTCGACATAGCCAAGGTCGCCGGGATGATGTCCGGTATAGGATGAGGTGACGGGAAAGTCGTCCGACGACGCCGGCCCTGACGCGGGCCGGGAGCTGCGCTGGGACTTGCCCGGTTCCTTCTCAGGCATCTACTTTCGCCGATTGGGCTGAGAGCCACTCCCACAGATCCGGTTTTGCCCGCCCAGTGTATCCCCGAATGGGCACGATGATGTGGGACTGGGTTTCGCGAATACCCAGTTTGTTGGAAATCGCTTTGGATGTCGGGACGTCGGCGTTGACTGCCCATTTGCCAGGTTCGATCTGGTATGACGTATCGGGGAATTCAGATGCGACTGCCTCATCAATAGCCGGTCCGGAATTCTGCAGCGCAACCACGAGAAATAGTGGCATCTGACCATTACGTTATCACACGCCGGGAGGTGAGTCGCGCAATCCTGGTGCCGCAAGCAGGTCCCCCCAGACGCACCGCCGAAGACGTGGTCGCTTCCATCGTGGGCGTTGCCGGAGTGACCTTTGGACGGAGCGGGCGTTAGGGCATTAGCGCTACCCCTCCCCTTGACGGCGGCTCGTCGACCGCGCCATACTGGTTGCGCACACGTGTGCGACATGGAAAAACTGCGGGTCCCGTCATCCCGGCCAACCTCCATCAAAGATATCGCGCGTCTGGCCAACGTGTCCCATTCCACCGTTTCGCGCGCCCTCAAGGACAGCCCGCTGATCAACCCCGAAACCGCCGATCGGGTGAAACGCATCGCCCGTGAAGTCGGCTACCGTCCCAGCGCGGTCGCCCGCGGCCTGGTAACCCGCCACACCATGATGATCGGCGTGGTAGTGACCACGGTTTCCGACCCTTTCATCAGCGAAGTGGTGGGTGGGATCGAGGATATGGCCTGCCGTAGCGGCTACTCCGTTTACCTGGCCGAATCCGGAGCCGACGCGGAGCGCGAAACCGGCGTGGTGCGCTCGTTCGCCGAACGCCGCGTCGACGGGATCGTGGTTACCGCCTCCCGCGTGGGCGCCCTCTACACGCCGCTGTTGGAGGAAATGGGCGTGCCCATCGTGCTGGTGAACAACCAACATCCCGGCGAGTTTGTGCACTCGGTGATTATCGACAACCTGGTGGGAAGCAGGCTGGTGACCGACTACCTGATCGGCCTGGGCCACCGCAAAATCGGCTATCTGGGCGACCGCTTCGGCTATCAATCCGACACCGAGCGTTTCGCCGGATATCGGGAGGCGCTCGACCGCCACGGTCTGCCGTTCCTTCCCGAGCTTTTCGTCGAGGGCGACGGCAAAGCCGAAGGCGGCCTGGCTGGGGCGGAAGAGTTGCTCTCGCGCGCCGAGCCGCCTACCGCCATCGTCTGCTACAACGACATGACCGCCATGGGCGCCCTTCGCGCCGCCCACCGCCGCGGCGTGCGGGTTCCCGGCCATCTTTCCGTGGCCGGCTTCGACGATCTGGCCATCGCCAGCTTTTTCACTCCGCCGCTCACCACCGTGCGCCAACCCATGCGGCAGATGGGCCGGCTGGCCATCGAGACGCTCCTGTCCCTGCTGGCGCACCGCTCCGCCGGCGCCACCGTGCGCGTGCCGGCCGAACTGGTGGTACGCGAATCCACCGCACCGCCGCCCGACCGTGGCAAGTGAGGATACACCATATGACGTCGCCCTTAATCGTTCGCCCCAAACCAGAAGGCCCGGTCCCGGTCGACCTGGCGCCCGAGGATATGGGCTTTCAATACCTGCAATTCCAGGTGCTCAAACTGCCCGCCGGCCAAAGCCATACCGCTTCCACGGGGCCTCGCGAGCTGGCCATCGTCGCCCTTGGCGGCGTCTTCAGCGTAGCCTCGACACGAGGCGACTGGAGCCGCATCGGCGGCCGCAAGACGGTGTTCGACGGCATGCCCTGGGCGCTTTACCTGCCGCTGGAAACTTCCTTTACCATCGCCGCCGACACGGATTGCGACCTGGCGCTGTGCTACTGCCGCGCCACCGAACCGCATCCCGCGCGCGTCATCCGGCCCGAAGACTCGCGGGTGGAAATCCGCGGCGGCGGCAACGCCACCCGCCAGATCAATCACTTTCTGGGCCCGGAGTTTCCGGCTCACCGCCTGTTGATGTGCGAGGTCTATACGCCCAGCGGTAACTGGTCCAGCTATCCGCCGCACAAGCACGATGTCGATCGGCCGCCCGGCGAAGTGGATCTCGAAGAAATTTACTATTACCGGATGAGCGATCCCCTCGGCTACGCCATTCAAAAGGTCTATACCAAGGATGGGCGTATCGACGAAACCATCACCGTGCGCGACGGCGAACTGGTGCTGGTGCCGGAAGGCTACCACCCGGTGGTGGCGGCGCACGGCTACGACGTGTATTACCTGAATGCGTTAGCGGGTTCGGCGCGCTCCATGGCGGCGTCCGACGATCCGGACTACGCCTGGGTGCGGCAAACCTGGCGCGATCCCGACCCCCGGCTACCTCTGGTGAAATAGACCGCACCGGCAAAGTGACACAATTAATCATGTTTTCAAGCCAACAATACCTACCCGAAGCAGTCATCGCCCGGCTGGTCGAAACGCGCATCGCCGATCCCGAATTTTCCCTGCGGGCCGCGGGCGCGCGAGTGCGCCGCCCGAATCTCGCGCCCACCGGCAGGCTGAACATTCTGGCGGCCGACCATCCCGCCCGGCGCGTCACCAAGTCCGGACGCGATCCTCTGGGCATGGCCGACCGCCGCGATTACCTGGCCCGCATTCTGCGCGTCCTCGAATGCCCCCTGGTGGATGGCGTGATGGCCACCATGGACGTTCTGGAAGATCTGCTGGCACTCGACGCTTTTGGCAAAATGGCTCCTTCCGCGCCGCTGCTGGATGGCAAAGTGCTAATCGCCAGCCTGAATCGGGGCGGTCTGGCGGGTGCGTCCTGGGAATTGGACGACCCCATCAGCGGCGCCACGCCGGCCACCTGCGCCCAGTGGAGTCTGGATGGCGCCAATCTGATGCTGCGCATCGCCGACCAGGATGCCGGATCGCTCAAAACCCTGCTGGCCACCTCCCGTGCCATCACCGAAGCCAACGCGCTAGGCCTGCCCACGTTCCTCGAACCGCTGCCGATGGAGCACATCCCCGGCTCCTGGGCCATCGTGAAAACCAAAGAAGCGCTGGCGCGCATCGCCGGCGTAGCTTCCGCTTTGGGCGACAGCAGCCGCCGCCTCTGGCTCAAGCTGCCCTATTGCGAAGGCTTCCAGACGGTGACCCGCGCCACTACCCTCCCCATCCTCTTGTTGGGCGGGGAATCGGCGGGAGATCCCCCGAAGTTTCTTAGCGAACTGGCCCAAGGGCTGGCCTGCTCGCCCACCGTGCGCGGCGCCCTGGTGGGCCGCACGGTCCTTTATCCCGGCGCGGCCGATCCGCTGCCGGTCGCCGAAGCTGCCGGCCGCATCATTCACCAGGGGTGGAGCGTGGCCGAGGCACTGGCGGCCCTGTCGTCCACCCAGTCCCAGGAGAGTCGCTCGTGAGCACGCGTCGATTGACGATGGCGCAGGCCCTCATCGGGTTCCTGCGCAACCAACATGTGGAGCGTGACGGCCGCGAGAATCGCTTCTTCGCCGGCGCCTGGGGGATTTTCGGCCACGGAATCATCGCCGGCATCGGCCAGGCCCTGCAGCAGACGCCCGAGTTTCCCTATTATCTTTGCCGCAACGAACAGGGCGCGGTTCACATCGCTACCGCGTTCGCCAAAGCCAGTAACCGCCTGCGCGCCTTCGTCTGCACTTCCTCGATCGGTCCCGGCGCCACCAACATGATCACCGGCGCGGCCACCGCTACCATCAACCGCATCCCCGTGCTGCTCCTGCCCGGCGACCTGTTCGCGCGCCGCAACGTGGCGCCCGTGCTGCAGCAACTGGAAAGCGAGCACAGCCAGGATATCAGCGTCAACGACGCCTTCAAGCCGGTGTCCCGCTATTGGGATCGCATCAATCGCCCCGACCAACTGCCCTGCGCCGTGGTCGAGGCCATGCGCGTGCTCACTTCGCCCGCCGAAACCGGCGCGGTCACCCTCGCCCTTCCGCAGGACGTGCAGGCGGAAGCCTGGGACTACCCGGAAGAAATGTTCCAAAAGCGGGTCTGGCGCATTCCCCGGCCCGAGCCCGAACCGGCTCTGATCGCGCGCGCCGCCGAACTAATCCGCGCCGCCCGCCATCCTTTGATCGTGGCCGGCGGCGGCGTGATCTACAGCGAAGCGTGCGAGGCTCTGGCGCGGTTCTGCGAAAGCACCGGAATTCCCGTGGGTGAAACCCAGGCCGGCAAGGGTTCCCTGCGCTTCGACCATCCCCAGAACCTGGGCGCCATCGGCGTCACCGGAACGCCCGGCGCCAACATCGCCGCCCGCCAGGCTGACCTCGTCATTGCCACCGGCACCCGTCTCAGCGACTTCACCACCGCTTCCAAGACCGCCTTTCAGAACCCCGACGTGCGGTTCATCAATATCAACGTCGCCGCCATCGATGCCTACAAGCACGCCGCGCTGCCGGTGGCCGCCGATGCCCGCGCCGCGCTCGACCATTTGCGAACAGCCGTTGCGGGCTATCGCATCGATTCCGAATATGCCGGCTGGATCGCCTCCGCCAAATGCGAATGGGAAGCCGAGACGGATCGTATTTACGGCTTGCGCCACGGGCCGCCGCTCAGCCAGGGAGAAGTGGTCGGCATCGTGAACCGCGCCGCCAGGGCGGAAGACGTGCTGGTCAACGCCGCCGGAAGCCTGCCTGGCGACCTGCACAAGCTGTGGCGCACCTGCCGGCCCGGCGGCTACCACATGGAATACGGCAATTCGTGCATGGGCTACGAAATCGCCGGCGGCCTGGGAGTCAAAATGGCCCAACCCGAATCCGAAGTCTATGTGATGGTGGGCGACGCCTCGTTTCTGATGATGTTCTCGGAAATCGCGACATCGGTGCAGGAGGGCCGCAAGCTGAATATCATCGTGCTCGACAACCACGGCTTTTCGAGTATCGGCGGCCTGTCGCAGTCGATCGGCTCGGGCGGCTTCGGAACCGACTATCGCATGCGGCGCACGGAATCGGGCGCACTCGATGGCGGCTACGTCCCGGTCGATTTTGTGGCGTTGGCCGCCGGCATGGGCGCCCGCGCTTTCCGTGCCCACACGCACCAGGAATTGGCCGCCGCGGTGGAAGACATGCGCGGTTACAAGGGCACCTGCGTGGTGGTGGTCGAGGTCGACAAGGAAATGCGCGTGCCCGGCTACGAGAGCTGGTGGGACGTCCAGATTTCCGAAGTCTCCGAGATCGCTTCCATCCGCGAGGCTCGCGCGCAGTATGAAGAAGCCAGACTCAAAGAGAGGAGGCACGAGATCGCCGTCGGCAGTTAGCCCCTATCTCACGGTTCGATCGCCAACGTGGCGCACGCACTTTTGCGTGCCGTGTCGAGATTCTTCTCGACACGTCTTTATCCAGGCCACTTTCGGGCGCCGTGAGAAGCTCGGCTTAACAGGTGCCTTCCAAAGCCCATGAAAACCATGTCCGCGTTACGCGTAGGTAATGCCCCGTGCTCCTGGGGATCGCTCGAATTCGACGGGGTACCCGGAGAGACTATTCCGTTCGACCGCATGCTCGACGAACTGGCCGCTACCGGTTATACCGGGACCGAGTTGGGCGATTGGGGCTACATGCCCACCGACCCTTCGGCGCTGGGCGCGGAACTGTCGCGGCGCGGCCTGGCCATGCTGGGCGCCTTCGTTCCCGTGGCGCTCAAAAACCAATCGGCTCACGCCGCCGGTTGCGCAGCCGCCATCCGCACGGCGCGTCTGCTGGCCGCCGTCGCCACCAGCCCGGCGCCGTTCCTGGTGCTCGCCGATGAAAATGGTACCGTTCCGGAGCGCACACACAACGCCGGCCGTATCGCCCCTTCCATGGGCTTGACCGCCGACGACTGGCGTACTTTCGCCGCCGGCGCCGACCACATCGCCAAGGCCGTGGCGGACGAAACCGGCTTGCGCACCGTTTTTCATCACCATTGCGGCGGCTACGTGGAGACGCCCGACGAAATTGCCCGCTTTCTGGAACTGACCGACCCGCGCCACGTCGGCCTGGTCTTCGACACCGGCCACTACGTCTACGGCGCGGGTGACGGCGATGCCATGGCGGGCCTTGCGCGTTTCGGCGACCGCGTCTGGTACGTGCATTTCAAGGATTGCGCGCCCGAGGCGGCCGAGCGCGCCCGCGCCGAGGGTTGGGATTATTTCACCGCCCTCGGCCGCGGCGTTTTCTGCGAGCTGGGCCATGGCTCGGTGGACTTCCCCGCCGTGCTCGCCTGGCTTAAATCGAAACGCTATTCGGGCTATGTGCTGGTGGAGCAGGATATTCTCCCCGGCATGGGCACGCCGCGAGAGAGTGCGCTGCGCAATCGCCAGTATCTGAGATCGATCGAACAGTGCTTTGAGTGAGGGGTGGGAATATTCGCCTTTCGCGTGCTGGATGTGCGGATGCCGAAATTGGCGCTGCCCGCGCCGGTCCGGGAGGCCGCTGTTTTCAGGGAGTGCTCCTGGCCTTCGCCGGAGCCCCCAACGCCCGTTGCATTGTGTCGTACAGTTCCTTGTACTCCTGACAGGGGTCGAGCTGAACCGCCGTCCGCAACTGTCCCATAGCGCGGACCAGGTGAGGCCTCGCCGTCCCTTCTTTAGCTCCCCCCTGCTTCTGGACCAAGTACCGGCTGTACAGCAACAGCGATTCGGTATGGTAGTACTCCGGATATTTCGGCGTCCATTGGGAACGCGGCAGCACCTGCAGGAGCTTGTCGAAGAACTCCGAAGCTTTGCTTGGACCGTCGGGGGCCGACAAATCGGGTACAAGAGAAAAATACGCCGCATTGTTGTAGCAGGCGCTCAACATCTCCCGGTCGCGACCGGCTTCGGGATCGAGCTCGAACAACTCGATGGCGCGGACTGTGTCGTCAATGGCGTCCTGCATCACCTTGGAGCATCCGGCGGTACCCGAGGCGATCCAACAGTAGATGCTTAGTGCACGGCCGTGATAGAAGCGGGGGTCCTGCCGATTCAACGCAACGCCCCGGTCGGCGAACAGGATCGATTCCGCGTATCGCTTCATCCGCCGCGCCGCCCAGCACCCTACGTAGAGGAACTCCGCCTGCTGGTCCGGATACTTTCTGCAATTCTCATCGGTGGAGTTCACCACGCGGGCGTCTCCGGAACGAAGCGGATACGCAAGGTGCAGAAGACACCGCAGCAGCTCCAATTCGCCGTTTCCCTCCGGTACGCGCGAGGCCAGCAGTGCGAACTCGGGGTTGACACTCTCCACGAACCTGGCAGCGTCCATCATGGCGACGCGCGGCTGGTCGTAATACTGGATCAAGCGGTCGGCCAGATCCCTGTATTCGGGAGTGATCAACCTGGGACGCCGGGGCAGCGATTGCACCACGTTGGTGACGCCGTCGCTTGCCGCCCCCTCGCTTTCGCCCCCCGTCTCGAGTTTACGGTCGGCAACTGCCAGGCGCAGGTCGTCCTGGAGCAGCAGCATCGAATTCTCCACGAACATTTTTTCCATCGCCAGATCGCGCATCGGAGCCGACACCAGAGCCGCCACTACCGCCTTCACCCGCGCCGCCGGGTCCTGTTGGAGCTGCTGCAGGCTTTTCAGCACGCGCGTGTACGTCGCGATTGCCGCGATCAGGCCGAGGTTCTTGATCTCCGCCCGCTTGGCTTTGATCTGAACGTCCGAGTCCAGAGCCCGGCAAAGTTCCAGCCATTTGCACGAGTCGGCAGGTGTCCCACCGACCTGCAGGCAATCCGAAGGGATGCATTCCTCCCCCGGTTGTTGACCAATCTTGCCGTGCAAGTACCGTATCCGGGAGTACTGGTCTTTCCAACTGCTCAGCCGGCCGATCCAGTGGGAAACCGGCTCGTTCTCGGTGCCCTTGTGCAGCAATGCCACAAACAACTGTTCTCTTGTTCTCCAGATCGGGTAGGGTTTTCCGTCGATGATTGGCTGCGCCGCTTCCACATCCGGAATCGAGAAAATCGTCCAGTTTCTGCCGGCGGACGATACGTACAGCAGGATCAGCCGCGGGCTTGTACTGTCCGCCGCCAGGGCGCGGTTCGCGTGCAGAATCCGCTCGATCGCGGTTGCATCCACCAGCGCGTTGCGCAGCTTTCGCCGGCGGCTGGTCGGATCGGGTTCCTGGCGCTGAATTTCGGCTCCCAGCGCGTCGTAGATCGTCTGCGATACCGGGCCGGGCTTATAGCCCGCCAGCGCTTCCCGAATCCTCGCGTCATAGTCCGTCCGCCGGTTGCATCTCTGCACCACTTCCCGGAGGCGTTGCACGCCAATGGAGATCTTCCCAAGAGTCACGGCCAGCGAGACGTTAAAATCCGCCTTCACCTCTTCCAGTTCCACGAATTGGCGCGCCTTTTCCGGATCGCCTTCCGCTACGCCCGCGGTCATTTCCAGTTCCCGGACCAGCGCCGCCTTGTCGTACGCGCGATTCGCCTCAAACGTCAGATGGCTTAGGTACCGCCGCAACTCCGCCGCGTACTCGTCGATGAGGACCGGCAAGAAATCTTCGCTGAACAGCCCGAACTCCAACGCCGCCTGATCGTCGGCGATCTCGTCGATCGTCGCGTCTACGTACTGCACGCCCGGCGTGACGGGAAAACAGTAGTTGATGATTTCGTACGGATCGAAGCAGGCGAGCACGACCGCTCCTTGCTCGATCATGCGCAGGTCGCGTGTCAGCGAGTCGACCTGTTCCGGCGTTACGCGAAACGCGGCTGCAATTCTGGGGCCTGGCATTGGCGCCTTCTAAACAATGTACGTCATTCCGTAGTTTTGTCGCATGAGTGTCAGAGTCGCCGGGGTCATCTCCGTATACCGCATGGCTTCATTGAATATCCAGTACTCTTGCTCGTGAACTTCCAGATCGAGCGGGATATCGTGGCCGTTCAGGCTCAAAGTGATCGGAGCGTCGGGCCGGTACTGGCGCTCAAACAGCACCAGCGAATGCGGATCGTTTAGTTTCCAGTTCAGACCGAGCTCATGGAGTTTCCCGAGTGTCTCCACGCACGCGTCGCGCTCGCGGCGGTGCCCGGTCACAAACTCGAGCATCGCCTCCGGTCCGTACTTCTGGAAAAGCACTTTCGGCAAAGCCAGCGCATGCAAGAGATCGCGCGTCCGCGCTTTGGCTAAGAGTTGGTTCAGCCGCGCCTCCAATAGCGCCAGTTGCCTGGGATGCTCCCGAATGGTGGAGTTCTCGTGGGTTTGATACCACCTGGAGATCGACTCCAGCCCGTGCATCCGCATACAGACCTCCATGGCGTCTTCCAACTTCGCCGCGATCGCGCCATCCGCCAGCGCGGGCACCAGATAATCGAGGAACCGGCAGGCCTCCTCTCCGTCGGCGCTGCCGAGCGCCACCGAGCGGAAGCATGCCAGCGGATACTGCCAGCCGCCAATGCGCGGGATCGCGGCGTGCAGATCCCGGATGAACTGCGAATCGATACCGTACTTGGCGCAGACGCCCACCAGCAGGCAGTGCAGATCGGCTCCCGCCGCTTCGACGCCGGAGAATACCTCGGTCTTCAGCAGCCCGCGAAGAAAGTTGCGCGCGTCGGGCGGCTTCAATATCGCCGCGATTCGAAACAAATACGCGAATTGGATGCGGGTCTGTTCGTCGTGGGGAAGAACTGGAGTGCTCGTGAGCGCCTGAGTCAGACCGGATCTCAGCGCATCGCGCATCTTGTCCGAGGGCAGAGAAGCATAGGCATCCTGGATCCCATGTTGGACATCCTCGTCCCTGGCAAGAAACAGAGGGGGAGAAACCGGCTGGCGGCGGATCGCGCCCACGATCCACTCGCGCCAATCCTCCGCTGAGAATTCGGAATACTTTTTCAGAACCTCCGGTCTCATGGCTGCCTCGGGTATTCCAGGCTTGCGTTCAGGCCGTCTGCCCGGTCTCCGTCACCGCCGCGCGTAGCGCTCCGTCCAACCTTTCATATGCCGCGGCGAGCAGACCGTCTACGTCGTCGGAGGCGGGCTGCGCCGTACCGAGCGGGAAACAGCGGAAGAATTTCAAGTGCGCCTCAAACGCCGGATGCACGCGCTCAGGAGCGGCAGGCGCCGTTCGCGAACAAACGCACGGCCGGCCCGAACAGGCATGCGTCAGACCCCAGGTGTCGTGCTTCTTATAAGAAAGGTAATATGTTAGTCCCTTCCACGCCGCATCGAAGGTGGTTGGCTGCCTGCACACAATCGGGAACTCGGCCGGGTAGCGGATGGCATAGAATGTTCGCTTGCAGGGCTCACCCTCGAAGCCCAGTCCCATCACGTCGTTCAGTTCAGAGGCGGTCTCTTCGCCCAGCCGCTTTCGAAGCTCGCTCACGAACGTCCATTGTGTGACCCACACAATCGGTCTGCGTCCGCTCCAGGTTCGGTCGATGGCATCCATGGGAGCGCCCTCTTCCTGGCCGGCATCCAGCTTTTCCTTTAGCAGCCTTAATTCGAGCTCATCGCCAAACGCGCCCGGAATGGAAGGTTCGTGATAGAAGCTGCTGTAAGTGCGCAGGTTCAGCACACGGGCATACGAGGAATGAGCAATATGCGTATGATTGCAGAGGCATCCAAGATCTTCGACCGCGGCTGCAAACGCCTCGAGAGGGTGTTCGGCCCCAGGCGCGCGAGACGTCGACCTTTTTATCACGGGCACCACCTGATCGGGGGTCAGGGCGCCGGCAACCAAGTCGATGCAAAGGCAGATGGCCAGACGCTCGCCGATCCTATAATCCAGCGGGTAAAGCTCGTCCAACCACTGCTTAAGGCGGGTCTTTGGGAGGCGTTTACCACCCTCCGTCCTGGAGCAAAGCCTTTCCTGAAGGATCCCGCGCACTGAATTCCAATTCATACCTCAGTGCTTGCTTGTATATCATAAGTGAAATTGGGAATTCAATTCCTTTCACCATCGGATTTGACTGGCCAGTACTAGAAATCACCGGAACGTGCCGGTGGGCGACCGCCCGTCTTTTCCGCCAGCCTGTACCCGGCGATTGGAGGAGCGTTCTGAAGAGCAGCGGCGACCGAAGAACACCGGCGCTACGAGAGCCTTGCATGTTAGGGTAGTACGAAGGGCGGAGCCTTTGCGCCGGCAGACAACCCCAGGAGCCTTTTAGGTGATTCGCGGCTGCGACCCCTCTCTTTATAACGAAGACCTGGCTCCGATTCCGCTCTCGCGGCGAACCTGGGGAACCTATAATTACGCCTCGCTGTGGGTCGCCATGTCGGTCTGCATCCCGACCTACATGCTGGCATCCGGGCTCATCGCCGGCGGCATGAGCTGGCGGCAGGCGATTTCAACGATCCTGCTCGGCAACCTGATCGTGCTTGTTCCCATGCTGCTCAACGCCCACGCCGGGGCCAAGTATGGCATTCCGTTTCCAGTGTTCGTGCGCGCTTCGTTCGGCGTGAGGGGCGCCAACGTTCCGGCCGTGCTGCGCGCCTTGGTGGCATGCGGATGGTTCGGCATTCAAACCTGGATCGGCGGCCAGGCCATTTATTCCATGCTGCGGATCATATGGCCGGCGGCGGCCCGCTTTCCCGGTGGAATCTGGATTTGTTTTTTCGCTTTCTGGGCTTTGAACATCCTGGTGATTTTGCGCGGCATCGAAACCATCAAATTCCTGGAAGGCGTCGGCGCGCCGTTCATGCTCGCCATCGGCCTGCTGCTGCTGTGGTGGATTACCGGCAAGGCGGGCGGTTTCGGCCCGGTCCTGAGCGCCCCCAGTAAGTTCCACACGGGTGCGGCGTTTCTCCGTTTCTTTATTCCCTCGCTCACCGGCATGGTCGGATTCTGGGCCACCGTGGCGCTCAACATTCCCGATTTTACCCGCTACGCCAAGTCGCAAAAGGCGCAAGCGCTGGGCCAGGCGCTCGGGCTGCCCGCCGCCATGACCATCTACTCGTTCATCGGCGTGGCCGTCACCTCCGCGTCCGCCGTGCTCTTCGGCCACCCCATCTGGGACCCGGTCGAGCTGCTGGGCCGCTTCCACCAGCCCGTGGTCGCCTTCATCGCCCTCGTCGCCCTGCTGGTGGCGACTTTGAATACCAATGTCGCGGCCAACGTGGTTTCGCCCTCCAACGATTTTTCCAACCTCAACCCGCGCCTGATTTCCTTCCGCACCGGCGGCCTGATCACCGGCGTGGTGGGCGTGCTCATGATGCCCTGGAAACTCGTGAGCGATTTCAGCTCCTACATCTTCGGCTGGCTGGTGGGCTATTCCGGCCTGCTCGGGCCCATCGCCGGCGTCATGATCGCCGACTACTTCCTGCTGCGCCGGTCGCGCCTCCGCGTGGGCGACCTTTATCGCCGCCACGGCGTCTATGAATACGATAGCGGAGTCAACTGGCGCGCCATCGCCGCGCTCGCGGCCGGCGTGGTTGTCGCTCTGCTCGGCCTAATCGTGCCCGCCCTTCGCTTACTCTACGATTACGCCTGGTTCGTCGGCTTCGGCGTCGCCGGTGTAATCTATCTCGCGCTTATGCGCGGCAGCGTCCGAATCGTCCGAGCCGGCCTCGGAGATCGCTTGAAAAAATGACTACCGAACCGAGCCGCTGCTCCTGGTCGTCGGGCGCCGCCATGACGGAGTATCACGACCGCGAATGGGGCGTGCCTCTCCACGACGACCGCAAGCTGTTCGAGTTCCTGATCCTGGAGGGCGCCCAGGCCGGCTTGAGCTGGTCCACCATTTTGAATAAGCGCAAGGCCTATCGCGCCGCCTTCGACCGCTTCGATCCCCGCAAGGTCGCCCGCTACGACGAAGCCCGCATCCAGCTTCTCCTGGCCAACCCCGGAATCGTTCGCAACCGGCTCAAGATCCGCGGCGCCGTCCGCAATGCCGGCGCATTTCTGGCCGTGCGGAAGGAATTCGGCAGCTTCGACCGCTACGTCTGGCAGTTCGTCGGCGGCAGCCCCAAGTGCAACCGCTGGCAGAGTCCCAAGGAAGTGCCCGCCAGAACCGCCGAATCCGATGCCATGAGTAAAGACCTGGCGCGCCGCGGATTCACCTTCGTCGGATCCACCATCTGCTACGCCTTCATGCAAGCCACCGGCATGGTGAACGACCACCTGGTCACTTGCTTCCGTTACCGGGAGCTCGGCGGCTAAGTGCTCGCGTGGGACAGGCCTCCCGGCCTGTCGTAGCCGCGACGCGGCTCTTCCAGCCGGCGACAGGCCAGGAGGCCTGTCCCACTCGGTGGCTAGGCTGGCGCGCGCCGGAGAGATCGGGTATCGTAGCAGTCAGCTATGGAATCCACGCAGAACACCATCCCGCGCCGCGATCTGTTGGTTGGGGCTGCCACCGCTCTGACCGCTTCCTTGTTTACGGGCAAGGTGAAAGGCGCCAACGACCGCATTTCGGTGGCCTTTATCGGCCTGGGCGCGATGGGCTCCGGCAACCTGGGCTACGCCATGAAAGTGCCCGAGGTCCAGCCCGTCGCGGTTTGCGACATCTATGGGCCGCACCTGGAGCGCGCCGTCGCCGCCGCCAAGAAAGGCGGCTTCCAGGTGAAGGCGGTGAAGGACTTCCGCGAGATCCTGGCCGACAAATCCATCGACGCGGTTTGTATCTCGACCCCCGACCACTGGCACGCCTATATGGAGGTGGAGGCTTGCAAGGCGGGCAAGGACGTCTACGTCGAAAAGCCTTCCTGCACGTACGTGGACGAGGGCCGCAAGATGGTGGAGGCCGCGCGCAAGTACAACCGGGTGGTGCAGGCCGGCACCATGCAGCGCTCGGGCGGCTACTTCCGCAAGGCCGCCGAGCTGGTGGCTGCCGGTACGGTGGGCGACGTCACCTTCTGCCACGCCTTTCAAAGCGGCACAACCAAGCGCGAGGGTTTCGGCAATCCGCCCGACGGCGACCCGCCCAGCGACCTCGATTGGGATATGTGGCTCGGGCCCGCGCCCGAGCGGCCTTTCAACCTTAACCGCTGGGGCGTGAAGGCCGCGACCTTCCCCACCTTCCGCTACTTTTGGGATTACGCCGGCGGCCCCATGACCGATTGGGGCGTACACCTGATCGATCCCCTTCACCAGTGCTTCGGGGAAGCGATGCCCACCGCGGTGGTGGCTCTGGGCGACAAGTTCTACGTCCGCGACAATACCCAAACCCCCGATACCATGCAGGCGACGTTCTACTACCCGAAGTTTCTGGTGACCTACGAAAGCCGCACCTGCAATCCGCTGCCGCTGTTCGGCCGCGATCAAGGCGCCGGCACTACGATCCACGGCACCGAGGGCACCATCTTCGTCAGCCGCGGCGGCTGCTGGGTGATTCCCAATCCGAAGTCGAAGCTGAAGGCGGCGGCCTGGGAGAACGACAAGGAAATGGGCGAGATGAACGTGCCCCACTGGAAGAACTGGATCGAGTGCATCCGCACCCGCCAGAAACCCACCAGCGATATCGAAACCTGCGTGCGTTCGTCCACCGCCTGCCTGCTGGCCAACCTGTCGATGCGCTACCGCACGCGCCTGGACTGGAACGAGACAGATTGGACGGTGGAGCAGGACGCCGCCAAGCCCGACCTTGCCGAACGCTACCGCAGCCCCTGGAAGCTGGAGGTTTGAGCAGGTTAACCGCGAGCCAGAGCCGCGACTGCGAAGGAGGAGCCTATCTCCGCGCCCGGGTTCTTCTGGCTCTGTGCCTGGCACTACCGCTAGCGGGCGCGGCCGTGGATGGCGCCAAAGTGCATTGGACCTCGGCCGGAGACGCCCACCGGCTCGCTGTCGTTTTCGTGCACGGCTGGACCTGCGATGAAACCTCCTGGCAGAACCAGGTGCCCGTGGTCTCGAAGGTTTACCGCGCGATCACGCTAGACCTGCCCGGCCACGGCAGGAGCGATCCGCCCGCGGACGGCCGCTTCACCCTCGACCTGTTTGCCCGCGCCATCGAGGCCGTACGCGAAGAGGCCAAGGCGGACCGCGTCGTGCTGGTGGGCCACAGCATGGGCGTTGGGGTGGTGCGCCACTACGCCCGCCTGTTCCCCGCCCGCACGGTGGCGCTGGTATTGGTGGACGGCGCCCTCCTGACCGAGGCCGAAGCCGCTAGCCGCGCCGGCTTCGCCCAGCGCATGGGGGGCCCCGACGGGCGAAGGTACCGCGAGCAGGTGATTCAGACCATGTTCTCCAGCGCCACCACCCCCGAAGAGAAGCGTCATATCCTCACCATGATGATGGCCGCGCCGGAAGCCACCGCCGTGGGGGCCATGCATGTCATGCTGGAGCCTGCCGCAACCGACGACTACGCGCTGCGAGTGCCGGCGCTGGGCATCTTCACCAACCCTGAAAGCGCCTACATGAGCCGCCTGTTTCCCCTGCTGGATTACCACCAGGTCTCCGGCTCCGGGCACTTCATCATGATGGACAAGCCCGAGGAATTCAACCGCCTGCTGCTGGAATTCCTGGAGAAACAGAAATAGGGTGGGACAGACGATCGTTTTTTGTCGTCTGTCAGCCTGTTACAGCCTGGTGAGGGCCTGACAGGGGATTTCGCAGTGGAGGCCCGGCAACCGCTCCCTTACGGTCGCGGCTCGGTTAGGGACACCGCGTGTTTGCAGTCACTTGCCGAGCCGCGACCGTAAGGGAGCGGTTGCCGGGAACCAACTCCCAAATCGGTAAAGCACCCGGCGTCACAGCCCTGGGCCACGCGGCTGCCCGTTCCGTGTTCAAATAGTGACTCTCTATGCCGTTTCGGGGTGTCGATTATTTTGGGGTGGACTCGCTTTTCAGCGATGAGGAACTGCTGGTACGGCAGACCGCGCGCCGGTTTGCCGAAGAGCGAATCGTGCCGCTGGTGCGCGATTGCTACCGCGAGGCGCGCTTCCCTTCCGAGCTGATCGGGGAATTTGCCGAGCTGGGTTTTCTGGGCGCAAATCTCGAGGGCTACGGCTGCGCCGGCATGAGCAACGTGGAATACGGCCTCATCATGCAGGAGATCGAGCGCGCCGATAGCGGGCTGCGCAGCTTCATCAGCGTGCAGGGCGCGCTGGTGATGTACCCGATCTGGCGATATGGCTCGGACCGGCAGAAGGACCACTGGCTGCCGCTGCTCCAAAGCGGGCGCGCGGTGGGTTGTTTCGGGCTCACCGAACCAGATTTCGGCTCTAATCCGGCCGGCATGCGTACCACCGCGCGGCGGGACGGCGGCGACTGGATCCTCAACGGCGAAAAGACCTGGATCACCAACGGCAGCGTGGCCGACGTCGCCGTGGTCTGGGCGCGGGCCGAAGAGGGAATTGTCGGCTTCCTGATCGAGCGCGGCACCGAAGGCTATTCCACTTCCGATATCCACGGCAAATGGTCCATGCGCGCGTCGGTGACTTCCAGCCTGTCGATGGCCGATTGCCGCGTGCCGGACAGCGCGCGCCTGGCCGGCGCCGGCGGGTTGAAGGCTCCACTTTCGTGCCTTTCGCAAGCCCGTTACGGCATCGGTTGGGGGGTGCTGGGCGCGGCCATGGATTGCTACGAAACCGCGCGCGAGTACACCATTTTGCGCAAGCAGTTCGACGGCCGCCCGATTGCCTCCCACCAGTTGGTGCAGGAAAAGCTGGCCTGGATGATCACGGAAATCACCAAGGGGCAGCTCCTGGCTGTGCAGGCCGGGCGTTTGAAGGATCGGGGCCGGGTGGAACCGGCGCAGATTTCCATGCTCAAACGCAATAACGTGGCGATGGCGCTCGAGTGCGCCCGGCTCAGCCGCGACTTGCTGGGCGCCAACGGCATCACCGACGAATACCCGGTGATGCGTCATCTTTGCAACCTGGAAACCGTCAAGACCTACGAAGGCACCGATCACATCCACGCCCTGATCATCGGCGAAAAAGTGACGGGGGTGGCGGCGTACCGGTGATGGGCGCGCGGGCTTCAGCCTAATCAGCCTGCGGCGCCCACAAGGTATTTTAGATAAACCAATGCTTTTATACGCACTCACAATCCTGGCGAGCGCCTTCCTGCTGTTTCAGGTCGAGCCGATTATCGCCAAGATCATTCTTCCCTGGTTCGGCGGCTCGGCGGCGGTCTGGACCGTCAGCCTGCTCTTCTTTCAGCTTGCCCTGCTGGGGGGTTATCTCTATGCCCACGCCAGCGTGCGCTACCTGAAGCCGCGCGTGCAAATCGCGCTTCACGTGGTGCTGCTTGCGGTGAGCCTGCTGGCGTTGCCCATCTATCCGCGAGAGGCGTGGAAGCCGGGGCCGGGCGACGACCCCACCTTTGGGATTCTGCGCCTCCTGACGGTTACCGTCGGGCTGACGTTTTTTCTGCTCTCCACCACCGCCCCGCTGGTGCAGGCCTGGTATGCCCGCCGCTTTCAGGGCGCCGTGCCGTATCGCTTGTATGCGCTGTCCAACGCCGGATCGATGCTCGCTCTGCTCACCTACCCGGTGCTGGTGGAACCGATGCTGACCACCCGGCAGCAGGCATCCATGTGGTCCTGGGCTTATGCCGGGTTCATGGCCGTGTGTATCGCGGCGGCTTTGCGTTCGGGCACCCGCGCCGCCGAACCGGCTTCGGCCTCGACAGACGCCGGCGCGGTGGTTCCCCGCCCCGGCTTGCGCCTCTACGCGCAATGGGTGGCGCTGCCCGCCTGCGCCTCGGTGCTGCTGCTGGCCATCACCAACCATCTTTCCCAAAACGTCGCTGCCATCCCCTTTCTCTGGGTCCTGCCCCTCAGCCTCTATCTGCTCTCGTTCATTCTGTGTTTTGAAAGCAGCGGGTGGTACCGACGCAATCCCTACCTGCAGCTTCTGGCTGTGGCCCTGGGCAGCATGGCCTACGCCATCGGCGCGGACCTGGGCGGGAACCTGAATATTAAGGTTCTGGTAACGCTGTTTTCGCTCGGCCTTTTTACCTGCTGCATGGTGTGCCACGGGGAGCTGGCGGAGATGAAACCGCACCCGCGCTACCTTACCCACTACTACCTCATGATCTCGGCCGGCGGCGCGCTAGGGGGCATCCTGGTCGGCCTGGTGGCGCCCCGGCTGCTCGACGGCTATTATGAGCTGCCGGTGGGTCTGGTCTTCAACGCCGTGCTGATCGTGATCGTGCTCAAGCTGGATTCGAACCTCGCCTGGTTTCGCAAATGGTGGCAGCCGGCGCCGCTGATTGCCGTGGCGCTCACGCTCGGGTTGGCGGTATTCGTCGGATTGCAGATCCACAACTCCCTGGTGGACGTCCGCCTGCGCGTGCGCAACTTCTACGGCGAGCTGACGGTGAAGGATAGCGGCCCGGCCACCGATCTCGATGCGGTCCGCAGCCTCACCCACGGCACCATCAATCATGGCGAACAGTACCTGAATCCGGCCCGGCGGCGCCTGCCGACCACGTATTACGGGAAAAACACCGGTATCGGCGTCACCATCCGGTCCAAAGGGAAGTCCAACGCCATCCGCGTGGGCGTGATCGGCCTGGGAACCGGCACCATCGCGTCCTATGCCCACCCCGGCGACTACTACCGCTACTACGAAATCAATCCGCTGGTATTGGGCATTGCGCACACCCAGTTCACCTTCCTGGCCGATTGCAAAGGGGAGGTGGAAGTGGCCATGGGCGATGCCCGCCTGTCGCTGGAACGGGAATCGCCGGAGAACTTCGATGTACTGGCGGTGGACGCCTTTTCGGGCGACGCGATTCCCGTTCACCTCCTGACCCGCCAGGCGATGGACCTGTATTTTCATCATCTTCGGCCCAATGGGATCCTGGCGGTCCATATTTCCAACCGCTATCTGGATCTGGAGCCGGTGCTCGCCGGGGAAACCAGCGCCACCGGCCGGGTGGCACGCGTGGTGGACACCGAAGACGACGATACCGAGGACGTTTTCGGCGCTACCTGGGTGCTGGTGACCATGCCCGCCGCGGGCTTCGACAGCGATATTCTGAAAAATTCCAGCGAAATTCGACCGGCTCGAACAGTGCGCCTCTGGACCGACGATTACAGTAACCTTTTCCGGATCTTGAAATAGCTGTACAATTAAAGGCGCCGCGTCCCCCCTCATTAAGAGAAAATGAGAGGCTGCAGTCCGCTTTCCACCGGGCTGTGTTATATCATCAAACTGGCTGAGGTCAACAATGGACGCCACGAAAACCCACCTAAATCGAATTGCAATCATCTTTTTGACGCTAGCGCTAGGGATCGCCTTACCCTGGAGCGCCCAGGCACAGACGTTGTCAGTGAGCGCTTCCGCGGTTACCTTACCGGCGGCCGGCGGATCGTCGGTGAACGTCACCAGCGGCGAAGATAACAGCAACCCCGCCGTTCACATCACTTTCACCGTGTCGTCAATTGCCTATTCCAATGGCGACCCTGCCTGGCTGTTGGTGAATGGTTCGTGCAGTGCTTCTCCCACTCAACTCACCACCCCCTACGCGATCTCGCTCAACGACGCCTGCCTCTCGGGCCAACTCCAGACCGGATCGCACACGGCCACCGTTACCCTGAAGGACGTCAACACCTCCACCGACACGGCGACGATTATGGTGACCTACGTGGCGGGCTCCGGAAACGGGGGCACGGGCACGCTCACAGCCTACAGCAGCAGTTGCGGGAGCGGCTGCGTCAGCGCGAGTGCCACTGTGGGCGGCTCCACCTCCGCCATCGTTACGTTGTCCACTACCAGCCAAACCAGCCTCAGCTACTCCACCAGCCCTAATCCAGCTTCATGGTTGACCGTGTCCAATTACACCGGCTCGGTGTCGTTCGCTTCGCCCGCGAGCCTGCAACTCAACTTCAACGCCGCAAGCTACTCCAGTGCGCAAACCCTTTTCAGCACGATCACGGTCTATTACAACGGCGGCGGTTCGTCGTTGCCAATTAGCGTGACATTTAACGTCGGCGGCGGCGGGACGGGAACACTCACCCTTTCGCAATCCACAGTTCCCTGGAGCTACGTCACCTCGGGCGCCCTGCCCGGTTACTCGCAGGTGTCCATCGAGAACTCCACGGCCTCTACCTATGGCCTGACCTTTGCCGCCTACCCGGTGGCGTTTCTGACCGCCAACGGGTACTCGTCCAACACCGCGGCCTCCGCCTTCCCGATTAGTGAAAATCCCATCACGTTGGCGCCCATCGGCTCGGCCATATCGGGGCTCGCCACCGGAACCTATGACGAATACGTTACTGTCACCGATAGCAACGGGCGCAGCGCACAGTTGACGGTACAACTGACGGTAAACGGCAGCGCTTCGAGTGGCGTCCTCTCCGTTTCACAAAACCCGATCGCGCTCAACGGCACTTACCTGGGAAGCGAGGTGACGACCCTTGTCTATGTCACCAGCACCGTGGCGGGAACGCTTCAAGCGTCGATCGGTACGGAAGGTCTGACGGTCGCCCCCACGTCTCAATCCATCACGGTCGGCACGCCGGTTGCGTTGACCATATACGGCATTCCGAGTTCGCTCCCGGCCACCACTTATAGCGGAAATCTTACCCTGGTGCTTGCCCCGACTTTGGGCACAACCAGCCAACTCACGGTCCCGGCTACCTTCACGATTTCGGGCAGCACCACCACCCCCACCAGCGGCGCCACCGTGGGGCCATCCACCTTTACGTACAACTACGAGAAGGGAACCAACACGATCGAGCCGCAGTCGCTGAGCATCCACGGCACCCCGGGTGGGTCGGATAACTACACGATTTCCGGTTGGAGCCAAAACTGGCTCCAAACCAGCTCTTCGTCGGGATCGGCGCCGGCGGTCGTAACGGTCGATGTGAGCCCCGGCTCCCTGCCGGTAGGCACCAGTTCCGCGTATTTCAACGTCACCACGACCATTGCCGGCTACACCAGCGTCGTGCAGGTAACGGTGAACGTCAATGTAACCACGAGCGGGGCCCCCGTGCTGAATGTGCAGACCACCGATGCCGGATCGATCAATCTCACCTATACGGGCGGTTCGGCGAACCCGGCGGCACAGGCCGTGTATTTATCCGCCAGCGACGGTTCGGCGCAGGCGTTTACGGCCACGCCGTCGGCCAGTTGGATTACCCTGAACCTCACCGCCGGCACCACCCCCGCCAGCCTCGCCGCGACGATCAATCCGTCCGGGCTGCCCAATGGAGTCAACAGCGGCTACATCACGTTTTCCGGAAGCTTCGGCACAACCACGGTTCCGGTGGAGGTCGACGTTAGCGGATCCTCCACGACCAGTACGGGCGTGCTGACGCTGAGCGCTTCGAACTTGACGTTCAACGCGGTTTACGGCGGTAACGCTCCCGCCAATCAGACGCTCAGCGTGAGCGCCAGTTCCACCATCACCTTTTCCGCGTCGGCATCGGGATCTTCCAGCGGTGTCAACTGGCTGAGCATCTCGCCATCCGGCAGCCTGTCCACCAGCCAGGCGCTCACGGTTTCGGTGAACCAATCGACTCTTGCTGTCGGGACCTACACCGGTTACATCTACCTGACCACTTCGAGCGGCACGCAAACCGTCACCGTGACCCTGAACGTCACCTCTACATCCACGCTGACCGCTTCGCCCACGCCGCTGACATTCAGCTACACCACGGGAGCAACGGCACCCACCGGCCAGACGGTTGTAGTTACCGCATCGGGTTCGACGCCCATCAGCTTCACCATCGCCGATAGCACGACCAGTGGCGGGAGCTGGCTGATCCTCACGACCACGGCGGGGAACAACATCGCCAGCGGCACCACGGAAACTACCGGCTTCTCGCTCGTTGTGAGCGTCAACCCCACCGGCCTGTCGGCCGGCACCTACAGCGGTACCATCACCCTGACGCCTACCAGCGGAACTGCGTTTTCCGTCCCGGTGACGTTGACGGTGACCAACGGGTCCACGGTTTCAGCCTCGCCGGCGTCGCTCAGCTTCAGTTACCAGGTTGGCGCCAACGCTCCGGGCGCGCAGTCCATTTCGACCACCGGCGCGGGCAATGCGGCACTGGCGTTTACCGCCAGCGCGTCCAGCACCGGCAGTTGGCTGGCGGTGACACCCACCTCCGGCAATACCCCGGCCAGCCTGTCGGTAACGGTTGCGCCCTCCAACCTGACGGCCGGCAGCTATAGCGGTACCATCACGGTGGCCGGCACCGGCTCGGCCGGCGGCAGCACCACGATCGCGGTCACTTTGACGGTGACGGCACCCTTGCCCACGATTACCGGGGTGCTGAACGCGGCCAGTTCCGCCAGCGGCAAGATCGCGCCGGGCGAAGTGGTCAGCATCTACGGGACGAACCTGGGGCCGGCGAACGCGCTGGGTACGACGCTCACGTCGGCGGGCAAGGTGTCGACTACGTTGGGCACGGTATCGGTGTCCTTCGGCGGCTACCCCGCTCCGCTTACCTATGCCGGCGCCACGCAGATCAATTGCGTAGTGCCTTATGAAGTGGCCCAACTGGTCAGCCCGTCCGTGATCGTGACCTACGCCGGCCAGAGCTCGAACGCCTATTCACCGGGCGCGGTGGCCGCCGCTCCGGGCATCTTCACCCAGAACGGCCAAGGGTCCGGACCGGGCGCCGTTCTCAACAGCAATGCTACGGTCAACGGCTCGGGCAACCCGGCCGCCAAAGGCAGCACGATCGTCATTTATATGACGGGTGAAGGCCAGACCCAACCCACCGGCGTGACCGGTTCGGTGACCGCGGTCAATACCTCGGGCAGCGGACCGCTGACCCCGCAACCGCTCTTACTGGTGGCCGTCACCATCGGCGGCCAGCCCGCCACGGTGAGCTTCTACGGCGAAGCCCCCGGCCTGGTGGCCGGAGTCATGCAAGTCAACGTCATCGTTCCGGCGGCCGCTTCGTCGGGAACCGACTCGCTGGTAGTTTCCGTCGGAGGGAACCCCAGCCAGAGCGGGGTTACGGTTTCGGTGCAGTAAGAAAATAGAAGCCGCCGGTGAACGCCATATCTGCGTTTACCGGTGTTCATCGGCGGCTGAGATTTGATTTTTCAAGACCTCGGAATTTGATTTTTCAAAAGCTGGCAGCCAGGTGGTTTACTTGCACGTTTTTGCTCTCCCGCGCGTCTGACTTTCTGTGAGCCCTTTTCGGCTATTGGTCGGATTAGTAGCGGTGTCGGCGCTGGGGGCCGATGCCAATCTGGACGCCCTTTTGAACCGCGTCGAAACCCGCTACAACCGCGCTCGCACGCTTCAAGTCCTTTTTAATGAACAATATCTGCGGCCCGGGGTGGGCCAGAAGATAGAAAGCGGGACGCTCGAGCTGCGCAAGCCCGGGCGCATGCGGTGGGATTACCGCAAACCGGCAGGCAAGCTGGCCGTCTCCGACGGGAAGTTCCTCTACCTTTACGACCCGGAACAGAATCAAGCCCAGCGTTTCAAGATGCAGGATACCGAAGACCTTCGCGCGCCGCTCGCCTTCCTGCTTGGTAAGCTGCACTTTCAAAAGGAGTTCAAGAACATTCAGGGGCGCCCGGAAGGAACCGGTACGTGCATTGCCGCCGAGCCCCGGAGCGACAATCTCCCCTACTCCGCGGTGGAATTCCTGGTCACGCCCGAGGGACGGATCCAAGAGGTGAAGGTGACCTCGTTCGACCGTTCGGTTCTGGACTACACGTTCACCGAGGAAAAAGTGGACCCTCCCCTCGCCGACAGCCTGTTCCGCTTTCAGCTTCCGCCAGGGGCGCAATTGACCGAGGGTGGACAGTAAGCCATGGCCGATTTTGTCCTCAAGTATGCCGATGACCGGGGCCAGATCCACCGTCAGGTGGTGGCGGGAGGTTCGGAAAAAGAGCTGCGCGACCGCTACACGCAGCAGGGTTTTCTGGTCTACTCCGTGCAGGCAAGATCGGGGGTTGCGGCCGCTACCGGCCGTCTCGGGTCGAAGAAGCTCAACATGGAGCGGTTCCTGATCTTCAATCAGCAGTTCGTCACCCTGATCCGGGCCGGGCTGCCGATTCTGAAAGGGTTGGATTTGCTGGCCGACCGGCTGACCGATGTCAAGCTGGGGCCGCACGTTCGCGCGGTCCGGGACGAGGTCAAAGGCGGCACGCTGCTGTCGGAAGCGTTTCGCGCACAGGGGATCTTCCCCAAAATCTACGTTTCTTCGGTCATGGCCGGCGAAAAAAGCGGCAGCCTGACCGAGGTACTGGATCGTTACATCGCCTACCAGAAGCTGGCTCTGGCGGTCCGTAAGAAAGTCATCGTCTCGCTGCTTTATCCCTGCGTTTTGTTGGTGTTGACGATCGGGCTGATGGTATTTCTGGTGACTTACGTGGTGCCCACCTTCGCCACCCTTTACAGCACCATGCAGGCGCAGTTGCCGGAGATGACGGTAATTCTGATCGCCATCGGCACCACCGCGCGCAAGTACATTCTGGAGTTCGCCGGGGGCCTGGTGGTGGCGATCGCGGGCTTTCGCTGGTGGTCGCGGCGTCCGGGCGCGCGCGAGCGCCTGGACCGGGTCAAGATGAAGATGCCGATATTCGGGGATATCTGGCTGAAGTACCAGGTGGCGCAGCTCGCCCGCATTCTCAGCACCCTGCTTTCGGGCGGCATCCCGCTGGTGCAGGGGATGGAGACGGCGGCCGATTCGATGTCGTCTCCGCTGCTGCAGCGGTCGGTGGAGGCCGCCGGCAAGAGCGTGCGCGAAGGCCAGCCGCTGTCGGCTTCACTGCAGGCTTCGAAGTTTTTCCCGGCCCTCTCCATCGATATGATCGAGGTGGGTGAATCCACCGGGGCTCTGCCGGCCATGCTCAGCAGCGTGGCCGAATTCTTCGAGGAAGACGTAAATACCCGCATGACGGCGACGCTCTCGCTGATCGAGCCCGCCATTATGCTGGTCATGGGATCTTTTGTGGCATTCGTGTTGGTGGCGCTGTATCTGCCGATCTTTTCTTTGGCGGACAGCATTCGCTGAGGGGCTATGGCGGCACTGGATAAAATTCGGCTGGTGGATACGACGGCGGAAGCCAACCAGGCGCGCGCCGCCGCGGCCCGCTACCGCTGCGAGTTCATCGATCTCCGCGAGACCGCCATCGACCACGACCTGTTCCGCACCATCCCGGTCGATCTGATGTTCCGCTACAACTTCGTCCCCATCGCGGTGCACGACGGGACGCTCGAAATCGCCCTTTCCAATCCGCAGAGCCTGGCGCAGATCGACGAGCTGACGCTGCTGCTCGGCCGCAAGCTGCGGATCAAGGTCGCCACGCTTTCGCAGATCGCCGAGCTGCTCAAGAAAACCGAGCAGTCGCAGCGCGTGCTGGAGGAAGTCACGGAAGGCTTCACCCTGGACGTGGTGGTGGAGGACGGCGACCAGGACGAAACCCTTTCGATCGATAAGCTTACCGCCGTCGACAACGATATCGCGCCGGTCATCAAGCTGGTCGACACCACGATTTTCAACGCTCTCGAACGCCGCGCCAGCGACATTCACATCGAATCGCGCGACCAGGAAGTGGCCATCAAGTACCGCATCGACGGGGTGCTGCACTACGCCATGCCGCCGATCGCCAAGGATTGGCAGTCGACCATCATTTCGCGCATCAAGGTGATGAGCGAGCTCGATATCGCCGAACGGCGGGTGCCCCAGGACGGCCGCTTCCGGGTGCGCTACAAGAACCGGCTGATCGATTTCCGCGTGTCCATCATGCCGACCATCCACGGCGAAGACGCGGTGCTGCGCGTGCTCGACAAGGAATCCATGAGCGAGAAATTCTCCAATCTCTCGCTCGACGTGGTGGGCTTCGCCGAGAGCGACCTGGTAAAGTTTCGCCGCTACATCACCGAGCCGTACGGGATGGTGCTGGTGACCGGCCCGACCGGCTCGGGCAAGACCACCACGCTGTACGCCGCCCTGAGCGAGATCAAGAACGACGAAGACAAGATCA
>PLRS01000117.1 GCA_003164035.1 Bryobacterales bacterium | reverse complement strand
ACGGCACCAACGACGCCCCCGCGCTCGCCCAGGCCGACGTCGGGCTCGCCATGAACACCGGCACCATGGCCGCCAAGGAAGCCGGCAATATGGTGGATCTCGACAGCAATCCCACCAAGCTCATCGAAGTCGTCGCCATCGGCAAACAACTGCTCATGACCCGCGGCGCGCTCACCACTTTCTCCATCGCCAACGACATCGCCAAGTACTTCGCCATTCTGCCCGCCATGTTCATGGCCACCTATCCACAAATGGCCGCGCTCAACATCATGGGCCTGCATTCGCCGACCAGCGCCGTGCTGGCCGCGGTGGTGTTCAACGCCCTGATCATCATCGCCCTGATCCCGCTGGCCCTACGCGGCGTCAAATACAGACCGATGTCGGCCGCCTCGCTGCTCCGCCGCAACCTGCTGATCTACGGCGTCGGCGGCGTCATCGCCCCGTTCCCCGGCATCTGGCTGATCGACCGCCTGCTGGGCCTGTTGAATTTGGCTTGAGGATTGTTATGCCACGGCAAGGGCAGATTCGGGATCGGCAACCGCTCCCTCACGGTCGCGGCTCTGAAAAACCGACTGGCCCCGAATCTAACCGAGCCGCGACCGTGAGGGAGCGGTTGCTGCCAGTGGTCTCAGAGCTCCCCACCAAGGATTCTTTATGAAACAGCTCTTCATCGCCGTCAAGGTTACACTCCTCTTCACTTTGGTCACCGGCCTCGCCTATCCGCTGGTCGTGACCGGTCTGGCGCGCGTACTGTTCCCGCATCAGGCCAATGGCAGCCTGGTCGAACCGAATGGAAAGCCGATCGGGTCCAGCCTGATCGGGCAAAAGTTCACTCGGCCCGAGTATTTCCACGGCCGGCCCGATGGTTACGACGGCCTGTCCTCGGGCGGCTCCAATCTCGGCCCCACCAGCCAGAAACTGGTGGACCGTGTACGCGACGACGCCAACAAGTTTCGCGCCGAAAACCCGCAAGCGTCCGGTCCCCTTCCGGCCGACCTGGTGACTGCCTCCGGCAGCAGCTTGGATCCCCACATCTCTCCCGGAGCGGCCGAAGTGCAAGTTGCCCGCGTAGCGGCGGCACGCGCCTTTAGCCCGGAACGCCTTCGCCAACTCGTGGCCGCCCACACCGAGGGCCGCACCTTCGGCATCCTGGGCGAACCCCGCGTCAACGTCCTGGAGCTGAATCTCGCCCTCGACCAAGCCGCACCAGTCCACAAATAACCTCACCGCGCGTCGGAGATCCGGGCCTCCCGTACGGTAGGGACAGCGGTTACCCGCCGGCCGGCACGGTCCCGTAGTGGCGCTGCTAACGCACACGGTTCTTACCTCGGATGTTGGGATGTTTGGCGTCGTCCTAACTGCCATGTCAGCGCGGCGATTGATGTTATAGTGAGCCCAGGTCGGAAAAGGGGCCTGCGAATGGCATTCAAAGCGGAACTGAATCGGCGTGCTTTCCTGGCGGCGTCGGCCGCCACAGTGGCTTCGGCGGCGCTGCCGGCGCGCGCTGCGGACGCCCCGGCGACGGGCGAAGAATGGAGGAACCGGCAGCCGAACATGACCTACCGCCGGCTGGGGCGCACCGGGTACATGATCTCCTCTATCGGCATGGGCGGCGACGACATCCGGCCCGACAACATCGACCAGGTCCTCTGGTCCGCCGACATGGGGCTGAACTATTTCGATACCGCGCCCAATTACGGCAACGGTCTCAGCGAGAAGGGCTACGCGCAGGTTCATAAGGCGCGCGGACGCACCAATTTCTTCCAGTCCACCAAGGTCAATGTGTTCCCCAACCGCACCATGACCTATCAACGGCTCTTTAAGAGCTTGCCCGACGACGAGCAGGCCCAGATTACCGCCCAGGCCAACGACGAAATCAAAGCCAAGAAAATCGCCGAGCCCAATTACATGGGGCCGTACTTCAATGGCCAGGAAATGCTGGTGCGCATGGCCATCGTCTCCAACATCCTTTCGCAGAAGTACGCCGGCAAGGTGGACGCTCAGAAGGTTTACAAACAGTACATCTTGGATTCGGTGGACAAGAGCCTCCAGTCGCTCGGCACCGACCACGTGGATTGCGTGCTGATGCGGGGCATCGATACACCGTACGAAGTGACTCGCACCACCGAGGTATTCGACGCGTTCGAGATCCTGAAGAAGGCCGGCAAAGCGCGCTTCCTCGGCTTTTCGGCGCACTCCGATCCGGCCGGTATATTGGACGCGGCCATCGACACCGGAGTGTATTCGATGGGGATGATCGCCTATCACTTTCTGAACGCCGACCGCGTGGATCCGGTCATCGAAAAAGCCAGGAAAGCGGATTTTGGCGTGTTGTGCATGAAGGCCGCCCGCGTGGTTCAGAATCCTTTTAATCGCAGGGAAACCATTCCGGAACGGGTGGCGGCCCTGAACAAGCTGATTCCAGGAGACGGCATGACCGTCTTCCAGAAGGGCTTCCATTTCGCCTTGCAGAACAAGAACCTGAGCGGCGTAGTCATCGGCATGACCACGCTGGACCAGGCCAAACAGAACGTCCCGCTCGCGCTGTCAAAGGCGTAGCGCGCCGCTTGGCGAGTCAAGGCGAATCGTGGGCGGGTGTACCTGCCTGCCCGCTTGATCGGACCGGTAGCAAGACATGCCAGAATCGATTCCGTTTCGTTGGCCGGCATCCTGGGCCGATGCCGCCAACCTTGAGCTCTTGAAGGGTGCGCCGATCGACTGCATCGCCGGCGATGCGCCGCCGCCCTTCTCCCTGGGTGGCTTGCCATTCGTCAGACTGGACAAGGATCGCCCTCCCGAAGGCCTCAATTTGCAGGAAGGCGTATGGCCCGGCGTCGTGGCCGCCACCAGAAAGGACACCGCGGGCGGCGGCGCCACGGGTGCGGCGTGGGTGGACTCCAACGCCTCGGTGGTGCGCCTGGCGCAGCTCAGGAAACCGGGCAAAATGGTCTGGCTCACCTATACGCCGCCGGCCGGCAATACGGTGGTTCCGCTGGACGGTTTCGTGAAGCCCATCACCGAGGCGGAGGCTTACGGCGCGCACTGGGTGATCGCCCTGGACGGCTTTTTCGCGGGGCAGATCGCGAAGCGCGACGAGAAGGCCCTGGGCCAATGGCAACGCATGATGGCCGCCCTCCGCTTCGCCCAATCGCGCCGCGGCCAACGACCGTGGGAGCCGGTCGCGCCGCTCACTGTGGCGTCCACCTTCGAGGGTGACGACAAGCTGCTCAGCGAGGAGTTTCTGAACCTGGCGCCTCGCCGCCACCTGGCCTACCGGGCGCTCCTCGCCTCGGACATCGGCGCTCGGTCGTTCGCCGGGCAGAAGGCCGTTATCTATCTGGAGAACACCCCGCCGCGGGGAGCGGTTCTCGCCAGCTTGCTGGAATTCGCCCAGGCGGGCGGTTTGCTGATTGCTCCGCTCGGCACCGTGGACAGTCCGCCCGAAGAGAGACGCTCGGAGCATAGCGTGCGCCGCGCCGGTAAAGGCCGCGTGGCCATGCCCCTGCAGAAGTGGGAGGACCCTTTCACCCTGGTCGACCAGGTTCACGTCCTGTTGAGCCATCGCGAAGACCCGGTGCAGATGTGGAACGGTGCCGACGTGGACGCGTTCTACGTGGCCAGCCCGAACCAGGACCGGGCGGTCGCGCGTCTCGTTCCCTACGCGTCCGGCCCCACCTTGCCCATCACTCTCAGTTTTCGCAAGACCTACCGCCGGGCGCGCGTCGTCACCCTGGCCGGGGAAAAAGCGGTGCAGCCGGCGCGCGGCCAGTTGGGAACCGAGATCGCAGTGCCCGAATTCACCGATTACGCCGAAGTGGAGCTGGAGGACTGACATGATCAAAGCTACTTCCCCCTGCTGGACACGGCGCCAGTGGATGGCCGCCGCGGCGGGCTTGGCCGCGCCACGCATCCACGCCGCTCCGGCTGCCCCTTCGTCCCCCGTGGCGCTCGCCCGCTGCCCCGCCTATGACAACCGCGTGCTCGCCGGCATGCGCAAGATGTTCGACCAGCTTGGCGGCATCGGCGCATTGGTTTCGGGCAAAACCGTCGCGGTCAAGATCAACATGACCGGTTCCCCCCGCGACCGCACCGGCTACCGGCCCGCGTGGGATACCCGCTGGAGCCATCCCGTGGTGATCGCGGCGGCGGTCCACCTGATCGGCGAAGCAGGCGCGCGCCGCGTCCGAATCCTGGAAGGTTCCACCGAGGACGATCATCCCCTGGAAGAAAACTTCCTGATCGGCGGCTGGGATCCGGCCGATCTGCTGGCCGCGGCTCCGAAAGTGGAAATGGAAAACACCGGCTTTCTGGGATACGGCAAAGAATACAAGCGCCTGAAGGTATCTGACGGCGGTCTGGTCTATTCCGAGTTCGACGTAAACCACTCCTACTCCGAATGCGACGTGATGGTCTCCATCGCCAAGCTGAAAGAGCACGAACAGACCGGCCTTTCCCTCTCTTTGAAAAACATGGTGGGCATCGTTCCGGGCACGGTCTACGGCGATTCCGCCGGCTACGATCAGCCAGCCGAGCGCCCCTACGGAGCCCTCACCATGTTCCATAAGGGCAACCGCCAGCCGCCCGAGGGCACTCCACCCGAGAAGGACCCCCAGTCGTCCCGCGAGCCCGGCTACCGCATTCCGCGCATCGCCGTCGACCTCGTTCGCGCCCGGCCGGTGGACCTTGCCATCATCGACGGCATCGAGGCCCAGACTGCCGGGAGCGGGGCGTCGCTCGATGCGGGCTCGCCGCGCAAGATCCGGCTGGTCAATCCGGCCATCCTGATCGCCAGCCGCAACCCGGTGTGCGCCGACGCGGTCGCCGCCGCAGCAATGGGGTTCGACCCCATGGCTTCTCGCGGCACGCCCCCCTTCGAGAACTGCGACAGCACGCTGGAGCTGGCCGAGCAGGCCGGCATCGGCGCGCGCGACCTGAAGAAGCTCGAAATCCGCGGCGCTACCATAGCCGCCGTGCGTACCCCGTTCCGCTGACCCACCCGCCAGTGCTGGGGGGGCGGATTGCGTACTCTCGATAGGTGTGGCAACCGCGCTGGGCAGGCGGAACCGCCTGCCCCACCATTGAAAACAACGCGCTTGCCTTGGTTCCGCCGGCGGTTCCGCCTGCGACTTGTGATTTTTTTACAGCTCCCTGACGGTCGCGGCTCGGTAAATGATTGAAAACACGCGGCGCCCGTAACCGAAGCCGCGACTGCCAGGGAGCGGTTGCCGCGCAGAAGCTGCGAAATCCCCAGATCGGTTGAGTACCCCGGCCTCGCGTCCGTCGTTTGATTGGCGTGTTACAACGTAACTATGAAAGTTCTCTTCATCGGCGGGACCGGCGTCATTAGCACCGCGTCGACGCAGTTGGCTATCGAGCGCGGCATCGAAGTTACTCTCCTCAACCGCGGCCGCCACTCGGCCTGTCCGCCAGCCGGCGCGAACGTCATTGCCGTGGACATCGAAGACGCCGCGGCCGTTGCCCGCGCGCTTGCCGGCGCGTCGTTCGATGCCGTGGTCGATTGGATCGCCTTCGAACCCGCCCACGTCGAGCGCGATATCGCCCTTTTCCGCGGCCGCGCCCGTCAGTACGTCTTCATCAGTTCCGCCAGCGCCTACCAGAAGCCCGCGACCAGCTATCTCATCACCGAGTCCACCCCGCTCGCCAACCCGTACTGGACGTATTCCCAGCAGAAGATCGCCTGCGAAGAGCGCCTCATGCGCGCCTATCGCGAAGAGGCTTTCCCCATCACCATCGTGCGCCCGTCGTTAACCTACGGCGAAACCCAGATCGCCCTCGCCATCAACAGTTGGGCCAAGTCCTACACCGTGGTCGACCGCATGCGCCGCGGCAAGAAAGTCATCGTCCCCGGGGATGGTTCCTCGCTCTGGGTCATCACCCATAACACTGATTTCGCCAAAGGCCTGGTGGGACTGCTGGCGCGCGAGCAGGCCATCGGGCACGCCTTCCACATCACCAGCGACGAGGTGATGTGCTGGGACCAGTGGTATCGCCTGACCGCCGAAGCCGCCGGCGTAGAGCCGCAACTGGTGCACATCCCCAGCGACTTCATCGCCGCCTGCGTTCCCGAAGCGCGTGGAGGTCTTTATGGCGACAAGGCTGTCAGCGTGGTCTTCGATAATACCAAGATCAAGCGCTTCGTCCCCGATTACTGCGCGACCTTGCCCTTCACCCAGGGTATCCGCCGCACCATGGCCTGGTTCGACGCCGACCCGGCGCGGCGGCAAATCGACGATCAGGCCAACGCCCGCTGGGACAACCTGATCGATGCCTGGGATCGCGGTACCGAAGAGGCGCTGCGCCGTTTCCGCGCATCGGCTTAACGCCGGCACCATGGGCTATACTGCGATAGAGAATCGGATGCCTAAATCTCTTATCGCTCTCTGCCTGGTCCCGCTCGGACTGATCTCCGCCCAGGAACTCACCCCGGTTGCGCTGCCAGCCCCTCAAACCAGCGGCGGCAAGCCGTTGATGCAGCTCCTCAAAGAGCGCAAGTCGGTCCGCGACTTCGGCCCGAGGCAGCTCTCCCGGCAGACGCTGTCGAACCTGCTGTGGGCCGCCTGGGGCATCAATCGCGAAGACGGCCGCCGCACCGCCCCTTCGGCATCCAATCGCCAGGAAATCGATGTCTACCTGGTCATGGCCGAGGGCGCCTACCTCTATGACGCCAAGGCGAACGCCCTGAAGCCAGTGGCGCCGACCGACCTCCGCAAGTTGACCGGAACCCAAGCCTACGTCGCCGATGTGCCCGTCAATCTGGTCTACGTAGCCGACACCGCTAAATTGAGCGGCGACGACCCCGGCAGTCTGGCTACCGCTAATGCCGACACGGGTTTCATCGCCCAAAACGTGTATCTGTTCTGCGCTTCCGAAGGCTTGGGCACGGTGGTGCGGGGATCGGTGGATCGCGCCCCCCTGGCCAAGGCCATGAACCTGCGGGCCCAGCAGCGGATCATCCTGGCCCAAAGCGTGGGCTACCCCAAGTAGTCCCCCGGCAACGTGCCGTGTTGAGACTCCGAACTCCTCATCTCACCGCCCGAGACCGGCTCAACCCAAATTCCATGACATCAGTTCGCAGTCTCCCTCGGCGAGATTTTGAAGGGCGTTACCGTTCGCCCGGCGAGCAAGCGCCCTAGTGAACTGCAACGGTGGCCGCGACGATACGTTTGACCGAGAGACCGACCTCCTGCAACTCGCCGCCGAGAATCACCCCGAGGTGAATGGGTGTGCGTGCCATGGTCTCACCCTTTCGCGTTAGCGGCAATCGACAATCTTAACCCTCGATAGGCTGGGCTCATTCGCCGCTTGAAACCATTCCGTCATGTGACGACCGTCGGCAGATCACCGTGGGGCAGAGCTGTCAAGAGTCGGGCGCGCCCTCGGAGGATTCAGGCATCTGAATCATACGGCGCGTGCCCGGTTCCAGCGTGGCCGCCCAGTCCGCCAATTCGCGCAGCACAGAATCGGGCTTGGGCGGGGTACACCGCCGCGCGTTGATTGCCGCAAGCGCCGCGCATAGTCCAGGTAGAAGCTTATTGGTTGGCGGTTCCGCGTTCTATGGGATACCCCTTGTCGATCCAATCCGTGGCGAAATTGTTTTCGACGAACATGGCCTTGACGCGGGTGAATCCCATCTGCTTCAACAGTTCCACGGCGGGCTTCACGTTCGGGCAGTGGCTCCACGGACAGCACCCGCAGTACACAACGATCTGGCGATCGCGAGGGAGCTTGCCGGCAGCCAGTTTGAGCGCTTCGAGACCTTCGGGCCTGGATGCGGGGCCGGCGTAGATTGCCCCCGGAATGTGTTTTCCACGATAAAGCACATTGGGGCCTACATGAAAAACGACCGGGCCGGGGCCTTTCGCGGCAAGTTGGACCGCCAGGTCCGCCGGTTGGATCAAAGCCAGGTCCGCCGCCAGCCCAATCGCTAGCACGGCCACCACTCCGACGATGAGGACTTTCATTCCGATTCCTTTCTCTCAGGTCCTACTTCAATCCTTGCAGAAACCAGTTGGATCGCTTCTCCCGGCCGATGGTTGTATTAGCGCCGTGGCCGGGGATCACCACGGTCTGATCGGGCAGGTCGAGCAGCTTGTCGCGGATCGACCGCAGGATCTGGCGGCCGTCGCCGCCGGGCAGGTCGGTGCGGCCGATGCTGTCGCGAAACAAGGTGTCGCCGGCCACCAGCTTGGTTTCCGAGGGAATCCACAGGCTGATGCTGCCGGGCGTGTGGCCCGGTGTGTGGAGCACGTGGAACTCGGTCGCGCCGACCGTCAGCGAATCGCCGTCGCGGGCTTCGGTATCGATGGCCACGCGCTCCGGCGTGGGTACGCCCAGCCAGGAGGCTTGCATCTCCATCATGTCCGCCAGGGCGCTATCGTTGGCGTTCATGTACACCGGCGCGCCGGTGGCCTGCTGCAACTGGTGCGCTCCGCCGATATGGTCGATGTGCGCGTGGGTGATGACGATGGCCTTCAGCTTGAGCCCGTGGCGATCGAGAATCCCGAGAATGCCGGCGATATCGTCGCCGGGATCGACCACCATGGCCTCGCGGGTCTGCTCATCGCCAAATACCGAGCAGTTGCATTGGAGCGGACCGACCGGCAGGATCTCGTGGATCATAGCTCGATTGTAGCGAGCGGTGAGCGTCGGCGGCCGCTGGTTGTGCCACAGTAAGACCGGAGGGTATCCGATGGAAGTGATCGCGGATTTATGCATCATCCCGATGGGCGTGGGGCTTTCAGTCTCCAAGGAGGTGGCCGTTTGCGAACGGATTCTGGCGGAAGCCGGGCTCAAGACGAAGCTCCACGCCTACGGTACCAATATCGAAGGCGATTGGGACACCGTCTTTCAAGCGGTCAAACGGTGCCACGAGGCGCTGCACGCGGCCGGCGTGCCGCGCATCTCGACGAACATGCGGTTCGGGACGCGAACGGACAAGGCTCAGAAGATGGAAGACAAGGTTCGCAGCGTAGAGGAGAAGCTCAGGGGCGAGGGCCCGGGTTAGTTCGCAGGCCCTCGAGCAGCTTCTCATAGGCGTCGGTAACGGCGTCCCAGGAGTAGCGCTGGCGCGCGCGTTCCATGGCTCTGGCGCGCAGGGCGTTGCGCTCGTCTTCACTCATGGAGAGAACCTGGCGGATGCGGGCAACCAGGGTATCGGGCTCGAAGGGGATGCCGGCATCGCC
Source organism: Bryobacterales bacterium (assembly GCA_003164035.1). Classification (GTDB taxonomy): domain Bacteria; phylum Acidobacteriota; class Terriglobia; order Bryobacterales; family Bryobacteraceae; genus JBEKYD01. The sequence goes on along the minus strand of PLRS01000117.1, from coordinate 17,072 downwards.
GGCGACTTCGGCGTTCTCCGGGGTATCGCGATAGAGCACCAGGGCGCCACGGCCCATGGCTTCAATGAGGGCGGGGTGGGTGCCCCCCACTTCGGTGGCGTGAATGTAGGCAAAGCAATGGGAATCGAGCTCTAGATAGCCGGTGCCGTAGATGGCGCCGGGAATCGAGATGCGCGGATCGGTGGTGTCGCGCACCTGGCGGATGTAATCCTGGGCATAGGGCGCGTCGCCGACCAGCGCCAGGTGCATGGGTGTATCCACCTGTTCGAAGGCCTGGCGCACCTCGAGCGCTCGATTTTCCGGCTCCATGCGGCTGACGTACAAGAAATACTGCCGGGGCGCGAGGCCCAGCCGCTCCAAAACAGCAGTGGATGGGACCTGGCCGAGTTCGGCGCCGTAAGGGATGAAGATGCTGTCTTTGCCGTAGCGCTCGCGGTAATACTGGCGGATGGTTTCGGCGTCGGTCACCACCACCGTGGGGAAGACCGTTGCCAGCCATTCCGACAGCAGATACCAGGCCTTGGCCAGCTTATTCCACTTCTTGCGTTTGCGCTCGATGCCATCCACATTCAGCACAACCGGCACGCGGGCGAGGCGCGGCCAGAGGGTGAAGAGGGCATTGGCGCCGTTGCAATAGAGGGCCACGTCCGGGCGGTGAAACAGCAGGTGCGCGGTGGAAACGGCGGTGTGGGCGATGGTATCGAGGTATTTGTGGCGGATGGTGGGCAGGTACTGGAGCCGGACGCCGCGGTAGCCGGTTTCGGGGTGGCGTTCCCGGCAGTAGACCGTCACGGTGTGGCCGCGCGCGGCCAGGCGGGTGGAAATCTCCTCCGCGAAAGTTTCGAATCCGCCATAATTGGCCGGAATGCCCCGCGTACCAAGGAGGGCGATTCGCATGGGAAGGGGCGCCGGTTTACGTCTTTATCTTGGCCGCGGCTTCCTGGCGGGAGAGCATGCGCGCCATCTTGCGGGAAGTCTGGATCGCGACCGGCTTGTATTGGAACCAATGGGCCATGTACCCTCCATCCACGCGGCGGGTGGATTGAATGAGGCGGCGTTTGGCGAAGATGCGGCGAGCGTTGGCGGCCAGAAACCAGAAAGCCTTCAGCGAGCTGTGCTCCCAGACCAGGCACCAGGCGAATACCATAAGATCGCGCGCGGTAATGGAGAGCCAGTTGCGCCAGTAGAGATCCGGCGAAATGTTCTTGATCCGCATCAGGAAGCGGTTTTTCACCGAATGCATGTTGATTTCCGGCGGCAGCGCGCGGCGGTTGCCGGGAAGCACCTTGCGCACGTGGTAGCCGCGGGCGTAGGGGGCGTAGAGGCACTTCCAACCCATCAACTGCGCGCGCCAGGCGACGTCGGCATCTTCGCGGTAGACGAAGAAATCGGAATCGAAAAACTCGCCATCGAGGGAAATATCGTCGATCATGGAGCGGCGATATAGGGCGGCCGCGGCGGTGGCGCCGAACACGAATTCATATTGCAGGTATTCTCCGTTATCGACTTCCTGGCTGCCGCGGTCAAGGTGGCGCAGCATGGGGTTGAAGTAGATGCCGGTGGAATCCACCACGGGGCGCTCGGGAATCTCGAAATGCGAGGTCATGGTGAGCAGCTTGCCGCACACGGTGCCGATCTTGGGGTCGAAATTGCCGGCATCCACCAGCGCCTGGATGAAGTTGGGCAACAGCAGAACGTCCGGGTTCAGGGTGAGTACCCAGTCGCCTGTGCTTAGCCCGATGGCCTGGTTCTGGGCGGAAGCGAAGCCGATATTCTCCTCGTTGTAGTACACCCGGCAGCGATCTTCGAACTGTTCGAGGATGTCGATGGTTCCATCCGTCGAGGCGTTGTCGATGACCACGATTTCCTTATTCGGATATCGCTGAGCCAGTATCGACTCGAGACAGCGCTTGATGAAGCGGCCGCTATTGTAGGTAACGATGGTAACCGTGACCAAGTCTTGACGCGCCATGAACCGTACACTCACGAATTGTTGAGAAACTGAACTGCCCGGCGACACTCTAAATGGGACGATCCATCGGATGGACCTGCCATGCTAGAGCGACCCCGTTCACCCCCGCCAGCCGAATAGAAAAATCCGACTGGCAAACGATGCCACCCGGCCGTAATCCCCGAACGCCTTCCACCCCCGGCCCCCCAAGGATTCTGCGACGGCGCGCACAATCGAGCCGGCCACTACCGCCGCACAAACGGCGCGTAAAGGAAGCGCGCGGAAGTGCTTGGCTGAATAGTGTAACAAACTACGATACCAATAAAAGTGCCGCATCTGCACGGATAGCCGCGGGATCGAATGGCCGCCGGTATGTTTTGCCACAGCTTCGGGCACGTAGTACGAAACATGGCCCGCGTCGGCCATGCGCCGGCAGAAGTCGACGTCTTCAAACCATAGGGGCCAAAAGCTTTCGTCAAAACCGCCCAACTCCTGCCAGACCGCGCGCCGCACCATAAAAAGAGCCCCGGCCGGCTGTTCCACGGCACATTGTGTGTAGTACGGGAGATCCAACCCTCGGTACCGGCGATTCACCGGATTCCGCGGCCAGATTCTATTTAGCACGAGAGCTTCCAGAATCAGCGCGGCCGGAGTGGGGAGCGCACGGGCCATGAAGCCGATCTGCGGCGTTCCCCGCTCGTCCAGCAAACAACCTCCAGCGGCGGCATTGGGCGGCTGGCAGGCTGCGCGCAGACGATCCAGGCCGCCGAGAATGACGGCGTCGGGATTCAGCAGGAGCACGTAGGGAGTGCTAAGAAGCGCAAACCCTTGATTTACGGCGGCGGCGAAGCCCAGATTTCTCGTGTTGGCCAGCACCCTGACGCCGCGGCGGGCAGCCTCGGCCACGGTGCCGTCCTGGGAGGCATTGTCCACTACCACCACCTCGGCGCCGGTAGCCAGCGCGGCGTCCAGACACAACCCGATTTCCCGTTGCGAGTTATAGGTGACGACTACCACTCCTACGTCGCGCATGGGTCATTCCGCCCCACTGGCTGTGAGCAGGAAGTACAGGCGCCAGTACAACTCGTGACCGGCGCGGGGTTGCAACTGTCGCAAGAGGCGTTCCTGGGGGCGGATGACGTCCTCCAGGACTTGTGGCGGGAGTGGTTGGGAACGGGCGCGCAGCGCGCGGAAGCGCCACAATCCCTCGATCTTTCCCCGGCACCATGCCATGCCGCCTCCATGCCGCAGTGCCACCAGGCCCCAGAGCGATTGGCCGGCCAGAATCGGCCAAAACCAACGCAGCAGCAGGCGACGCGGATAGTGCCGCGCCACCAGGAACACCTGATTGCGGGCGATGCGCCGCACCACGCCGGCGTGCCAGCGCCCCAGCGACGCGCTGCCCAGGTGCCAGGCGACGGCCTCGGGCACATATTCGCCGGTGAACCCGAGGGCCGCCGCCCGCAGGCTGAAATCCACGTCTTCGAGGTAGGACTCGAAACTGGTTTCCAGCATCCCGACGCGGCGAAAGATCTCGGTGCGAAAGAGCACGGCCGTCCAGGGCGCGGCCGCAATGGTGCGGATCTGCCGGAAATCGGAATCGTACGCCGCTCCGTGTCCGGCGCGCCAGGATGTGGCCGCGCGGGAGAGCAAATCGAAGGTGGCATCGAGCCGGGTAGGATCGCGCTGCTGCAACACCCTGCCGGTAGCGAACCAGGCACCGCGCGCGGCCAGCTTTTCCAAATAGTCGGGTGCGAGCGTGACATCGGTATTCAATACCGCCGTCCACTCGGTGGAAACCTCCTCGATGCCGCGATTCACGGCTCCGGCAAAACCGGCATTATATCCCATCGAAATGACGCGCGCACCGTGACGGCGGGCCAGGGCGGGAGCGCCATCGGTCGAGCCGTTATCCACGACCAGGATTTCGGCCGGAGCCAGCGTCTGGCGGGAAAGCGAATCGAGCAGAGTTTCGAGGAGTTGCTCGCCGTTCCACACCGGGATGATGGCGCTAATGCGGATAGTGCTCATCTGGCCAAGGCTCGGTCTTGACCGCCGGCTTCGTTACCATACTCCTTCCAGCGTTTCCGTGCCGTCGATATGTCCGTGCCTGCGTTGCCGGCTCGGGCCAAGCCTCACCGTAGCCTATGGGTTACCGCGTGTCAACCGCTCCACGACAGCGCTGCGCGGCTCGATCTGGCTGCCTCATCCGCCCGTCGTGCCGGGCGCTGAAGCAGCTTGCCCGATGTCCGCCGTCGTCAATACTCGCGGATAGTACAGGAGTGAACGCTGAAAGCCGCCTTGGGCTTCACTCGCGAGCACGATGGCGGCATTGGAGAATAGAGTGAAGTTGGCCCGGTTTCGTGGAATCAGGCCCGGATTGCCGGCTTCGTTCATCTTACACTCCGCGGCTGCCCCGTTAAAGTCGAGGCTCTTGCATGCGGCGCTAAAGCGGGGAAACTGCCCAGGACCGCCGGGCCCCATCGCCCACGCCATGCTCAAAAGGCCCAACTGAGCATCGGCCGGCCAGATGTCGAAATCCAGGAACCACTGCTGGCGTTTCAAAAAGTTTTCATTTGCCGTGAGCCTGTCCGATATCAATGAGTCGATCGAGTTGTCAGCCAACTCCAACTGGGTGATGGGGCCGCATGCCGTGTAACCCTTGGTTGCGAGACTTGGATCGTTCTTGAGGAGCTGCCACTCCGCCGCAATTTGGTCCGGAGTGGCTGGAGATCCGGGGGCGGCAACTCCCGGGCTATTCTTGAAGCGAAATGGCAGCCCTTGGGCCAATTCCAAGGGGTCGACCAGGTTGCCGACCGCAACGGTCACCAGCCCCTTGATGTCGAGATACATGTACGGGACCGAGCCTTCGAAATTGGTAGTGAAGGCGCGAAAACTCGATTGGACGGATGGAAGCATGGACGAGACCTTTCACTTGGAATCCGGGCTGGCTTTGGGCAAGCGGACGTTATCCAGTTTGCCGCGGGCTCCACAATAGACGGGAGTGCACCGAAGACCTTCATCTTTAAGCAAAACGTGGCCATTTTCGAAGAAAAGGTTTAATTTGCACGGCCGATTCGCGTCAAGACCATCGGCAACTACGGCTACGTGATCGTCGCGCCATTCGCCCTCGCCGGTCAATTGGCAAGTGTGGCCCATGGAATAGTACAGTTTGAGAGCCACACCGATCTTGCCGCCGGGCCTTTCGCTGACCCCGATAGAATCCTGGCCGGGCGCAAGTCGTCCGTATATGCCGAAGATGCTCTGGAGCGGCCGGTTGGACGCCTGGTTGGCGGCCGCAGCCGAACTCAGGGCGCCGATGACACCACACAGGATTCCGGCCCACGCCGCGACACGAGCATGACCACGCATCGGAGTCTCCATTTCGTCACGATTTGGGCATCGGAAGGTGCTTTTCACACTTGGTCTAGCCCCAGTCTGGCCCAAGTTTCGTTCAAGTCTAGCACATGTCTGGGTTCGGAAAATGGCGGCTGGGTGTATACTAATCGCGATTTACAGAATGCGGAATTGAATCCCGGTTGAATGCGAGTCAAGTCGTGTGGCTTTCGAACTCTCGCGGGTTGAGGAGGAGTCGATGAGTCTGCGCAGAGTGTCTCTTTGCATTTGCTCGTACCTGACGGTTTGCTTTGCCGCCTTTGGTGCGTCGTTGTCGTGCATCCAGCCGGGGACCGAACGCTGGCCGGTTAAAACCAGCTTGCCCTCGGGCGCCGCGACCAAGACAATGGCTTTGGCGGACGCGCTTAACCTGCCGAGGCTTACTGGCGTCGCCCGGGACGATCCGAGATATCAGAGTGCCCGCATCATGGACCAGCCCGTGAAAGAGGACACGCTGGTGACTATTTCCGGATGGCTGTACCTGGTTGGATTTGAATCCGACGACTGCGACTTTCACATCCAGATCAGCCGGCAGCCGCGGACCTCGGCCGATAAACCAACCAAGGACGACAACTGCATGATCGTCGAAGTGCCCTCCGGCCAGTACGCTACCAGCATTGCGGACAAGGTGGAAGGAGTGCGCCAGTGGGTAATCGATAATCTGCTGGGGAAAATCGAGCCGAAGATCGGGAGCGTCCACGTAATGAGCCATCCTGTATTCGTGACCGTGACCGGCGCCCTGTTCTACGATGACGGCCACTCGTATCTTCCCGACGGAAGCACGGGGCGTGGGAAGGAAGGCATGGAGTCGAAAACCCTATGGGAACTCCATCCCGTGACGTCATTGGCATTTGCGACACCGCCAAGCCACTGAGTTCCTTCCCACGCTACGCTCCTATGAGGCTAGAACGTGGCGCACTGGCCTTGTTTTTTCCCGAAGACTTTGTTCCCACTGCCGCTGATCGACGAATTTCCCGAGCACTGGAGATTCCCGCCGGCCGTGTTGCCCACAACGGCAATAGCGGCGGTGTTGTTCTGGACCTCAATGTTTCCGAGTACGGCGTTTCCCGCACAAGCGCCGCCCCGGCCGAGCATTAACGGGGCCGCGTTCCCGGTGACTTGCACATTTCCAAGTATTCCCGTGCCACAGATCTGGCTCACGGCCGATCCAGCGGGAAGGTTGCTGATTTGCAGGTTCCCAATCACAAGGGACGGATCGATCAGGAGGACACCGCCGGTGAAATCCACGTTTCCCGCTAAGATGGAGTCGATAATCGTCGTATCGCCGCCTTCGACGTCGACCTCGCCCTCCACCGTACTCTCTTGCAAGGTGATCTGACCGTTCTGCAGCGCCATCTTACCCAATAGCTTTGCCAGGCGAAGGAACAGGTTGCCACCCTTTATCGTCACGTTGCCTTTGATCGTGCCGCTTTGGAAGTAGCAAGTCTGGCCGCTGCTTACGGTAATATCGCCGGTGAAAGTGCCTTTGTGTGTGCCGTTACAATTCGTGCCGGACGACGGAGCCTCCTCGCTGGCGGCCGGATCGAGCCGGAAGGCGGAATAGACGCCGTTGAGTGTTCCGGTGCCGACAATCTGGCCGAAGTCATTGATGGCTGAGGCGTTCTCAAGAACCCATCCGGTGCCTGCCGGGATAAGCGAGTTCAGATCGTATATCGAGCCATTTTGATAGAGGAAGGCATGGCTGGCTGTATCGCCCGGGGTGGTGGAACTACCCACGATTTGACCCGCATTGTTGATGCCGAACGCGTAGCTATAACTGCCGCCCAACGTTCCCAGGTCCTCCATGGACGCGCCGGGGTTTACCAGGAAGCCATTGTAGTAGGAATAACCCGGCGGGTTGGCGGAAAGATCGGAGTCGCCAACCACCTGACCGGCGTTATTGATTCCATATGAGGTGCTAATGGGACCGCCGAGGCTGTAGAGGTTCTGCATCGGCATGCCTGGGGGCGCCAGAAAAGCGGTTTGGAAGGATTCGAAGCTTGAAGCCCATCCAGCCACCTGGCCAGACGCGTTGATTGCCAATCCGACGCTGAACTGGCAATTCTGGACGCGCAGGGTGCCCAAGTCCGTCGCCGTGGACAAGGGGCCATTCGGGAGGGTGCGGTAGGCGTGAGACAAGAACCCCGGGCAGGAAGCGTCGACGGGCATCGTCGCAGCCCCGGTTATCTGGCCGGCATCGTTGATCCCGTTGGCGAAGCTGGAGGGAAGGCCGGAAAGGGTGCCACCAAAAACACCCAGATTCACCAGCGTGGAGTTGCCGGGGTCGGCGCGGAAGGCCCGGGCGCTGCCATCCGTAAAGCCGCTCGCTGTTCCAGAGACTTGGCCGAGGTTGTTGATGCCGGTGGCCGAGCCGGAAGCCGCGCCGGGCAACAGGCCTAAGTCATCCGTCGCCGGATTGATCGGACTGTTGGCGGCGGTGCGAAACGGGTGCGTGACGGAGTAATCCGCCGTGTTGGCTCCCCCGACCACCTGACCAAGATTGTTGATGGCGCTGGGCGACGGGTAAGTGAATCCCGTCAAGTCGCCGAGGTTGTTGACCGAGTAGGTCGTCACGGTCTGCGCGGGAGCGTCCAGGTATCCGATGAGGATCAGGGCCGCTGCCCAGGGGAGCGGAAGAACCGGGAGACGCCACGCCGTTTCGTGGCGTCTCCCGGAAAACGTTTTCTTCATGGTGATCTCCTTGCTGCTGAGTGTTGCAGTCGTCGCCGAGAGGGCTCGACTGTTCGGCCCCATCCTCGACCAGTCGTGCCCGCACGAACGATACTGCGGGAACCGGATAGTTCCGACAACTATCAATTGATAGGCGGGCCCCAAAAGGTCGGGGACAAGAGGATTAGCCGATGGCGACCGTTGCCAGCAAAAGCCTGACGAGTTCCGCTTGCCGCCGGGTTTCGGTTTTCTGAAAGATTTGGGCGAGACGGGCGCGCGCCGTACCGTAGGTGATGCGAAGTTTCGCGGCGGCCGACCGGAGATCGTCGCCTGCCGCCAGCAGGGCGGCAAGCCGTGCTTCGGCCGCGGTGAGGTCGAAGGCCGCTTCAAGACGTCCAGCCGGCACCAGCCGATTGGCCTCCGGATCGCTAATGAAGACACAAAGCGCCGGACGCACCGCACACAGTGCCGGATACCTTCTCGGGAGCGGAGCGACCACGATCGCGTAAGGCGGCTTGCCGGAAGGGCGCTGGGCACGCATGACGCCGCCCGCGGATCCCGAAGGCGCGACGGCGGAAAGCAGACCGGCGATCAGCGCTTCAAGTCTGTCTTGGTCGTGTTTGCGCGCCAGGAGAATCCCTCTGGGCGATAGCACGACTCCGTCGCTCGCGGAACGAAGCGCTTCCGCGGCCTGGTTCGTGTAGACAATGCGCTTGTGCTCATCGAGGAGCAAGATCGCCGCCGGGTTGCGGTCGAGCAGTTCCGCGGTGCATTGCTGGATCGCACCGAGCGAGCCAAGCCGGAACGCGATCTCGAGCGCGCGTTGAAGATGACTGTGAAGAAAAACAAACCGGTCCAGGTCTCTCGGTTCGTACCGCCCGACAGTGCGTACGCGGTGCAGCGCGACGCCCGCCTGCACCGCCGGCGACAGCCGGATCTGTCCGACCATGCGGAAGCGCGTCTCGCTGTGGCGGGCATGCCAGTCGTACGCTCGTGCTCGTTCACCGGCAGCAACTGCTCGAACAGTGGGTCGACCGGTTGTCGGCATTTCTGGACATTCCGGTCGCGGCCATTGGGCGAATCGGCGGCGGGCGCCGCAGGCCGCGCGGGACGATTGACGTCGCCCTCATCCAAAGCCTCGTCCGAAAGGGAGTTGTAGACGATTGCGTTGGAGAATATGGGCACCTCATCGTGGACGAGTGCCACCACCTGTCGGCGCAGAGCTTCGAACAGGTCGCGCGCCGTGCCAAAGCGAGGTTCGTCGCAGGACTGTCGGCGACGGTCGCGCGAAAGGATGGGCATCACCCGATCGTCTTTATGCATTGCGGCCCGGTTCGTTACCGGGTGAACGCGAAAGCGCAGGCGGCACTGAGGCCATTCGAGCACACGGTGATCGTCCGCCCCACGGGTTTTCATTCGAAGCGCGGACCGGATCCCGACCGGCGAAACGAGTTTCTTTCGCTATCCAAGGAACTGGTGGAGGACGAGGGGCGCAACCGCCTGATTTGCGAAGATGTGATCCGGGCTGTACGCGAGGCCCGTTCGCCCCTCGTTCTGACGGAGCGCAATCGGCACCTGGACGCGCTCGCCGCTCAACTCTCCGGGAGCGTACGCCACTTGGTCGTGCTTCGAGGCGGCATGGGGAAGAAGGAGACCGAAGCCGTTGCGGAGCGACTGGCGCACACCCCGTACGATGAGGAGCGCGTCCTCCTCGCCACCGGTAAGTACATCGGGGAAGGATTCGACGATCCGCGTCTCGACACACTGTTCGTCACGCTCCCCGTATCGTGGCGCGGGACTGTGGCGCAATACGTGGGCAGGCTGCACCGGCTCCACGACGCAAAGCGCGAGGTGCGGGTGTACGATTACGCGGATCTCGACGTCCCGATGCTGGCGCGGATGTTCGATCGGCGCTGCCGCGGATACGAAGCCGTCGGATACACCATCGTCCTACCCGCGGGCGCGATTTCAGGATGGCCCGCCGACGTTCCACTGCCTGTCGACCCAGCCTGGAAGCGCGATTACGCGGCGAGCGTACGCAGGCTCGTCAGGGACGGCGTCGAATCGTCGCTCGCGACGTTGTTCGTCGATACGGCGCGCCCGTTCCCTCCGGATGCGGAGGGCGTGGATCGCGCACGCAGTGCTACCGAAGCCTTTCTATACCGGCGCCTTCAGACGCTGGCGGGTATTGCGGGCCGTTTTCGATTGAACGCTGGCTTGCCGATCCCATTTGACGGATCGAGCGGAATGGAGGTCGATCTGCTTTGCGACAAGCCACGCCTGGTCATTGAACTCGACGGTCCGCAGCACCTCGGTGACCCCGTCGCGTACCGTCGTGACCGGCGCAAGGATCGGCTGCTGCAGGAGAATGGCTATCTTGTTCTGCGCTTCCTCGCCGACGACGTCGCGAAGGATCTGGACGCGGTACTGGATGCGATCCTGCGTGTTTTCGCAAATCGCCGACGGGTCACTACACTGAATCCGCCCGGGACGATGTGACAAAGCCCCTTGGCCTGTTTATGCTTCATCGAAAATCCCACCGCCAGGCGGGCTCGCAGGAGCACTGCCAGTGGGCCGAAACAGGATCTCGATCGGCCCGATATCGGCTTTGAACACAACTTGCCGAAGCGCTCCGCGGAGGGCGGTCTCCGCCTCCTTCGACGTGAGTCCCGTTCGTTCCAGACCGGCCGCCTCCAGCATCACGCTTTCGATCTCTGGTGCGCTCACCGCCTCGAATTGCCCTTGGCAGGATGACAGATTGTCTTGGGAGTCCACAGACTGGCGAGTGTAGATTGCGCACCGGAACCGGCGTCTCGGACGGCACAACAGGCCGATCGACCACGACTCCATCATAGGGCACGGCGCTGTTAACCGTCGGGGCAGTTCGAACGGCGGATCGTTTTGTCAACCCGAGGGCAAAACCGAGTTAACGTTGACAACATAGGCAAGCTTGGTGAACGCAGGCAGGATGCCAGCGTGCGACTGCTCGTCGGTGATGACGATCACGCGGTCCAGGTCGGACCATCCGGTCGGCGCCCTTCAGCATCGCAGCCTCGATCGCGTCTTCCATGTTGGGCGCGTAGCCGGCCGCGGTGACGAAGCGGAAAGGCAACGCCCTTGCGATGCCTTGATCCAGGCGCGCCCGGATCAGGACTTCGTCCACGCCGGCCTGCTGCATATTGCGCAGATTTCGCAGTACTGCTAGTCCGCCGAGTTTGCCCTGCCGGAGCAGACGCTCGAAGGTTCCCTTTTTGTCCTTGCCGGCGGAGAGTTCCACTTCCCAGGTATCGGGGGTGGCGAGTTCACCGTCAACCAGACGCTTCCACAGGGCGGCCTGGGCTTCGTCCTTTGGTTTTGCGTGCACTAGGAACAGCACGTCGCGAAGCTTGATCTTGCTGGCGCGGTCGTATTTGGCGAGCCGGTACTCATCGAACTTTCCGAAAGCGGCCGCGAGTCCACGCTTGACGCCGGCGGCCAACGGTTGCCGCTTCTCGTTCCAGTACATCGCCAGGAACTCTGCCAGTTCGTCGGCGCGTTGAATGACGTGGGCGAGCGTCTTATCAATGATCGGGCCGGTTCCCTTTCGCCGCGCGAGCTCGCGCAAAAGGAAGAGAGGCACGTGGCGCAACTGGAGCCGATCACGAGCCTCAATGGCAAGGTCCGCCACCTCCTGAGGCTCGACCTGCGGCACCAGTTCGGCGATCCGGTTTGCGATCTCGGTGCCCGTTTCGTAAAACGTGTCTTCCCACAAAAGGCAGGTCAACACGGACCGACGGAGTTGGCGGCCGGAGTCAGTCGCGTGCGCCGGCCCACGTTCGTGGGTCACCGGCGGCGGTGCAGGTACATTGAGGCGGGACATCGTCATCTCCTGGTTGAAACAGGCGGAAACTGCGCAAACGGCATTAGCGGGATCGAACCGCAGCGGTGTAAGCCGCTCTACCGAGAAGTAGGCGTCTACTTCGCCACGCCTGAAAATGATGGCCGGGAACAAGCGCGTCCGGTCTTGGTATCGATTTTCAGTCGAAGGAACCGAACACTTCACCACGGCCCAAAACTTCGGGGAGGAACGAGCGCCGGCGGCAGTCGTTTAGCAGACGAAGGAGCCGCCAACTTCACCATCCCCGAACAAAAAAACGGGCGGGAACACGCGCCAAGGGTACATTAGCGCTCTACCACTAAGTTAGGTCCCTTTTGGGGACGGCGGGATTCGAACCCGAACAACGCCATATTGGCGGGTATCGGCGCGTGCTAAGTGGTTTTGTTTTCAGTGCGTGCCTGATCCGGTCGTCCAGGTAATGACGACGCATTTTCGTGGCATGGTTGCACGCGGTTGCGTTCAGAACAGATCGGAGTGCGTGCCGCTGCGGACCAGGTACAGGTCGTTGCCGTCCAGCTTGTAGATCAGCAGCCAATCTGGCTCGATGTGGCAATCGCGGTGATGGTTCCATTCGCCGCCCAGCGGGTGATCCTTGTACCGGGCCGGTAGCGGCTTCCCCTCGATCAGCAGCAGGATGACCTCCCGTAGCTTCGCCATGTCCTTCCGGCGCTTTTGCGCCAGCTTCACATCGCGGCGGAACTGGGCGCCGCTGATCGGGGTCCGCAACGATCAGATCCCCAGGTCCTTGAAGAGCGCATCGGCGGAACGTGATCGCTTCCCCTTGCCTTGGTCGGCGGCGCGCATCGCCTTGACGGTGGTGGCGTTGGGAACTCTCACCTCGAAGGGCAAAGCCTTCTCGGCGGCCACGCGGACCAGCAGCATGCGAACCGCGTCGGACACAGAGATGCCCATCCCGGCCAGGGTCTTGGCCGCCCTTTGCTTCGTCTTCTCGTCCACGCGCACGTGAACCATCGTGGTCGCCATGATTCGCACTCCTGAGATACATCGTATCGCAACGGAGACGCCCGACGCGCTCCCATGCCAAGCACAGCGCCGCTGCAACGCCAGTACGCCCGCACAAGATTCTGCCCGTATGTAGGTGGCTCCCCGTCGTGGACACGTTTCGAATTTCATGGTTCCGCCTCCCGCTCTCTAGGTTCGAGCATTGCATGTATGGAAGTGCGCATCGCGCGTGGGTCTCGATGTTTTTGTGGGCCGGTGCTCCGCTCGAAGAGGGCGCCAGATTCGCGTTTGCCGTCTTTTCCACCCTGGCAGTCGAAGCCGCGCAGCACCGCCTGCCGCTGCGATTGGATTGGTAGCGAAGTCGAACCGTCGCTGAGTGGAAATCCCAGACAAGCCGACATGCCCGTAAGCAGGCTAGAATTCATCTTGAGGATCACACTGAACAACAATGTCGCCGCTCACGAGTTTCCGACGCTTGGCTGTGGTGATCGGAATCTGTGTTTCGGCGATTGCACAAGCTCCTCCTGCGGCTCCCTCGGGCTCGCATGACGCATCTCCGATCCCTTTGGCGGAAGCCGAAGCGCACCTCCTTCAGCATGAGGCACTTGCTTATCCTCCACTTGCGAAGGCAGCCCGAATAGAAGGAACTGTCCACTTGGTGCTGCGGGTTGATCCACACGGCGTCGTCGCTGGTGTCGTCAAGACGGCCGGTCACCCACTGCTCACGCGGGCGGCAGAACAAACTGCGCTGCTCTATCGGTATCGACCGTTTGAGGTCGCCGGTGTACCGTCCGAGGCCCTAGTTGAAACGTCTGTTGCGTTTGTGATCGCTGGTCGCGCTCCGCATCCCCACACCCCGTTTCCCGATGTGACCGATCTCGCGCAGGTCGCAATGGAGTACGGAGACGGCTCCGTCAATTTGCGGGTGACCGGCGGAGGCATCGTCGAATACGAAGGCATGTCGGGAGTGGCCATAACAGGGAAACATCAGCGGCGCATCGCTCGGGATGAGGTTCAGCAACTCCTGCAGGCGCTTCGCAGTGCGGACTTCTTCTCGCTCAGCGATGACTATTCGGTGGGTGCGACGGACGTAGGCACGACAACCACTTCGATCCAGGTCGGAGCTGCGAAGAAGGCGGTCGTGGACGACTGGGTCCAGGTGCCGCCTGTACTGAAGGCCGTCCAGGAGGCCATGCTGAAGTTCTCGCATTCTGACCAATGGACGAAGGGCAATGCGGACACCGTTGCTGGACTGCTGGCGGAAACATCCGATCCTCGCGCCAGGCGCGGTCTCCTGTCTGACGCGCTGCCCGGCGTGGCCACTTACGGTGACGCTGCAACGGTCGCCGACATCCTGGCCACTGGAGTTGACCTGGAGCGGCCCGGTCACAACGGCGCCCGGGTGAACGCGCGGAACGTGCGAAAGCAGTCCGCCTTGATAAGCGCTGCATCGGGCGATGCCGGGTTCGCCATGATCGACATGGGCAGAAGGAGAGCCGAAGTCCCTGAGGAGACGATCCATCGCGATGTCGTTGTGAAGATGCTCCTGGATGCAGGTGCTGACATCAACGCCCGTGGATGGGACGGCGAAACGGCCCTGTTTTCCTTGGAGGACGAGGCCGTCCGCGAACTGCTGCGGCACCACATCGACATCGAGGCCCGCAACAACTACGGAGAGACCGCTTTGGTTGAGACGGTTTCGGAAGCCATCGCGGATCTGCTGGTCAAGGCCGGTGCGAATGTGAACGCCCAGGACAAGGATGGGCGGACTGCTCTCTTCAAATCGGCACAGAATAACTATGTCGCCAAATTGCGGGTTCTTGTCAAAGCCCCAGGCATCCAGCTAGATCGTCGGGACCGCCAAGGGTCCACGGCGCTGATGATAGCGAGGAAGGCTCACCACGAGGACTGTGTCCAGGTGCTTCTTGCTGCGGGTGCAACGTTGTAAGTGAACTTGAGGCGAGTTAACCAGACCACCCGATGCTGGCGCCTTCACGTTGTGCGGCATGGCACGGAATTGTGAAAGCGAGTACCATCAGGCCAGTGAGACGCTTGCGCATTGGCATCGGCGTGCTTCTGGCGGTTGTGCTCGCATATTGCCTGTGGGTCACGTACGCACAGGTACGTCACCGGCTCGCGACTGGTCACTTTGCGGCGCTTGGGCTCCCACGTTCCAATGGGTCATGAGTTCGCCCGCGGCAATTGCAGATTTTAACCGATTTCAGATCATGGAGTCGCAAAAGAGTGGACCAGGACCGGACGCCGCCACATCGTTGCGACGCCTATTATGGCGATACCGACGATGGCCACCAATCGGCACACCGTAGCCTTTGTGATGGTCGGCCATCATCGCCGCTTGGCCGAAGATGTAGTAGCAGGTCTTGATTTGCTTGAGCGCCGCTTCGTCTACGGGCGCGCCCCAGACTGGAATGTTGTCGATGATCTCCATGGCGCTCTTCTCCTTCTTTCTACATTCTTTGGTGGAACCTGTGGGGATCGAACCCACCCTGGTCCTGATTAAGAGTCAGGTGCCTCTCCGATTCGGCATAGGTTCCGAAACTGGTGCCGGGGTAGAAGATCGAACTCTACTGATCTTCTTTGTAGGAGAAGCGCCGTCACCAGACGACGACCCCGGCTTGGTCCCCGCCCCTGGTGTCGATCCAGGATCCAGGCAGCAGTCCGCTGCGACCGCGTATAAAGCGGCTTGAGGCGCCGGCCTCCCGGCGGGGATACGATATGGCTCTGGGGGCAGGACTCGAACTTCAATCTGAACGTTCGTAGCGTTCTATCCTGTCCATTGAACGATACCCGCAAGAAACTGGCTGGCCGCCCAGGCTTCGAACCTGGAACCTCCGCGTTCAGAGCGCGGCGCGCCGCCAATTGCGCCAGCGGCCAGTGGCAGGGGGTGAGCGAATCGAACGCCCGAAGCCAGCTTCAAAGACTGGCGGCTTTCCACTAACCGAACCCCCTTCTTCAACATGGGGTGACCGGAGAGAATTGAACTCTCGTAATTGGAGCCACAAGGTCGAGTGCTCAACCCACCTGAGCTTTTCCCGGATGGAGCCCCGCGCCAGAATCGAACTCGCTTCCCCGCTTTACAGGAGCGGCGCATCGCCAGCAATGCTTGCGGGGCTCAAAACTTGGAGCCAGCGGAGCGAAGCGATCGCGCGTCGGACGCTTACCGTGCGCCTGCTCTGCCACTGAGCTACACCGGCTGGAGCCGAAGGGCGGATTCGAACCGCCATCTGAGCTTTACGAGGGCTCCGTTTTTCCCACTAAACTACTTCGACATGGAGCGAGTAACCGGATTCGAACCGGTGTCCGGACCATGGCAAGGTCCAATCCTAGCCGCTAGACGATACCCGCCTGGAGCGAGCGGAGAGAATCGAACTCTCTTGGCCTGCTTGGAAGGCAGGAACTCAGCCAATAAGTCACACTCGCTTGAAAGACATGAACTTACTATTCAGTTATCAAAGAACACACTTCGACGGCAGCGCGTGGACGGTTAGATCCTTACAGCCCTAACGCCGGAACAATTCTGCCTCCTGCCGCCATTAATCGCGGAACCCTACCGCACGCAGGTATGGATCGCCGGATGCCTTGGTCTCAGACCCAGCGAGATCAGGCCGCTTCGATGGGACGACTTCGAGTTTGAGAACGGCACGCTCCTGATTCAGAGAAGCATCGTCCACGGTAGGGAAGGCGAGGTCAAAACTGAGTATTCCCGCGACTACGTTCCGCTCGACCCGGCGTTGGTCGGGATTCTTCTCGAACATCGGAAGCGGTGCTATCCGACCCCGGAAGGATGGCTGTTCGCAAACCCGGCGACGAGCAGACCGTACCACCAGGACACCATCCAACAGAACCACATTCGTGAAGCCGGGAAGGAGGCCGGATTGGGAGATGGGATCGGATGGAAGTCCTTCCGGCACAGTTACCGATCATGGATGGACGATACAGGCGCTCCGTTCACCGTCCAAAAGGAGTTGATGCGTCACGCCAGCATCCAGACGACCGTGAACGTTTGCGGCAAGGCCATGACCGGCACCAAGCGAAACGCGAATAGCAAGGTCGTGGAGATGATTTTGAAGCCGAAGGCTATCGTGGACGCGGGCCCTGCAGAGCCAGTTTTGGCTATTGGGAGTTAATGGGAGTTTAGTTCGTTGCCTCTAAAACTCGCAACTTGTTGAAAGGATTGGTTGCGGGGGTAGGATT
>PLRS01000116.1 GCA_003164035.1 Bryobacterales bacterium | reverse complement strand
GGCCGCCAGGCCTTGGCCCTTTATCCACCAGGGTGACAAGGTGCGGGTTGAACGCGGACCCCTGCTGGGAGTCGAAGGCGTGGTCACAAGCGCAGACGATAAGGAGCGGCTGGTGGTCTCGGTCAGTCTTTTGCAGCGGTCCATTGCCGTGGAGATGGATCACACGTGGGTAAGCGCTCAATGACGACCGGCGGGGAAATCGAAACTGAATGAAATCTCTGATCCTATCCTCTTTATGTCTCTGGCTGACAGCCGCGGCCGCCGGTCAGATTCGGCCGGCAACAGCGGCTGAAATGGCAGGCAGCAATCTGCCGATACAGCGTATCGGGCCCAACGACCTGGTGGCGGTATCGGTATATGACGGGCCCGAATTCACTCGGACGGTGAGAGTCGGTGCCGATGGATTCCTGCGTTTGCCCATGATCACCCAGCGCATCCGTGCGGCTGATCTCATGCCAGCGGAGCTCGAAAGCGCCATCGCCACAGTGCTCAAAGCAGAAGGCTTGATCGTGGATCCGTTCGTAACGGTAACGGTGGCAGAGTATAACAGCCGCCCCATCGCGGTGATGGGCTCGGTGAGGAAACCATTGACGTTCCAGGCTGTGGGGCCGGTAACTTTATTGGACGCTCTGGCCCGTGCGGAAGGCCTTTCGCCAGAGGCTGGCCCGGAAATACTCGTCTCCCGTCAGAAAGTCGGAGAGGCAGGTGACACCACGGCTCTTACTCAGCGCATTCCGGTGAAGGGGCTGATCGACGCGGCCGACCCGGACCTGAACCTGAAGCTGACGGGCGGAGAGGAGATTCGGGTGCCGGAAGTGGGAAAGTTTTTTGTACTTGGGAACGTCAAGAAGCCTGGCGCCTTCGCGGCTCAGGGCGGATCGGAAGCGACGGTTCTCAAGGCCTTGGCCATGGCGGAGGGGCTCTTGCCGTACGCTGCCAAGCGGGCCTATGTCTACCGGCGGGAAGAATCGGGCGCAAAAAACGAGATTGTAATCGAGCTGGGGAGAATGATGGATCGCAAAACGCCAGACATACCGCTAGTTGCCAATGACATTCTTTATATCCCGGATGCCAAGGGCACCCGAGCCACCTTTGCGACCCTGGAAAAGATCCTGTTATTTGGAACCGGCGCCACGACTGCATTGATCTATGCGGGGGTGCGCTAGACCGATGAAGCGTTCACTGGAAGAACTCGAGATTGCAATCGAGGAACAAGGGCTACGTAATCTCCAAGCGGCTCCCGGGTACGTGGCCGCGCCCGCTCAGGGCTGGGACGCGGACCCGGAAGAGCAGTCGGTCCCTTTGTCGCACTACCTCTGGGTCGTGCGGCGGCATCGATGGAAAATCCTGTCCTTCATCGCGATTAGCGTTATCGCCACCCTAATTGTTTCCAAGCGCCTCACACCGATGTACGAGTCTACCGTGACGGTGGACGTAGACCGGAAGATACCGACAGGAGTCGTCGGCGAAGAGGCGGCCCAATCGGCCCTGAATGATGCGGACCAGTTTCTGGCGACGCAGATCAAACTGATTCAGTCCGATGCGGTTTTGAGGCCTGTGGCCGACCAGTATCATTTGCGGGACGAGGAGAAGGTAGCGGACCCGGCCGTAGATCAGGCGCTCCGTCTCGACGCACCCGTGGCTTTGAAGCAACTCAAGGTTACGCGTCCGCCTAACACCTACCTATTGCTCATTAGCTACCGTTCCAAGGACCCCCGGCTGGCTGCAGACGTTGCGAACGGCGTGGCTCGGTCCTACGTCGAACATACATATGATATCCGTTTCCGGTCGTCGGCCAGCCTTTCGACCTTTATGGAAAAGCAGCTCGAAGAGCTGAGGGCCAAGATGGAGCGCTCCAACATGGCGCTGGCACAGTTCGAAAAGGAAATGAATGTTATCAATCCCGAGGAGAAGACGAATATCTTGTCGGCCCGGCTGCTCCAATTGAATACCGATTACACCACAGCCCAGACGGAACGGGTTAAGAAAGAAGCAGCGTTCAGATCCGTCAGTACCGGCACACTCGAATCAGAGCAGGCATCCAGCCAGGGCGAGGCCCTGAAACATCTGACAGAACGTTTGGGACAGGCGCAAGAGAAGTTTGCTGAAGTGAAGACTCACTATGGGCCGAACCATCCCGAATACCGAAAGGCCGAAACCGAACTCACTCAGGTTCAGAGCCAGTTCGATATTACTCGTACGGGCGTCATTCGCAGGGTGGAAGTGGAATACCGGGAGGCGTTGAACCGCGAAGCGATGCTCCAGAAAGCGGTGTCGGAGGCGAAAGTCGAGTTCGATCGCATTAACGCCCGCTCATTCGAATACGACTCCGTTAAGCATGAAGCCGAAGCGGACAAGAAACTGTACGAGGAACTGATCACTAAGATCCGGGAAGCCGGGATCAATGCGGGATTTCAGAGCAACATGGTAAGGATAGCGGACAATGCCCGTCCAGGCTGGAAACCCGTTTTCCCGAATATCGTCCTCAATGTGCTCCTGGCGTTCTTGTTTTCGGCACTTGTGGCAGTTGGCGGAGCGGTATTGAGCGATACGCTTGATAACACTGTTCGAGATTCGGAGCAGGTGTCGCGCATTGCTAAAGCTGAAGTGATCGGCGGACTTCCACACGTCAAGTGCTGGAAGAACCGGCTGGCCGTGGCAGCCCCAGGAGCGAAACTTCCGGCTGGCGCGACCGACCTGACGCACCGGGAAGATGATCGGATGATGCGAAGCTTCGAGGAGGCGGTTCGGACCCTACGGAACACAATTCTTCTCGGCAGCTTCGACAGGAGGATCAAGTCGCTCATGATCACGAGTGCCACTCCCGGTGAAGGAAAGAGCACTGTGGCGGTTCATCTTGCGCTGGCCCACGCTCAGCAGGAGCACAAGACTCTGATCATCGACTGCGACCTCCGCCGGCCAAGCATCGATCGCAAGCTCGGATTGACCGTAAGCACCGGTCTTTCAGGAGTGATCCTAAACGGGAGTTCGTGGCAAGATTCGGTAAGGGCGGTTCCTGAAGTTTCCAATCTGTATGTCCTCCCGACGGGTCCTTCATCGCGCCGGGCCGCCGACCTGATTGGAAACGCACTGCCGCAGATTCTCGAAGAGGCCGGTGCAGAATATGATCTCGTGATCGTCGATACGCCCCCCGCGCTGGGATTCCCCGAACCGATCCAAATCGCAACCGCGGTGGATGGCGTCGCTGTCATTGCACTCGCAGGCCAGACCAATCGGAAGGCCCTGGCATCCGTAGTTAGTACCTTGCAAAGGCTTCGGGCGAATGTCGTTGGGATTGTCTTGAATGAGATCACCAAAGACGTGGGTGATAGTTACTACTATCACGGATACTACGGTAAATACTCGCGGTACTACCACCAGGCGACGGAGCCGACGTAGGCTAATGCAGCCAGGCGTCCCACAGCTAGCAACCTGTGAGAGGCGCTCGTAAGGCTTTTCTCGTACGCAAGATCAAGGATTCCGGTCCCAACTCCAGCTTTCAGAACGAAGCCAGTTTCTTAGGAAGCCTTGGAATGGCAAACGGAAATGTTGAGTATGTGCGACAGTTGGCGATTGGCGGACTTCTCTTCGAGCGCCGGCGTGGAAACTTACAAATGGCACTAAGGGCCTCTCCAGGGCAGTTATCAAGATGTGGTTATTGACGGTTCTGATGCTCGCCGCAATGTTCTTCGTGCCCCTGTACGAGTGGAGCATCGCCTGTCTTCCGTTTGCCTCATTTGGCGTATGGGCTCTCTTGACAGGTCTTGTCGAGAGAAAACTGCGGCTGAAGGGCCGAATCGGTTTCGCTATTATCTGGTTTCTTTATCTATGTTTTGTCCACACTGGGTTCGTGCTCACCGGGACTCTCATGCCCCTGGACTACATCAGAGGCCTTGTCCCATTTCTCTTCATGGGGGTCGCCTTTCTTGCGTCCGCATCCGTTCGTCGCGAAACGGACCTAATGCGATACTACTTTGGCCTGATCGCCGTGGCGGCGCTTTTTGCGAGTGAGCAGTTGTCGGTTTTACCGGCGATGATGACAGGACAGATATGGCGGAGCACTCAGGCTACGACGTACTTCAGTGTTCCTTTTCCGCTCGTCGGCTTCCATCTTTCCATGGCACTACTGGTCCTGTCACGGAGGAAACTTACCTTCAAAGCCAAAGGGGGCCTGGCCCTCTTTGCCGGTGCGATGCTCATTGCCGAATTGATCACTGGAACTCGCTCATTGCTCCTGGGGTGCGCGATTCCTCTGGTGTTCCTGATGCCTGGGTTGAAAAAGGCTGCCGCTGTTCTGCTGGTGGGCAGCCTGCTAACGCTCGGCGGCCTCATGTTGGGAAATCGCATCCTTCAGAATGCACTTCGATTCGATGACACGATGGCGGCGACGCATGGGGACTTTCGCGATACTAACCTGGCGACCCGGGCCAGTGAGAATACAGCGGCGATTGAGCTCTTTTCCCAATCACCGATTTTGGGCCATGGCATT
Organism: Bryobacterales bacterium; assembly: GCA_003164035.1. Lineage (GTDB taxonomy): Bacteria > Acidobacteriota > Terriglobia > Bryobacterales > Bryobacteraceae > JBEKYD01. The sequence goes on along the minus strand of PLRS01000116.1, from coordinate 79,682 downwards.
GGTTCGAAGCTCTTGGATCCGACCAACACGGGTACCCCGGTGGCATACATACACAACAGTCCTCTCTACCTGTTAGTAGACTTTGGCCTGTTCGGCATGCTCTACTGGGCCCCGATAGTTGTTGCGCTCAGGACATGCTGGCGGCTCCGCAACTCGCCTTGGCGGAGTGAGGTAACCGGTCTCGGGATGGCAATACTTGGCATTCTGATATTTGCTCAGGGTTTTGTCGCTGTCCGTGGCATGCACTCCACGGCCGCGCTTTTCAGTCTCGTAGGTGCAGTTGAGGCGATCGGCTCCTACCGCAAGACTCGGCGTCTGTATAATACCCCGTCGCACTTGCCTTTCCGGCCGCTTGCAGGCCTACGAAACCGAGCGCTCGCGTAGGGAGTGCTGAGAATGGCAACGACCCCGCTCACGTCAAAGACATTCGAAATGACTGAGCGATCGGCAATCACCGACCGCACAATTCCTTCGCTCGATGGCCTCCGGGCCATATCAATTGTCCTTGTTCTTTTTGGCCATCTTGGCGGCACGGAGGGCTTCTTGGTCGCCCGCCACGCCAGCGCGTTGTATATAGCACAAATAGGCGTGCGGAGTTTTTTTGTTATCTCAGGCTTTCTGATCACAAGTATTCTTCTAGTAGAAGTCGAGAAGTCTGGTAGAGTTGCTCTCGGCAGCTTTTACCTCAGGCGCATTTGCCGGTTGACACCCGCGTTTTACGTTTACCTCGCCACGGTTTCAATTATGAACGGATTAGCTCATATTGGCGTGCCGTGGCGCGATATCGCGATGAGTGGGACGTACCTGATCAATTATGTCGGGGATCGGTCGTGGTGGATTGCGCACGCGTGGTCCCTAGGTGTCGAAGAGCAATTTTATCTGACATGGCCCATCTGCCTGCGCTTTGCAGGACCACGTCGTGTCCCGATTATCGCTGCCGTTGTAATTGTGGCAGCACCGCTTCTACGGACAGTCAGTCCCCCGTCCATCAGAGCGTATGCTCTGTTCACGGCGGGAGACGCAATTGCCATGGGTTGCCTGTTGGCGTGTTTGCGCCAACAGTTACGGAAGAGCAAAGCTTTCGTAGTTCTCACTCGCGTTCCGCAGCTCTTAATTCTGTGCGCTCTTACGGGATGTGCAACAATCCCTGCGTATCTGATGTTTCGGTTCGACCGCCAAGGTGCGATCTTTGCGCTGGCATCTTCAGCCGTAAATCTATCTATCGCGATGTGCATTTTGCTGTTGGTGGAGCAGCCTCACACCGTAGCAGGTGTGGTCTTTAACTGCCCAGCTGCCCGCTTGATTGGGCGCGCCAGTTACTCGTTATACCTATGGCAGCAATTCTTTTTGAATTCTGACTATCGCGTCTTCGTGACGCGGTTCCCGGTCAATGTGATCTGCGCGTGCGCGGTCGCCGTGGTCTCGTATCGATTCATTGAGAAGCCTGGGATCCGCTTCGGCTTGAGATTCAAGCGCGTGAGAGCTTATGAGCTCTGAATCGCATCGGCATCTATCGAGGAGCCGTGTGGCGACCACGCACTGGTTTGCGGGAGCATCTGTAATAGCTGTTTTCATGGCGCTGCAAAAGCTGTGTGCTCTACTGCAGCAGGTGATGATCGGTCGGCAATGGGGGGTCGGTGAACGTACCGACGCATTCTTTGTAGCGCAGATAATTCCTTTGCTTCTCGGCGGCCAACTGTGCGCCTCGGTTACGTCTGCCCTCGTCGCAAGCAGCGACGGGCGGGGGCCGTTAGAGTGCGGCCGCACGGCCGCCGCATCGGTGGGCATTCTCGGATGCGTGACGGCGTTGGCAGCAGCACTCGGGTTGGGATCCGAAGCAGCAGTTCACGTCCTTGCGGGAGGGCTTAGCAGCCGCGCACAAATCGACTGTGTGCATCTGATGGTGCTGATGCTGCCCTTGCTCCCTCTTCAAGCCTGCTCAGCGATCCTCACTGCACAAGCTCTAGCGAGTTCCCGATTTCTGAGAGCGGCGGTTGCGGGTTGGTGCGTTCCACTAGGCGGCGCGGTCGGGGCGCTGGTCTCCGGACACGTGGGATTTGACGCCGTCGTACTGGGGACGGTCGGGGGCGCGGGGTGTCAGCTAGTGTTGCTGCTCCTCAGCCTGAGATACGTTAAGCCGATACGCCCGGTCTGGGAGACGCAGTACTGCCTTGGCGTCATAAAGCGGGGACTCGCGATTTTTCTCTCACTCTCAGTTGGAAACGGGTACGTTCTGGTCGACAGGTGGATGGCGGGCCGCGGTAGTCCTGGCGAGGTGGCAGCGGTGGCATTCGCATGTAACGTGGTCTCGGTGCCAGGTTCGTTGATCGTGACCGCGATCAGCAACGCGGTGCTTCCGACGTTGACGCGATCCAGGGATGTGATCAACGAGTTCTCTTCGCATGGCGTCATGGCGCTCAAACTCTCCCTCTGCCTGTGGATACCCTCGGCAATGGCATTTGTGTTGGCTAAGCCGTTAATCCTTGCTGTGCTCTTCTCTCGTCACACCAGCGCTACGGCGGGGCCCACGGCCGCGCTGCTGACGATGTATCTGCCTGCCTTTCTCGGGCTCTGCGTCCGTGACACCTTCGCCATGATCGCGGTCGCCATGGACCGCGCCGGCCAAGCAGCGCAAATCGGGATCGCAGGAGTGCTCCTCAGCCTCCTGACGAAGGTGTTCGTTCTGCATCCCTTCAGCCTGGGGAGGTGCGCGATGATCACGGGTTGCTTCTCGCTGGCCGTCGCATTGGCCACCGCCGTCGCCGTCGGCCGGGGTGGCGGGCTCAAGTGGCGGAAGGGCCCCGTCTGGACGCTCAAACTCTCCGTGGTCTCGGCATTGGCCGTCGGAATCGGGATCGTGGCCACCCCAGTGATAGGCGGCGGACCTTCAGTCGCGCTGCCGTTTGTGGCTGCTTTCCTCGTGTTTTGCGTCGGCTGTGCTGTTACCGGCATCCTCCCGCTCCGGCACCTTTTGGCGAAGGTGTGCCTTGGGGCGTAGCGTGTACACCGTACTCGGGGATTCAATTCTGCGCGCAGGCGAAATGGCGGCGCGGCAGCTGTATTGGCGAACGCCGGCTCTGCGGAAGTTTCGCAAGCGTATCCGCCCGGCATTGCGCCCGAAATGGACGGTGTCGGCGCGGGAGTTGTCAGGCGCCATCGAGCAGGTGGTGGCCGGAAACAACCTGGTAATGTGTCACGTGGCTTCCGCTGGGATTCATTTTGCAGACACTGGACCGCTTTCTGATCCGCCGATTGCCTCGCGCCCGTTCGACACTGCCTCTCGCCTGTTGGACATTTTGTTGCAGGCGGTGAACGCCACATCGACGTTGGTCCTGCCGTCTTATTCTGTTTTCCAAAGCAGACTCACGTGCGACGGACAGGACCCTCTGTACGATCCTAAACGGACGCCTTGTTGGACAGGATTGGTTTGCGAGCTGTTCTGGCGGCGGCCGGACGTTCGACGCAGCGAGTTCCCGATTGATAGCCTATCCGCTTGTGGCCCGCTGGCGGAATGCCTCTTCGAGAGCGAACTCAGCGGCTGTCGGCCGGCGCCCCACGGCGAAAACAGCGCTTTTGCGCGCATCTGCAACATGAATGGGATCGTGATGAGCATTGGCGTACCGCTGATCGAAGTCTGCTCCATTGTCCACGTAGCCGAGGACATCCATCCGAGCTGGCCGATCAAGGACTTCTATCGCGACCGCACTTTTCGCGTGCGGACAGGACGCGGCGAGTTGGCCGTGACGGTTCGCGAACGGCGGCCAACGTTCCGTCGAAATTATTGCGAAGGCCAGATCCACCGCGACCTGCTGCGTGCCGGCGTGCTCCGCGAGTCCGCCGTAAACGGCGTCCGGGTGGATTCGCTTCGAGCCGGCGAATGCCTCGATCTGATGGCGTACAAGAATCGACTAACACCTTATCCATACTATTGGACGGCTCTGGGTTGACGAAAATCACGTGGAAAGGCGGAATACGCGGAAGGGCTTTGCTCGTCTCCCCGGGCGGAACTTGGTTTGCTAGCCGTGGACGTGAAATCTGGCGGTCGGAAGACTGCGGCACCCATTGGGTCATGGATTCGGTGCTTGACACCAGCGCATTTTCGCGCGTCTGCGGCGCGACCGCAATTGGGGCACGTCTTTCCAGGCAGTACATCGCCTCTTTGGCTGTGTTCCCGGACGGAACGCGCGCCGCGGTAACACGGGACGGTGTCTACCGCGCTCCCGGAGGGGATGGCCTCTTGAGGATGGTGTTTCCCGTGGTCCGGGGCTCACGGCCCCTGAATTTGTGTGTTGACCAGATGGGGCGTTTGTTGTTTGGCGAGTACGGCGACGGCCTCGGCGATCCGCGCATATACGTTTCAGGGGACGGTGGCAGAACATTTGAGACGCTTTACGCCTTCCCGCGCGGTTCGATTCGCCATATCCACAACATCGTACCCCAAGGCCGGATTCTTTGGGTTTTCACGGGTGATTACGGTGACGAACCGGGCATTGCAGCATTGAGTCTCGATGGCACTGTCCTGGAGTGGCTGGGACGAGGCGCCCAGATGTTTCGCGCAGTGGGCGCAATCCCTTGCGGCCCCCTGTTGGTCTACGGTACAGATTCAGACGTCGAACGGAATTTCATAGTCTCGCTGGACACCCGTTCCGGCCGGATCGACCGCCTTTGCGAGATTGGCGGCTCCTCACTGTATGCCTGTCGCTTCGGTGATCTCATGCTGATAAGTAGCTGTGTCGAGCCGAGCGAAATCTCCAAGACGCAGGTTGCGAGCCTCTACGCTAGCCAGGATTCCCAAACCTGGAGCGAAGTTCTGCAAGGCGAAAAGGACAGGTTGCCTCCCATATTTCAGTACGGGACGTTTGTATTACCTTCGGCGGCCAATGCTCCATCTGGCGGAGTGTTCTTGAGCGGGCAGGCCCTCTCGGGCTATCACGACCAGGTAGTATACGGGACAACGGTTTCAGCGGAGTAACCGGCTCCAACGATGATTACATGAGGACGACGGCAGTTCCGGCGTCAGTTGGCAAGCGGAGCCGGAGTGGCGTTGATCATCGCCGGGCCTCTCCTCCCACTGGGCATTGGTTGGTAGAGCAGATTCGTCTGGCTTTCTGCCGCTGGCTGGTACCTAACGAATTGCGGCAGCGAAATCATGGCGCCTTCCGAAATCGTGCTTGTCCCAGGCGCGGACGACATACGGGTGGATTGTGGATGGACGCTGAATTATGTTGGCGGTCACCAGAAAACGTACCTTTGGACATCAGCCCACGGGCCGGCACCTGCCGGCGATCAGATTCGACGCGGAACCGGTGGAAAGGGATTGAACCAATCATTGGACCGACCACGCCGGCTTCCTCCGCGACGTGCTGTGCGCCAATCGGAATATCGTTCGAGTCTCGTCGCGCGCATCCGGCCTCGCCGCAGTGCTCTGTACAGTCAGGTCCTCGATCCTTGAGCGTCACTCAGCGCTTGCCCGTGCCAATCTCGCCGTTCAGTACGAACACGATGACGAACTGACGACGGAACTGTCCGCCTGTTACGATCTGCGAATCGTGTGGGGCGGGGATGAGACAGTTCGCAAGATCAGGACTAATCCCACCACCAGCTCACGTGAAAGATCTGCGCTCGTCGGACCGCTATTCTTACTCGGTGATCGGAGCCAGGATTCAACGGAAACGGAATCGACCGTGTCGTACCCATCGGCAGGCTCTGACGTTCGATTTGCTCTGGGACGACTACGATCTGCTCCAGGGAATTGACCAGATGTGTCTGTATCGACTGAACATAAATTCATGCGTGGCAGGCCGCCTGCGAGTGTGCTGGGTCAAGGGCGGTCAAGGTAAATGGCCCTTCTAGTCGAACTTATGACTCAGGACGCCGAGAACCGTTCGGATTTCCAGTGCGCCTCCCGGAATGGGTGTGCGGCTACGAATCAATTGCCCACTCTGGATACCCTCGATCTTAGTTCAGTGCCGCAAACGATTTGAGAGACTTGTATGTGCGGTATCGCCGGTATTTACAACTACGCCGAACCTGACCGGCCGGTCGACCGGAACCTTCTGATGCGGATGACGCGAACGTTGGCTCATCGCGGGCCTGACGCCGAAGGCTTTTACATCGACCGCAACCTCGGTTTTGGCCACCGCCGACTATCCATCGTCGATCTTTCTCCCACCGGCGCCCAGCCAATGTCGAACATGGAAGGCACCTGCTGGATTACCTACAACGGCGAATTCTATAACCACGCCTTCTTCAGAGAGCGGTTACTCGCCCGGGGTCGTCGCTTTCGAGGTCCTTCCGATACCGAGACGCTGCTCCACCTCATGGAGGAGTCTGGGCCCGAAGCGCTCGCCGCGGTCGTCGGCATCTTCGGGTTTGCCTTCTGGAACTCGCGCTCGCGACAGCTCACTTTGGCCCGCGATCCGCTCGGCGTCAAACAAGTCTACTATCACGATGACGGCCGCCAAATCGTCTTCGCGAGTGAAATCAAGGCGCTGCTCCTTTGTCCGGACGTTCCGCGCGAACCCGATCTCGAGGGCATCAACCAATACCTCCATTTTCACTCCGCCCTCTTTGAGCGCACCTTCTTTCGGGACATCAGTCAACTCCGCGCTGGAGAGTACCTGGAAGCGGGGCGCTACGGCACCAAGCTGCGCTCTTATTGGTCAGTTCGAGATTTCTCCAGTGTCGTCGGCGCTCCGGAGCAACTCATCGCGGAACTTCGCGGGCGTCTGGGCGATGTGGTGAAAGACCAATTGATGTCCGATGTTCCCGTTGGTTCTTTCTTCAGCGGCGGTATCGACTCCAGCGCTGTGGCCGCCTATGCCACTCGCGCTGGAAAATACCCCGTGTGTTTCGGAGTCCACTTCACGGGACAAGGGGTCACCGACGAGCGCCCCTACCAAGAGGCTGCGGCACGGGCACTGGGACTGGAGTTGCAGTTGATCACCATGGATGGCTCCTCCTTCCCGGACGACATGACCCGCCTCATGTACCACCAGGACGAGCCAGTGATCGGGGCGGCGATGTTCCCCATGTTCTACGTCAGTCAGCTTGCCGCCAGCCAGGTGAAAGTCTGCCTGGGAGGGCAGGGTGCTGACGAGATTTTCGGCGGATATGCCCGGTATGCTCTTGGTCGGCCCTCGCAGGTGATGCGGTCTTGGTTCACCGGACGCCGCGGCCAAGCCACGGGCACTGACGGTACAGCCGAGGTCGGCGGTAACCTCCGCCGCCAGTTCGACACACGCACGGTCTACCGCCTGCTGCGCAATGCGGGGAATCTGATGAACTGGGAAAGGAGTTATTTCGAGAACTTCGCAACGGTCCCTGAAGCTACCTGGGCGCAGGTGTTCCAGTCGTCGGTCTTCTACAGCCGGGAGCGCTCCCGTCAGTTGTTCCATGAAACCGTGCACCGATCCCCCGCGACTGACCCGGCGGACAAAGTTATGCACTGGGACGTGCAGACCTATCTCACCGGTCTCTTCCACCAAGATGACCGGATGAGCATGGCCGTCAGTCTGGAGTCCCGTGTACCGCTCGCGGACCCTCGCCTGGTGCAGTTCGCATTCCGGACCGGCTTCGACCTGAAGTTCCGCGGCGGAGCCAGCAAGTGGATACTACGTCAGGCGGTGTCGGACACTCTCCCCGAGAGTGTTCTGACTCGCCGAAAGGTCGGTTTTGACACGCCGGTCCAGTCCTGGATGAAGCAGCGCCACAGCGGTTTCCTCCGCGACGTGCTGCTATCGACGTCCGCGCGCCAGCGCGGATTCTGGAACAGCGCGTCTGTCGACCACCTGCTTTCCCATCCGGCTACCGATGGATGGTTTGACGTCGTCTGGAAGATCCTCTCAATTGAAACATGGGCATCCATTTTCCTGGATGGCAAATTTGGCGATGCGTCAGCGCCGAATGCTGCGTACGTCCTTCGCAACTCGCCGAACCCCGCGGCGCTTCCCGCGAAACTCACCTCCCGCGAACTGGGCGTGCGCGAACTCTGGCAAGAGGGACGTGAACTTGGGGCCCGCAAGGTGCTCGCCCGCGGCTTGTGGGAACTAAAGACGCGGAGCGGGCTCGCTAGACTCACCAACACCAACATCAACACCGACACCAACAACAATGGAGCCTTCCGTGCAATCTTCTCCGAACCCTCGGAGGTCGCGGACGCGATTCGTCCGTTCATAGGGGCTGATAGCCTCTCGAAGCTTGCCTTCCATGCCACCGAGGCGACTCGGGGCCGCATTCTTTGCTTCGGCAAGTGGATGGCTGATTTCGGGAGACCCATCGATTGGCACCGCAATCCCCTCAACGGGAGCCGGTGGCGAGCAGACGCGCACTGGTCGGCTGCGCTTGCCGACGAGACGCGGGTGGGAGATGTCAAGCTCAATTGGGAAGTAGGGCGCTTTCCGCAAGCATATACCATGGCCCGTTGCGCCGCCTTCTTCCCGGAAGCCGCGCCCGATCTCTCCGCCGCGTTCTTCTCCCAGGTCCGAAGCTTCCTGGAGTGTAACCCACCTGCCCAGGGGATCCATTGGAACTCCGGTCAGGAAATAGCCTTGCGCCTGATGTCCTGGCTTTTTGGCCTCAACACGTTCTGTCATGGCGGCACGATCCCTGCTGATCTTCAGAAAAAACTGGGCAAGCATATTGCTGTCTGCGGAGCGCATGTCGCCCAGCATATCGAGTACGCCCGCGACTCCGTTTACAATAACCACCTCCTATCGGAAGCTCTGGCCCTATACATTGCCGGCCGCGTCCTGCCCGGACATGAGAAAGCTGGCGTCTGGGTAGCAGAAGGGACGCGATTGCTGGAGCAGGAGGCGAACCACCAGATTTATCCGGACGGAGGGTACATTCAGCAGTCGCATAACTACCACCGTTTCGCGATTCAGGTGTACCTATGGGCGCTCGCCTTCGCGAGGTCGCACTGCGACCCGATTCCACCGGATTGGATTCGTGCGTTGGAGCGATCCCTCGATTTCTTGCTTGCTCATCAGAACCCTGCGGACGGCCGACTCCCGAACTACGGCTCAAACGACGGGGCTTTCCCCCTCCCGCTTTCCAGCTGCGATTTCTCCGATTTCCGTCCCACCCTCCAAGCGGCGAGTATCATGACGCGCCAGGTGAGGGTGTACGACCCCGGTCCGTGGGACGAAATGGCGGTGTGGTTATGCGGCCCCTCCGCGCAGGAACTTCCGCTCCGAAAGTCCAAGGGATCCTCTGTGTCTTTTGCGCACACTGGATACCACGTCTTGCGCGGCCGCCAGCCGGAGAACTTCGCGGCCTTCCGATGCGGAACCATCCTGGATCGCTTCTCTCAGATCGACATGCTGCAGTTGGACGTCTGGTGGCGCGGTCACAACGTCTTGGTCGACCCCGGCAGCTACTTATACAATGGACCGGAGGAATGGCACGACCATTTTCTTTGCACCGAAAGTCACAATACGGTTCAAGTGGACGGCCGCGATCAGATGCTCCACTACCGGAAGTTTAAGTGCCTCTACTGGACCGAGGCTAAGTTGCTGCGCTTCGAAGATAATCCGGACTGGGCACTCTGTGAGGGTGAGCACTACGGTTATCAACGGCATCCTGGTCGGTGCGTTCACCGGCGCTCCGTGCTGTTCGTCAAGGATGACCTCTGGATCGTCGTGGATCGCATCGAAGGTTCAGGCGCCCATCGCGCCCGTCTGCATTGGCTCGGCGGCGATTTCCCGTACCGCTTAGGCCTGGACCGGCAGACTTCACTTCAACTGCAAACGCCGGCCGGCCCGTTCCATGTCGGCGTGTTCGATGCCGCTGGGCATCTGTTGTCGGGTGAAATCGTCGCCGGGCAAGATGATCCTCCGCGAGGATGGCTCTCCCGGTACTACGCAGAAAAGGTTCCAGTTCCGTCACTGACGGTCGAGCTATCCGAGCATCTTCCGCTCAGCCTGGTTTCGATTCTGGGACCGCACGTGCCCACTATCTCCGTCTCGGGCTCCCTATGGTGCGTGGCTGCGGGCGACCGGACGGTTGAGTTCGATCTCTCGGCGGGCGGAACAATTCAGCCCCGGCATCTCACGGCGGCGCCGGTCGTGGCATGAAGATCCTGATTGTCCACCAGTACTATCTGATGGCGGGACAGCCGGGTGGGTCACGCTTCAACGAAATGGCGAGGATTTGGGCCGGTCAAGGGCATGACGTAACGGTGATTGCCGGAACCCTCGACTATACGTCCGGCAAAACCCAGGATTCCTATCGAAGGCGTTGGATCGTCCGGGAGAAGGACGATGCGGTTACCGTTTATCGCTGCCACGTCCCAGCGACGTATACCCGCAGCTACTTGGGTCGGATGTGGGCTTTCTTTGGGTTCACCTTATCGGCATCCATGGCGGCTATTCGCGTTCCTCGCCCCGATGTGGTCATCGCGACGTCGCCGCCGCTAGTGACAACGATTCCGGGGTGGGTGGCGGCCCGCGTGTCCAGGCGTCCGGCTCCCTGGATTTTTGAGGTCCGCGACCTGTGGCCGGAAAGCGCAATTACGACGGGAGTCCTGACGGCAGGATCGCCTCTGGTGAAGCTTCTCTACGCTCTTGAAAGGTGGGCCTGCTGGAGTGCGGCGAAAATCAATGTGTTGACCCCGGCATTCCGTGCCGATATGGAGGGCCGCGGCTTGGCAGGCGGCGCCAAGTTCGCTTTCGTGCCGAACGGAGCCGACCTCGAGTCATTTCGGCCCGGGCCGCGCGACAATGAGACCCGAAGGCAGCTCGGGTGGGAGGACCGGTTCGTGGTCATGTACGCTGGCGCCCACGGCCGAGCAAATGCGCTGATGCAGCTTGTGGACGCGGCAACCGAGTTGCGAGACCGGCCCGATATTCTGATCGCCTGCATCGGCGACGGACCCGAGCGGCGGCATCTATGCGGAGAAGCGGAACGTCGCGGTCTCGAAAACATCCGTTTTCATGGTCCCAAGCCGAAAGCGGCCATGCCTGCTATCGTCAACGCTTGCGACGTCGGCGCAGCCGTTCTGCAGAAGAACCCCACATTTCGAACTGTCTACCCAAATAAAGTATTCGACTACATGGCCTGTGAGCGACCCGTTCTGCTGGCCATCGATGGAGTGGCGCGCACGCTCGTGTGTGATGAAGCACGGGCGGGTGTCTTCGCGGCGCCGGAGAACGCAGAGGCCATCTCTGCGGCCATACGGCTGTTGGCGGCTAGCCCCGATCTGAGGGGCAAGATGGGAACCAGCGGCCGCCGCTGGGTGATGCAGCACGCCAGCCGTGACGCCCTCGCTGCCCGATATCTCGAAATCTTGACCGAGTTGGCGAATGGCGGCCAATCCAGATCAGAAACGGATGCAGATCTTGCTCGTGCTCAAGAACGTACTTGACCGGAGTGGCGCGGCAGTCGGCCTTCTCCTATTCGGGCCAGGCGTGCTTCTGATTGGCGGATTAATTAGGATGCTCCTGGGCAAGCCCTTGCTACTGCGCCAACTCCGCATCGGTCGGTCCGAGAAACCCTTCACCCTCGTGAAATTCCGAACGATGACCGATCATCGCGATTTTCGAGGCACGCTACTGCCTGACGAACAACGCCTTACTGCTGTTGGACGGTTCTTGCGCAGCTACAGTCTAGACGAGTTGCCGCAACTCTGGAACGTGCTAAACGGTGACATGAGTCTTGTCGGACCGCGGCCCTTGCTCCCTCAGTACCTGGGTCGATACACCGCTCGTCAGCGGCGCCGCCATGAGGTGAAACCCGGCATCACCGGCTGGGCGCAGGTGAACGGACGCAATGCACTCACCTGGGAAGAGAAGTTCGAACTGGACGTGTGGTACGTGAGTCACTGGAGCTTCGGGCTCGACGTCAAGATCCTGTGGATGACGGTGCTGAAGGTGGTCTGCGGAGAAGGAATCAGCCAGCAAGGACACGCGACGATGCCGGAATTCACGGGGGGCCCAACCCAATCGAGGCAGAATGAATGAGTTGGTGTTGTTTGGTGCCGGTGGACACTGGGAAATTTACTCCCGACTTCGCACGACGGTTACGTACTGACTTTAGGAGGAAACTATGGGAAAGAATCAGTTTCTGTTGTCTCTGGATGAACTTTTTGAACTCGAACCGGGCGCGCTGACAGGTTCCGAGACGCTGGATAGCCTCGATGGCTGGGATTCGCTGGCCGTTATCAGTTTGATGGCGCTTGTAGACGAGCAGTTTGGCATCAGTTTGCAGCCGCGTCAAATCGCTGAGTGCACGACCATCGCGGACCTCATGGGATTGGTCGGAGATCGAATCACTTAGGTGACCCACACCCAGGAAAGGCAGGAGATTCAGCCAATGGCCGGCGGTACAGTCTCGGGAGTGCGGATTGCGGGAATTGCCAGCGCGGTTCCCAACTCGTGGCGGACAACCGCAGACGATGCGGTGACATTTGGCGAGGCTGAAAGCGCTAAAATCAGCCAGAAGACAGGCGTGCGAAGGCGCTGTGTCGCGGCCGACGGGCTCTTAGCCTCCGACCTGTGTTTTGCCGCTGCCGCTCGGCTCATGCAGGATCTGAACTGGACACGGGAGTCCATCCGCACTCTGATCTTCGTCACTCAAACACCCGACTATGTCCTTCCTGCGACTAGCTGCGTCCTCCACCATCGGCTGGGGCTCTCGCAAGAGTGCGCCGCTTTCGACGTGAATCTTGGGTGCAGCGGCTATGTCTATGGCCTCTGGGTCACGTCCCGTTTGGTCATGGGCGGTGGACGCGCACTCTTGCTCGTCGGAGACACGATCAACCGCATCGTCTCTCCGGAGGACCGATCGGTCGCGACACTGTTTGGCGACGCGGGCAGCGCGACGGCCCTTGAAGCGGACCCTGGAACTTCCACTACGATGCATTTCCAGTTGGGTACTGACGGGAGCGGTCACAAGCATTTGATGGTGCCTGCAGGTGGCCTCCGGCGGCCGCATTCCGAAGAAAACTCGAGACGGACCCCTCGCGAGGGAGGCAACTCTCGCTCCGATGAGGACCTGTTCATGAACGGCGCTGAGGTGTTCAGTTTCTCCATGAACAAGGTGCCAGGCCTCATCACCTCGGTGCTGGACGAGGCCGAATGGGCACTCGAAACAGTGGACGCATTTGTACTCCATCAGCCTAGCCGTTTCATGCTTGAGCATCTGGCGAGGCGAGCGAAGTTGCCCCGTTCCCGGTTTGTCATCGCGCTGGAGGACTATGGCAACACAAGTTCGGCTTCCATCCCGCTCGCAATGACGACGTCGCTTGCCGACCGGCTGGCAAATTCCGAGTTACGACTTGTTTTGACGGGTTTTGGCGTCGGCTTTTCTTGGGCCTCGGTTGCCCTTAATTGTGGCCCACTACTCATGCCGCCCGTGATCGTAGTGGACGGTGTGGACGGTGATTTAGCTTCAGATTCCACGCTGAAGGTACAGGTATGACGAATCCGCTCGATCTGACTGAGCAAACGATCCTGGTCACGGGTGCTTCGTCCGGGATCGGCCGGGAAACGGCCCGCTTGATAAGTCAGTTGGGCGGCCGCGTCGTTCTGGTGGCGCGTAACGAAGAGCGCCTTTCGGACACGCTACGGTCCTTGGAAGGTGATGGCCACAGAGTTGAGCCGTTCGATTTGTCTTTGACCGATGAAATCCCGATCTGGCTAAAGAAGGTCAGCGTGTCGTCCGGACCACTGAGCGGGTTGGTTCATGGCGCTGGTATTCAGCGACTCCGCCCTCTCCGAGTTCTGACGTCAGCGGTACTGCAGGAGGTGATGCGGACCAACCTGGACGCGGCGGTAGGCTTGACAAAAGGCTTTCGGCAGAAGGGTGTGTGTGCGCCGAGTGGTAGCGTTGTGCTGGTTTCTTCTGTGATGAGCTTAGTCGGCCAAGCGGGTGTGATCGCCTATGCAGCCAGCAAGGGGGCCATCAATGCAGTTACCCGGGCGCTTGCCGTGGAACTGGCGCCAGAGCACATACGAGTCAACTGCGTCGCTCCCGGGTACGTGCAAACTGAAATGGCGGCCAACCTCTGGAGTTCGTTGAATCAGGACCAGTGCTCTGCCATTGAATCGATGCATCTACTCGGCTTGGGCAAGCCTCGCGATGTAGCGCACGCTGTCGCCTTTCTATTAGCTGAAACCGCCCGGTGGATTACCGGGACGGTCCTTGTCGTCGACGGCGGATATACGGCGCGTTGAGGTATGGTTCCGAAACGTCTCCTAATTGTCGGCGCCGGCGGATTTGGCAGGGAGGTCCTATGCTGGGCACGGGACGTCGAGCCAACGCAGTCAGAATGGGAACTCGGGGGATTTCTAGATGCCAACCCCGCGGCCCTCGCCGGCTTTGACGTGCCTCTCGGGATACTGGGAGACCCGGCGGAATTTACGCCCTCTGCGACGGACAGGTTTGTCTGTGCGATCGGTGATCCGGTAATCAAACAACGGGTTATGGCCCGCCTTGCCGACAGTCGCGCTCAGTTCTCGAACCTGATTCATCCCTCTGTGGTACGGGGGGCCAACTGCTCCATTGGCGTCGGCTGTGTGTTGTGCCCGGGAGTGGTGCTGACCTCGCACGTGTCGTTGGGCGGATTCGTCACTCTCAATGTCGCAGCGACGGTAGGCCACGACGTCGTGATCGGCGACTGGTGCACTTTGAGTGGCCACGTCGATATCACAGGGAACGTTAGCCTCGGTGAGGCGGTGTTTGCAGGCAGTCACGCCTGCGTCTTGCCCGGGTTGAGAGTCGGCGACCGTTCCGTCATTGGCGCGGGGGCGGTCGTGACCCGAAATGTGCCCGCCGGAGCCGTGATGTTCGGTGTTCCCGCGAAGCAGATTTGCAGAAGAGCCGAAAAGTAGCTACCCGTTCGCCGAGAATCTTCATGAAAGCAGTTGTTGCAGCAATCGAATACCACTTCCCTGAGCGATGCTTGACAAATGAGCACTTGGTGGCTGAGTTCCCCGAGTGGAGTCTGGAGAAGATCGAGGAGAAGACCGGCATCGCCGGACGCTGGATTGCCGCCGACGATCAGTGTTCGTCCGACCTGGGAGTTGCGGCTGCGCAGAAACTGTTTGATAGTGGGGTCTGCAGCCCCGCGGATATCGACTACATCCTGTTCTGCACGCAAAGCCCGGACCATTTCCTGCCGACAACCGCCTGCGTCATGCAAGAGCGGCTCGGCATACCGACTTCCGCCGGAGCATTAGACTTCAACCTGGGGTGTTCGGGCTACGTTTACGGTCTTGGTCTCGCAAAGGCCCTCGTTGAAACCGACCAGGCGACAAATGTGCTTTTCGTGACCGGCGAAACCTACAGCAAGTTCATTCACCCCAAAGACAAGAGCGTTCGAACACTGTTCGGGGATGCTGGCGCGGCGACTCTCGTGCGTGGCGTGGCTACCTATGATGAGTTCATCGGCCCCTTCGTGTACGGGACGGATGGCTGCGGCGCCAAGAACCTGATCGTGCCTGCTGGCGGGATGAGGCAGCGGGTGGCGCCCGCAGGTGACGAGGCTACCCTTGATTCGGACGGCAACCTGCGGAGCGAGGGGAACCTCTACATGAATGGGCCGGAGATTTTCGGCTTCACTCTTCGGGTGGTCCCCAAGGTAGTGCTGGAATTGCTGGCCCGCACTGGCAAGAGTCTCAACGATATCGACCTATTCGTTTTCCACCAGGCAAACCAGTACATGCTGGAGCACCTCAGGAAGAAGCTAAAGATCCCCGCCGAGCGATTCTTCGTAGGTATGTGCCACTGTGGAAACACCGTTTCCTGCACGATCCCCATTGCGCTGAGACAGGCGGCGGAGGAAGGGCGTCTTCAGCCCGGTCATCATGTGATGTTGGTCGGCTTTGGGGTCGGCTATTCATGGGGGGCGACCCTCATACGGTGGGCGTAACGAGAGGCTCCTCGTGAAACGAATTCTCCTCTCCGTCCCCCACATGGGCGGCAGAGAGCAAATCTACGTCCGCGAAGCCTTCGCCACAAATTGGCTCTCCACCGTCGGGCCCAATCTGACCGCTTTCGAGCGCGAATTCGGGGCGCTCGTCGGCCTCCCATCTGTCGCCCTGGCCAGCGGAACTGCCGCCTTGCACCTCGCGTTGCGCCTGGTAGGAGTCGGTCCCGGCGATGAAGTGTTCTGTTCCACCCTTACCTTCGCTGCGGCCGCCAACGCCATCGTTTACCAAGGTGGCATGCCGGTGTTTGTGGATAGCGACCGCGCAACTTGGAACCTGGATCCCGATGTCCTGTCCTGCGCCTTGCGGTACCGGGTGGCATTGAACCGCCTCCCCAAGGCGCTGGTGGTAGTCCACCTTTATGGCCAAAGTGCCGATATGGACCCCATCCTCCATGCCTGCGCCCAATACGGAATCGCTGTGATCGAGGACGCCGCTGAAGCGGTTGGCACACTCTACAGGGGAAAGCCGGCCGGGACGCTCGGCGACATCGGCGCTTACTCTTTCAACGGAAACAAGATCATCACCACCACAGGCGGCGGCATGCTCGTCTCCCGGAACCAAGCCTGGGTCGATAAGGCACGCTTCTGGTCCCAGCAGGCTCGCGATCCCGGCCTCGCATACGAACACTCCGAACTCGGTTACAACTACCGCATGAGCAACGTGTTGGCGGGTGTCGGCCGAGGTCAGTTAGAGGCGCTCGACCTTCGTGTCCAGCAGCGCCGCGCCATCGCCTTCCGCTATAGGGACGCGTTCGCCGATCTCCCCGGCATCTCGCTCATGCCTCAGGCATCTTTTGGCGTCCACACAAATTGGTTAAGCTGCTTCCTCATCAAAGAAGAGCACTTCGGCTGCTCTCGGGATGTACTGATCCGGGTGCTCGATCAAGCAAACGTCGAATCGCGTCCCGTCTGGAAGCCCATGCATTTGCAACGCTTGTACGCTGGATGCGAATGCTATGGCGGAGAGATTGCCGCCGACCTCTTCCGTCGTGGCATCTGCCTTCCCAGTTCGAGCAGCCTCTCTCGCGAAGATCAGCTTTACGTCATCAACCAGGTCCGGGCTGCTGGCAATGCCAAGCCATTACTGGAGTTCGAGATGGAGCCTGAGGCCATCGCCTAAGGAAGTCGTTTGCATGTCACCCCCACTTATCCAACGCGCCACCCACCATCTGATCTATCACACGCGCTGGGCATCGCGCGCGGTTCAACTCGCGATAATTGCTGCCTCTGGAACCATAGCATTCCTGTTGCGGTTTGATTTCATCGTGCCGCCGTTCTTCCGAGCCCACCTGCTGGCCGGGATCTCTGTCTGGATACCGGCCAAAGTTCTTGTCTTTCATCTCCTCAAGCTGGATCGCGGGTGGTGGCGCTATGCTTGCGTTCAGGACTTGGCCCGTGTCGCAGCCGCAAATCTGGCTGGATCTGTCCTCGGCTGCCTCACCCTCGTTTTGATCGCCCCTCTGGGGTTCCCTCGTTCCATCTATTCCCTGGATTTCCTCCTTTGCCTTGGGCTCACTGCGGGAGCTCGCTTGTTAGTGAAGTCGGCGTTCGACTTCTCCCGATTGCAGAATAGGGGTCCGAAGAAGCGGACTTTGATCTATGGGGCCGGTGATGCTGGAGTCACTCTACTCTGCGAGATACAACGGAATCCGGCGCTGTCTTATCAGATCGTTGGTTTCATCGATGACGATGCTGCAAAGGTTGGCCGCCTCATCCGTCGGGTAAAGGTCTTCAGCAACGGCGCTGCCCTGGCCTCCATCGTCGCTGCTGAGGCTATCGAAACGGTTCTCATCGCCCTGCCTTCTGCCAGTGGCGCCGAGATGACAACTATTCTTAGCCGTTGTCATCAAGCCGGGGTGACCTACAAGACCGTCCCAGGTCTTGCCGAAATCATTGAGGGGAACGTCCTCGCCGCACAGATCCGGGATGTCGCCGTCGAAGACCTCCTCGGCCGCAACCCTGTCCACCTCGAAGAAGGCGAAATCCGCGTCAACCTCGAAGGCAAGGTCGTCCTCGTCACCGGGGCCGCCGGTTCGATTGGTTCCGAACTGTGCCGCCAGATCGCGCGTTTCCACCCCGCCGGCATCGTAGGTTTCGAAATCGCTGAATCACCGCTGTTCGAAATCGACCGTGAGATGCACCGAGCATTCCCCGAGGTCCCGTTCTATCCCGAAATCGGTAGCATCCAGAACCGGGCTCGCCTGGATGAAGTGCTGCGCCAGTACTCCCCATCCGTCATCTACCATGCCGCTGCGTACAAGCACGTCCCGATGATGGAGGCGCACATATTTGAGGCCGTCGAAAACAACGTCTTTGGTACCTATAACGTGGCCGACGCGGCGACGGAGTGGGGAGTCGAAGACTTCGTCATGATCTCCTCCGACAAGGCTGTTCGTCCTACCAACGTGATGGGCGCCACCAAGCGGATCGCTGAACTGCTGCTGCTCGCCCTGCAAAATGGGCGAACCAGGTACGTCGCGGTTCGCTTCGGCAACGTGCTCGGTTCGAACGGCAGTGTCATCCCCATCTTCAAGGAACAGATCGCGGGCGGCGGGCCGGTAACAGTGACGCATCCCGACATGCGGCGCTTCTTCATGACCATTCCCGAAGCCTGTCAGCTTGTGCTGCAAGCCGCGGTCATTGGCGAGGGCGGACAGATATGCGTGCTAGACATGGGAGAGCCGGTCAAAATCGTCGACTTAGCTCGGAACCTGATTCTTTTATCGGGCCGGAAGCCGGACGAAGACATCAAGATTGAATTCACGGGGATGCGTCCCGGCGAGAAACTCTATGAAGAGTTGAGCACGCTGATCGAGGACACCGCTCCCACCACCCATGAAAAGATCCGCATTTACGTAGGCAATGGCATGCAGGAGGGCGACATGTTGGCATGGCTCAGTCTTTTGAGACAAATCTGTAAGAGTCGCGATGTCGGGCGACTGGTCCTGGCCTTGAAAGACATCGTGCTCGACTACAGTCCGAGCATGGACCTCTTGAAGCGGGTTATAGAGACCCGTGAACACCATCCCGTCGCAAAGGCTAGCTGACGTCCGCTGATTCTCGTCCTCTTCCGATGTCCTCAACGAAATACCTATTAGTAGCCGGGGCACGTCCGAACTTCATGAAGATTGCCCCTATTCACAGGGCGTTCTCCGCGATGCGAAACCGGCATTCCCCCGCCGATCTGCTCCTCGTCCATACCGGACAGCACTACAGCCGGAACATGTCGGACGACTTCTTCCGCGATCTCGGTATCCCGGCGCCCGGCATCAACCTGGAGGTAGGCTCTGGTTCCCATGCCGAGCAGACCGCTCGCATCATGATGGCTTTTGAACCGGCGTGTCTGGAACATCGGCCGGATTGGGTGATCGTCGTCGGAGACGTGAACTCGACGGTCGCCTGCGCCATCACCGCCAAGAAACTCGGCGTCCGCGTCGCTCACGTCGAGGCCGGCCTTCGGTCGCGCGACATGTCCATGCCTGAAGAGATCAACCGCCTCTGCACGGACGCGATTTCGGATCTCCTGTTCACAACCGATATCATGGCCGACGAGAATCTGCGGAGCGAGGGTGTCGCCGCCGACAAGATCCACTTCGTCGGCAATACTATGATCGATACCCTGCTCCAGCAGATCAATCGCGCTCGCCAACTGCCGCTGCCGGACGGCCTTGCTCAAGGTGGGTATGCCGTTCTCACCCTCCATCGACCCGCCAACGTGGATTCGCTGGACCGCCTCGCCCCCATCATGCGCGCAATCAACGCAATCGCGGACCACATTCCGGTTATCTTTCCCGTCCACCCCCGTACAGCACCCCGGCTAAAGGAGATCGAACTCCATCCCCGCATCCGAAACGTCGAGCCGATGAGCTATCTCCCGTTCCTCGGCCTGGTTGCCCGCTCCCGCATGGTCCTCACCGACAGCGGTGGCATCCAGGAGGAGAGCACTGTGTTGGGAATACCCTGCCTGACGATGCGTTCCAACACTGAACGCCCAATCACGTGCGAAATCGGGACCAACGTGCTGGTCGGAACCGACCCGCAACGCATCCTACGCGAAGCGAACTCGATTCTGGACGGGCACACTCGCCCGGGCGCCATCCCCGAGAAATGGGACGGCCACGCCGCCGAACGCATTGTGGCCGTCCTTGTGAATCAGGAGGTACCCGAATTACCTGCTCGCTTGGCCTCCGCGCTTGAAAGGGCCTGACATGGAAACAATACCAACGCCGACGCAAGAGATCCGGAACGACAAGATCCGTACCCGCACCACAAAGGTTGGGGTCAACGCTGGAAAGGAATTCATAGAACTCAGGCGACAAAGCAAGAAGTCCAGAAAACTAAGTTCGGGTCGTGGCCTGGCATGTCGCCGGCCGCGAGCGTTTGACGCAGTACTATCGTCTCCTACCCTGCGACGCCTCCTGTCCGAACTGGGCAAGAAGCCCGCAGCCCCCTTCTAACGGTTGCCTGGCCGGGTGAGCTTCGGAAGATAACTCCGATTCGCCGTAACCGCACTCATTCGCCTGGTCCATCAGTATGGGTTAAGCGACGCCAGGCTTTGCTCTAAACAAGTTCAACCCCCTTCGCCCTGAAAGGTTGAAGGTGGCAAGGGATACCCGATGACCACTACCGCATGCCCCCAGTGTCTTTCCCCACGTCTCCACCGCTCGCGTCGCCGCCAAACCGCGGAGCGGCTTCTCGCTCTATTAGGATGCAGTATGCGCCGCTGCCACGACTGCAACGCGCGATATGTGAAGTTTGGCGGATCTCTGATCCGCATGAACGACGTAGAGAGCATTTACCGGCGTCTTCTCCTAACCCTCGGAATGGCGATCGCCGCCGTCCTGGTGATGGTCGTCATCGTTTGGTTCAGTCGTTCGCAATCGACACCATCCGGTGATACGGGCAGCCTGGGAGCGCCGGCCGGCCTGGGAGCTACCCGGACCCGGATCACTGCCACTGGGTTCAACGGTCAACAACGGGTACCTGGTGAATACTCATTAATCCGTCTTGTCGGACGCGGATGTCTATCAAGAGCCGCGTGGGAGCCGGAAGTCCCCACGAGGCATCTTTCGGTGAAACCAAGGACGAACTCGCCATATCATTCGGTGCTTGCCGGCTATCCCGATCAGCTCACAACATAATCTAGAGCCATGTGCAGACTTCGTCACATTCTGATCGGAATTCTGGCTTTTGCCCTGTTGACAGTGTGGGTGAAGGAGCGATGGGCCATAAGCGCTTTAGAAGCAATGATACTCCTTTTCGGTGCTGCCCTGTCGCTGCGCGTCGCGATACGGAAGCGTAGTCCGGGCGGCGGAATTGTGATGCTCTTTCCGGCGAGCATGGCTCTCTGGGCGGTACTGCAGCTTTGCTTCCACTGGACGATAGTGAAGTCGGACACCACCGAGGCACTTCTGTACTGGCTTTCCGCAGCCTGTCTGGTATGGTTGGGGCACGGAGTATGCGGCACCCGCAGCGAGCGTCTCTCATTCTTGAAAGCTATTCTGATCGTGGGCGCCGTCATTTGTCTACTCGGGGTGATTCAACTCTTCACATCCGATGGCCGGGTATTTTGGCTATTCGCATCGGGCTATAGCTCTCTCGTCATCGGGCCCTTCGTTTCGCAGAACGACTACGCCTCCTTTGTACAACTCCTGCTGCCGATATCGCTGGCACTGGCCTTCAAGGATCGACAACACTCGAAGGCATATATCGTTGTTGCAGCCGCTCTCGTTGCCTCGGTGATTGCCAGCGGATCCCGCGCCGGAACGGGCATTGTGATCGCCGAATCGGCATTGGCATTTCTGCTGTGGCGGCGTGCGGACAAAGAAGCCGTCGGGCGCCGTTGGGTTGAATTCGCCGTTCTGGCGGCGGCATTCACGGCGATCGTAGGCTATCAGTATCTTTGGGATCGGCTTAGCGGCCAACAAGACCCCTATGCAGTCCGCCGGGAATTCGTCGAATCGTCAATCGCCATGGTTCGTGCCCAGCCCCTTCATGGATTCGGCCTGGGCACATGGCCCTCCGCATACAAGCCATATGCCATCATCGATACCGGAGCGGTGGCCAACCACGCTCACAACGAATGGGTTCAGTGGGCGGCCGAAGGCGGTCTGCCTGCATTTGCCTTGATGTTGGCCCTGCTGCTTTTCTGTTTGCCGTCCGCCTTACGCTCGGTCTGGGGGCTGGGAGTCATCGCGGTATTTGCCCACTCGTTGGTGGACTACCCGTTTGTGCGGCTGGGGCTCGCCGCCTGGATCTTCGTTCTCATCGGTGTTCTTTCGGGTTACGGCTTTGAACGGCGCCGAATCGAACGCGGCGCAATCAGCGCGAGCTGTGTGCCAACTCTACCCATCAGGACAATTGCGGCGCTGTCGCTGCCGATTTTCGCCCTAGGCATTTATCAGTCCCTAAGGATCGGATGGGCCGACACGCTTTACCATCGTGGCACGCCAGAAGGCGTTTCGCATGCCATCGCTCTCTGGCCCGAACAGCCCGAATATCACTTTGGGCTCGCGCAGATCGACCCGGAACACGCTGTACAGCATCTGCGGTACGCCGTCGCACTGAATCCGTTTCTGACATCAGCCCGGATCGCGCTCGCATCCCAAATGGAAGCTGCCGGCGACAACACGGGTGCTGAGACCAACTTGCTCGAGGCGGCCCGACGGGACAGGCAATATACCCCTGCTTGGGCGCTTGCGAATTTCTACTTCCGAGCCAATCGGCCGGATCAGTTCTGGCGATGGGCGCGAGTCGCAACCGGCATCTCATACGGTGGGCTGAGCCCATTGTTCGATCTCTGTTTCACCCTAACCGACGACGCGCAAGCCGTCTTTCAAAGAGTAGTGGGTTCAAGACTCCTGGTCGAGCGGGAATTTATGGCATATCTGATTGGCAAGGACCGCCTGGCAGATACCGGACCGGTTGCCGTTCGTATCGCGACTAACGCCAGTGAAGACGACCGCGAAGTACTGTTGAGTTATATCGATCGCGCCCTCGATGCCGGCCAATTCCAGCCGGCCCGCCAGACCTGGAATGAATTGGCGTCGCGCCGCCTGGTGCCGTATGAGACCTCGAAACCCGGGATCCTCATCAACGGCGATTTTCGGCAGCCGTTGCTGGGTCACGCTTTCGATTGGCGGATTCCCGCGACCGGTTGTGCAATTGCCGCCCGGACCCTGAGCACTGCCCCGGCCCTCGAAGTTTCCTTTTCTGGTAAAGAGCCTGAGAACTGCGAATTCCTGGACCACTATGTGGATTTGAGCAAGGGAGCGCAGTACGTCCTTCGCTATCAGTACCGAACTAGCGATCTGCCGAAGCAAACAGGCCTGCATTGGTTTGTCAACCAGGGTGAGGACCAGGAATTGTCAGCCTCGGACGAGTGGGCCGCCGGGGAATGGCACTTCCCGGCGCCCGCTGACACAGTTCGCGTTGTTCTGGGTTACCACCGGGCGCTGGGGACCCGACGGATTGAAGGCACCATTCTGTTGCGTCAGGTCAGGCTCCAGGAGGAGAAGAACGTCAGTTTGAGTCAGGAACCGCCATGCTTGAAATACCGCTCACGGCACGCCGCAGGAAGATATCTTCCCCCGCCTTTGTGGGAAGCGCAATTCTGCACGCCTGTGCCGCGATATTGATCTTCAGCATCACATTCCCCGAGAGAGTTCCACGGCAACTTCGCGTCACGCCCTTGTACCTTGCCGAAACCGTCCCCCAGGCATCGACCCCCACTCCTGCTCACCAGAAACCGGTGGTGAGGCTCCTAGCGCCTGCCCGAATCCCCGACCTGCCGGCTCCCCACCCTTCCATTCTGCCTTCGATCCCAACCCCTCCGGCTCCGATGCCGACTCTGGAGCCGCCTCGCCCATCCATAGCAATACTTCCACTCGGCCCTTCGCCAACCTTCCGGCCACCTAATCCGGTGAAGCCGGCGGGATTCGGCACGGTGAGCACCGCGGAAACGGGCACTCCTCGCCTGCAACCTGCTGCTGCGGCGTCTTCCTTCAGTAGCGCGTCGGCTGCCACTCCGAGCCATACTCCGGATGCTGGCCGTGTGCAGATTGGAAGCCTTGAAGGACCTCGCACCCCAGCGCCAGTAACGCCAAGCCATACGCAGGTCGCCTCCGCGGGTTTCTGTGCATCGCCCGCCGGAGGCCCAGTTCGCGCCATGCCCGGCGAGCGTTCGACCGGCACTTTCGGGGATCGCACCGCGTCACGGGCGGGTGCCGAGACGCCGGCGCGCCCTCCCGTCGCCGGCACTGGTGCGTTCGCCTCACTCGATCCCGGCATAACCAAACCGTCAGCCAAGCCGACCGTAGAACAATCGCAGTTTGGGACCGTTACCGCCATGCCCTTCGCTTCCGCGATCCGCCCGAAATCCTCCGACAGTCGCTCGGCCGCCCTCGAAATCCTCCAAAAGCCACGTCCCGTCTATTCCGATGAGGCGCGCCGCCTTCAGATTGAAGGAGAAGTTACGTTGGAAATGTTGTTTCCTGCTTCTGGCCCAGCCCGCGTACTGCGCGTGCTCCACGGCCTGGGACACGGATTGGATGAAAGCGCCACAAAAGCCGCGACGGGTATTCGGTTTCGTCCCGCGATCGAATACGAAAAACCGGTGGATACGGTTGCGACCGTCCGGATCGAGTTCCAGCTTGCGTTTTAGCCGATAAGAAAGAATCACCGATGCGAAATATTGATCACACTTGGCTCCTCCTCATGCCGCTTCTTGCTTTGACCGCTCACGCCGCCGACGAGCGCGAAGTCGTTGATAAGCTCCTCGATCGCATTACGCAGCAGGAAGAGCAGTTCGTCCAGGATCTGCGAACCCACAGCGCAATCCTGGAGACCTACATTCAGGAGACCCCCGATCCCACAAGCGACAGCGGACAAGTGGTGCGGGATCATTACTTTCTGGGGCAGCTTGATTTTTCTAAAGGTCTTGAGTACACGCCCATGGCGGCTCACAGTGAACCGTCCAAAGGCCAGAGAACCATATTCTTTCTGAGAAACCGTTCCACCGTTTTCGTACCCACCGGTTTCGCCCAGATGGTGTTACCGGACGCCGACGGGCTCGGCCGCCGGAGATACCAGATCGAATTTGTGCGACGGGAATTCCTCGGCGAGGTGCGTTGCCTACTTTTCGATGTCGCCCCTATCGATAAGAAGGCAGCGGGAAGGTTCAAAGGCCGAATCTGGGTGGAGGATCGGGAGCTTCGTATTGTGCGATTCAACGGCATTTATACCAACGGCTCCGCCTCTCGCATGTACTTCCACTTCGATAGTTGGCGCATTCACGTGACTGCCGGCCGGTGGGTGCCCGCCTTCATCTATGTAGAAGAATCCGGGAGCAGTGAGAAGAACAACGGGATGCCGCGATTCAAGGCGCAAACGCGTCTCTGGGGATACCGCGTCTCGACGAGCGATAAACTGCAGGAGTTGGCTTCCATCGCAATCGAAGCCGAAAAACCCGTCGAAGACCGGTCGCAACCTGTGGAGATCTCGCCGCTCGAGAGCCAGCGCTCGTGGGAACGCCAGGCCGAAGCCAATATCCTCGAGCGTCTGCAGAAATCCGGTCTCTTGGCGCCCGCAGGTCCGGTCGATGAAATTCTCAATACCGTTGTCAACAATTTGATCGTCACCAATAGTCTTGGTGTCGATGCAAAATGTCGCGTCCTGCTCACCACGCCGCTCGAGACATTTTCAGTCGGCCAAACCATAGTGATCAGCCGCGGGCTAATCGACGTGTTGCCGGACGAAGCCAGCCTTGCGATGGTGTTGGCGACCGAACTGGCCCACATCGCGTTAGGCCATCGCACCGATACCCACTTCGCATTCTCGGACCAAACCATGCTGGGAGAGGGGGAGTTGTTGCGGAATCTGCAGCTTACGCGCCCCGAACCGGAAATCGCAGCCGCCGGCGCTAAAGCAGTTGAGCTGATCTCAAAATCGCCTTACAAAGCCAACCTGGCCAACGCCGGATTATTTATGAAGGCGCTCGATAGCCGTGCGGCCCAGTTGCCGAGCTTGATCCGGGCCAACCTCGGCAATCAATTAGCCAGTGCGACGAACCGGGCGCGTTTGGGTGCTTTGGCTGAACAGGCGCCGGCACCCGATCAGGAAAAACTGGAACAGATCGTCGCTCTTCCGCTGGGCTCCCGCGTGCACCTGGACCCGTGGACGAACGAGATTGCGCTCGCCAAGGCGAAGGCGGTTCCGCTAATCTCGGCTCGCGACAAGCTGCCGTTTGAAATCACGCCATTCATGATATATCTCTCCCGCACCGACGGGCGGTCGAGGGACCAGGATCCGGCGCCGACCAAGTGAAGCGCCGGCTCAGCGCTTCCGCTGAAATCTAGCAAAGGAGTAGTGAATTGATTAAGATTGTTCGCAGATCCCTGTGGTTAGGGCTCGTCTGCGGAAGCATTCTGTCGCTCTCGGCGTCCCCTCCTGTCATTGGAGTGGCACAGTCCCGTGGAGCGTTTTTCGTCAATAATGCTTCCGTGCCGGGCACGGCCACCATTCTGGACGGTACTTCCGTCCGGACCACCGCCACCTCGTCCGATGTCAGTCTGAAAGGCGGAGAACGCCTCACGCTGGCATCCAGCTCAGAAGCCAGGATCTACCAGGATCGCCTGGTGCTTACCAGCGGCATGGCAGACCTCAATCACATGTCGAACTACCGTCTCGAAACCGGCAACTTCCAAATTGGCGCTTGGGATTCCGGAGCCCACGTACGGGTTGCAGTTGACAACCAGAAGCAAGTAAAGGTTGTCGCAATTGCCGGGAACGCCGAAATTCGCAACCAGCAGGGAATGTTGGTTGCACGCGTTCTTTCGGGAACGGCTTTACAGGTACAGGCTGTTGGTGGGAATAAAGCCGTACTTACAGGTACTCTCACGATGAAGGACGGCAAGTTCTTCCTCACCGACGGCACTACTAAAGTCACCGTCGAGCTCACAGGATCCAATCTCAAGAAACTCGTTGGGAAGCAGATCCACGTCACCGGTTCGGTAGTTCCCGGTGAAACGGCCGCCGCGGGTGCGACCGAAGTAGTCGCCGTCGCAACAGCGTCGCCTGTTGCTGCCGGGGCTGCTGCTGGCGCCGCGGCCGGCGCGGCCGGCGCAGCGGCGGCGGGCGCCGGCGCGGCTGCTGGTATTTCCACCACCGCCATCATTGTCGGTGGAACAGCCGTAGCCGCTGCCGGCACCGTCGGCGGTCTTGCTGCTGCTGGCACATTCAGCGGTGGTGATGCTACGGTGAGCCGCTAGCTGTACCTTTCCCTTGTCGGGGCCAGGTCTCCACAGCCGGCCCCGTTTTTCGCTGGCTGTCAGCAGCCAGGCATCAGATCATGGTTGATATCCACACTCACGTTTTGCCCAGCCTGGATGACGGTGCCGGAACTCTTCAGGAAGCGGTCGGAATGGTTTCGATGGCCGCCGAAGCAGGCACAACGGACCTGGTCGCCACGCCTCACGGCAATTCCCGATTCGCCTTCCACCCGCAAATCGTTTTAGAGAAACTCGCCGAACTTCGCAATGCCGTGGGACCGGTTCCGGCAATCCACACCGGCTGCGAGCTTCACCTTACCCTTGAGTCCGTTCAGGATGCTCTCGACCACCCCACCAGGTACACAATCAACAACCTCCAGTACCTGCTCGTCGAACTTTCGAACTCCTCCATCCCTAAAACGACTACTGGGATCCTTTCCATGCTGTTGCAGGCGGGAATGGTCCCGATCATTGTCCACCCAGAGCTAAACCCGCTGCTCGATCGCATGACCGAAACACTGTCGGAATGGTGCGAAATGGGGTGTTTGGTCCAGGTCACAGCTCAATCATTGTCCGGGGATTTCAGAGACAAAGCCCGAAATCGAGCGCGGCGGCTGCTCGGCCTCGGCATCGTACACGTCGTTGCTTCCGACGCTCACGACACTCAAAAGCGGCCTCCGCTTCTCGACTCCGCCATGCGAGCGGTTGCCGTCGAGTACGGCGAGGGCGTCGCGGAATCGTTGTTCACGATCAATCCTCGCGCTGTAATCTCCGGCGATCAGGTAGTGGCTGGTACCCACCTGCCCCGCCGGAGAAGCCTCCTGAGCTGGGGCCGATTCAAGGCCGCCCTGGCCGGCTCCTGACGCGAATTTGGTGCTGCGAGCTATCCCTTCCTCAACCGCAGAGGTTCGCTCGGATTGAATAGGTCAGGTCGATTTTCGCTGTTTCACCGTCCTCCCCCAGAGTCCGTTCCCGCCACGGCCC
The DNA here is from genome assembly GCA_003164035.1 of Bryobacterales bacterium. GTDB lineage: Bacteria > Acidobacteriota > Terriglobia > Bryobacterales > Bryobacteraceae > JBEKYD01. The sequence goes on along the minus strand of PLRS01000116.1, from coordinate 51,500 downwards.
GCGCCGAAGTGACTTGCTTCGTTGCGCTTGCGAGCCGCGCATAAACTTCTATGCACAGCGCGGCAGGCCCGGCGGGGGGTCCATGCAGCGCAAGGCTGGCAGCATCACCGGCGCATAGCCCTGCGCGCGCGGCGCAATCCTGCGCAGCCGATCCATCAGCCGCTCCAACACACCTTTCTCCTCGTAGTGATCGCTGTAGCTCACTCCAGTGCGGCCGGCGCGGCGCCAGATTTTGGCCGCCACGTACAGGAAGCGAAGCCGCGAGGTCGCCAGAGTCGTGTGCCTCAGTTCGGTGGCGTCGGCCTGCGGCTCGCGGTTGAACAGCATCAGCCAGCAGTTCAGGTTGTACGCCAGCATGGCCAACGGCAAGTGATTGCCGTTTACGTCAAAGCGGCCTGACGGATGCGCCGCCAGCCCGGCATCGTGGTTCGCCTCTTTGATCAGGTTTCCGGCGCCGGACTGGAATCCGAGTTTCTCCAGCATGGTGATCACCGGCAGCAGTCCGCCCTAGGGCGTCAGATTCTTACCGCTGAAGTCATAGGGCGTGGAAGCCCCGATTTTATTGGGTTCCGGAACAACATCACGAACCCCCTGATTAGCGGGCTTCCGGCCGCTATCCTGTTCTGCGATCGACATCCGCGCCTGCGCGCCACGCGCATCTACCAGATGATTCGCGACCGCGGCTACAGCGGTAGCGTGGTGCAGTTGCGGCGCACCGTTGCCCGCTTGCGTCCGCAGTTCCGCGAACCATTCCTGCATTGCTGCCTCCTGCGCTGCACGCCTTCTCCACCGACCGGATCGAGGCCATACGCCCGCGCAAGACTATCTATGTTCGCTTCGATCTCAACGCGGCACTCCACCTGCCTCTTCCGTGGCTCTTCTGCTGCGCCGGCAACCTCGCTCTACACCGCTTAGCCTCGATCTCAGCCACCATCCGCAAGCTCAGTCGCTCGATATCCGCCCTCACGATCTGGAGACCTGCGATGAACTCGCCCGCACGCAAGACACCGACCATGATGACGAACAATAGTCTCGCCTCTCAACTCAAGCAGATCGGCTTGCGCCCTGCCCGCGCAGTTGGATGACTTCCTCGCGCGTGCCACCAGGGCCCGTTGCTCCGCTCATCAGATCAAAGAGATCGCCAAGGCAGAAGCCACTGAACGCTCACGTCGCAGCCTGGAACGCCGCCTGCGGATCAGCGGCATCAAAAGGTTCAAGCCCATGGCCGACTTCGATATGAACGAAAGCCAGTCCTCCTGACTACGAATCGTCCGTTCAAAGAATGGAACGAAGTCTTTCCCAACGCCACGTGTATAGTGACGTTGCTGGATCGTTGGCTCCATCACGCCAACGTCACCGCCCTCGAAGGCGAGAGTTGCCGGGTGCGCCAAAGCGAGCAGGAAACCGCAGCGCGTCGGAGAAAGAAATGACTCCCGCCGTTTCGATCCTGGAGCCCAACTCCAACCCCGCGCTGTACCTCAGCGCGGTGCTGACTCTCTACGTAGACCTGCCTGACACACCGTTGCGCGCCAGCGTTCCCGATTAACGCCAGGCTCGCACCTGGTTTGACCGCGGCGTTCCCCTCGAAGGGGTCGAGACGGCGCTCTTGCTGGGCTGCCTCCGTCGTAGGACGCGGCCCACCGATGTGCCGCCGCTGCTACGAGTTCGTTCACTGGCCTACTTCCAACCCGTCATTGAGGAACTCCGGGAGCACCCTGTTCCCGGCGGGTATCTCCCGTACCTGCGCCTCAAACTCCGCGACATCCTCGACAACCCCGGCCCGGCCAAAGTCCAAACATCTACGTTTTCAGATGATCGCTACCACCCGACGTCCCGGGCGAGCGCGGCGGGAGTTGATTATGCACCGTCAAGTTTCGGGGGGAAGCGGCCCAGTTCTATGCTCCCCTGCGCAGGGGTGATCTCCCCCAACCCGACTTCCGGCCCGTGACACCCAAATGCGGCCTTTCTCCGAGTGGCGCGTAAGCCGCCCAGAGCTGGAAAACGCCGGACCACAAGGTGAACAATCTGGCGGCACTCCAGCAAGAAGAACCATTGGCCAATTAGTCAAGCGCCGAAATCGGGGCCATTCTTCGGGATAGTGTTTTGGAAGTGAACGAGAACGCGGCTTCGGGGGCCGAAAGCGGGAATATTCGCGACCTCATCTGCGCCCTCATTACCGTTCGCATCCTCGATCCGCGTTCCACGCGAACCGCCTTGGCTGTAAGAGGAAGTGCCTGGGCGACCTGGCGCACTGAAGCCGTCGGCAAGCTGGCGTAGCGAAAGGGCTCGCAGGACGACGCCCACCTGTTGAATTCCCCCTCCAGCAGTTCGGCGATCTGCGAGAGATCATGGGCGAAAAAGGGCTGGTGCGGCGCAACGAAAAGCAGCGCGCGCGTATTTACGAGGTCAGCCGCCCGCGCGAATGGACCCAATCGCAACTGGCGGGCGACCGGACTGCTGACGGGCCTCTCGACCGCGCAGGTAGAGTCTATCCTGATCTATGAGCTGGCCCATATCGCGCGCCGCCATTACCTGGTGAATCTGACATCGAGCGCGAGTTGAACGAGGTCGAGATGCTCCGCTTGCTTCCTGGTTCAGGCAATGTGGATTGGACCGAGCCGGCACGGCCTATCATCACGGATAAGCCAACGCTCGACGACTCACACGGCCCCTGGGAAGCCACCTCGGCTGGTGGAGGGACGGCCCTGATCCAATTCGCCGATCAGTTCGCTGCCGAAGCCTACTGCCGTAGGGTGGAGCAGGCTTTTGTGGAGAAGAGCGGCAAGGCCACGGTGACCTGGTTCGCCGAGGCTTTGCTGCACCGCGTGTGACCTGCGTCGAAAAGCCGGCGCGCGCGGGGGCTACGTTGACTCAATTGAAGAATTAGCTGGCACGAAACTCGGCGATTTGAAAAATCTTTCGGTGCTGGCCATGCAAAGCAAGCCGCAAAATTATGTGGCGCTTATCTACATGGACCTGGACCGCCTGGGAAAGTACCTACGTGACCATGGCTCTCGCTCCAAACAGCATTACCGCCAGTTAAGCCGGCGGACCCGTAGCGCAGTGCATCATGGCGTTATCTGCGGATGCGCCGTCATTTCTCCGTCTCGCGATGAGCCGGCGCCAACTCCCCCCTTCGAGATCATGCTGATCGGAGGCGACGACGCCATCCTGTTCGTGGCCGCCCACGAGGCGGGCGCATTTCTAGGGAGCTTCGCGGAGAGCTATCGCGAATCCATCGTTTCGCTGCCGGATGCTGGGTCCGCGCTTTCCTTTTCCGCCGGCATTGTTTGGGCACACCGGGCACACCATCATTTCCCATCGCGCAATTTCGCGCGCGAGCCGAAGAACTGGTGCGTTCGGCCAAGAGGAATCGGGGTCCAATACTGGACACTCTGCAGCCGGTTGAAGCCTGAGCACAGGCTGCTATTCGATGGCGTGTTCGGTCCGCCTGGCGGCTCGTCGGTTCCCCCTGCCTTTCGGAATGGGCCTTGGGAGGGCCGTCCCGCTCGAAGCACCAGGGCGGCAGATCTCGTAGAGCTTTGGGATTTTATCCCAGAGGATGTGTCATGACGGAGCGTGTTCTGGAAATTCGGTTCGAAGTCTCGCTCCACCATGGCTCGGGCCTGGGGATTGCTGGTCTGATAGACCGGGCGGTGTTGCGCGACGCTTCGACGCCGTACGGTCAACCCCCGCCGCGCTCGCCGCGAACTCGGGCGCTGGCGCCTCCGTCCGCGCCGCGAACCCCCGCGGCGGACTGCGGCGGCTGACGCAGCCCGTTCGGAAAGCTTACCCTACCATTTTGCCCGCTTGGGCCAGAACGCCGCGCATGTACTCGGCGGCGAGTTGGGCGTTTTTGTCAACGAAATCGAGGCCGACCGTCCGACCGTTGACGACTGGCAGCGGATGGCACAGCTCAAATCCAGCGTAGCCTCGATAGCCGATGTCGTGCAGGCCCAGCGCTTCCGCGAAGGCTTTCTCATCGCCCTTGACGGTGATGCCATCCGGGCCGCGGTCGTATTCGCCGCCGAAATGCCACAGCGTTTGCAGCGCGCCGACTTCGTTGACCGCCTTACGAACGGCGGGCTCGTCCAGACTGTGCTCGAGGCGGGCATCGAAGCAGATCTTGAGATGGGGAGAAGCGACTTCCTTCACCATTCGGATCGTATCGGCATAGCCTTTGATCACGGGCGGATGGTTTTGCAGCGCGAGCGTCACGCCGTAATCACCGGCAAAAGCAGCAGCTTCGAAGACGGCCTGGCGGCACCAGCCCCATGTCTGCTCGTCTGTGGACTCCTTGTGCTCAGCCTTCCAAACAGCCTGCGCGACTTCATAGCTGCCGCCACCAGCATGTAAGAAAGTGACGCCAGGCCAGGCAAGAAAGATGCGCACCGTTTTCGCGCCAAGGTCGGAGGTCATACGCAGAAGCTCGTGAAGGTAAACCAACTGGGTCTCGCGATGCTCCGGAATGGGGCTGCTAAAGTCGTTGTTGCCGGCAACGGCGTAGATCTCGATGCCTTGGTCGGCGGCCAGCTTGCGGAGCTGCTGGCAGCGAGCCTTCGGCATGTCGAGGGGATTGCCGTGCGGGCGCTTGCCGTCAATCTCGATGCCCTGGTACCCAAATTTCCTGGCACGGCCGATGACCTGCTCGACAGTAAGGGCATCGCCTCGGTACCAGACGCCGCCATAGGTGATGCTATACAAGCCCACCTTGATATGGGCGTGCGGCACCGCTGCCGCCGAGAGGACGCCCGCGGCTAGTGTGGATTGCACGAACCGGCGGCGGGAAACGTTTCGGCCCATGGAGCCTCCGATCGGTACCATTATGTCACCGGGAGTTCGGTCGACGTGAGTAGGACGGCGGCAACGTCGAGATGCGGCGCGTATCGCGGGCAGGCCGCCGCGGGCGCGCGGGCCTCGTGCGCGAACTGCGCGTGCCGGAGCACGCACTTGGTCACCGCCCCATCGACGTGGCGGACGCGGCGAAGATCGCCGAGGCACGGCGCGCCGGGCTACTTCAGCCGCCTCCGCCGCGGCGCTCGCCGCGAACTGCGGCACTGGCGCGTCCCCCAACTCGACGACGACCGCATCTTCGGAGTACTCGGCTCTCATGTTAGCCCTCCGACAGAGCGGCACTCTTTTCAACGCGATTCCCGATCCCAGCGGTGCCGCCCACCAGTTGCGATTTGCGGAATAATAATGGGGATACCATGATCGACGGTATATTGCAACGAGCGGCATCTTCTGCCCTGCTCTTATGCTTGCCTCTGGTGGTGGCCGGGGACCACGACTACTTTCCTCCTCCTGACAGCGCGGGAGGCTGGCGTGCTCTAACGGATGCCGCGAAGGTCCGCAAGCTGGGAGGCATGGATCTCGGCAGGCTTGCCCAGGCGTTCGAATTCGAGAAGGAAACCAGCCAACATGGCGGCCTGGTAGTGGTGCGACACGGTTATCTGGTCTACGAAAAATACTTCGGCAAAGGCAATCGCGAAGCGCATCCCGATATGGCGTCGATTGGGAAGGCGTTCACCAGCATTTCCTGCGGGATCATGTTGCAGGAAGAGCGCGACCAGATCCCCGAAGGCCTGGAGACCAAGGTATTCACCGAGAGGTACCTGCCGGAAGCATTTCCGCTGAGCGACCCATTGAAAGCGGATATCAAGTTGGGGCAATTGCTGACCATGACCTCCGGCATGCACGGGGACGGCGGCAATCCGGGAATGGTCCGTGGTGAGGATCGGCCGCTGGAGCCGGTTCCGCGCCCTGCCGCACCCGAGGACCAGGACACCAGCGCCTTGCGAACGGCGATGTGGACCAAGCCGGGCGAAGGGTACTCCTACGCCTCGGGCTCACCGCACGTGGCCTCCATCGTGCTGCGCCGCCTGACCGGGATGGAGATGCAGCAGTATATCGACGAGAAACTGGCCAAGCCGATGGGCTTCGGGCCGTGGGGTTACGCTTTGCACCGCAACGGGAGCACCCTGCCGCACACGCCCGGCGGCGGAGGAATCGCATTGCGTGCTACCGATGCGCTCCGGTTCACCTATCTTCTGCTACACAAGGGCCGCTGGGCCAATCGCCAATTGGTGCCCGCCGAGTATGTCGCCATGTGCGGCAGCCCTTCGCCCTATAACCCGCACGCGCCGATGAGCCTGATGTTCGAAACCAACGCGGATGGTCACGTCTTTGGAGCGCCCCGCGACGCGTTTTTCAAGTCGGGGGCGGGCGGGTCGGCCATCTACGTGGTGCCGTCGCTCGACCTGGTGATCTACAAAATGTCCTCGAGCGATGCGCAACTCGACCCCCAACTGACGGGCCTGCCGGTAACGTACCAGATGGACCATTCCCGCGACAATTGGAAAGCGGGTCCGCACGATCAGTTTCATGATGGCCCGGTTGGCGGGGATGATGGCGTCCGCAGACTGTTGGAGATGGTTGTGTCTTCGGTCACGCAATGAAGGAAGGGTCGCTGTCGTATTCGAGGGCAACCGCTCCCTTACGGTCGCGGCTCGGACTCGCGCATTTCCGAGCCGCGACCGTAAGGGAGCGGTTGCAGGGCGTGTGACCGTAATTGCGAAACCGAGTACTAAGCCTGAGATATTCAAGAACGGCGACGCCTTCAAAGCGAGCAGGAGGAGGGTCGGATGCAAGACAGTCAAATGACACGAAGGGGTTTTCTCGGCGCCGGAGGCGCCGGATCTCTGGCGATACTCGGAACTGGACTATGTACGCCAGAGGCGCGGGCCGCCGCCGCGCGTGTGGGACCTCTGAAAATAACCAAAATCGAGGCCGTGCGTTTTAGGCGGGAGTTGCGTATACAAGGAATTTCACCCGACTGGACGTGGGTGCGTCTCTACACCGATCAAGGTATCGTCGGCATTGGCGAATCCTATTCCGGTGCCGGCCACGAGTCGCATGTGGCCGTGCTGAAGGCATATGCGCCCCTGATTCTGGGGAAGGATGCGGCCGACATTGATCGCCTCTGGCAGACCCTCTTTTATCAAATTTCGTATGCGCCTTGGGGCGGGGCCGAGACGCGCATGCTCAGCGCCCTCAATATCGCGCAGTGGGATATTCTCGGCAAGGCGTCCGGCCTTCCCGTCTATAGGCTGCTGGGCGGCAAGGCCCAGGAGAAATTGCAGGTGTACAACACCATGAACGGGTGGCCGATCAACGGCATGCGGGAGCATGACGCCCCCGAGAAGCTGACTGAGTTTCTGCTCAGCCGGGGCATCAAGGGGATCAAGATTTACCCCTACGACCGCGGTCCGGTAAACGCCGCCGCCCGGCACGGCGGCACGTTCATCTCCATGGCCGAGCTGAAGGCGTCGCTCGATCCGATCGAGCGTATTCGCAAGACGGCGGGCGATGAGATGGGGATCTTTCTCGACTTGAGCAGCAAGTGGAACCTCACCTGTTCGGTGATGATCGCCCATTCGCTGGAACCATACGGAATTATGTACCTCGAAGATCCCATGCTGGCCGACAATGTGGAGGCGTATGCGACGCTGGCGCGGCAGACCAGCATACCCGTCTGCATCAGCGAGCGGCTGGCGACGCGCTTCGGGTTCCGGGAGATGTTCGAACAACGGGCAGTCGGCGTGGTGATGTGGGATGTCACCTGGTGCGGGGGAATCTCCGAGGCGAAGAAGATTGCGTATATGGCGGATACCTACAAGATTCCGGTGTGCCCGCACACGGGGGGCGGGCCGATCCTGTGGTTCGCCTCGATCCACACGGCGACATCCCTGACGAACTTCTTCATTATGGAAAGCGTGTACCACATGTATAACGACGTGTACCCACACTTCATCGAAAACGTGCCTACGCCGGTGAACGGGTACGTGACGGCGCCCGAAACACCCGGGCTGGGGATAGAGCTTCGTGAGGCGCCTTTCCATAATGGCGATGCCGTGATCGAAAGCATCGCAGAGTTGTAACACGCCAGCAAGCCTCAGCCAGGGAAGCTTCTATCGGAGGTCGTTTATGCGCCGACTCAAATGCGATGATCAATTGAAGAGAGGGAGTTCTATGAAAAAGACCGTTTTGACTATTTTGATCGCCTGCGCCGCGATGGGTCCATCGACAGCCTTCGCCCAAATCAAGCAGACGAAAGAACAAGTGATGTTTTACACGTCGGAATGGAAGGGCGAGCGCTTTCCCGACGGACGCCCGAAAGTAGCGGACAATCTGCTTGTGCGCGCTTTGGACCTGTCGATCGAGGATGTGTGGGACTATCTGCGTGGCCAAGGCTACACGAACCAGTTTGAGGGTGGCTGGCAGGCTCTCCACATCGAAAAGCCTTTTGCCGGCCGAGCGCTCACGGCGCAATTCATGCCGCGGCGGCCCGACATGGCGGCTGCCGTCGCCGCCGAGGGTAAGGCGGAGGGACGCGTCAGCGGAACCAATAGCTGGGTGATCAATGAGCTTCAGATGGGTGACACGATGGTCGCCGATGGCTATGGGAAGGTCATTGAAGGCACCCTTATCGGTTCCAACCTGGGGAGCGGCATCGCCGCCCACACCCATTCCGGCTTTATATTCGACGCCGGTATACGGGATGCGGAAGAAAACCGGGAGATCGCTAACCTCAACGGATTTTATCGGGGCTACGATCCCTCGGCATGGGCGCAAATGCAACTGACGGGGATCAACGTTCCGGTTCGGATCGGACGGGCCGTTGTGTTGCCGGGGGACCTGGTCCTGGCCAAGCAGGATGGGGTTATCTTTATTCCCGCCGTGCTGGCCGCGGCAGCGGTCGATAAGGCCGAATTCACCAACCTGCAAGACGCTTTCAATTTTGAATTGAACAGCCAAGGCAAGAACGGCGCACAATTCGAAGGCGGCTGGACAGCGGAGAAGCTTATCGCTTTGGGGAAGTGGGTTGACGCTCATCCCGAGAAATTGAAGATGACGCGGGCTGAATTTGCCGCGCTGCTGGCTGAAGCGAGCCGGCCCAGTCAACCGCCTCGTGGCGGCAGGGGTGCCCGCTAGCAACTCCGGTATTGCCAAACCGGCCTGTCACTTGAGAGCGCGCACCCAAGTGCCGACGGCGACGTAAAGAGAGCGGCAGTTTGCGCCGTCACGGGCATGACAGGTACGCCCCGGCAAAATGCTTGTGCATAATGGGATTCTGGACGCTTCCTCGCGCTCCCGGAAGAGAGGAGTCACAATCGCCATGGAAAGACGTCAGTTTCTGACTCGCACCGTGGGAGGAGGCTTGGCCCTCAGCGGCGCCGCGGCGCTGCCTCAGCAGTCCACCCCCGACCGGCAGCGCTCCAATCTGCCGCCCGGCACCTCGCCGTCGGCATGGTCCGTGCCCCGCGGCCCAGGCAGCCCGCTGCTCACGCCGGATTACCTCACGTATGCGGACGACCTGGTGATCGAACGCGACCGGCCCGGCAAACCGTACCAGGGCAAGGTTCTTGCCGCCTTCCAGGCCCACTCGGACGACATCATCCTGTTCTGCGCCGGTACGGTCGCCAAGCTCATCGGCGAAGGCTACACCGGCTACCTCATCCGCCTGTCCAATGACGAGAAGTCCGGCTCGAGCGTCGGGTGGGGCACCACGCAGAATGAGATCGACTACCAGGAGGCGGCCAAGGCGCTCGGCCTCAAATCGTTCTCCTTCTATTACCGGAATCATCGTATGGACGATGTCGCGATCATCGAACTCCGCCAGCGCCTGATTTTCCTGCTCCGACTGCTCCAGGTGGATACCGTATTCGTGATGGATCCCTATGACCATTACGACGAGAATCCCGATCACCTGGTCGTCGGCAAGGCGGTGGAAACAGCCTGCTGGATGTCGACCCCCGGCGGCGGCCGGGAATATCCCGAGCAGCTCAAGGCCGGGTTGAAACCGGGACGCGTGAGCGAGAAATACTACCACTCGCGGGCGCCGCAAGGACACAATCTGGTGAACCGCGTGGTGGATATCGGCTCTTACATCGACGTCAAGGTGCGGGCGAACGTGGCCAACAAGGCCAAGGGGCCGGCCGGCGATGCCGGGGCCCGCCTCCGCCGGGATCTGGCAAGCCAGGGCAAGAGACTGCCTCTGCTGGGCAACGACGACGAAACCGCGAACTTCCAATACACCAAGCATTTCATCATGGAGGATTTCCGGACCTTGGGACACCAGTTCGGCTTGGAATACGCCGAGACCTTCCGCTATATCGGTCCGGAAGCCAGCTACGAACCGTCGATTCGCAAATACGTCGAAGCCAATGCGATTCCGCTGTAGGCCCACTCAGGAGACAGACAATGTACGATTACGATGAATTGACGGGTTCGGCCGCCGCGGCGTCCCAGGCCAGTGCGAGGGAAGTCGTCGTCATGAAGGACCAGCCGGGGCAGCCCCACAAGGGCAAAGTCTTCGCCGCCGTGCATGCCCATGCTGACGATATCCCTTACTACGCCTCGGGGCTGTGCGCCAAGCTGATGCGAGAAGGCTACACCGGTTACATCGTGCGCACCACTAATGATGAAAGATCCGGCGGCCACACCAACGCCCAGAACATTTACAGCAACGAGCAGGACCACGGCCGCATGGCCGCGGCCCTCGGGTTCCAGGATGTGTTCGATTTCTACTACCTGAACCACGACATGGACGGCATCTCCTGTATCGACCTGCGCGGCCGCCTGATTCTCATTTTCCGGATGCTCAAGGTGGACACCACCATCTCCTTCAATCCGTCGCGGGAGGACGAGGAAAATCCCGACCACTGGGTAACCGGGCGTGCCGTGGAAGAGGCCTGCTGGATGGCCGGAATGCCCAACGATTTTCACGAGCACATGCTGGCTGGCATTCAACCCCACGCTGTGACCGAGCGGTATTGTTTCTATGCCCGGCCGAGCCAGCCGTTCAACCGGGTGGTCGATATCAGCTCTCAAATCGACAAGAAGATCGATGCCATCGCAGCATGTAAGTCCCAGGGCGACGGCAATCGCGGTTCGCTGTTGAGGGCGGAACTGGCGCGGCAGGGAAAGCGCCTGCCGCTGTTCGGCAGCGATGACCGCACCGCCGACCGCGCCTACGTGCGCCAGTTCCTTCTCGACAACGACCGGGAATACGGCCGGCCGCATAACCTCCAGTACGCGGAGCGCTTCTATTACATCGATCGGCGGCCGACGAAGTCGAAGGCCGAAGAGTACATCGAGAAAAACGCCGTGAGGTCCTGACGCCGCTCATTCGCTCTCGCCGGAACGTGCGGCATTGCCTGGCGCCGCTGAAAGCCCGGCGCGGGCAGCGCCGCGGTATCGTGCCGACGCGGGCAGGCCGACGCGGATGCACGGCACCTCGTCCGCGAAGTATGCGTGCCACAGGGCGACATTGCACACTGCGTGCCATTGACGCTAGCCCCAGCGAAGATCGAGGAGGTGTGGCACGCCGCTTCCACCGGGGCTCTATGGCAAACGGCCAATTCGCGGCACGGTAGCTGAGAGGCGCCTGGGGCATCCATTCGAAGGCGGGATCGAATACGGTGGGCACACCGGCGGGTGTAATCGCCTGCCGGGTCGTGATGACTCCAGGGTCGGTCACCGCCCGGGTCTGCGCCCTTCGCTTACCTCACTGCCACCGGAAAATCCGCAATCGTCTGGGGTTTGGTTGTCGAGGGTGTCTGCTGGCCCTGTGTCAGCTCCTTGACGCGCTCGGAGATGTACAGATCCAGCATGTTTACCGTGATCTTACCCGTGTGTCCATAATCGGCTTGCCCGCCAATACCCTCCAGCAGGGCTTTGGTGAATGCGCCGTTGCCCCACTCGTCACGCTCCTGCGCCACCTGTTTGCCCGTGGAGGCCGCGAACACCACTCAAGAGGCCTGGGACGCTTATCGGCTGGCAGGTGAACGGGCGCGGGACGTTCGATTCAGAGCGATGGCCCTCTATCAGCAGGCGCGCATGGCAATGGCGCTGGGCCGGCGCGCCGAAGCGAAGGTGCTGGCCGATGAATCGACGGCCAGCTTCGCCACTAAGGAAGCCAGGGCGCTGGTGGATTATCTGAACAGGTCCGAGGGCCCGGTTACCGCCGACACGATCGAGCGGCAACTGAAACTGGCTGCGGATACCCAGACTGGCGCGCCGGGGCGCAGGATCGATTTGCCGATAGAGTTTGAGTTCGATCAGGATCGTCTGGCGGAGAGCGGCTTCCTGCAGGAGGCGGAGCTGTGCAAAGCTCTCTCGGCACCGGAATTCGCGGGCCTCAGCTTCCTGGTAGTGGGCCACACCGACAGCCGCGGCGCCAGCGACTATAACCAGGCTTTGTCCGAGCGCCGCGCGCAGGCGGTGATCCGTCTTCTCACCGGCAGTTGCGGCATCGATTCCAAGCGATTGCGTGGAGAGGGCCGCGGCAGCCGCGAATCGTTGTCGCGCGGGAATTCCGACGAAGATTACCGCATGGATCGCCGGGTGGAGGTTCAGGTTGTCGGGCGGTAGCGCGAGGAATCGATGAGCAGCTTACAAGCAGTGCCCGCCTCCAATCCGGAGCGCGACAGTGTCCTGGAGCAGGTCCGCAGATGCGTCGTGCGGTACGTGGCTGGGCGGAATCCGGAGTGGGCCGACGATATCGCGCAGGAAGTTATGCTGCTGATCCACGTACGCTACCCGCATCTGGAGAAAACTCATGACCTGCTTCCGCTGGGCATCACGATTGCAAGGCTCAAGATTTATGAGTTCCAACGCCGGAGAACGCGCGGCGGGGCGCAATTTGCAGAGGAGTTCGACGCAGTAGATTCGAACAGCCCTTCGGTTGAGGAGCAACTGATTCGCAAAAGCGCCGCGGAGCGTCTCCGCCACGGAATCCGGCAACTGGGTGTGGGCTGCCAACAGCTCTTACAGATGTTCCTGGAGGGCAAGAAGACCGATGGGATGAGGGGCATCCTGGGGCTGACAGGCAGTGCCTATTATACTCGCCTCTGCCGGTGCCGCCAGCGGCTGAGTCTCATCATGGGATGGTCGGCATGAACCCTAAACCGGACAACCGCATGGTGGGCCTCCTATACGCCAACACCTTTGGGGCGCTGACGGCGGAGGAAAGGAAGGAACTGTACGAATCCGCCGCCGCGGATCCGGACCTGTTCGCCTTGCTGATGGAGATGGAGGACCTTCGCGGGGCTATGGAATCGCCGGAACTGCGGCGGGCCGTCCTGAATGAACTGGCGCCGCCTCGCCCCAAGAAATTGCGGTCCGAGAGCTGGGCCCCCTGGTGGACGCTCGCCTGGGCAGCGGCGGGAGTGTGCGCGGCGCTGGTTGGCTTCGCGATCCTGCAACGGCCCTCCGAACCGCCGGCGGAACTGGCGTTCCAGAGTCCGTCCGGCGATTTGCGCACGCCATCGCCAGCCACGCCCCCTGTTGGAGCAGGAGCGGCGAAGAAGGCCTCGCCTTCACCGGCGCACGCCGATCTGGAGGCCGCCCGGGTACACGCGACCGATCCGCTGCTGCCAGTCTTCAACCTGGAGATTCAGCACAGCCTGGCGGCGGTTGCGGATTGGGCCGGATCCGGCCTGGCTCATTCCGCGACCGCCCGGGTCCATGCCGGTGAGAGTCTGAAGATTCATATATCGAGCGCCGATAAAGCCGTCGCCTGGGCATTCGAGCGCGACCCGAAAGGCGCGATTCGATTGCTCACCCCGTCGGAAGGTATTCCCATCCCCGCTGGGGAGTCCGCGTTTTCGGTGAGTTCCTCCGGGGCACTGCCGAATTCCGCCGCGCCTCGCGGCGAGCGAATCGTGCGCATCGTGGTCATGGGACCGGACGAAAGGCTATTTCGCGATGGAGTGGTGGATACGCGCGGCGTGAGCGGCCCAACCGCGGTGATGGACCTGCATTTCACGGTGGAAGAACGCTAGCCGGCGAGGTCCGCGGCCAAACCGAATTGCAAAGAGACAAGCGATGCTGAAGAAGATCCTGGAATGTTCGCTGCTTTTGTTGTGCGGCGTCAGTTACGCCGCGGCCCAGAACGATGCTGAGTTACAGCGGTTGATGGCGGAGGCCCCGCGCTCGCTGTCGCCGCCGGCCGAGCGGCCCGCGACGAAGGGGGCCGACCTGCTGGGGCCGAAGGTACGGGTTACACGGGCAAGGGCATCAAAGTCGGGATCATCGATTTCGGTTTCGAAGGCTATGGCAAGCTGCAGCAGAATGGCCTGGTGCCCGCACCGCGAGGCGCGCGGACTTTCGGCGGCAACGAAGGCTCGTCCATCGAGAATGGCGAGGCGCACGGTGCGGCGTGCGCCGAAATCATCCATGCCGCGGCGCCGGATGCGCAGCTCTACCTGGCGGTAATCGACCCGGCGTCGGGCACCTGGATTGAGGCCGCGGAATGGATGCGGGACCAACGCGTGGACATTGTGAGCTTCTCCGGCGGCTCGGCTGCAACCGATCTGCGCGGCGGCGATCTGATGAGCCGCGCGATCGACGAGCAGGTCCGGGAGGACCATCGTCTTTGGGTAGTCTCGGCGGGGAATCACGGCGGACTTCATTGGCTGTTTTCCGCCCACGAAACCGACCAGGACGGATGGCTGAAGTTCGGGCCGGTGGGCGAGATCCTGCTGCCGATCCGTACCGGCGAGATGGAAAATGGGCAGGGTAAGAAGACGTTTGGTCTCAGCGTCATCGTTAACTGGGACGACTGGGCCGCCTCTGGAAACCAGTCCGGGCAGGATATCGATGCCTGTCTGTTCACGATTCCCTCGCCGGGCGAGAAGCCAAGGGAGGTTCGATGCTCCCAGGAGCGTCAGAGCGAAAAGCGCAGCGCCCTTCCGTTGGAACTACTGAGTTTGGCGGGAGAGGACTGGAAAGGTAAAGTCCTCTATCTCGCGCTGAGGTCGGTTCGCTTAACCCATCCGGTTCGGGTTCATGTGTTTGTCGGTCCCGATACGGCCGCCCTGGCGCTCCACGGGCTGGGCAGCGTGAGTAGTCCGGCCACGGCGCACCTGGCGCTGGCGGTGGGAGCGTACAACATGACTACCGACATGCTGGCCGGTTATAGTTCCACCGGGCCAACCGACGATGGACGCGTGAAACCCGAGTTGATCGCGCCCGCCGGATCCTATTCGAAAGCCTACGGCGCCCCATTCCACGGCACCTCCGCTTCGTGTCCTTATGTGGCCGGATTCGCAGCCGCGATCGCCTCGACTTCGGGCGAGTTGCGGGCGACGAAACTGCGCAGCGCCATGCTGGAAATGGTGAAGCCGCTGGGCGCGACTTCGCCGAACAACTTGTATGGGTACGGCTTCGCGACGGCCGGGCCGTTGACGAAGACGGCCCCACCGTCCTCGGCTCAATCTCCCTCCGCGCCGAACGTGGATGAGGCGTCCGTGGCGATTCCGGATCAATGGGGCGGCCCCATTCCAGTTCCCGTGCTCGACAGGTTGCGCGCCATGCCGGCGAACTCCCCTGAAGGAGGGACTAAGATCGTCACCGGGCGGGATGTCTACCGGGTGGGCGACGGACTCAAACTGGGCGTGAAGGTGGAGCGGGATAGCGCCTTCCTGCTCTTCTATCGAGACGCAAAGGGCCGGTACGAGTTGTGGTTGCCGCGGGATGGCGCGAGCGATGTGTTGCGCGCGGCGGAACGTTACGTACTGCCGCTGGGCGAGGAGACCCTGCCCCTCGATGAGCGCACGGTGGGGCAGCAGGAGCTGGTCCTGATTACAGCGCCACAACCCGTGGATTGGCGCCGGTGGTCGGCCGCGAACACGCTCCTGACGGTCGCCACTGCCCGTTTTCGCGTCGAGCCGTGAAATGACCTGTAAGACGTAGCTCGTAAGATGCATAAGTAAGTGAAGGCAACGGCCGCCGCGGCGGCTGGAAGGAATTCTAATGAAACTAAATCAAACGCAGTTGACAGCTCTGGTTTTCGGTGGCGCCCTGAGTATCGCTGGCGCCGTATGGGCGCAGAATGGCCAGGCGAAGGCAGCCGTCCCGGCGAAGACGGGCCAGACGAATCCGAAATTCGGCGTCCATTACACGGTATTGCTGGTCCGGGATGGCATGCGCCAGCCGGTTTCGGTTGCATTCCCGTTTCAGACTGGAGACAAGATATCTCTCGCGGTCCGCGTTGATTTCGATTCCTACGTGTATGTTCTCAATCGGACTATGATCGGCGATCCGGAGACGGAAGCCTCGCGCTCCCTGGACTTAGTAGCAGAAGCCGACAGACGAGCCAAACCGGGTGTTTGCCCCTATGCGATGGTGTTTCCGCAACCGGGAGAGCAGTACCGCCTCAAGGCTGGTGTGACCCAAATGGTGCCGCCGCCCGGGCGTACCATGATGATGAAGGATCCCGCGGGCGCCGAGAAACTGTTGGTGATTGTGTCGCCCCATCCGGAACCCGACATCGCGGCTATGTTCAGCTCGGGATCCGACTGCAGAAACAAGCCGGGCGCGGTTGCGCCGGGCGGCGAACCAAAAGCCGACTCGGATGATGACGTATTGACCAAGCTCAACAAACGCCTTCTGGAGATGGTAGGGAACTCGGAAGCGGAACCGGTCGCGGAGCAACGTGGCATCGTTACGGTGAGCCACGCGCAACCTAAGCCACAGATGCCCAACACCCCTGTCCCGGCGCCCAGCCAACAGGGGACTACCACCGCTACGCCGCCCAGCCCCCAGGCGAGCGGACGGAACGCACAGGATTCCCCTAGCCCGGTATACGTGCCCAAGAGGCCCAGTCAAGCCATTGCCGTTGAGATCTCTCTCAAGCACGGGAAGGCGTCGTAGGCACTTTCAGTCGGGAGTTACTTGCAGCGGGAGCATCCCTGCAACCAGGACCGGATCGACGACGACTTCTTCGAGCCAAAGCAGTCGAGCTTCGATCCGGGCGCTCCTGCCTCTTGCATGACGCCGGGACGCGGCGTACTTGACTAAAAGCACATCGCAACCTGCCTCAAGCGCAGCGGCTTCGGGCACAAGCGGGATTTTTAGTCCGGGGCGGAAGGTCCGCAAGTGAGTGGCTGAGGATGTTGGCCCTCGCGGATCCTTCGCCACTCTTTCCACCGCGACGCTCCGCGTCTGTCGCCGGCCCGGCCGTCGACGCAATGTTCCGCCTGCCTTGATTGAGACCAACTCCAACACCGGCGTGACGGCCCACGGGGCTCAACCCGGATTCAAACTCACGACCGATACACACGGGACACCAGGGTACCAACGCCTTCCGGGGCGTGTGGCGCCGGCGAGTGTTGCGGCTGCTGCAGCGCCAGCAGCAACTTGAGCGGGTTGTCATGCGACGGACACTGGGACTCCTACGGGAGAAACAGGCACTTCTGGCGGAATGCGAAGTTCTTCGTGAGCGAGCTATGAAGGATGGTCTAACCGGTCTGTTGAACCGGACTGCCTTCTTCGAGACTCTCGGGAGGGAACTTGCCAGGGCCAGCCGTCAAAACCGCTCGCTGGCGCTCATTATGGTCGACCTCGACTACTTCAAGAAGGTCAACGACACCTGCGGGCACCTCGCGGGCGATGCAGTTCTCAAAGAGAGCGCGCGTCGCATCCAGGGATCGGTACGGCCCTACGATACGGTTGGCCGCTATGGCGGAGAAGAAATAGTAATCCTTTTGCCTGGGTGCGGGCAGGAGGAGGCCGTGCAACGGGCGGAGCAAATTCGGCGGAACATGGCAAAGCAACCGTTTGCCCTATCGACGGGCGAGGTATACGTGACCTGCAGCCTTGGGGTTTGTGCAACCGGCGGTTCGGAAACCACTCCCGAAGAACTGGTGCAGGCGTCTGACCAGGCGCTCTATTCGGCGAAGAAGAATGGACGCAATCGCGTAGCGGTCTATACCCGGCGCGGTTGTCTTCCGCAATGTCCGGAAAACGTCACGACCCGACCGGGATCCGAGCACGGTTCGTTACAGTACCCCGGCGATCTTGCCACCGCCAACGCGCGTGAAGAAACAGGGATTACGGACGTCCCCTTCGCGATCTCCTTTTGAGCAAGCTGAATTCATTAAGAAAGTAAGGTCTGGAAGGCTGAAATGAAAACCGATAAGAATGTGAAGGAGTGGTCCGAGGAGTACGCACTTCATCGCTGCGGGATCAAAACTTTAGCCGCATGGTCCGCGCAAGAACTCGCGCTTGCAAACCAGCGTACAGCCGTCCTGTTCTCCCTGCTCTCGGAGGCTGGACTCAGATCAGACGAGGCTCGGGCGTTTATGCAGATGACACAAATGCCTGAACTTCCGCCCGCGACGCGGAAGCCCGGTCTGTGTGCCGGCCAGGAGATGAACCGATGAAACATCTGATCCAACGAGCCGGCCAGGAATATGGCCCCCACTCGATCGAAGAAATCCGCAGATATGTCGATCAAGGCAATATCGTGACCAGCGATCTGGCTAAAGAGGAAGCATCCGGCAAACTGAGCTAATTTCCGAGGATGGAACGGAAATACGCAGCGAGATCGGAGCGCCTCATTTCGTGAGCGGAAATTCCGATCATGGCTTGGTAGGTCTGCAGCCCGGGCAGCGGGGTTGTGTCGATGCCGTGCATTTCCAAAAAGTCGAGAGCCGCCTGGATTCCGACCCGCTTGTTGCCATCGAAGTAGGCCTGGTTTTCGGCCAGATGGTAAGCATAGGCGGCGGCGAGTTCATACAAATCGCTGCTTTCATAGGCGTACACGTTTTGCGGTTGGGCGATGGCCGATTCCAGCCCGTTTTCGCTGCGAAGACCGGACCGGCCTCCCCAGTTTTCGAGCTGGTCGCTATGAATGCGATCGATTTGCGCTGTAGTGAGAAAGAAGAGATCCGGTTCCACTTTAGAAACCAGGCTATTCGGCCAGACGGCGGAACAGTTCCGCGTGCAGCAGGGTCGTCTTGCGGTGAGCTTGTTCGAACGCCTCATCGGAAGCATAGCGGACGTTGGGCGGGTCCGGCTCTACGCCGGCCTCTTTGGCCGCGGAATCTTCGCGGTGCGGCGAATCGGAATCGGGACAGTTCGTGGCTTCTGCTTTCATGGCTCCATCTTAGCGGAACCCGACCATGGCTGAATGGTCGATTCAATTTTCAGGAGTAAATTACATGTCGACTTGTTACCATTGCCAGGCCGAAATCGTGCCGGGCAACAATTTTTGCGTGAAGTGCGGCAACGCGGCGCCGCCGGTGCCGGTGCCGGTGAATGCGGACAACGATGGCGAAGGCGCCGGCTTCCTCGCCAAGAACGCCGGCCGTGTCGCCTGTATCCTCGTCTTGATCGGATTCGTGCTGCTACCATGGTCGACCTCAGGCAGCAATACTGAGAAAGGGTTTGAACTCGCCTGTGATTTCCGAGGCGCCTTCCTGTGGATCATCCCGATCGGCGCATTGGCCGCACTAGTCCTGGCAGCGACCAAAACCACCACGTTCCAGCAGATGAAGATGGCAGGAATCGCCATGTTTATTGCCGGATCCCTGAACGTGCTTACGATGATCTATATGTACGTTGAATTCGTGCTCCCCATGCACGTGATCGACACTATTTTCGGCCCGTATTCGTATTATGTGACACTCCAGTCGGGAGCCTACATGTCATTCGCCGGATCGTTGGTGCTGGGCCTGGCAGGCGGCTGGTTTTTGAAGTCCGTCGGAGCGATCCATCCCGCTCCCCCGCAGGCTCGCTTGAGCGGGTATGAACGTCCGACGTCGCTCCGGTTGTGACCGCGTGCATCGGCAGTGCCGTACCTGGCGCGGAAGTGTGCCCTCCGTTTTGCCGAGGCTTCGGGCGCATGTTGCTTCGCTCCCGGGAACTGCGCTGTGAATCCGAACTCGGCGATTGCCCCGTTGCCGGAAACTCAACCGTGTTAACCTGGCGGCGCCGGCGTCCGATTGATCCAGCGTTCATTATCGGAAAGTCCACCGGACAGCGGACGCGGACCCCGGTTTGCCGGTTGCGTCCCAGGCAAAGGAGGTTTCCGTGCGGAGACGCGACTTCATGATGGTGGCGGCGGGACTGCCGCTGCTGGCCCAGACCCAACACGGCGCCACCGTCGAAATTCCGTCCGACGTTTTGGAAGACAAAATCCGAGGGGGATTCCTCGGTCAGATTGTCGGGGACCTGAACGGTCTCACACACGAGATGAAGTACATTCTCGAACCTGGCAACGTGCGGGAATACACGCCCGCGCTGCCCGATGGTGGGTGGACCGACGACGATACCGACGTCGAATGGCCGTATATCGTCGAAATCCAGAGGGCCAGGAGCCTCTTGATTCCGTACCGGCGCATCTCGGAGATTTGGAAAAAACACATCAACCGGCGGATCTGGTGTTCTCACTTGTACCTGCGACAGATCATGGATCTCGGCATTGATCCGCCGCTCACGGGCCGTATTGAGATCAACCCCTGGGCCGATTTCAACCTCTCCGGCCAGTTCGTCAGCGAGAGTTGGGGCTTGATTTCGCCGGGGATGCCCCAGGCGGCCGCTCGAATTGGGATTCATTACACCCACGTAAGCGTCGACGGGGAAGCCATTCAGTCTACCCAGATGGTGGATGCCATGATCGCCACCGCGTTCCTGACCAATGACATGGATAAGATCCTGGACGCCGGCGCGGCGGCGCTCGATCCGCAGAGCGTGATGAGCCAAATCATGTCCGACGTACGCCGTTGGTACAAGGAGAACGCTCGCGACTGGCGCGCGACCCGGCAACTCACCAGGGACAAGTATTGCAAATATGGCGGCCAGGACATGCGCGACCGGAACGGCGTCTGGCTGAACGGAGCGTCGACGATCTCGGCGCTGCTCTATGGTGACGGCGACTGGGCCCAGACCGTGCGAGCTGCCTTCAACTTTGGATGGGATGCCGATAACAATGCGGCTGCGTCCGGCACCATCGTCGGAGTCATCAAAGGGAACAGGTTTCTGAAGAGCCGGGGTTGGGATATCAAGGACCAATACCGGAACACAAGCCGGGACGACATGCCGGAGGGCGAGACGATCACAACCTACAGCGACCGGCTGGTCGCGCTGGCACAACTTAACATCTTCCAGCACGGCGGGTCCACGGCGACGGTCAACGGCAAACCGGTGTACCGCATCCATACCGAAAAGCCCGCCAACGTCGAACCGCTCCCCGATCTGAAGCGGCAGTACGCCACCATGCGATCGCAATTGAGGGGCGGGATCGATGACGGAATTGCGCATGGTGGAACGGCTCAGGAGAGGGCGCGTGCTGCATACCTGGCCATTTGTCTCGACTTCGCTCCCGAGTTGAAACAGAAATATCCGCGGCGATGGCCGCAAGCGCTCCAGGCGCTCGCCGGTTATCCCAGGGTGACGCAAGCGATCTTCTTCGAAGCTCCATTCCCCGCTGGTGACAGCATTCGCCGGAAAGCGATGGTGGCCGGACTTCAGAAACCGGCGCAAAGCATTCAGTTGGAGGAATGAACGAGCAGCGTCGCCGTCGGCTTCGCCTGACCCTGCCGCCCCTACTTCACCCAGATCGTGCCCGCCACCGTCGATTGCCCGGAGTAGGTGATCACCAGCGGATAACTTCCGGCTGCCAGCGTTGACGGTACCGTGATATCTACCTGGGTGAGTCCCACGAAGCCCGGCGCCAACCCGGAAAACGAGACTTGCGCCACCGCGGTTCCAATCGTCGCCGTCGGTGTGATGGCCGTGTAGGTCAGGGTGGAAGCTGGCGCCGGTGCGCCATCCGCCACAGCCGGGGTGACTGCGCCAGCGCCGGTCAGATAGGCGATGATGGTGCCGCCCGCCGCGACGGGATTGCCGCTGGAATTCAGCGTATAGGCCGGATAATTCTGCACCGCCGGACTTGTCCCCACCAGGAATAGCCCGGGAGCCGTGGCCGTCACCGTCACCGTCGCCGTATTGCTTGCCAGGCTGTCTACCGTCGCCACGATGCTGGCCGCTCCCGCCTTGGTTTCATACGGTACCTGGAAATTTACCTGGCTGGCCGCTCCGTACACGCCCAGAATCGGCGCGTTCACCCCGTTTACCGTGAGCGAGACGCCCTGATACGTGGTCGAAAACGGCAGGCTCGCGGTGGCCGTCACCGGCGGAAGGTTGCTCACGAAAATGCTGGCCAGGGCCCCCGGAGCCAGTTGGGGAACGTAGCTGGCGGCGTCCACCACGCCGCCGGTGGAGATGCCCGGGTAGGCTGGCGACGCCTCGCGAATCACGTTGTTCTGCGTGTCGCTCACGTACAGGTTGCCCGCCGGATCCACCGCCACGCCTTGCGGAATGAAAAAGCTGGCCGACGTGGCCAGGCCGCCGTCGCCGGTATATGCAGCCGCGCCGTTTCCCGCCACGGTGCTGATGATGCCGTCGGCCGACACCTTGCGAATCACCCCGTTGGTGGAATCGGCGAAGTACAGATTGCCGGCGGCGTCGAACACCAGTTGCTGCGGGTTGCTGATTTCGGCGGAAGTGGCCAGCCCGCCGTCGCCCGTGTAGCCGTCCACCGTATTTCCCGCATAGGTTGTCACTACCCCCGCCGCGTACTTGGCGATGCGGTGGTTGCCCGCGTCGGAAATGTAGAGGTTGCCCGCCGAATCGAGCGTGATCGCCACCGGGTGGTTCAACGCGTTGCTGGTGGCGCCGGTGCCGATAATGGTGTTGATGTAGCCGTTGTTGACGTCGATCTGCCGGATCACGTTGTTGCCGGAATCGGCGATATACACATTGGCCGCCGCATCCACGGCGACATCGAGCGGTTTATTGAGTTGGGCGCTGGTGGCAACGCCGCCATCGCCGGTGTAGCCCGCGCTGCCCTCTCCCGCGATGGTAACGATAATCCCCTTCGGGCTTATCTTCCGGATGACGTCGTTGTCCGAATCGGCAAGATAAAGTTGGCCCGACCCGTCGATGCACATTCCCGCCGGTGGGCCGATCTCGGCGCTGGTGGCCGCTCCGGTGCTGCTGGGCTGCCCCGAGTCGCCGGAATACCCCGCCGTCCCGTCCCCGACGGAGGTATTGATTTGCCCGCCCGAGATCACCCGCACCCGATAATTGGCGGAATCTGAAATATAGAGGCTGCCCGACTGGAATAGCAGGTGAGTGGGCGAACTCAACTGCGAATTCCCTCCGCCGGCCGCGCCGGCATCGCCCGCGTACCCCGCCGTCCCGTTGCCGGCGATGGTCGAGATGCTATACTGCTGGCCCCAGCAGGCAAAGCTGGCGAAAGCTCCCAAGGAACAAAATCGAATAAGCGCACGACGACTCTTTTTCATGGAACCTGCGACCTTGTGGGCGAAACTTTGGCGCACACTGTAGCTCTGTCCGCACACCTCGGTTTTGCCGCGAAATAACTGAAACGAATCCAGTTTAGCAGGTTCACTCGCCCGGCAAGCTGAAGCCGGGATGTTCCCTGTTCAGTCGCAAAGTCAGGCTGCGGTCGAGCTCGCTCAAAGGGGCCTGTTTGGCCACGTTTTCAAGCGTGGTGTAGTGCAGAACGCCGCCCGTGAAGCTGTAACCGGAGGCCGCTTGGATGGTGTGATCCTTAAACGCGAACAGGTACATCGGCGCGGAATCCGCCTGGCTGGCGCGCGATGGCGGGATCCGCTGGCCGTATTGATCGTATTCGCCGGTGCCCCGGTATGCCGGCTGGCCCTGCCCATACGCCGGCTGGTTCTGTCCGTAAGCCGGAGGATCGGCCGGCGCGTCGCCATAATACGCGTTGGGATAGTAGCTGGGATAAGCGTAGGAATCGTTGTATCCGTAATCGTAATAAGGATAGGGATAAGCGCCGTAGTAACCGTAATACGGCCACGCGCCGAAGCCCCAGTAAGGATAGCCCCCACCGTGGTAGCCGCCATATCCGCGGTAGCCATAGCCATAACCGTAGCCGCCGCGATACCCCCCGCCCACCGTGCCGCGATACGTTCCGCCGTAAGCGGCTCCGCCGCGGTATCCGCTCGAAAACGACGGGCTGCCATGAAAACTGCCCGCCGAGGAAAAGCTGTGTCCACCGCCGAACGAACCGTGAGAACCGCCCCCACCGCCATGGCCTCCTCCACGCTGCGCATAGGCGGCAAACGCCATCACCGTGGAACAAAGGATAAGACAGAAAAGCGGCCGCATGAGATGTACTCCTCTATTCACGAGCCTACTCCCGAAGTGTGCCCCCCGCAACCGGGCCGTTTGGGCCACAGCCCGCTCAGGCGTCCACGGCGGGGCATTGATTCTCCATAATGGGAGAAATGATCTATACGAGTTACGAAATGATGCGCGATTGCCGCGCCGATCGCCCGGAGGGGTGGCGATTCCTGGTGGTTCAATATGTTCCGGTAATGCGCAAGATCGTGCGGCATTATGGCGCGAACCAAGCCGGCCCGGAGGCCGCGCTTCTATCCATCGCCAGGCCCGATTCCCCGTTGTTCGCGTCCCTCGATCCGGCGCCGGAGCGCGTCTTCGTGGCCGGACTGCGCCAGTCGATCCTCGAGGGAATCCCCGCGCCCGCCGCCGAGCTTCCCGTTTCGCTCGAAGCCGTGGCCGCCGCCTTCGAACCCTTGACGCTGGTGGAAAAGCAGGCCGCCTGGCTCGAATCCATGGGCTACGGCGCGGAACAATCCGGAGCCATGTTGCGCATGGCGCCCGCCACGGTCGCGGCCATCCGCGCGCGCGCCGCCGAGTTGCTGCGCGGTCAGACCGATCGCTGGCGTCCCAGCCTGCTGGCCGAAAATGGCCGCGCGCTGGGCACCGAAGCCGCTCCACCCGCCGACGGTTGCCTCGCCGCGAGGAAGTTCCTCGACATCGTCGATGGCCGCACCACCTGGGCCGGACGCGAAGAACTGGCCCGCCACACCGATGCCTGCTGGCACTGCATCGATCACTTCTGCCGCCTGCTCGAAGCGGTTAGCCTGCTGCGCGGCATTGAGCCGCTCACCGAAGCCGAGGCCGAGCCCTTCTATAAAGCCCTGAACCTGCCTGCTTCCAGGCCCGCCGCCTGGAAGCGCTGGTTCGCCAGCTCCTAGCGTCGTGTCGCGGCGCTCCTGGTTGCGGCTATGCTGCGCTGTGGGGCAGCCAATCATGGCTGCAGCCGGCTTTTGGCCGGCTCTTCCCTTCGCGCGCCTGCCCTCCTATTCGTGGACACTCCCGCTAGGTCTCGCCAACCCCGGCACCTTTCCGGTTCATTTCGCCGGTACCGCCAGGATCGTTCCCGAGTTCGATCCCGTGAAGATGGTTCTCAAATGCAGGCTGCCGGCAGCGGCGCGGTCGGCGCCTGTCAGAATGTAGTAGTCGGCGCCAGGCCCCACCGGGTCCCGCGTAATTGGCTGCAGCCAGTCCAGGTTATCCTTCATCGCATAGAAGTTCAGGGATGGCTCCAACTGCCAGGAATTTGCGATCCGGACCGAACCGGGGTGTTTCTCGGGGACTGCCTTCCCCAGCGCCGCAAGAATGGCGTGCGTATCGGCATCGTACTCCCAGACGGCGAATTTGCGCGTATTGAATTCCAGCAGAAATTGCGCCAGCAGTAGGATGGAAATCGCGGCGGCGGCCACCCCGGCGGCTTTCCACCAGCCACTTCCCCCGATCTCCTCCAACAGGCCGGCCAGCGCCAGCGAGGTCAGCGGCAGAAAGTAGGTTCCCGTGCGGTCTAGCGGATAAAGCAGATGGATCGCCAAATGCAAAAGCAGCGGGACCATTCCGCAGCCAATGGCCGTGGCGGAGACCAATATCAGCAAGACATTGCGGCGGAGGATGCCGCGAGCCAGCGCACCCAGCAAGATTAGCGGGGCCAGTCCAAATGCCACGCCGTCTCGCAAAACGGGCCAAAGGGCCGCCTGCTGCAGCGGGCCGCCGCGCGCCAGCGAAACCGAGTAGAGGCTGCGGAGACTCTCGGCGACCGTTTCCGCGCCGGCATAGAACTTACCGGGGGTCGCTTGCGCCAGGGGCGAGAGCAGAACAAACACGGCGCAGCCGGCCACCGCCGGAATCACCACCCAGCGCCGGAATGTCTGGAGGGCGCGCTGCTGGTCCGAAAGCACCGGCCGCCTCCTTCTTCTCTGCCGCTTTTTCGAAACCGGCGGCTGCGCCGGCGCTGGCGCAACGGTGGGCCTGGCGGTCTTGAGCATCGCCCAGGCGGCCGCGGTCAGTACCATGGCGGGCACCGCGAACACCAGGTTCGCCATGATCGACAACGACAGCGCGGCTCCCGCCCTCAACAGCTCCCGCGAGGCGACGCCCTCGGGCCGCCGGACATAGGCTACCAGTATCGCCAGCGCCCACATCAAAAAACCCAGTGCCATCCCGTAGCCGCGCGCCGCCACCATGAAATCGAGGATCATCGGGTTCAGCGCCAGCAGCGCCGCCGCCAGAAAAGCCGCCGCGTCTGGGCCGATCTCTCTCTCGCAGATCCGATAAACGGCCGCCAGGTACAAGGCCGCTCCCCCCAGTGCCGGCAATCGCATGGAGCACTCCGAAACTCCGAAGAGGGAAACCGATAGCTTCATCAGCAACGTGTTCAGGAAGTGGTGATTGGCGTCGTAGAACTGAAAGATCTGGCTCCAGGGGGCGCCAATATAAAATCCGTAAGTAAGCGCTTCGTCGTGAACGATGGATTGCGTGATCGCGCGGTAAAGGCACACCATCCACACCAGCGCCAAAAACGCTTTCAACCCGGTTTCGCGGCCCAATCTCATCGCCCCGCCTTCCGGTGTGCTACGCTCGGCACGGCCGGACGGATCTGTACAAACCGATGGGTCAAGTTAGAACTCCGGTGGCCGCCGCCGTCCGGAGCGATTGTCTCGGAGTGGGGCGTTCGCCTGGATTTCCGTACTCCATAACCCTACCACGCGGTGTCCATAACCGAGCCGCGACCGTAAAAGGGAGCGGTTGCCGGGCCTCAACCGCGAAATCCCCAGATCGGTTAAGCTCCCGACCGCCGATACCTGACAGCTTCTTCAGTACAGCAACCGCGTCCGCAACGTTCCCGGCACCGCGTCGAGAGCGCGTTTCAATGCCTGCGTCTCTTCTTCCTCGCGAGTTTCCACGTCGATCACCACGTAGCCTATTTTCGGGTTGGTCTGCAGATATTCGCCGGCGATGTTCACCTTGGCCGCGGAAAACACCTGGTTGATGGCCGTCAGCACTCCCGGCTGGTTGCGGTGAATGTGCAGCAGGCGGTGCCCGCTGGGATGCTCCGGCAGCGACACTTCCGGGAAATTCACCGCCGTCAGGGTCGAGCCGTTATCGCTGTATTTGATCAGCTTGCCCGCCACTTCCAGGCCGATGTTTTCCTGCGCCTCTTCGGTCGATCCGCCGATGTGCGGCGTGAGCAGCACATTGTCCAGGCCCCGCAGGGGCGAGACGAATTCGTCCGCGGCGGTCTTCGGCTCCGCTGGGAACACGTCGATCGCCGCGCCTCCCAGGCGTCCGCCGTCCAGCGCCGCGGCCAAAGCGCCGATATCCACCACCGTGCCCCGCGCCGCGTTGATCAGGCAGGCGCCAGGCTTCATCGCCGCCAATTGCGCCGCTCCCATCATGCCCGCCGTCTGCGCGGTTTCCGGTACGTGCAGCGTCACCACGTCGGCGGCTTCCACCAGAGCCTCCAGCGACGCCACCGGCTTGGCGTTGCCCAGCGCCAGCTTGGTTTCGATGTCGTAATAAATCACCTGCATCCCCAGCCCTTCGGCCAGTACGCCCACCTGGGTCCCAATGTGGCCGTAGCCGACGATGCCCAGAGTCTTGCCGCGCACCTCCCTCGACCCCGCCGCGCTCTTCGTCCAGCCGCCGCGATGCGCCGACGCGTTGCGCGCCGGAATGCCGCGCATCAGCATCACCGTCTCCGCCACCACCAGCTCCGCCACGCTGCGCGTGTTGGAAAATGGAGCGTTGAAGACCGGAATGCCGCGGTCCTGCGCCGCATCCAGATCCACCTGGTTGGTGCCGATGCAGAAGCACCCCACGGCCGTCAGCTTCGGCGCGTGTTCGAATACCTCCGCCGATAAATGGGTGGCCGATCGGATCCCGATGAAGAAAGTGTCGCGCACCGCTTTGACGAGTTCGGGGAAGGGAAGCGATTTGGAGTGAACTTCGATATTTCCATAACCCTCGGCGCGAAATGCTCCCGCCGCGGTGGCGTGAATGCCCTCTAAGAGCAGAATCTTGATCTTGCTTTTGTCGAGTGAGGTCTTGGTCATGAACGGTCTACCGCCTGGTCCGGCGATCTTGCCGCCAGTCCTTTTATGGTAGCCGCTGCGCCTCTTACCTTGCGTCGAGCATCCAGACCAGGATGGTCGTAATGGCCGCCAGGGAGATGTCCAGAAGCGAAAACTCCATGTCTCATTCCATCACATTACGGGGACCGCCGCACCGTTAACCGATACCGTTAACGTACTGGATAACAGCGGGCGGCATCGGGAAAATCCCTTACCGCCATTTGGTGGGACAGGCCTCCCGGCCTGTCGTAGCCGCGAAGCGGCTCTTCCAGCCAGCGACAGGCCAGGAGGCCTGTCCCACTCGCCAATGGCTCCACTGCTGCGTGCTATCGTAATCGCTGATGAGTGCGAAAGAAACCCTGCGAGCAATTACCGAAGTCGGCATCGTGCCCGTGGTGCGGGCGCCCAGCGCCGATTTAGCCCTTCAGGCCGTGGAAGCCATTTACCAGGGTGGTGTTCGTGCCGCCGAAATCACCATGACCGTTCCCGGCGCCGTCGGCGTGCTGGAAAAAATCGCCGGCCGCTTCGGTGGCAAAATCCTGGTCGGTGCCGGTACCGTGCTCGATCCGGAAACCGCCCGCGTCTGCATGCTGGCCGGCGCGGAGTTCATCGTTTCCCCCAGCCTGAGGCTGGCTACCATCGAAATCTGCAAGCGCTACTCGGTCGTCATCTGCCCCGGCGCCCTGACCCCCACCGAGGTGCTGGCCGCCTGGGAAGCCGGCGCCGACGTAGTGAAAATCTTCCCCTGCGGCAATGTGGGCGGAGCCAAGTACATCAAAGCTCTCAAGGGCCCCTTCCCGCAGATCGAAATGATTCCGACCGGCGGCGTGAACCTGGAAACCATCGGCGACTTCCTCAAAGCGGGCGCCTGCGCGGCCGGCGTGGGCGGCGAACTGGTCGACGTGCAGAGCATGAAGCAGGGCCGCTTCGACGTGCTGGAAGAACGCGCCCGCCAGTTCCTGGCCGCCGTGGCCAAAGCGCGCGCGCAATAGACGATCCAGGTAGCAGGTGGGACAGGCCTCCCGGCTTGTCGTAGCCGCGAAGCGGCTCTTCCAGCCAGCGACAGGCCAGGAGGCCTGTCCCACTCGGCACCACGGTCCTTAGGTACCAGCGGTGCAACTTCGCTAAGCGCCGCCCCGGCCCGCTGTTATACTATCCGCACGGGACACTTCATGAATCGGGGTAGCCGTCTCTGGTTGGCGTTGGCCTGGCTGGCGGGAATCGCGGCCCTGCCGATTCGATTGGCCGCCCAGCAGCCGCAAATTGAGGTGCGGCCCAAAACCGTCGCATCCGTCTCGGTTCGACCCTCCGCCAACCTGCGCGTCGACAGCAACCTGGTGCTGGTTCCGGTCACCGTCTGCGACCCCAAGAATCGCCCCGTCACCGGCCTCGAAAAGGAACACTTCCGCGTCCTCGATAACAAGGTGGAGCAGACCATCACCCAGTTCGGCATGGAAGACGAACCGCTGGCGGTAGGCCTGGTCTTCGATACCAGCGGCAGCATGGGCAACAAGCTGCGGCGGTCGCGCATGGCGGCGTCGGCGTTTTTCCAAACCGCCAACCCCGAGGACGAGTTCTTTCTGGTGGAATTCAACGACCAGCCCAAGCTGATGGTCCCGCTCACCCGCGACCTGACCGAGATTCAGAACCAGCTCACTTTCTCCGAATCCCGCGGGCGTACTGCGCTGCTCGATGCCCTCTTTATGGCTTTGCACGAAATTCGGAAGTCGGACAAAAAACGCAAGGCGCTGCTGATCGTTTCCGATGGCGGGGACAACGCCAGCCGCTACACCGAAACCGAGCTTCGCAACCTGGTGCGCGAAGCCGACGTGCTGATTTACGCCATCGGCATCTACGAATCCGATTTTGCGCGCGGCCGCACTCCCGAAGAGGCTAACGGTCCCAGCCTGCTCAACGACATCGCCGAACAGACCGGCGGCCGCCACCTGCCGGTCGACAACCTGGCGGAAATGCCCGACGTCGCCGCCAAGATCGGCGTCGAGCTGCGCAACCGCTACCTCATCGGCTTCGCTCCCAGCGCCACCGGCCGCGACGGCAAATATCATCGCGTGCAGGTAAAGCTGGTGCCCCCGCGCGGCCTGCCGGCGCTACGGGCGTTTTGGCGGCAAGGCTATTTCGCGCCGGGACAGTGAAGGGAGGCGGGATAAAAGGCTAAGATGGATGTGAGACGGAGAACCGGCCATGCAATTAAACGTCCCCCCGGACCTTGAAACACTGATTAACAAGCGGCTTTCCACCGGCAGTTACACGAACGCCGAGGACGTGCTACGGCGCGCTCTTGAAGCTCAGGACGCCGAGGAGACCTGGACCGATGAGGAACGCCGGGCGGTGTCGGCCCATATCGAGGAAGGCTACCTACAAGCCGAGCGGGGAGAACTGATCGATGGCGCACAGGCTCGTCAGGAAATTCAGGCGATGAAAGACGACTGGCGCCAATCTAGACAATGAGCGTTTATGTTTTTGCGCCTCTTGCCAAAGCAGATATTTTTGACATCTGGTCTTACATTGCCAATGACAGCGAAGACGCCGCCGACCGCGTAGAGCGAGAGATCTACGCTGCTTGCGCGTTCGTTGCAGAGGCTCCCATGCGGGGCCATTCCCGGCCCGACCTCACAACCCCGCTCGCTCCGTTTCTGCACGCTGGCCCGGTATCCCAACTACACGATTGTGTACCGCCCGGAGACGGCCCCGATTGAGATCGTTGCCGTTGTGCATGGAAAGAGGAATATCCGGCGCATTCTGAAAGGGCGCCAGTGAAAAGCTAGACCAGCAGACGATCGCCCATCCCGCCATAAATAAACGTGCGGACCATGTCGCGGCGGTAGAAATCGTGCGGGAAGCCGAGCTCGATCGCGCTGGCTTGGTCGAGCTGAGCGACTTGCTCGCCGGTGAGCGCGACTTCCAGGCTTGCCAGGTTGTCCTCGAGTTGCGCCAGCTTGCGGGCGCCGATAATGGGGATCACTGGAATCGCCCGGTAGCGCAGCCAGGCCAGCGCCACCTGCGCCGGAGAGCGGCCAATCTCCCCGCTGGTCTGTTCGAGGGCGCGCACGATCCGCTCCCGCCGCTCCTCGGCGGGTAAGAACGCCAGCATCATTTCGTTGTTATAGCGGCCCTCGGCCGGCTTGCCCTTTGCGTATTTTCCGCTGAGCAGGCCGCCGGCCAGCGGCGACCACGCCAGCAATCCCAGTTGAAACGCTTTCGCCATCGGTATCAACTCGCGCTCCACGGTGCGCTCGGCCAGCGAGTACTCGATCTGCAACCCCACGAACTTCGACCAGCCGCGCAGTTCCGCCAGCGTGTTTGCCTGCGCCACCCACCACGCCGGAGCGTCCGACACGCCGATATAAAGCACCTTCCCCTGCCGCACCAGGTCGTCGAAGGCGCGCATCACCTCGTCGACCGGAGTCAGACCGTCCCAAATGTGCATCCAGTACAGATCGATGTAATCGGTTTTCAGCCGCTTCAGCGAAGCGTCCACGGCCTGCATCATATTCTTGCGCTGATTGCCGCCCGCATTGGCGTCGTTGCCGGGACCGGAGTTGGTGTACTTGGTTGCAATCACCACCTCGGCACGATGTCCGTTTGTGAACTCACCCACAAATCGCTCGCTCTCGCCGTTGGTGTAGAGATTCGCCGTGTCGATGAAATTGCCGCCGGCCTCGCGGTAGGCATCGTAGATCTTGCGCGCTTCCTCGCGCGGAGAGCCCCAGCCCCACTCTTCCCCGAATGTCATGGTGCCCAGCGACAGCTCGGACACACGCAGACCGCTATGGCCCAGTAACCGATAATTCATAAAGTCCCCTCGTAGTTTATTCCGTCGAACGACGGTTTCTTAGATGAGCGGGTTACTTGGAAGATTCAGCGCCGTCGCTTGAACTCTGTTCCCTGGCGGCTTCGGTGGCTAACTCGTCGCATCGGTTGTTATCGGCGTGGTTGGCGTGACCTTTGGTCCAGGTCCAGGTGGTTTTGTGCCGGCCCACCTGCTCATCTAGCTCCTGCCACAGGTCCTGATTGACGACCGGCTTCTTGGCCGACGTCATCCAGCCTTTGCGCTTCCAGTTATGAATCCAGGTGGTGATGCCGTTCTTCAGGTATTCGGAATCGGTTATGACTTCCACCGCGCAGGCTTCTTTCAACATGCGCAGCCCTTCGATGGCCGCGGTCAGCTCCATGCGGTTGTTGGTGGTGTGCGCCTCCGAGCCCCACATTTCCTTCTTGCGATCGCCATAGCGAAGGATGGCGGCCCATCCGCCGCGGCCGGGGTTGCCCAGGCACGCCCCGTCGGTGATGAGTTGGACTTGTTTCACTGGGCGATCGCTTCGGACTGGAAAAACCCGTCCACCAGATCCAGAATGGCGGCCGGTTCCACGGCGTGGTAAATGGCGGCTCGGAGCTGCGCTCCGTGGCGTACGCCATGAGTGAAGTAAGTTGCGAACTGTTTCATTTTTCCGGTGGCGTCGCGCTCGCCGCGTTCGATCAGCATCTGATAATAGCGCCGCATCATGAGGTAGCGGTCAACTTCCGCCGGTTGATCGTAACGACCCGTTTCCACGTACTGCGCGATCTGGCGGAAGATCCACGGATTGGAGCTGGCGGCGCGGCCGATCATCACCGCGTCGCAGCCGGTTTCCAGCACCACGCGGACGGCATCCTCGGGCGTAACAATGTCGCCATTGCCGATCACCGGAATCTTCACCGCGGCCTTTACTTCGGCTATGCGGCTCCAGTCGGCCTTGCCGGCATACCCCTGCTCGCGCGTGCGTGGATGCAGCGCGATGGCATCGAGGCCGCACTCCTCCGCCAACCGCGCCATGCGCACCGTCACCAGCTCCCGGTCGTTCCATCCGGCGCGATATTTCAAAGTGAAAGGAATCGAGATGGCTTGCCGCACTTCGCGCAGCAGCCGTTCGACCAGCGGCAGGTCGCGCAGCAGGCTGGAACCGCCGTTGCACTTCACGACCTTATTTACCGGGCAGCCGAAATTGATGTCCAGAACATCGAAGCCTAGCTCCTGGCAGACCCGCGCGGCGTCCGCCATGACCGCCGGGTCGGCGCCGAACAGTTGCGCCGAGATCGGGTGCTCTTCCGGATCGAACGCCAGGTGCCGCAGCGTCCGCGAGGATTTGCGGCCCACCGACGCCTTCACGCCGTGCGAGCTGGTGAATTCGGTCATCATCAGCCCGCAGCCGCTCAAATCGCGGATGAACCGGCGGAACACGGTATCGGTCACGCCCGCCATCGGCGCCAGCACCGTGGCCGGCGCGATGCGCACCTTGCCAATCGAAAAATGGTCCGGAAAAGGTATCATGAAACCGCGCGGATGATTCGATTTTAGCGTTTCCCGGATAGAAACGGAACTTTCGCCGCAGCCGTCCATCAGCACGAGGAGCAGCTATGCGGCCGGTGAATATCGTGATTCTGGTGCTGGCGGGCGCCATGGGCGGGGCCGCGGTGATGAAAGTGGCGGAGTTGCGGCGGCACACCGCGGGCAAGCTGGCCCAGACCAGTCCACTCGCGCCCCGCGTGATCGCGTCCGCCGAACCGGTGCCGGCGGCCATACCCGCTTCGGCACCCGAACCCTCCGCGGCGAAGCCCGCGCCCGCGCCGCTCGAACCGGCTCCTGTTTCGAAGCCCGCGCCGGCCACGGTTCCATCGCGCCGCCAAGCGCGGCCATCGCCCGTCCATCCGCGCACCCTGGCTGCCGCCGAGCCGCCCGCCCAGGCGGTACCGTGGGCCCGCCCGAGCGATCCCGCGCCGGTAAGCCCGCCGGCGCCCGCCGCCGATCCCGAACCGGCGGCGCCCGCGCCGCTTCCGGCTCCTCCGGAGGCTCCGCCATCCCCCGCTCCACCCGCGCGCCCCGAGCCGGACGACGCGACTCCGCTTCCCGTTCCGGCTGAAAGGACCCCCAACACGGTGACGCTGAACCCCGGGCTCTTGCTCCCGGTGCGCCTGTTGGACGGCCTCTCTTCGGACCGGAACGCCGTCGGCGACCGGTTCACCGCCACGCTCGACCGCGAGCTGGTGGTAGACGGATTCGTGATTGCCGAGCGGGGCGCGCGCGTGGAAGGCCGGGTGGTAGCATCCCATCCCGGCAGCCTGGCCAACGCCGCGGGCATCGCCGTGGAGTTGACCCGCCTGAAT
This sequence comes from Bryobacterales bacterium, assembly GCA_003164035.1. Classification (GTDB taxonomy): domain Bacteria; phylum Acidobacteriota; class Terriglobia; order Bryobacterales; family Bryobacteraceae; genus JBEKYD01. The sequence continues at coordinate 17,250 of PLRS01000116.1, read as the reverse complement.
ACGTCCGACGGCCAGCAGGCGGCCATTCATACCGATAGCTTTGAAAAGCACGCCGAGCCCAACCGCAACGCGGAGGTGGAAACCGTGGCCGGCGGCGCCGTGCTGGGCGCGGTCATCGGGGGAATGGTGGGCGGGGGGAAAGGCGCCGCCATCGGAGCGGGCGCGGGCGCAGGAGCCGGAGCCGGCGGGGTGGCGCTCTCGCGCTCTCGCCCGGCCGCTCTCCCGCCGGAAACTCGCATCACTTTCCGCCTGCGAACTCCAGTGACCCTCACCGAACGCTTGGGCGGCTGAACGGACCTTTCGCCCCACCCAAGTTGACCACTGGCGGCGCATGCCGTAGCGTGGGTATCGGAGGACGATTTCCGTGTCAACTTCAGCTTCCCAAGACGCAGCGCTCCTGATCCGCGAATTCACCGCGGGGGACGAGGCGGACTTCCAGCGGCTGAACCGGGAATGGATCGTGCGCCACTTCGACGCCCTGGAGCCGAAAGACGCGGCGATGATCAACGATCCCCGTAGCTTCATCCTGGACCGCGGCGGCAGAATCTTCCTGGCCGTCCGCCACGGCGAAACCGTGGGCTGCTGCGCCCTGCTCGCCATGGGACCCGGCGAGTTTGAAGTGGCCAAGATGGCGGTGACCGAATCGTGCCAGCGCGCCGGCATCGGCCGCCGCCTCCTCGAAGCCGTGGTTCGTGAGGCTCGCGCTTCCGGCGCAACCCGCCTCTATCTGGAAACCAACCACACGTTGACGCCGGCCATCCGCCTCTATGAATCGCAGGGCTTCCGGCATCTTCCACCCGAACGCATCGTCCCTTCGGTGTACGCACGCGCCGATGTCTACATGGAATTGGGGACAGTGGGGGGACAGTGGGGACGGGGACAGTGGGGGGACAGTGGGGACGGGGACAGTGGGGACAGCCTGACGCGACTCCTTCGTAATTCGCGAGCCTCGTATTATCATGCAGATACAGAGCCGATCTCAAGCGCGAGGGATCATCGCCCTTTTGTTTTCACCGCATCGGAGTCGTCGGCGGACCCCGAAATTGGCGAAGGGACAGAGCGCTCCGTCCCTGTCCCGCGTTTCCATACGCTTCGCGGGGCGCCGCGGGGAAACGCGGGAGCCATCAATTCCGGTCACAGAGCGTAACCCATTGATAACAAAGTCTGCGGGAGACCAGCCGCTTGACTGCCCGTGGTAACCTGTGCGCGGGGGAGAAAGCTCTTGGAATCAGAGGATTACGGTGTCTGGGCGGCTTTTACCAAAGTCGATCTCCGCCATCGGCTCTTGCGCGCCGTAAGCCGCCCACCTTCTCCGCGACATCCGCGCTCACCAGAAATGCTGCCGCGCCCTCCATGGCGGGATCGTCTGCCAGAGCGTCGAGGGTCGAAGCCTCCTTGATCGCCTCTCCGTCCTCCATCATCCCCATGATACGCAGGCTCAACGCCTCGCTGCCGGGCGTCATGCCGCTCCTCGGACGGGCGTCAATCCATGCACAAGAATGCACAAAAGCTGCCCGACAATCCCCGGCGGTTGGTCGCGGCTCAGTTGGCCGGCATGCACAAAAATGCACAAGCGTGCACAACCGAAAAGAGCCCGGGCCAAGCGCCAGTGAAGAAACTAAATGGCTTATTTGTTTTTTCACGCCCAGGCGGCGCACAGGAATGCACAACGATGCACAACTGAAGCCGCTGGCAAGGACCGCTCCCTCTGGGCGCGGCTCGGTAGTGAGCTACAGGTATAATTCCTGGGACAGTGGGGACATGGGACTGCCCCTTACCGCCCTCGGGCGCGCAGTTCGTCCACCATGCGCCTTCCCCGCGCGTCGGGCCTGATGCGCAATGCGGCTTCCAGTTCCGCGATCGCATCCGGCATTCGGCCCGGGACTTGCAACAGGGCCATCCCCAGGTTGTAGTGCGCCTCTCCGAAATCGGGCTGGAGCCGCACTGCCTCCTGGTATTGCGCCACGGCCTCCGCCAACCGGCCCGGAACTCGGGCCAGCAAACGGCCCAACTGGTTGTGCGCCTCCGCATAGTCCGGTCGGCTGTCGAGCGCCGCCCGATATTCGGCGATAGCGGCCTCGATCCGGTCCGGAGATTGCGCGTATGCGACTCCCAGGTTGTAATGCGCTTCCGCCAGGTCGGGTTGGAGGCGCGCCGCGGCTTGCCATTGGGCAATTGCGTCGGGGATCCTCCCAGGCGTCCGCGCCAGCGCCGTTCCCAGGTCGTAATGCGCCTCGGCGGCGTTCGGGTCCAGCTTCAGCGCCGCTTCATATTGCTCGATTGCCTCCCCCATCCCGCCGGGCAAGCGCGCCAGCGCGTTTCCCAGGCTGACGTGCGCGTAGGTGTAATGCAGCACCGGGGAGTAATCGGGCCGGTCGCGCAGCGCCGCCCGGTACTCAGCGATCGCCTGCTGCAGCCGGCCGGGCATCCGCGCCAGCGTTTTCCCCAGGTTGTAGTGCGCCTCCGCGTAGTCGGGCCGGATGCGCAAGGCCGCCTCGAACTCGGTGGCCGCACCCTCTAAATCGGACCTGGCCAGCAGCACGTTGCCCAGGTTATTGTGCGGCCGCGCGCCCTCCGGGTAGGCCTGGATGGCGCTGGTCCAGAGACTCTCGTCGTCGCGCCAATCGAAATTTCGCGCATAGGTTCGCGACCCGAACGCCAGGCAGATGCAGACGAGCGCGGTCCACTTCACCCAAGCCCGCTTGAAATTCGCCGCGCGAGCGATTGCCGCTGCCGCGACCACCAGGCATCCGGCCAGGCCGATTGAGGGCAGATACAGGAACCGCTCCGCCATGATGGTCCCGATTGGAATCAAGAGATTCGAAGTCGGTGCCAGCGCGATGAAAAAGAATCCCAGAAAATAGAACAGCGGCGGGTTGCGGCGGCGCGAGTCAAACGCCAGCAGAACCAGCCCCACGCAAGCGGCCAGTGCCATCGCCGCTTTCGCGTCCTCCCAGTTCCAGGGCTGCCAGCCGAACAACGGCACGGCGCGGAACGAGTAGTCCGCCGACAGCCGCGCTGGCCACACATACAGCCACAGAAACTTGCCGATCACTTTCACGGCAGTCATTCGCGCGGTCCAGAAACCGGCGCCGGTCAGGGGGTTCTCGGCAAACGGCACCAGCATATGGGTCGGCAATCCCCAGCGCAGGGAGAGAAAGGCGGCGAACCCAACGGCAAGGACAGCGTAAGCGGCCAAACGGCTTCGCCACGCCTCCCGCCGCGGCCAGGTGAAATCGTACAGCGCCATCAGGATTGGCAAAACCGCGCCGCTCTCCTTCGAGAACAACGCCACGGTTTGAGCGCCGGCGAGCGCCGCCAGCCAGGCGATCCGTTTTCGTCCCGCCGCGGCAGCTTGGCGCACATAACAGAGCAGGCCCGCGAGAACTCCGAACCCCGCCAGCAAGTCGGCGCGTCCGACAATATTGGTGACCGATTCGACCAGCGCCGGATGCACGGCCCACAGCGCCGCCAGCGCCAGGGCAGGGAACCAGCCGCCCAGAATCTCGAGCCCCAGCGCGTAAACCAGCGCGATATTCAGACCGTGCAGCGCCAGGTTGACGGCGTGATAACCCGATGGGTTTGCGCCATCGCCAACGACGGCGTAATCGAAAAGGAAGGAGAGAGTCGTCACCGGCCGGTAGAGCCCCGAGGTCCCGCTCGCGAACCAGTATTCCGTGGTGAAAATCCGCCGAACGTTTTCCGCCGTCGCCGCGCGGATGCGCGGGTCGTTCTGGACGATCGGCGCGTTGTCGAATACGAAGCCGCCAGCGAAGGAGTTCGAGTACGCCGCCAGCGCCAGCACCCAGAGCGCGACAATCGCCGCGGCGTGTCGCGGCCAAAGCCTGGCGGGAGCGCCGCTCGTCCCGGCGCGCCCACTGAGTTTACGAATCTTCTTCCCCGGCACGAGCCATCATTATAGCCGCACACCCCACAACCATTACTTTCCGGCCGCGCGCTGCCGCGCCACTGCGTCGTCGAGCGCCTCGCGCGCCCCCGGGAGCTTCGGGTCGATCCTGACTGCTTCCGACAGTTGCGCGATCGCCTCATGGATGCGCCCCAGCCTGGCCAGGCTGACCCCAAGGTTGTAGCGCGCGGCGGCATCCTCCGGGTTCAATCTCACCGTGGCGGCAAACTCACTCGCGGCCCCTTCGATACTGCCTTGATTGGCCAGCGATATGCCCAGATTGTAATGGGCATCCGCGTTGCCAGGGTCCAGCCGAACTGCCTCCGTGAACTCGCGAGCGGCCTCACTGCCGTCTCCCGCTTCTCCCAATACTGTGCCCAGGCGGTAGTGGGCCACGGCATCGGCGGGGTTCAGCCGAACGGCTGCGTTCAGTTGCAAAAGGGCTTCTTGAAGCAGGCCCTGTTTGGCCAGCAACTGTCCGAGTTCCGCCCGCGCCGGTGCGGAATTCGGATGAATCCGGACGGCCTCGGCGAGTTGGCCGGCGGCTTCCGCGTCGTCGCCGCGCGCAGCCAGCGCCGCGGCCAGATTGAATCGCGCTACGTAATTGTCCGTGGTTACATCCACCGCGCGCCGAAACAGCGACACTCCATCCTGCCAGTAACCGGCCTGTGTCCAAGTGAGAACGGCACACACCGCGCAAACCGACCAGGCTAAGACTGCTCGAACTCGCGGCCAGCGTTGCAGCATATCCGCCGCGCCCCAGACCAATGCAATGGACAAGCCGATCATCGGAATGTATGTATAGCGGTCCGCCCGCGCCTGTGCCCCCACCTGAACCAGTCCGATCACCGGCGCGAGCGTCACCAGGTACCAGGCCCATCCGGCGATCAGGTACGGCCGGCGCGCCGCCATCCGGATTGCCACGAAGGTGATCGCGGCCAGCCCGAGAGCGGCCAGCGCGGCCGGCACCGCGAGAGACTGCCGGGAATATGGATAAAACACCGCCAGGTTGCTCGGCCAGAACATTTTGAGGGCATAGACCGCATAGGACACCAACGCGTTTTCCAGCCGCACCGCGAGCGGGAAAGTATCGAGTGAGGCGGTCGCTCCCGCTTCCCGGTGCACCACGTACGCGATTACCGAGACCGCGGCCGACAGCGCCAGAAACGGGAGCTTTTCCAGCAGCCGCACTCCCCGCGCCAGCGGCCAGTAGTCCAGCAGCAAGAGCACCAACGGCAGTGTCACCAGCATGGGCTTCGCCATCAGCCCGAGGCAAAACGCGCCGACGGCCAAGCCGTAGCGCGCCGGTCCCGGACGAGCCGCATAGCCGGCGTAAGCGGATAGCGTCAGCATCCAGAACAACGCGCTCAACACGTCTTTCCGCTCGGCGATCCACGCCACGCTCTCCACGTGCAAGGGGTGCAGCGCGAACAGTGCCGCCACCATGGCGCTGGGCCAGCGCGATTTTGTGGTGCGGCGCAGGAACGCGAAAAGCAGCAGCGTCGACCCGGCGTGGATCGAGACGCTGGTCAAATGGTGGAGTCCGCTATCGAGGCCGAAAAGCTCGACGTCCAGCATGTGCGACAGCCAGGTCAGCGGGAACCAGTTGCCGGCGAACGAATGCCGGAACGCCCAAGCCACGCCTTCCGCCGTGATCCCGGCGCGCACATGGATGTTCGCCGTGACGTAATCCGGGTCGTCGTAGTTGACGAAACCGAAGTGCAGCGTTTGCCAGTAGACCGCAAAAATGGCCGCCACCAGCAGGATGGCGATGCCGATATCGGTGGCGCGGCCGGCTGCCGGCGCGGCGGCGCTCGTTTTTCTCAATCCTGGTCTGTGTCTGGCGCGGCTCATCCTAAAGGGCGCTAACGTGTCACCGATTCGCCGGTCTGCGCGGCCGCGGTCTTGGATAGAGCCGGCACTTTGGCATCGGGCTGGAGCGGAGGTTTGCGCGTATGCCAATCGGTGGCTTGCTGGTAGGCGTGCGCCAGGGCGAGCACGTTCCCTTCGGCCAGGTTGGGACCGCTGATCTGCAGACCGATCGGTAAGCCGGTTTTGGAAAAGCCGCAGGGCACGGTGATGGTGGGCAATCCGTAATCGTCGAGCGAACGGGTGTTGCCCGGCTTGGGGTTGCGCGGGCGGGCGTTGGCCACCCGGTCGAGTTCTTCCTCGATGGGCCAGGGCAGCTCGCGAATGGTGGGCGTGATCAGGAAATCGACATCTTGTTTTTGGAAGACGGCCTCGTCCACCGTGCGCCGCACCAGGCGCAGGGCGCGCCATTGGCGGATATAATCCGCCGCCCGGCCACCGGTTCCCGGGGTCCCCGGTTCGGCGATGGTGAACTCGCTGCCCAGAATCTCGCGATAGGCGCCGCTTTCGCCACCGGCGCCGCTTTCGAGAATGGAAGGCAGTTCGACCTCCCGCGACCCCGCGGTCATTTTGCGGAGCTGGGCGATCGCTTCTTCCATGGCGCGCCCCACGCCGTCCTGAAGGCCGTCGTAAAACTGCGGCGGAATGCCCAGGCGGAAGCGGGACACGGCGGCGCCAATGGCTTTCGAGTAATCCGGCACGGGATAGTCGATGCTCTGTACGTCGAGCGGGTCATAACCGGCGATCGCCTGGAGCACCAGCGCCGCATCTTCCACCGTGCGGGCGATAGGACCGCAGTGATCGAGAGACCAGGTAAGTGGCACGATGCCGCGGATACTGACGCGCCCGTAAGTGGGCTTGAAACCGGTCACGCCGCACATCGCCGAAGGGGTACGGATGGATCCGCCCGTATCCGTGCCGAGCGCGGCATAGCAGTTATCCATGGCGACCGCGGCGGCGGACCCGCCCGACGATCCGCCGGCGATCAGTTCCAGGTTCCATGGGTTGCGAACCGGTCCGAAGTAACTGACGGCGGAAGTGGCTCCGGCGGCGAAGATGTGCATGTTGCACTTACCCACCACCACCGCACCGGCGGCTTTCAAACGGCGCGCAACCTCGGCGTCCTCGGCGGGAACATTGCCGGCCAGAGTGCGGCTGCCGGCGGTGGTGCGGATTCCGGCGGTATCGATATTGTCTTTGAGGCCGATGGGAATGCCGTGCAGCGGGCCTCGGAAATGGCCGGCAACCTGCTCCTTTTCGAGCAGCCGGGCCTCGGCCAGCGCCTGCTCGCCGATGACGGTAATCCAGGCGCCGATCTTGGGGTTGTAAAGCTTGATCCGATCGAGACAGGCCTGAGTGAGTTCGACGGGAGAGAGCTTCCTGGTGTGAATGTGCTCCGACGCTTGCTTGAGAGTGAGCGCGGTCGGGCCCGAAGGAGTCTGGTTCGGCATATCAGCCTCCGGTCTGTTCCGACGCGGCTTTGGATAGGACCGGCACTTTGGTATCGGGCTCGAGCGGCGGGCGCCGGTTGTGCCAATCGGTGGCTTGCTGGTAGGCGTGCGCCAGGGCGAGCACCTGGATTTCACCGAAACGCGGTCCGGCGATCTGAAGGCCGATGGGCAATCCGTCCCTGGAAAACCCGCAGGGCACGGTGATGGCGGGCAATCCGTATGCGTTGAACGGGCGGGTGTTCCATTCCAGATCGAGCGGCACGCGGGCGCTCGTATTGCCTCGGCCGCCGCCTTCGCCAGTTCCGCCGCCGCGGCCGGCGCTGGCAGCGGCAGTGAGTTCGTCTTCAATGGTGGGCGGCAGATGGCGCGCGGCCGGCGCAATCAGCAGGTCGACTTGTTGCTTCCGGAATACCTCGTCGTCCACGGTGCGGCGGACCAGTTCCAGGTTGCGCCAGCCGCGAATGTAATCCACCGCCCGGGCGGTATCGGCCGCGGCGGCGGGGAATACACGCGCGGTGCTGGGCTCGAAGCCGCCTCCGTTGATGCCATGCAGGTTCTCGTGAGCGGCGGCGATTTCGGCGCCCACGCCGGCATGCAGCAGAGAAGGGAGGGCAATCTCACGCGACCCTTTGGTGAGCTTATCGAGCAGCGCGACGGCATCTTCCACGGCGCGGGAGACTTCGTCGTCCAGGTGATCGTAGAACTCCACGGGAATGCCGAGACGAAATTGCGAAACGGGCGCGCCGATGGCGGCGCCGTAGTCGGGAACCGGCCGATCGGCGCTGTCGATATCGAGAGCATCGTAGCCTGCGATCTGCTGCAGCAGCATGGCGGCGTCTTCGACGGTTCGGGCGATGGGGCCGCAGTGATCCAGCGACCAGGCCATGGGCACGATGCCGCGCAGGCTCACCCGCCCGTAGGTGGGTTTCAGCCCGACCACGCCGCAGTAAGCCGATGGAACGCGGATACCTCCGCCGGTATCGGTGCCGAGCGCGGCGAAGCAATTCCCGATGGCGACAGCCGCGGCCGAGCCGCCCGAGGGACCGCCGGCGACGCGCTCCGGATTCCATGGGTTGCGCACCGGGCCCCAGTAGCTGACCGCGGAAGTCGCGCCGGCATCGAACTCGTGCATGTTCGACTTGCCGATCAGCACGGCGCCGGCGGCCCTGAGGCGGCGGACCACTTCGGCGTCTTCGCCGGGAAAGCGGTATTCATAGACCGCGCTGGCGGCGGTGGTGCGCGCGCCGGCGACGTCGATGGAATCCTTGATGCCGATGGGAATGCCGTGCAGCGGACTGCGGAAGCGCCCGGCGGCCTGTTCGTCGGCCAGCGTCTTGGCCTGTGCCAGAGCCTTGTCCCGCATCACCGTGATCCAGGCGCCGATTTTGGGATTGTGAGCTTGCACGCGATCGAGGCAGGACTGGGTGAGCTCGACGGGCGAGATTTTCTTCGCGCGAACCTGTTCGGATGCCTGCTTGAGTGTGAGCGCGAACAACCCGGTGGAAGAATCGGCCGCGGCAAAGCGCGCCGCCGCGGCGGCGGAAAGACTTGCGGCCAGGAATTCACGCCGGGAAGAGGGTCGCATGAATTGTTTTACCGCGCCCGCCGCGGGCTTGTCAAACCGGCTGCGGTTATCGCACTACTACCAGCCGACGATTCCGCGGTGGGGCAGACCATCGTTTTTCGTGGTCTGCCCTGCAATTGTTCCTTCCTGTTGACATTCTATATGACTGTCCTATAGAATTTCTATACGAGTATGCCGAACACCAATCTTCTGCAGGGCACCCTCGACCTTTTGATCCTGAAGGCGCTGGCCCTGACCGGGCTGCATGGGCTCGGGATTTCGCGCCGCATCGCCCAGATCACCAATGGCACGTTTCAGGTGAAACCAGGCTCGCTGTTTCCGGCGCTGCACCGCATGGAGGAAGCCGGTTGGCTGTCTTCCTCCTGGGGCGATTCGGAAAACAACCGGCGCGCCAGGTTTTACCGCCTCACCGCCGCGGGCCGGCGGCAATTGCAGACCGAAACGCGGCAGTGGGAAACCATCGCGCTGGCCATGGCGAGCGCGCTCGAGGCGAGCTGACCTCCATGCCATTATCAAGCCGCATCGCCAGCCTTCGCCGCAATCTCTTCACCCAGCCGCGCGTGGAACGGGAGCTCGACGACGAACTGCGCGCCTATCTGGACCAGTTGGCCGCCGAGAAGCGCGCGACCGGCATGGACTCGGCTGAAGCCATGCGGGCCGCCCGCATCGAATTGGGCGGCCTGGAGCAAGTCAAGGAAGAAGTCAGACAAGTGAGGACCGGTCGAATGCTCGAAGAGTTTCTGCGGGACCTTCGCTACGGTGTGCGCGCGTTGCGCAAGAACGGCGCCTTCACGGCCGCCGCGGTGCTGGCGCTGGCCCTGGGCATCGGCGCGAACACCGCTATGTTCAGCGTGGCGTACGGCATCCTGTTCCGGCCCCTGCCTTATGCCGATGCCGGCCGCGTGGCGGTGGTTACTATGCGCTTCTTCCCTCGCGACTTTGCCTTCGGCACGTTGTGCATTCGCGATTACCTGCTATGGAAACAGAACAATCGCGCCTTTGAGGCCCCCTCCCTGTTTACCAACCGGCGGATGGACATCGGTGGCGCCGGCGGCGTGCCGGAGCAGGTGCAGGGTGCGTCGGTGACGGCGGGTTTCTTTTCCACCCTGGGCGTGCGTCCGCTCGTCGGCCGCGCGTTTCGAGCAGGCGAGGACAAGCCGGCTACCGGGGCGCTGGCCGTGCTGAGCGAATCGCTGTGGCGCAGGCGTTTCGGCGCCAGTGCCGCCGTAGTGGGCCAAAGCATCCTGGTGAACGGCGCGCCCTCCACGGTGATCGGCGTGATGCCGGGGGCATTCCGCTTTCCGCGGCGGGACACGGAAGCCTGGACCAACCTGGTGCTGAATCCGCCCACCCGCTACGGCCCGTGGTTCTATCGCGGCGTGGCGCGCCTGAAGCCGGGCGTAACTTTGGCGCAGGCACAGGCCGAGACCAACCGCATCGGGCTGCTCATGATGCGGCAAAACCCGTACTACAAGCGCCTGACGCTGCCGGTGCTGTCCCTGCGCGATGCGCTGTTGGGGCCGGCGCTGAAACCCGCCATCCTGGTGCTGGCCGGCGCGGTGGGGCTGGTGTTGCTGATCGCCGTGGTGAATGTGGCCAATCTGATGCTGGCGCGCGCGACCGCCCGCGAGCGTGAAATGGCGCTGCGGCTTTCGCTCGGCGCCGGCCGTCCCCGCCTGGTGCGCCAGTTGCTCACCGAAAGCGTGCTTCTGGCGGTGATGGGCGGCGCGGCCGGGCTGGTGCTGGCCTGGGGCGCGATCGCGCTCGTCCGCGCCTGGAATCCGGGCAATCTTCCCTTTATCGATTCGGTTCGCCTCGATGGCGGCGCGCTGGTTTTCATGCTGCTGGTTTCGACGCTCACCGGGATTCTGTTCGGGCTGGTCCCGGCGCTCGAATCCGCGCGCGCCGATCTGAACGCGACCCTCAAAGAAGGCGGACGCGGCAGCGCGGCCAGCCAGGCCCGCGGACGCACGCGGGCGGTGTTGGTCGTTTCCGAAATCGCGATTTCCCTCACCCTCCTGGTCGGTGCGGGGCTGCTCCTGCGCAGCTTCGCAAATCTCGAACGTGTCACCGGCGGATTCTTCGCGCCTCCGCAACGCATCTTGACCCTGCTGATTTCCCCCGGCAACCGCAAGTACAACGAGGACCGCGCCGGCCTGCCTTTCTACGATGAAGTGCTCCGCCGTGCCCGCAACGTGCCGGGAGTGGAAATGGCTGCCGTCACCGATGCGCTGCCGCCCGACCGCCAGGGCGATGCCGACACCTTCGCTATCGAGGGACAGAACCTGGCGCCGGGAGAACCGAACCCTATTATTTCGGACGTCACCGTGGGTCCGGACTTCTTTCGGGCGCTCGGCATTCCGCTGCTCAAAGGCCGGTACTTTACCGAGCACGACAGCCGGGATTCGGCGCCGGTGGCGATCGTGAGCGAGGGTTTTGCGCGCCGCTTTATGCCCAACCGGGAAGCCCTCGGCAAACGCATCAAACAGAGCGGGCCCGGATACGGCGATAAGTGGATGGAGATTGTGGGCGTGGTCGGCAATGTTAAGTACCTGGGATTGACGGTGGACACCGACCCGGCTTACTACCTGCCGTTCGCCCAAAGCTACGGCCCGATGATGTTCCTGGCGATTCGCACCTCGGCCGACGCCGCCGGCCTTTCGGCGACGCTTCGCCGCGAGATTCAATCCATCGATCCGGGCGTGACCCTGGCGCAGACTGGAACCATGGAGCAGGCGCTTACGCTCTCCGTCTCCGAACCGCGCTTCGACACCATGCTGCTGGGGTTGTTCGCGGCCATCGCCCTGTTGCTGGCCGCCGTGGGCATCTACGGGCTGATCGCCGGTTGGGTGGCGCAGCGCACCCATGAAATCGGCGTGCGCATGGCGTTAGGCGCGGCTCGCGCCGACGTGGTGCGAATGGTGATCGGGCAAGGCGCCCAGCTTGCGGCCATCGGAATCGTCCTCGGCCTGGGCGGAGCGTTCGCCCTGACCCGCCTGTTAAAGACGATGCTGTTCGGTATCGGCGTCACCGATGCGGCGACGTTTCTGGCGGCTGCATCGGGCTTGCTGCTGGTGGTTCTCGTGGCCACCTTGATCCCCGCCCTGCGCGCCACGCGCGTTTCGCCGGTGGTGGCACTGCGATACGAATAGAGGCGTCACAGCTCACCTCGAACACGCCGGGCATCGGCTCCCCTTTCATGACCCGGCGGTAGGCGTGCGCCGTGATGGTCGATACGTCGTGAGTCAACAGAACTCGGCTCTGTTCCGCGGCCCACGCCAGGAGCGCCCCGTCGTCGATACCCGTCAGGCCGACATCCTGCGCACGAACGACGTCGATCCCAGGATGCCTACGGAATAACGCGCGGAGGATATCGTTATTGAAGTTCTCGTCGGCCGGCCAGCGCAACACTATTCTTGCCGCCGGGCGAGCAATCGGTCACGGACACCGGCCGACGGCCACCTGGACTCGTTCAATAGTCTGATGTCGCGAACGCTCTGACGCCGCCGCGCCAGATACGGTTCCAGTTCGGACGAATGCCGCAGGCAGTACCCAATCACCTGATATGCGTCGGCCGGCGAGATTGACGGATAGCTCTGGGCAATCTCCTCCGCGGTGGCACCCTCGGCAAACGCGGCCAGCACAGTCTCCAGAGTTACACGTGTGTCCCGCACCCGCATGACGCCATCGTCGCCTAGTGCGAGAGGTGCCGGCTCGGCCGTCAGTGCTTCTGCCATATGTCAAGCCTAGCGCCGATCAGGGCTCTTGGGCAACCTCCGCCCCTACTGCACCGCCCTATCCGGCTTCAGATACCCCGCCAGGAACTTATACACTTCCCGCCGCGAGTCTCTCGCCAGCTTGGTATCGATGCGGTTAAAGTAATGCCCGCCGGGGGCGTCCTGGTAAATCTTGTATTCGAACTTCTTGCCTTCGGCCTTCAGGGCTTCGATTAGGTGCTCGACTTCCAGCACATTCACGTCTTCGTCGTTGGTGTTGCTGTGGATCAGCAGCGGCGTGGCGAGTTCCTTGGCGTGAAAGACGGGCGAGCGGCGGCGATACTCCATGATGTCGTCGCGCACGCTGTGGCCGATGTGATAGGGGGCCGAGTAGAGGGCCGCGTAGGAAGCCGGTTCGTAGCCCATCCGCGCCACCAGGTCGCTGGCGGGCACGCCGGCATAGGCCACGGCATAGGCTTGGGGATGGGCGAAGATGTTCATGAGAGTGATCAGCCCGCCGTGGCTCCAGCCGATGATGCCGACCCGCTTGGGATCAAGGAAAGTATTGTTTTCTAGCATCCATTGCATGCCCAGGTAAACGTCGTCGGTCTCTCGTCCGCCGTAATCGATCTGTTCATAGAACCCGCGCCCATAGCCGGTGCTGCCGCGGTAATCGGAGGAAACGATCGAGTAACCCTGGGTGAGAAGCTCGCGAAAGACATGGGCGTCCCGAGTGTCTTCGTTGGCATGCACGCCCTGGTGGCAGAAGACGATGAGAGGCTGCTTCCGGGAGCGGTCCAGGTTCTTGGGGATGAAAGTGTACGCGTGAACGATGAGCGGATTGGAGGCACCCGGCGCGCGCGGGTTGGTGGGGTGAGCCGGCGGCAGGCTGGTGTATGCCACCTTGTCGATATCGGCAATGTCGCCCAGCAGCAGGTGCCACATCAGGTCGTCGACATGCTTCATGAGTTCATCGTTGCCGCCTGGCGGAAAGGCGCCGGCGGCGGGAGCTGCCGCTGGAGAGGCCCCGCGGCCTCCGCCCTCCGGAGGGGGTGCGGCCGTTTGCTGGGCGGAGAGAGACAAGGCGAGTGCAAAAAAGAAAATGGGATAGCGCATCTTGGTAGGGCATGGTAGCACAGCCGGGAGGGCGGGCGGGACGCGCTACCATAACCTCGGTGGAGCAATTCGCGCTCGAATTCGACCTGACGCCGGAGCGGCGCATCTTCTCGGTGAGCGAGCTGAACGCGGCCATTCGCGCTTTGCTAGATGCGGAATTTCCCGACATCTGGGTGTCGGGCGAGATCTCCGGGCTGAAGCTGGCCACCAGCGGGCACTACTATTTCACCCTCAAAGAGACAGACGCCCAGGTGCCGTGCGTGGCCTACCGTTCGGCGCACCGCTACTGGAAGTTCAAACCGCGCGACGGGCTGGCGGTATTGGCGCGCGGGCGCGTCGACGTTTACGAAACGCGCGGCTACTATCAACTGGTGGTGGAGTTGGTCGAGCCGCGGGGCCTGGGCGCGCTGCAACTGGCGTTCGAGCAGCTCAAAAAGAAACTGGCGGCGGAAGGGCTGTTCCGGGCCGAGCGCAAGCGCCCGCTGCCGCGCTTTCCGCGCCGGATCGGGATCGTGACTTCGCCCAAGGGCGCGGCCATCGCCGACATGATCCAGATTCTGTCGCGGCGCTTTCCGGGCGTGCACGTGCGCCTGTATCCCGCGCGCGTGCAGGGCGAGGGCGCGGTGGAAGAAGTGTGCCGAGGCATCGAGTACTTCAGCCGCTCGCAGTGGGCGGAGGTCGTCATTGTGGGGCGCGGCGGCGGTTCGCTGGAGGATTTGTGGACCTTCAACGAAGAGGCCGTGGCACGGGCCATCGCGGCGTCGGCGGTGCCGGTCGTTTCCGCGGTGGGGCACGAGACGGACGTGACCATCGCCGACTTTGTGGCCGACCAGCGCGCCCCCACGCCCTCCGCCGCGGCGGAGATTGTAACGCCGCTCGCCAGCGACCTGATGGAGCGGGTGGCGGCGGCGCGCTTAAAGTGCGCCCAGGGGATGCGCTACCGGCTGGCCATGCTGGAGCGGCGCCTGCGCCAGCGTGGTGTGGAGCGGGCCATGGGTCTGCTGCAGCGCCGCGTTGGCCGCGGGCTGCAGCGGGTGGACGACCAGGAATACCGGATGAAGGAGCGGATTCGCCTGGCGGTGGACGGCCGCGAGCGCCTGCGGCGCGGCCTGGAGGCGAGGCTGCGGCGCTTCGACGTTCGCCCGCGGCTGGCGGCCGACCGGCGGCGCATGGAAGCGGCGCGAGCCGCGGCGGTGGAAACCGTGCGAGTGCCCCTGGCGCGGCGCCGTTCCCGGTTCGAGCAGCTCGACGCCAAGCTCTCCCAATTGAGCCCGCTGCGAATTCTGGAGCGCGGCTACGCGATTGTTTCGAACCACGCCGGAATTCTGAAGGATGCCGCGGAGGCAACACCCCATTCGCGGATTCACGTGCGCCTGGCCAAAGGCGAACTGGACGCTACCGTCACGAAGGGGCCGGACGCGACGTAGGCGTTCCCGGCCCGATGCGTGGGGCGGCCGCCGATTACCGCGACGCCTGGAACGGATGGGCTTCCAGGAAGACGATGCCGGCGTTGTCCGGATGCGGCCGCATGCCGACGTGGTCGCCGAGCTCCATCACCAGGTCGGGTTGGGCCGGATCGAACCGCGGCCAAACCGGCAGGCTGCCGCCGTTGGGGTCGAGGGACTTGGCGAAGTTCACCCAGTAGGACGAAACCATGTCGCCCAGCTTCAGATCGTAGGCGTCCGGCTGGGCGTTGTGGAATGTCTCGCTGTTGCGCAAGGCCTCGATGTTGCCGATGTTGTTGAAGGTGTATGCCAGGTCTTCACCGTGAGGCGCTCCCAGACGAGGCTGATCGGCCGGATAGTTCGACGGGGCCCCCCCGGCGGTCACGCGGGTGAAGTAGTAAACGTAGGCCTTGGAACCGGCCTTGGCCTGCGCCTTCGCCCAGAGCCGCACGTTCAGCCCCATGCTCTCCTCGGTTGCCGACCGCTGCCGCGACTCCGCCGCCTGCGCGTCGGACCCGGCCGGGTACAGTTTCAGGTACTCGGCGGCCGCGCCGCCGAACCGCTGGTGCGCCTGATCGATGAACTGCTGCGCGGTCATGGAGCCGCGGGCGAACAGACGGCCCTCGTCGGAGTTCGATCCAACCAGGGCCGGTACGTGATTTTGTTTGCCCTCTTCGAAAAGGGACAGGGGCGGAGCGGGCAGCACGTAGCCATCGGTGTTCGGACCGACGGCGAAAGGCGCGGTAATCAATTCCGAGGCCGGTTTGGCGCGCAGCTCCGCGAGGGACTTCGCTCCCACCGATTCGGCGAATTTCACGCCTTTGGCTTCGGCCTCGGCCAGCGCCCCATTGTTCAACATGCCACGGAAGGACGCGCCGCTCTCCC
This sequence comes from Bryobacterales bacterium, assembly GCA_003164035.1. Taxonomy (GTDB): domain Bacteria; phylum Acidobacteriota; class Terriglobia; order Bryobacterales; family Bryobacteraceae; genus JBEKYD01. The sequence goes on along the minus strand of PLRS01000116.1, from coordinate 1,276 downwards.
CGATCACCGCCCGAAACAACCCTTTCGCCAGGGGCGACGCCTGCAGGCAATTCACGGCCATCGACCCGGCGGACTGGCCGAAGAGGGTCACTTTGGCCGGGTCGCCGCCCAACGCCGCAATGTTCCGCTGCACCCACTGGAGCGCCGCAATGGCATCCATCAGCCCATAATTGCCGGACGCATTGCGATCCGATTCCCGGCTCAGTTCGGGATAGGCGAGAAAGCCCAATACTCCGAGGCGGTAATTGACGGTGACCAGCACGACGCCCTTGCGGGCCAGCGCTTCTCCGTCGTGGAGCAGCATGGCGCCGGTGCCGTCGCGGAAGCCGCCGCCGTGAATCCATACCATGACCGGCAGTTTGTCGGCGGGGGATTTCGCCGGAGTCCACACGTTGAGGTAGAGGCAGTCTTCGCTGCCCTGGGTTTCCCGCGGATTGGCGCGCAGCGGCTGCACGCACCGCTCCCCGAACTGTTCCATCTTGCGCACGCCGGTCCAGGCTGCGGCGGGTCGCGGCGCATGCCAGCGCAAATTGCCGACCGGGGGCGCGGCGTAGGGAATGCCGCGGAATACATAGACTCCGGGTGTGGACGACGGGACCCCGGAAATGGCGCCGCTATCGATGCGCACGGTGCCGTCGATGGCGGCCGCGAGGGGGAGAACGCTCGCGATGAGAACGACCAGATGCTTCATGAAGCTCCTATTCTGAAAAAGGATCAACACCAGTCTAGCGCCGCGCGTGGGAACGGTTCGGTGGCATATACGGGCTCTCCCCGGGGCGGAACCGCCTGCCCCACCAAAGGACCGCTCCCTTACGGTCGCGACTCGGAAACGCACGAAACCGAGCCGCGACTGTTAAGCGAGCGGTTGGGCGTTCAGGCGGGCAATTCTGCGCCTTGAGGCAGCCAAGACACCGGCGACAAAGATCGCCGGCGCTACGGAGGAAGACAACGTCGGCTCGAAAGCCGACACTGCAGACTGAAGAGAATCCACGGCGGACAGACTTAGGGCAGAGTCCGCTCCACGGCGCCCTTAACGAATGACTTATTTTCGGTCGGGCGGCCTTAGGCGGCCTTACGGAGGGGCCTTTGGGAGGCTTGGAGGAGCTTTTTGGCTTCGGCGAGGCGGGTCAGGTGGGTGGCCAGGCGGGCGATTTCCGGGATTGAAAAATCAAATTGCGGGGGGAAGGCCTGGCGCGGGTAGTCGCGCGCGAAGTCGTAGGTTTCTCCTTTACTTTCCGCGAGTTGGGTGAGGAGGGCGACCTCTTCGGCGACGCGC
>PLRS01000130.1 GCA_003164035.1 Bryobacterales bacterium | reverse complement strand
AGCGCTGGAATCCGAAAATGAAGGAGTACATTTTCGGCGAACGTAACGGCATTTACATTATCGACCTGCAGAAGACCTTGAAAATGTTCAAGGACGCCGCCCGCTACGTGGGCGAGATGGCCGCCCAAGGCAAGAACGTATTGTTTGTGGGCACCAAGCGGCAAGCCCAGGAAGCAGTCGCCGAAGAGGCTCTGCGCTGCCAGATGTACTATGTGAACCAACGCTGGCTGGGCGGTCTGCTGACCAATATGGCCACGGTGCAAAAGTCGATCAAGCGGCTGAAGGAACTGGAGGCCATGTCTTCGGTGGAAGGCGGCTACGCCGGCCGTCCCAAGAAGGAAGTCATCCGCCTGGAACGCGAGCGCAAGCACCTCGATCAGAATCTGGCCGGCATCAAAGATATGCCCGGGCTGCCGGACCTGGTGTTTATCATCGATTCCAACAAAGAAGCCATTGCCGTCAAGGAAGCCCGCCGTCTGGGTATCCCGGTGGTGGCCATTGTCGACACCAATTGCGATCCGGATGAAGTGGATTGGGTGATTCCCGGTAACGACGACGCGCTGCGCGCCATCCGTCTGTTCGCCAGCAAGATCGCCGATGCGGTGATTGAAGGGCGGTTGCTGGCCACGGCGCAGGATTTCACGGCCGACAAGATCGTGCAGGAAGAGACCGTGGCCGAGGAGGGTATGGCGGCTGCCACCGAATACCTGGATCCCAAGTACGCGGAAAAAATCATGGCCGAGAGCCTGAGCCTGGAAGACGATACCACGTCGCAGTCGCAGCGCAAGGGCCCGGCGTCGGAAACCGCCGCGGAAACGGCCGCCGAGCCGGTGGTGGCGACCGAGGCCGGACACTAAAATACGAAGCCAGAAGTCAGAAGATAGACGTCAGAATGAAAACCGCGCCGTGCCCCGAATGGGGGCGCGTTGTACCGTCCTGACTGCGGAATAAAGAACAAGGACTGAACGCATCGTTATGGCGGAAATTACCGCAACACTAGTCAAACAATTGCGAGAACGCACCGGCGCCGGGATGATGGAGTGCAAGAAAGCGCTCACGGCGACCAGCGGCGATATGAGCGAAGCGGAAACCTGGCTGCGCAAGCAGGGCATCGCTTCGGCCGTAAAGAAGTCCAGCCGCGCGACTCGCCAGGGGCTGATCGGGACCTACATCCATGCCGGCGGCCAACTGGGGGTCATGGTGGAACTGAACTGCGAATCGGATTTCGTGGCTCGCACCGTCGACTTTCAGGAACTGGTGCACGACATCGCCATGCACGTGGCGGCCACCGACCCGCGTTTCATCCGCAAGGAAGATGTGACCGCGGCCGTTTTGGAGAAAGAGCGGGACATCCAGCGCGCCCGGGCCCTGAATGAGGGCAAACCGCCCGCCGTGGCGGAAAAGATGATCGAGGGCCGCATGAACAAGTTCTACGAGGAGGTCTGCCTGCTGGAGCAGCCCTTCGTAAAGGAACCGACGCTTTCGATCGGCCAGTTGGTCAAGACCAAGATCGCCAAGCTGGGCGAGAACATCACCGTGGCTCGCTTCGTCCGTTTCAAGGTCGGCGAAACCGCCGCCGGATCGAGCGAAGAGCAAGCGGCCGGCTAATGCCCGCTTTCACGCGCATCCTGCTGAAGCTGAGCGGCGAGGTCCTGGCCGGCGAGGCGAAGTTCGGCATCGATGCCGAACGTGTCCATGCGCTGGCGGCGGAGGTGGCCGAAGTGGCCGGAACGGGCATCCAGATCGGCCTGGTCGTGGGCGGCGGCAATATTTTTCGCGGGGTGGCCGCCGCCGCGCTGCACATGGACCGCGTTACCGCCGATCAGATGGGCATGCTGGCGACCGCCATCAACTCCCTGGCCCTCTCCGACGCGCTGGAGCACGCCGGCATCCCCACCCGGGTGATGAGCGCGATCCAAATGCACCAGGTCGCCGAACCCTACATCCGGCGCCGCGCCATCCGCCATCTCGAGAAGGGCCGGATCGTGATCTTCGCCGGCGGCACGTCCAATCCCTATTTCTCCACCGATACCGCCGCTACTCTGCGGGCGCTCGAAATCAAGGCCGACATCATCGCCAAGGCCACCCGCGTGGATGGCGTTTATGACAAGGACCCGCTCAAGTTCTCCGGCGCGATCCGCTTCGACAGAATTACCTACCTCGATGTGCTGGCCAAAGGGTTGGGCGTGATGGACGCCACCTCGATCGCCATGTGCCGCGACAACAATCTCCCGATTATCGTCTTTAACCTCAACGTGCCAGGCAATATAATGCGAATGTCGATGGGTGAGCCCGTCGGCACCGTGATTCAATAAAACCGGGGTTTCGGAGCGACCGTCCTATGAAAACTGAACAGCCGGCAACACCCAGCACAACCTTCAATTCGGTGAAGGAGGTCGAAGCGAGCCTTAAGACGCGGATGGAGAAAGCCCTTTCCGACTTGCAGCACGACATGGCTTCGATCCGCACCGGGCGCGCCTCGCTGGGCATTCTGGACCACATTCGCGTGAATTACTACGGCACGCCCACGCCGCTCAATCAACTTGCCAATCTCCACGTTCCCGAACCGTCCCTGATCACCCTGCAGCCGTGGGACGTCTCCCAGATCGGCGCCATCGAGAAGGCCATCCGCGCGTCGGATTTGGGGTTGAACCCCTCCAACGACGGCAAACTGATCCGCCTGCCGATCCCTCCGTTGACCGAGGAACGGCGCAAGGAGCTGGTCAAGAAACTGCATGCGGGCGCCGAACATCACCGTGTGGCGACCCGCAACATTCGCCGCGACGGTAACGAAGCCGTCAAGAAACTGATGAAGGACAAGAAGATCACCGAGGACGACGAAAAGAAAGCGTTGGACGAGATCCAGAAGACCACCGACGCCTTCATGCAGAAGATCGACCAGGCATCCAAGGTGAAGGAAAAGGAAATCCTCGAGATCCGGTAACCGCCGGACACCCGGCCGGTTCGCTCGTCTGCGATTATGACCTGGTACACCGTGCGGGTGCCGGCTTCGAGCGCCAATCTCGGTCCCGGCTTTGACGCCCTGGGAATGGCTCTGGGCGTGTACCTCACCTGCCGCTTCCGGCGCAGCGCCACGCTCGAAATCCGCGTCGGCGGCCGCGATGCCGCTTCGATTCCGGCCGGGCCGGACAACCTGATCTGGCAGACCGCGGTAGCCGTGGCGGAGAGCCTGGGCCTGCGGATGCCTTCGATCGAGCTCGAAATCTCGAACCAGATTCCGCTGGGAAAAGGGATGGGCTCGAGCGCCGCGGCTCTTACCGCGGGAGTAGTGGTGGCCGACTGCCTGCTCGATCTCGGCTGGAAGCCGGCCCGCGTGCTGGACGAAGCGGCACGCCTGGAAGGCCATCCGGACAATGTGGCCGCCTGTATCCTGGGCGGCATCGTGGCCAGCGCCATCGATTCCGGCGGCGTGGCCCGCGCCGTGCGTATCGAGATGGCACAGCGTTTCGGCGTGGGCGTGGTGGTGCCGGACTTTGAACTGCCCACGGCCCAGGCTCGCGCCGTTTTGCCGGCCGTCTACAGCCGGGCGGACGCGGTCTTCAACGTGCAGCGAGCCTCGCTGCTGATCGCCGCCTTGGCCGCCGGCGCAACCTGGGCTTTTCCCGCCACCCTGGAGGACCGCCTCCACCAGCCGTACCGCGCGCCGCTGGTGCCCGGCCTGGACGAGATTGTCCGGCTCCGCGCACCAGGCCTGTTGGGCTGCACCCTGAGCGGCGCCGGCCCCTCCATCCTGGTGTTCTTCGAGCGCGGCCACGAATCGGTCTGCGACCTGGTGCGACAAATCTTCCGCCTCCACGGCCACGACTCCGATACCCTTTTGGCCGGCATCGCCGAAAAGGGGTTTGAACTAGAGTCGCATCGGGCCGACTGAAGGCCTACGGTGGTGGTTGTACTATGCTGGGGACGATGAAGTCTTTACACTTGGTACCGACATGGCTGAGCCTCATCCCGATCCTTCTCGGTTTGACCGGCTCGAGCCTCCTGTTCTGGACTCTGCCTAGCATGCTTCACGGTCAACGAAATCAACCGGTTAGCGGCACTCCAGTGGGCGCGCAAAGGGCCCCAGTCCCCAGCGTTGCCGGCAAAGGCATGGCGGATCTCCAGGAGCAAGTGGACCAGATCGCAAGAGCCCGCGGAGTTCTGAAAGACCAGATGGACTCCATATCGCATGACGCCGCAACCGCCCAGTGGCTACTGGCAATGGTGATAGGCGTTGCCGGTTTGCTGACTTTGGCGCAAGGTGTCTTCGCTTTCTTCAGCGCACAGAATTACGTCACGCGAGCCAACGAGGCGGTCGAGAAGGCCGAGAAACTTGCGGACGACGTTCGGGCCAAGTTCCCGATGTTTGCCAATATCGAATCGGCCCGGGCCGAAGCGTTCAAACAGCTCAGTAGCCTGATCCCAGCTCTCGATGACGATTCCAATCTCTACGGCCAATCCGATTGGATGACGCGGCAGTCGATCTTCACAATTGAAAGCTTCTCGGCGATTCAGTTCCTGACACCGATGAACCCTGGCCCCGAGCTTCTCGGAAACCTCCGGCTGCTTGGAAAATTCTACGCGGGCAAGTTTGCGGTCGAACGGCAATTGGAATCCGATTTCGAACGGTCGCAGTATTACTTCGAGCTCGCCTTGCAGAAGTTCGGGCGGCCTTTTTCGGTGCTGAACGACGTCGGCTGGCTGTTCTCAACCATGGCAAATCCGACCGACTTAGACCGGGCTAGAGCCGCCTTCGAAGAAAGCCTCCGCCGCAGGCCGGGCCAACAACGAGCGCTCTTCAACCTGGCCACGATCACTCTTGAGCGAGGCGATCAAAGCCGGTTAGAGGCGGGTCTGCGGCTACTGCTGCGGGCCAAGCAACAACCCAACTGGGAGGACGGGCCCAACCCCAGAATGGCGTCGCATGTCGACTACAACTTGGCATGTTTTTATGACGCGCTTGCGGAGCTGAAAAGCGCGCCTTCAGAGAAGCAAGAAATGCTGGACCAATGTATGAACCTATTTGAATCGGCAGCCAAGGTTGGCGCACAGGAGGAAAAAATCGTTAACGCGGATTTAAAGGGCGGGGACCTGCGTAATCTCACGCAGAGCGCAGCACATACGCACCGTCTTCAAGCAGCGCTCGCGATGTACGAGCTCGCCTGGAAACGCGTTTAGCGCTTAGGCTTGATCCTCTCTTTTGTTGTCTGCATTTCGCTCCTCATTCAAAATATAGCACGAAACGAAGTGGACAGATCCGCGCAGCGGGGTGCTCGACTCCGATATCTTTTTGGCCGGCATCGCCGAGCAGGGCTTTGAGCTCTTCCGGGAAGGGTAGGGGCGTGGGCCTCGGGTCGCCCGGCGGGGGCTGCCGGAGCGGCGGGGCGGTCAGGCTGTGGCCCGGAGCTTGCTCCTCACCTCCGGAATGCGCTATGCTGGAGGCTCAAACGCTCTGTAAGGATTCGATTTAGCAGATGGCCAATACGTATTCCGCGCTTAAGCGCGTCCGCGAAACCCAACGACGTACGGAGTTCAATACCCGCAACAAGACTCGCCTTCGCCACCAGATCCGCACCATTCGCCGAGCGATCTTGAGCAAGGATGCCGCCGCCGCTTCCGCGCTGTTGCCTCAAACTTTTTCCCTGATCGACCGTTCCGCCAGAAACGGGGCGATCAAGAAGAACACCGCCTCGCGCTACAAGTCTAAGTTGCACGCCCGAATCAAAGCGCTGTCGGCCTAGTGGGACGGACCTCGCGGCACGTCGTTCACAGGCTGGAGCCTGCGCCACCCACCAGCTTTAGAATCAACCGCTCCATGACGACCCGGTCGTCCGGTCGTGCGTCGCGGAATCCCTTGTCCGCTTCGTAAATCGATTCCATCGCGCTGGAGATTTGCGCCTCACCGAACTTCCCCACCGTTTGGGCCACCTGTTCGGCGCGCGAGCCCCACATCGGTACGCCCAGGCGCGAAAAATGAGACTGGATCTGCCCCGCCGTTTTCAAACCCGCTTCGCGGGCCGCCAGCGCGGTACGGAACTGAGTCGAAAGAAAGGCTAGCGCCAGCGGCAGATATTCGCCTTCGCGCACCAGCGCATCCAGGCACTCCAGCGCGCGGGCTCGGTCTCTCCGGCCCATCGCGTTCACCAGGGCGAAGATGTTGCCGGCACGGGCGTCCGGCACGAGTTGGGCGATGTCGCGCTCGTTAACCGGTTTGTCGCCGGCGTAAAGGGACAGCTTTTCGATTTCGGTGGCGATGCCGGTGACGTCTCCGGCCAGCGCCTCCACCAGCACGTCCAGCGCGGCGTCGTCCAGGCGGAGACCGGCGCTCGCGGCCAGATTCCTCGCCTCCTGTCTGGCCTGCGCCGGGGCATAGCGCGCCAGTTCGACCACGGTGGGAACGCTCGCATAGAATTTAGCGACGCGGTCGATCTTGCGCTTGTCCTCGCCCTCGAATTCGTAGCGGCTGGCTTCGAATATCAGCGTTACGCCCGGCGTGGGATCCTTGGCGTAGGCAGCCAGCAAGGCGGAATCGCCGGCGCCCCCTTCGGCCTCTCCTTCGTCTTCGCTCGCGGCGCGCCCGCGCGGCAAGGCCGCCTCGGCGTTGACGACCCAGATCAGCCGCTCGGCGGCGAACAGGGAGAGAGCGCGCGCGTCGTCCAGAATCCCGGCGAGCCTGGTGGAGGCCAGGTCGTACTCGGACAGCGAATCGGAGGGCAGCCCCGCCGACAAGGTCTGGCGAATACGACGCCGCTGGTACGCCTCCGGCCCCAGCAGCAGGCACACCGGGGGCGGACCCTGCTTCTTCAGCAGGGTCAGAAACTGGGAGGGGGTCATGCTAGAAATGCTCCAGAATGGTGCTGACCACGGCGCGGGCGACATCCTGGCTGAGCCGCTGCATGGCCGGGCCGCTCTCGTCGAAATAAACCTGCGGGTCGGTGGAAACTTCGAAGCGTTCGCGAAAATCCCAGCCGTTGCGGACCCACAGTTGCTTGCCGGTGGCACGCTCGGTGAGGGTCAGATTGAGCCACACCATCACCAGCGCCCCGGTGGCGCGGCCGGTAGTCGGGTCGGAAGTGGTGGGGCCGGGAATGACGTTCGCCACCATACCCTGCAAAATCACATCGGCCTGGGTGCTGTCTTCCACCACTTTATAGCGAGTCCGTGTCAGAAACTCGCGCGTCACATCGGCCGGCAACATGCGGGCCAGGTCGTAGTGCGTAGTGGCGTTGCGGAAGACCACGGCGATGGTCTTGGCGGTGGCTGGCATCAGGTCGCCTTTGCCCGACAGGTGATAACCGCAGCCTGCCGCGAAGGCGGCCAACGCCGCTGCTAAGTACGCGATTTCGGAATTATGGCCACGGATCAAAGAAAACCGCTCCCTGGCGGTCGCGGCTCGGTTTCGTTTGTTTCCGAGCCGCGACCGCCAGGGAGCGGTTGCCCGGAAATACGTTAGCGAACTTATGAAGCTGTGTACTAAGGGAGTCCCATTCTTCATATCAGTTGACGCATCACCGCCACCGCGTTTTCGGCCGTAAGGCGCAGGTTGTCCGCCACCAGCCAGAACCAGCAGGCGTCGGCGCTGTTGCGATCGGGCTCAATCGCCCCCACCGAAATACCGCCTTGCCCGGCCTGGCCAACATTGGTGGGCGGTTCGAAATCCGCTCCCCGCACGTCGATCTCGGGCGAGCGCAGCGAACTCTCGAGATCCTCCACGGCGGGCAGCGATTCGAATTCCACCCAAATCGACATGCTGTAGCCATGAAACACGGGCGCCTGGATAAGCCGTAGCGAGGGCGGCGGCACGCCTTCGCCCTCGCCTGCCAGCGCCAGCAGCGCCGCCAGGTGCCGCTCGATGCGCAGTTCAGCCTCTTCCAGCGATTTCGGCGCTTCGGACCCGTAGCGGGCCAGCATATTGAAACTGGCCTGCGCATCGAAAATCTTCTGCGGCAGCGGTTTGAACGACAGCAGGTTGACCGTCTGCTGCTGCAGCTCTTCCACTCCCTGCCTGCCGTGTTCGCTGGCCGGAGCGAAGATGTGTGCCACGGCGCGCACCACCGGCTCATGAGCGTGAAGGCGGCGCAGGAACAGCGCCAGCGCCACCGCCGCCGGATGGGCAATCACATGAATGCGGGCGTCCGCCTCCGGTTGCTCTTCCTCCACCAGCGGCGCGCGCAGCCGGGCTTCGGGGAGGTCTTCTGCCAGGCCGGTCAAATCCACCACCGCGATCCCGCTCTCTTCGGCCAACTCCAGCCCACGTTTGGCGGAATCCGCCGAGCCGGCCAGCGCTACCGCTTCCGCACCCTCGAAGCTCTCCGCCTTCAACTCTTCCACGATGGCCGGCTCGTCGCCCACCCGCGCCAATGTGCCGGGCTGCTCGTCTTCGGCCGCCAGCAGCCGCAAGGCGAAGGAGTCCTGGTTCGACGCCAGATCGCGAACCTCCCGCCCCAATAACGTTTCGGAGCCCACCAGGGCGACAGTCGCGTTTTTATTCATTAGTTGTTAACCCGCATTTCCCGGAACGCCGACGGCTCTGTTACCCAACCTGGTGCTCCGCGGTGCCGCGCATTGGCGCCGGCTTCAGGCGCCGCCGGATCATCCCGCCCAGGCGAATCACAATCCCGCTGGCCATGTAACACGAGGCCATGAGGAGCAGGACCGGCTGGGCGTAGTTCCAGATCGCGTAGATGAACATGCCCATCAGGATGATGATGAGCGGGGTATAGGGCTTGTACAGGCCAACGCCTTTGAAGCTGTAGTAGCGCCAGGTGCTGATCATGAGAAAGCTCACGAGCGCCAGCAACGCCAGCCAGGCGACGGCCAGCGGCCACCAGGTAATCGGATTGCCATCGGCGGCGTACACCACTGCGGCTACAACGCCGGCGGCGGCCGGAATCGGCATACCTACGAAATATTTGCGGTCCGGGCGGCCGGGATTCTTGGGCACCGGATTCTTCTGGATGTTGAAGCGCGCCAGCCGCGCGGCGCCGCACATCAGGAACAAGAAGGCAAAAAAGTACCCGGCGTTATGCAGGGCGTCGCCGGGTACGGCGGCCACGAATTGCACGCCCCAGGCGAAAGCCAGCACGGCGGGAGCGATGCCGAAGCTGATCACGTCCGCCAGCGAATCCATCTCTCGTCCGAAATCGCTGGTGGTGTTGGTCATGCGGGCGATGCGCCCATCGAGGCCGTCCAGCAGAAAGGCCGCGCCGATGGCTTTGGCGGCGTTGGCAAACGCCAGGTGGGCGTCGGCGGAGCCGGCGGTTGCCAGCGTGGCGCCCTCGAACGACCGAAGGATTGAAATGTAACCCAGAAAGATGTTGCCGGCGGTAAACAGCGTAGGCAGCGCGTAGGCGGCCCGGCGCGGCCGGCGCTCCGGCGATTTGGGATCCGCCAGCCGGTCCTTAAGACCCTTCATTGCGGCTGCCCCTGGCCGCGGCGGCGCGCCAACACGCTCGATCCGGCCGATACATGCATGCCGGGCGAAACCACGATCTCCCACTCCTCGCCAAGCAGCACATCCACCCGCGAGCCGAACTTGATCAGCCCCACGCGTTCGCCCGTGCCCACCGTGTCGCCTATTTTTTTCCGAAAGACGATGCGCCGCGCGATCAGTCCGGCGATCTGCTTGAACACCACTTCGGATCCATCGCCCGATACGGTCACTACGTTCTGTTCGTTCTCGGCCGAGCAAACTTCCCGGCTCGCCACGAAAAACCGCCCCGGCTTATACACTACCTGGCGGATGGTGCCGCCGATAGGCGCGCGATTCACGTGCACGTCGAAAATATTCAGAAAGACGCTGATGCGGTTCAGCCCGGGCCCTTCCGCCTTCACCGCCACGACTTTTCCATCGGCCGGTGAAACCGCTACCGCGCCAGCCGGAATGGCCCGCTCCGGGTCGCGAAAGAAGTACAGGCAGAATAGCGCCAGAATCCACAGCGGGAGGGAATACCAGGGGCCGGCCAGCCAGGCAACGATCACCCCGGCGCCGCCCAGCCCCAGCGCATAGTATATGCCGTCAATGACGATCACTAAATCCATTTTCCCATAGCGCGGCGGGAAACAAACATGGCGCGCGCCTCACTTAAGCAGTGAACGGAGCTTTCAGCGGTCGGCTTTCAGCTAAACCAGGCCGCCGGCCCGATCGTCGTTTGCCACTACGTCTTCGTAGATATCCGCTAACGGAATGGTGCAGCCGACTGAGTCCAGACAAATGACGTCCTCCAGACGGCTGGCCGCGGTCAGCAGCCACAAGCCGGCGGATTGGCGCTTGAAGCACTCCACCTGGACACGATCCTGCGAAACCAGCAGGTATTCCTGAAGGGATTCCAATGTGCGGTAATGACTGAACTTCCTGCCGCGGTCGTAGGCTTCCGTGGTTGGGGAGAGGATTTCGACGATGAGGGTGGGATTCAGTAGCGTATCGCGGTTCTCGTCCAGGAACTTACGTTCGCCGCAAGCGATCACCAGATCGGGATAGGTATCCAGTCCGGTAGCGCTCACCCGCACGCGCATATCGCGTGAGTAGGAGCGGCACGTGCCGCCGCGGAGCTTCAGGCGAAACGCGACGACCAGGTTATCCGCCAGAATACTGTGTGCTTCGCTGGCGCCCGCCATGGCAAAGGTCTCACCCTGGTAGTATTCACTGCGGATTTCCGCGTGACGCTCGATTTCGAGGTATTCCTCGGGCGCGAGGAAGGCCTTGGAATGTGTGGACACGGTAACGTCTCAAGACAAACCTACCATGTCCGAAAAGAGCTTTCAGCTATCAGCGGTCAGCTTTCAGCACACACGAGCGCCGGATGCGTAACTTCAACTTCTGGGACGTAAAGGCAACCGCTCCCTCACGGTCGCGGCTCTGACTGCAGCGGTCCAAGCAGTTTGCGAGACAACAATGATGAGGTGAAGGGCAGACCACGAACAACGATGGTCTGCCCCTCTGTGCAACTTTCTTACGCGGTTCTGGACGATTCGCTGCCGTCGCCGGAGATGGCGGCTTGGGCGGCGGCCAGGCGGGCGATCGGTACGCGATAGGGGGAGCAGGAGACGTAGTCCATGCCGATGCGGTAGCAGAAGGCTACCGAGCTGGGCTCGCCGCCGTGCTCGCCGCAGATGCCGACTTCGAGATCGGGACGAGTGGCGCGGCCGGCGTCCACGGCCATTTTGACCAGCTTGCCGACGCCTTCCTGATCGAGGACGCCGAACGGATCGCTGGTGAAGATTTTCTTGTCTTCGTACTCGCGCTGGAACTTTGTATAGTCGTCGCGCGACAGGCCCATGGTGGTCTGAGTGAGGTCGTTGGTGCCGAAGCTGAAGAACTCGGCTTCGGTGGCGACTTCGCCGGCGGTGAGCGCGGCGCGGGGGATTTCGATCATGGTGCCGACCATGTAATGCAGCTTCTTCATGTCGGCCTTGGCCAGCACTTCCGTGGCTACGTCGACCACGATCTTCTTCTGGTTTGCGAGTTCCTTGACGCCGCCGATGAGCGGGATCATCACCTCGGGCAGCACCTTCTTACCCTTCTTGGCCACCTGCACGGCGGCTTCGAAAATGGCGCGGGCCTGCATTTCGGTGATCTCGGGATACAAGACGCCCAAACGGCAGCCGCGGAGGCCGAGCATGGGGTTGAATTCGTGCAATTCCTCGACGCGGTGGAGCAGTGCCGGCAGGACGGTCTTGAGGGTTTTGACATCGACGCCGAAATTGGCGTACTTGGAGACCAGCTCCCTCTTCTTCTTGATGTCGGCGTAAGGCAGCACGGCGATATCGACCATCAGCTCTTCGCGCTTAGGCAGGAACTCATGCAGCGGCGGATCGATGGTGCGAATGACGACGGGAAGACCGTCCATGGCGGTGAAGAGGCCGGCAAAATCCCTGCGCTGCATGGGAAGCAGCTTGGCCAGGGCCTTGCGGCGGTCCTTTTCGTTGTTCGCCAGGATCATTGCCTGCATGTGGGCGATGCGGTCTTCGGCGAAGAACATGTGCTCGGTGCGGCACAAGCCGATGCCTTCGGCGCCGAAGGAGACGGCGACTTTGGCGTCGCGCGGGATATCGGCATTGGCGCGGACGCCGAACTTGCCGCGGAACTTATCGGCCATCTTCATGAAGGTGGCGAACGTAGGCGAATTGGGGTCTGGGTCCTTGGTATCGGCCTGGCCCTGGTAGACGGCGCCGGTGGTGCCGTCGATCGAGATCCAATCGCCTTCGTTAACGGTGACAGTCTTGCCGCCCACTTCCACGGTGGCGATCTTGTTGCGTTCGGAAATAGAAATCGCCCCCGCGCCGACCACGCACGGCCGGCCCATGCCGCGGGCTACGACGGCGGCGTGGCTCGACTTGCCGCCCACCGCGGTGAGAATACCCCTGGCCACATCCATGCCCTGAATGTCGTCCGGAGTGGTTTCCTTGCGGAGCAGGATTACCGGTCCCTTCTCGGCGAGCACGACGGCGTCCTCGGCGGAAAAGGCCACGCGTCCCACGGCGGCGCCAGGGGAAGCGTCGATGCCGGTCGTTAACTTCACCAGCTTCTTGAGCGAAGCCGGATCGAAAACCGGGTGCAGCAACTGGTCGAGCTGGTTGGGAGCCACGCGCAGCACGGCCGTCTTGGCATCGATGAGGCCTTCCTTTTCCATCTCCACGGCAACCCGCACCGCGGCCGGACCGGTCCGCTTGCCGTTGCGGGTCTGGAGCATGTACAGCTTGCCTTCCTGCACCGTAAACTCGAAGTCCTGCATGTCCTTGTAGTGCTTTTCGAGTGACGACGTGATAGTGACAAGCTGATCGTAGACTTCGGCGTTCCAGTCCTTGAGCTGCGAAATGGGCTGCGGCGTACGGATTCCCGACACCACGTCTTCACCCTGGGCGTTGACCAGAAATTCGCCGTAGAACACTTTCTCGCCGCTGCCGGGATCGCGGGTGAAACCGACTCCGGTGCAGCAGTCGTCGCCCATGTTGCCGAATACCATGGCTTGCACGTTGGCCGCGGTGCCGAGATCGTCCGGAATCTTTTCCATCTTCCGGTAGTAGGTAGCCTTGGGGGTCCACCAGGAGCCGAACACGGCGTTGCGCGCCAGCTTGAGCTGCTCTTTGGCGTCCTGCGGGAAGTCCTTCTTGGTCTCCTTCTTGACGACCTTCAGGTAGTCGGCGATGATGGCCTTCAGGTCTTCCGCGGTCAGTTCCGTGTCCAACTTCACCTTGGCCTTGTGCTTGCGCGCGTCGAAGGCTTCGTCGAACTTGGCCATGTCGATATTCAGGGCCACTTCGCCGAACATCTGAATGAAGCGGCGATAGCAGTCGTAGGCGAAGCGGGCGTTGCCGGTTTTGGCCACCAGACCTTCGGTGGTCTTATCGTTGAGGCCGAGGTTGAGGATGGTGTTCATCATGCCGGGCATGGAGAACTTGGCGCCGGAGCGCACGCTGAGCAGCAGCGGGTCGGCGGCGTCGCCCAGCTTTTTGCCCAGGCGGGATTCCAGCAGCGCCAGCCCCTCATCCACCTGCGTTTCAATTTCGTCCGGAACGGCGCCCTTGTTTTGGAAGAAGATGTTGCACACTTCCGTCGAAATGGTGAACCCGGGGGGAACCGGCGCGCCGGCCCGCGACATCTCGGCCAGGCCCGCGCCCTTACCGCCCAGAACGTCCTTCATCTGTCCGTCGCCGTCGGCGGTTCCATTGCCGAACGAGTAGACATACTTGCTCATGCGTAGCTCCTATCCATTAGTTACAATTTCCGAAAAGTCCGCCATCGTGGAAAACTCACGAAACAATGCATTGACGAGCATCAGGCGGTTCAACCGGATTCTAGCATCCGGCGCATTCACCAGTACCTTGTCGAAGAACAGATCGACTTTGGGCCGCAGCCGCGAAATCACCGTTTCGATCGGCTGACCAGCGATGCGCCGGTATTCGTCGTACAAATCCTTTTCAGGGCCGGGTTCGAGCAGCGATTCGTCCACTGTCCCGTCGGCGGAGAATTTGGCTTGCTCCAAAATGTTGCGGATGCGCTTGAAGCCGGCGGCGAGCGGCTCGAAATCGGGCGTGGTGCGCAGGGCCTGCAGGCGTTCCAGCCGCGATTCCAGGTCGACCAGGTTGCTCCAGCCGCGGGCCATGGCGGCATTGACTTCGTCGTAGCGGAAGCCGCGCGCATCCTTGAAATAGAACTTCACCCGGTCTTCGAAAAAGGCGCGCAGGGCTTGGTCGCCGCCAATGGCGTCGACGAGGGGGATCTCGATGCGGCCTTCCACCAGGATCTTCACCACGCCTTGCGCGGCGCGGCGGAGCGCGAACGGATCGCGCGAGCCGGTGGGAACCAGGCCGACGGCAAAACATCCGCGCAGGGTATCGAGCTTGTCGGCCAGCGCGACAAGCCGGCCGGCCTCGCCGCGCGGAATCGAATCTTCCATGCCGACCGGCTTGTAATGGTCGTAGATGGCCTGCCACACCGCCTCGGGTTCGCCGTCGGCGCGGGCGTAGAGGCCGCCGACCACGCCTTGCAGTTCGGTGAATTCCTTCACCAGCTCGGTGGTGAGGTCGCACTTGGCCAGTTCGGCGGCGCGCACGGCGTCAGGTTCTCCGCCCAGTTGGCGAACCAGCTCCATGGTGCGTTCGGTCTTTTCCAGGTAGGAGCCCAGCTTAGCCTGGAAGGTGACGTGGGCCAGGTCGGCTTTGCGTGCCCCGAGGGTCTTTTTGCGGTCGGTCTCCCAGAAAAACCGGGCGTCGTTGAAGCGGGCGCGCAGCACGCGCTCATTGCCGCTCTTGACGAAGCCCTCGGTATCGGAGGGGATGTTCATGACGGCCACGAATTCCGGCGCCAGGTTGCCGGCGGCGTCTTCCACCGAAAAATACTTCTGGTGGTGGCGCATCACGGTGACGAGGACCTCTTCGGGCAGCGCCAGGAAATCCGGATCGAAGTTGCCGCGGATGGTGGCGGGATACTCGGTCAGGTAGACGAGGGTTTCGAGCAGCGCCGGGTCCGGCTTGACGCGCACGCCGGCCAGCTCCTTTTGGATTTTCTGGCGGCGCTCGGCGGCCGAAAGAATCACGCGATGGTCGCGGAGACGTTCGACGTAATCGGCCGTGGTGACGGCGATTTCCCGCGCGCCCAGCCGGCGATGGCCGCTCGATAAGTTGCCGCTTCTAACTCCGGCGATTTCGAACGGTACGACCCGGTCGCCCAGCAGCGCCACCAGCCAGCGGATGGGACGGATGAAGCGCGGGCCATTCTTCCCGGTCCAGTACATGGTCTTGGGAAAATAGATTCCCAGGATGACTCCCGGCAGCGCATCGGCAAGGATATCTTGAACCGCCCGGCCGGGCACTTTCCTGACAAAGGTGTAATACGCGCCGCGGGCGGTAGTCTCGATTGTCAGATCCTCGGGCTTGACGCCCTGCTTGCGCGCAAAGCCGGCCACGGCCTGCGCCGGCGCCGATTTGGCCGGACCGGTGACGCGCTCCTGGGTGTCAGCCAACCGCTCCGGCAAGCCTTCGGCGCGTAGTACCAGGCGCCGCGGGGTAGCGTCCAGCGCCACCGATTCGTGCGGAATTTCGATTTTTTCAAACAGCAGGCGCAGGTTTTCGAGCGCGCCCGGAATCATCCAATCGGGGATCTCTTCGGCGCCGATTTCAAGAAGGAAGGGGAGGCTCATTGGGCGATCTCCGCCGGGGTCTGCTGGTCCACCCAGCTCTGCGCCACACCCACCGCCAGCTTGCGCACGCGCTGAATCACGCCGACGCGTTCGGTGACGCTGATGGCGCCGCGCGCGTCGAGAGTATTAAAGAGGTTCGAACACTTGAGCACCTGGTCATAAGCCGCCAGCAGCGGGAAGCGCAGCTTGTCGACAGCCTTGGGGTCGTAGGCCGCCAAGAGCCGCGCGGCTTCGCCTTCGTGCAGGTCGAACAGCTTCCACAGAGTCGGCACGTCGGCCATCTCGAAGTTATAGACCGAGTACTGCAGCTCGTCGAGATAGCGCACGTCGCGGTAGTGGAAGTCCTTGGTCCAATCGATGTCGTAGACGCTGTCCTTGACCTGCAGGAAGGCCGTCAAGCGTTCCAACCCATAAGTCAGCTCCGCGGGCACCAGGTCCAGATCGATGCCGCCGCACTGCTGGAAATAGGTGAACTGGGTGATCTCCAGGCCGTCCAGCATGACTTGCCACCCGACACCCCAGGCGCCCAGGGTGGGAGACTCCCAGTTATCTTCCTCGAACTTGATATCGTGGCTCGAGAGGTCGATGCCGATGGCCTCGAGGCTGCCGAGGTACTGTTCCAGCACGTCGTCGGGGGAAGGTTTCAGAATCACCTGGAGCTGCTGGTGCTTGAACAGGCGGTTGGGGTTATCGCCGTAGCGGCCGTCGGCCGGGCGCCGGCTGGGCTGCACGTAGGCGACCCGGTACGGGCGGGGGCCAAGCACTCGCAGAAAAGTCTCCGGGCACATCGTGCCGGCGCCTACTTCCACGTCGTAAGGCTCTTGAATGACGCAGCCGCGTTCGGCCCAGTATTGCTTCAGTTTGAGTACGATCTCTTGAAACGTTTGCATGCCGTTAGAAGTTATCCTCGAGCAGCGGCGCGGTGAGCAGGCGCCGTTCGATGTGCGATTCGATCCGCTGCACCAAGAAGCGCCGCAAATCGGTCGAAGTTTCCCGATTCCACGGGCGCGGCTGGAGCTGCGCCACAGGGGTGCGCAACATTTCCGCCGCCGCCCTCCGCGATTCCAAGCTCAACTCCCCACCCCCACCGGCCGCCAAAGTGCGCCGGCAGTCGCCGCACAATAATCCATCCCGGCCGCGGCTGAAAAAAGCCCGTTCCGGCGCCTGGGGATCGTCCAGGAGACTGCCGCAGCCCAGGCAAACATGCAGCTCCGGAAGCCAGCCCGACAGGCGCACGGCCCACAGCGAGAAGTACGTCACCGCGCGCCACGGCCCGGCGCGCAGGTCGTCCAACACCGCCGCCAGCAGCCGGAAAAACTTCTCGCTCGGCTCGGCCGCCGGCAACAACTGGTCGCTGACTTCAGCCACGTAATCGAGAGCCACTCCCGTCCGGTAGTCCGATACCAACCCGAATTGGGAGCGGATCAGCTCGCAGGAATCCAGGTTTACCAGTTCCCTGGTTTCGCGCTGGAAATACGCCATCCGCACCTGGGACAGGCGTTCCAGCCCCGCGCCGAAAGCACTCTTCGGACGCCGCGCCCGCTTCGCCACGCCTCGCAGCTTGCCTTGGTCGCGGGTGAAAAAACTGACCACCAGGTCCGCTTCCTGAAGCGGGTACGTACGCAGAATGAAAGCTTCACTGACGCGCGCCGGCACACGTGGAAAGCTAAGAGTAACACATGGCGAAAGGCTGCCCAGGGGCCAGGGCCGGGGGTGCTCCGCCAGCGCCCTTCCGGAGATAATGCGCATGGACATGACGGACCTCCAGATCTACTTCGCGATCGGATTGCCGACCATTGCCGTCCTGGCGTCCCTTACCGTGAGTCTGGTCCAGATCAGCGCCATTCGGGACGAGATGCGCACGAACATGAGCGCGATACGTGGGGAAATGCGCGAAATCCGCGGCGATATCAAGCTCCTGACCGGCAAGGTGTACGAGCTCACGGGCCAAAGCCCTGACGGCGGTCTTGGTGTGGCGTAGGCCCAAGCAGAGTTCGGACGGCCCCTTCCTCCACCGCTACCAGCGCTTTGTGGTCGGACTCAGGCTCAGTACTGACTCTGTCAGGGAAACACCTGGGGCGGCAGAGAAGAGTCGCAAGCTAAAACTCGCCAGGAACTTATAAACTCATAAGTCATAATAAAGGTCCGGCCTGAGGCAGTTAGGTGTATACTCGCTGGCAGTCGGGAGCCTAACGGATCCCGGTTTGAGCCTTCGCCCACAACCGGGTGAAACTCTCGACACCGAGGAAAACAAAGATGCTAAACGTTAAGTTACTCCCCGGCGATCTTCAGGGTGACATAGTTCCCCAGCAGAATAGTCCCCACAAGAGCCCAGGCGGGCAACCGTCCATAAAACTCGGTATGGGAAACAGTTGGTACTCCCCCGGTGGCACATTCAGAGTCACGTTACAGGCGAGTGACGGAAACCTTGTGTTACAGTGCGTCAACGACGCTGCGCTTCCCCCCTGGCAACAGGGCCAACAGATCAGTCCATCATGGATACCTGTTTGGGCTGCGGGCACGAATGGGAAGAGTGCGACAGAAGCAGATATGCAGCTCGACGGCAATCTGGTCGTGTATGCGGGGTCGGACCCTGGGGCGCCGGCCGTCTTCAGCTCGCGCACAAACGGCCAGGAGCACGCGTTTCTCAGAGTGCAGGACGACGGGAATCTCGTGATTTATAACACAGGTGGTCAAGCGGTTTTTGCCACGAACACGAGTGCGCTCGAAACGCCGGGAAAAAACGCGCAGGCAACTACTGCGTAATCAACCATCAGTCGCACCGGCGAGACCCGGTGCGACTGAAATAGCTTGCGCTTCGCCGCGTCCCGCAGTTTCCCCCTGGTCGCCAGTGAAGAAAAGTCAGTCATAGTTACTGGCAGTCCATGTGCCGCGACCGCTCTCTTCGGGTGCGGCTCAGTGTCCCCCTTACCGCCCGCTCGCTTCGCGCAACGCCAGCAGATTGAGGTATTGCGACTCGCCGCGGTCCATGGCTTTGGCACCCTGTTCGAAGGCAGCGACGGCGTTTTCGCGCTGGCCCAGCGCCATCAGCAGCATACCCTGGGAGTATAGCCACAGACCGCGATTCTCCGGCTCGGCCGCGGCCAGGCGTTTCTCGACCGCGTTCTCCGCCGCCTGCAGGCGCGCTTTTGCTTCGGCGGGGTCGAGGCGCGCCGCCGCCAGAGCGGGGAACGGGAAATCCTCCGTGGGCGAAGCGCCCGTTTCCTCGGGGTCATCTTTGGCCAGCTTCGTCCAGCGCTTGCGCGCCGTCTTCCGCTCGCCGCACCCGGCTTCCAGATCGGCCAGGTAATACTGGAAGCGCGGCTCCTTCATAAAGGCCTCGAACCCGTACATAGTGAAGGTGAGGCCCCTGTCCTCGGCGCCGATGACTTCGAACCCGGTTTCCACCAGCTCGCAATGGCGATTGGCAACTTCGGCGCGCAAGGCCTGCAACTGGACTTCGATATAAGCTTTGCGGATGTCGGCCGGCTGCTTCTCCTGGGGAAAATTCTGCGCGGTGAACAGACCTTTGCCTTCCGTCAGATGGCCGCCGGCCACGTTCATCAGCGCGGCGTTTGCCACATCGCGCGGGGAGGCGCCCTTGCCGATCGCCGGGGGCGCGCTCGCCGGCGGGGGAATGGCGGGCGGTGGCGTACCTTCGGCGTCATTCGGGGCCGGCGCGGCAGCCGGCGGCTTGGGCGCTTCGGCCATTACCGCCAGCGCGGCGGCTTTGTCGCCCTTCATATCGCGCAGCGCCTGGCTCAGGAGCGGATACAACTCCGGTATATCGTGCCGCAGGGCTCGCGCCTTCTGCCATTCGGCAATGGCCTGGTCCGGCATGTCGGCATTCATCCGGAGCAGGCCGAGCAACCAGTGGGCGGATGCATCGGAAGGATTGGCGGCGAGGGCAGCCTCGAGCACGGGGAACGAGCTGGCGCGGTTGGGAAAGACGCGCTCGAGCGGCAACCCAGCGGCCAGTTGAAAATCGGCCGAACCGTCCGCGCCGGCTTTCTGGCGGCAGTATCCGCGATAGTACGCCACCAGCGCGTAGTTCTGCGGCAGCACCGCGCCCGGCTCGGTTTCGTTCGCGGGCACCGCCGGCCAGACGCGGTCGAGCGCCGCCAGGGCGTCCTTATACAACCCCAGACCGAGGTACTGATCGGCGATATCGAGCACCCGCTCCGGATCGGACGCCAGATGGCGCTCCAGCGCCTCGCCGGGCTGGCCGGGGGCCCGTTCCCATTCGAGAAACGAATCGACGGGAGAGATCGCCAGCCAGTAGTTCAGCCGCTCGCGGGCCTCGTCGTTGCCGCCGGCGGCGCGCAGCAGAGCCACTTCCATGCGTCCGGCCCGCAACGGAAAGCCGGGCAAGGCGCGGGCCTGGCGAAGCCCCTCCAGGGCATCCTCGATCTTCCCGCCGCGCGCCAGCGACGCGGCCGTCTCCACCCGCGCCGCCATTCCAAAAGCCGTGTCCGCGGTAATGCGTTGCCATGTCGCCCGCGCCGCTTCCTCCCGCCCCAGAGCGGCTTGGGCCAGGCCCAGGTAGTAGGTCACCTCCGCGTCGCCGGGAACCGGCGCAGCCGCGGCTTCGAGCATGCGAACCGCCTCCCCATAGCGCTGTTGGCCCACCGCCAGGCGCCCGGCCGCTTTCTCGATGGCCGCGCTGTGGGGAAACTGCTCCAGCCCCCTGGGATAGTTGGCGCCGGCCCAATAATAATGTCCGTTACGTTCGTTGTCCTGGTTGCAAGCGACGAAGGCTTCGGCGCTGGCGGGATGGGCGCAATCGGTTCGCGGCAAGGGGCCGACAGCAACGCTCGAAGCCGGATCGGCGTCGTACACTCCTTCGGTATGCGCCAGAAGCAGCGTGCCCTTCGCGTCCAGCAGCTCGAAACGGTACGGCCCGTTCGCCGGATTGGGAATCGAATGCGAGAAAGTGCGCGCCGGAGCCAGGTCCCCAGGCTGGTCCCACACCGTGGCCGGACCGTTCAGGATGCGAACTCGCGCCCCGTTGAGGTTGCGCGTCACGTTCAACTCGGCCGTAAGTTCGCTCTTGCCCTGCGTTGTGCGGCGACCGAAGTACAGCACCGCCGAGGTATTGGCGCGGGTAACGCCGTCGAGTTCCCGCGCCGGCAGCCAGTATTCGGTGAAGCGCCGCTCCTCGAAGGGACCCAGGAACTCCAGCTCTTCCTGACTGGAAAAGACTCCGGCCTGGATTTCAATGTAATCGCTATTGTCGTCGGAAAGCTGGCTGCGGATCTCGGCGTCGTTGGCGCCCCAGGCCCACAGCTTTTTCCCCGGCACCATCGCCGGGTCGGCCACATGCACGGTGGCGGTGCGGCTGGAGCCTTGATAGGCCCCAAAGAAGGGCTCACGCGTGCCGAACGCGAAGACGCTCAAGGCGCCTTTCATGTTGCTAACCATGCTCTGGTCGACGCCCTTATCGACGCCGCTGGTGGCTACCGGCCAAATGTCCATGCGGTTCTCGCCGTGAAACGTCACCAGGTTGGCGGGCAGCACCAGGCGCGTATCGCGCTCCAGCTTTATAGCGGCGTTGTTCCACCAGTAGTAAGGATGGCGCACGGCGGTCTGGTTGCTCAGGGTCACGTTCTGCTCCAGCATGGCGGCGCCTTCACGCAACACGAACTCCACCCGCCACTCCATGCCGGTGACGCGGTCCCTGGCCCCGACCCACACCATCGCCCGGCCGGGCTCCCGGCGCCAGGCGAAATCGACCGGCGAAACGGTTACGCGCGTATGCCCGATCGGAAAATTCATCTCGACGCCCAGGCTGACCCACGCGCCGCGCAGGCCGATCAACCCCTTCTTGATCGATCTACTGGCGTGGAACATCGGCCGCCCGCTCAGTTTGTCCACGCAGGTGTAGAGATGGCCGCCCAGGTCGGGCAAAAAGCTGCACGTCAGGTAGTCGTTGTCGATCACCAGGCGGCGCCATTCGGACATGGAGCGCTCGCGGCCCAGGCTGGTGCGGTTGGCGTAGGGGTAATTGGCCTCGTAGTCGTTGACGGTCATCGCGTCCAGAACGGGCTTCAGGTCGGCCGGACCCTCCAGGTAGGTGGGCAGAGTGACCACGTCCTCCCAAGCCCGCACCGCGCCCATCGCCGGTGCGGCCAACATCGACAAGGCGACCAAACCCGGCAAACCCCGCATGGCGAAACAGCGTAGCATAGTGGGGCCGGGGGCGGGCGCGGCGGCCGGATGCCGCATATTATCCCCGCCCGCCACTACTCGCATAAACCGTATTACTGCTCCTCAGTTTCTTCCCTGCCCGCAAAGATCCTTATGTGGGGCAGGTTGGGAGGACTTCAATTCTCACCGGGCAGGCTTCCGCGCGAGGCGATCTTTCGCCATCGTGTCGGTTTCCGCGCGCAGCCTATTCCAGTAGGCTTCGTCGGCCTCCACCGCTTCGCCGGAATTGAGACCTTCCAGAAGCAGTTCTTCCAACTCTTCCCGCGGCCCCTCAAAACCCGGCGCCGCGGCAACCTCAACGGCGGCGACGGCCGCATCGAGGGCCTCTTCGGCCGAAGGATAAGCGCCGGCGTTCACGATCGCCTGAATACGCTGTTCTTGTTCAGGCGTCAGTTGGATAGCCATGGGATTTTCCTTTCGGGCCTGTTCCCCTTTTCAGCGTAACGGATAATATGGCGTCGTGTCGCGTGTTTTGCGAGGTCTGTCCCCTCTGCTTTTTTTTCGTACTGGCATTCGGGCACATAGCCTCGCCGTCGCTGTAAGGCCAGGGCCGTTTACGGCACGATGTCGTCGGCCCGGCGCGCCCTTCCCAGAAAGCACCGCGACCACCGGCTGTTACCCTATGCCTTCAGAAAGCTGAAACAACCCGCGTCGGCGCAAGCCCCGCATTGGCTTCCATATTACCGCCGGCCACGTCCTGGTGTGGCATAGGATAACGTCCTTTATGTTGCGCTATGATCTGGCCCCAGGGCCGGCAGGAAGTCCGGGACGACGACCCAAGCCATGCTCGCGGGAGGAGTGCCGAATAGCGTGAAGAAAAGGTGCCATTTAGCCGTGAAGATGACAACGAGCGCATGAAAATACTTGTGCGACAGGAACAAGGCATCGCGATCAGGCGCAGCGAGCCGGCGCCGGAACCTATATGGCGGGACTTGATAAACTCGGCCCCATGATCTGTCCATCATGCGATGGGGCAAGAAGGCGGCCGCCATCGCCTTTGGCTTTATAAACCCAGCGGCCGACCCTTGGCCCGCGGGCGAGAGGGATTTTTCATGCCCCGCTGTGGCGAAGCCGCCATGGACCATTCACAGCCGCGGCAAGGAAATCTTCCCAAGCCCCGCAACCACTTGCGATCTCTCCCGCCCTGCAGCCCCTGGCTCCCATGCTACAGATCAAATTGGAGAAGACTTTCGCGATCGGCCAAGACCAGGAGCTGCCGAATGCCGCTGAACAAGCCTCCCAATCGGCCATGCTACAATCGGAGCAAATTCCAACATTTGAGGTGCCTCCATGGCGCAGGAAAACGACCTTTCTCGACGCGATTTATTGAAGGCCGCGGGAGCGGTTACGGCGGTGGCCGCCGTTATCGAAGGCGCGCCGGCCATTCAGAAGGTCAAAGCCGCCAACAGCCAGGTGCAATATGGGATGATCGGCACTGGCAGCCGTGGCAGTTATCTCCTCAAGCACCTGAAGAATATCGATAGCGGCCGTTGCGTCGCCCTTTGCGACATCCGCCAGGTGGCGCTCGATCGCGGCGTGCAAACCATCGGCAACAATCCGCAGACTTACAAGGACTATCACGAGCTGCTGGACCGCAAGGACATCGACGCGGTATTCGTCATCACCCCGCTCTTCGCCCATTACCCCATCACCCGCGACGTGCTGCTCAGCGGCCGCCACGTGTTCTGCGAAAAGTGCCTGGTATTCAAGCCGGACGAGGTGCACAGCCTGCGCGCCCTGGCCAATGATCGGCCCAAGCAGATTCTCCAGACCGGTTTGCAGCGCCGCTACAGCACCTTCTATCAGACTGTGAAGAACATGGTGGACGCGGGTGTGCTGGGCAACGTACACCATATCCACGCGCAGTGGCACCGCAACATGATCAACAAGCCCAGCTCGCTGTGGACCATGAAGCCGGGCGGCCCTTCCAATATCGAGAACTGGCGCCTCTACCGGCAGTTTTCCGGCGGCTTGACGGCCGAGCTGACTTCCCACCAGGTGGATGTTTCCGACTGGATGTTCGGCTCCTCGCCCGAGTTCGTGATGGGCCTGGGCAGCCTGGACACATTGAAGGACGGCCGCGACGTGTACGACAACATCCAGTTGATCTACCGCTACCCGAACGGGCGGAAGATGACGTATTCGTCCATCAGCACCAACCAGTTTCTGCCCTATTTCAATGGGCAGCGGCCGGAAATGGGCGAGATCATCATGGGCACCGAGGGCACGGTCCAAATTACCGTCGGCGACGATGTCCACCTGCCGGTTGCCTGGTGGTACCGCGAGCCTCCCAAGACCACTACGGTGACCCCGGCCGCCAAGAAGACTACGCCCTTCGATGCCGGCGCGACCATGGTCGCCACCGGCGGTGCCAACGGGCCCTACCCCATCATGACCGGCGATTTGCAGATGACCGGCAAGGAGAGCTTCCTCGATCGCGAAGTCAAATTCGCCCGCCGCTGGCTGTACTCCAAAGGCGTGTTCGAACAGGAAGAAAACCGCAACCCGGTGGACGTGGAGCTGGAGGGCTTCTTCGAGAGCTGCCGCACCGGCAAGCACCCGCGCGCCGACCTGGAAAAAGGTCTGGCCGATTCGGTGGCCGTGATCCTGTCGAACCTCGCCATGGACGAGGGCCGCAAGGTGTACTTCAGCGAAATGGAGAAGATGGGGACCGGCGCGGAGAGCGTCAGAAAAACGGAGTAGGAGGGGGTATGGGGCACATCGACGCCAGCGTCTGGGTTTTCGTTCTCGCCGCCGGCGTCACGCTCCTGGTCTTCAAACCCCGCCCGATGGCGGAGGAGATTATCGAAGCGAT
Organism: Bryobacterales bacterium; assembly: GCA_003164035.1. Taxonomy (GTDB): domain Bacteria; phylum Acidobacteriota; class Terriglobia; order Bryobacterales; family Bryobacteraceae; genus JBEKYD01. The sequence goes on along the minus strand of PLRS01000130.1, from coordinate 14,516 downwards.
CGACAGATTCCGCGGCGGCGGCCCTCCCACTCCGATGCATCCCTCTCCGGCGGGCGATGACGCGCTGCTGCGGATGCGGCCGGGGAAGGTAGAGAGGTAGCTCGCGGAAGGCGCGACTACCGAGCGGGACAGGCCTCCTGGCCTGTCGCTGGCTGGAAGAGCCGCTCTGCGGCTACGACAGGCCGGGAGGCCTGTCCCACCAAATACGTCATACGCGAGCACTGAGCACACAGCTTCATAGGTTCGCCAACGTGCCGCGGACTGGCTACGCCAACATCTTCTCCACCACCTGCCCGCTGACGTCCGTCAGCCGGAAATCCCGTCCCATGTGGCGATAGGTCAGGCGCGTGTGCTCCAGGCCCAGGCAGTGAAGGATGGTGGCCTGCAGGTCATGGACGTGAACCTTGTCTTCCACGATGTTCATGCAGAGGTCGTCCGTCTTGCCGATCACCTGCCCGCCCTTGATGCCGCCGCCGGCCAGGAACAGGCTGTAGGCTATGGGGTGGTGATCGCGGCCGGCGTTGTTGACGTCGCGCGGATCGCGAATTTCGACCATCGGCGTGCGCCCGAATTCGCCGCCCCACACCACCAGCGTGTTCTCCAGCAGGCCGCGCTGCTTCAGGTCGCGGATCAAGGCCGCGGTGGGCTGGTCGGCCAGATCGCAGTTCTTCTTGAGCTTGCGATTCAGGTCGGTGTGATCGTCCCAACTGGCGTGCGTCAGCATGACGAACCGGACGCCCCGCTCCACCATGCGGCGCGCCAGCAGGCAGTTCACGGCGAACTGCGAACCGGGCTGCTCCTTTATGCCGTACATGGCGAGCGTCTCGGGCGATTCCTTGGAAAAGTCGAGCAGATCCGGTGCCGCGGCTTGCATGCGAAACCCCAGCTCGTAGGAGGCGATGCGAGATGCGATCTCCACGTCGCCGGTTTGCGCCAGGTGTTCTTCGTTCAGGTCCTTCAGCGTGTCCAGACTGGCGCGCTGCATGCCGGTGGTGACGCCGGCGGGGTTCGACAGGTACAGCACCGGGTCGCCGGAGCTGCGGAAGACCACCCCCTCATAGGTCGAAGGCAGAAATCCGCTGGACCAGTTGGCCGTGCCCGCGCTGGTTCCCACCCCCGAGCCGAGCACCACGAAGCCGGGCAGATTCTGTGATTCGCTTCCGAGGCCGTAGAGCACCCACGCGCCCATGGTCGGCCGCCCCACCTGAATGCTGCCGCCGAACAGCAGCAGTTGCCCCGGATGGTGATTGAAGGCGTCGGTGTACATCGAGCGCACCAGGCACAAATCGTCGGCGCAGGACCCGATGTGCGGAATGTAATCGGACAATTCCATGCCGCTTTGGCCGTACGGCTGAAAAGTGCGCGGGCTGGCCAGCACGGCGGCGTTCGGCTTGGTGAAGGCCAGGCGCAAATCCCTGGTCAACTCCGGCGGCAGCGGCTTGCCGTTCCATTTCTCCAGGCCGGGCTTGGGATCGAACAGGTCGAGCTGGCTCGGTCCGCCTTCCATGAACATGAAGATCACGTTCTTGGCCTTGGCCGGAAAATGCGGCTTGCGCGGCGCCAGCGGATTCACTTCGGCGGCGCGGCCTTCCTTTTCCATGAGCTCGGCCAGCGCGGCAATGCCTATGCCGCCCGCGCACTGTTCAAAGAAGCTGCGGCGGGTCTGGATCTTGCGGAACTCTTCGCGGTCCATGGTTATTCCCTCGTAATGAACTCGTCCAGGTTGAGCATCACGCGGCTCAATTCCACCCAGGCCGCCGCGTCGAGCTGCGCCACGCCTTCCACCTGGTTCCCAAACAAGTCCGCGACCGCCTGCGCGTCCCCGGCCAGATGGTTTCGCGTTTGGGAGAAATACCGCTCCATCCGCGCGCGCTCCCGATCGTTCGGTTCGCGCCCCAGCGTCACCAGGTACGCGTAGTCGAGCCGGTCGCTGAAGCTTGGGCCGCCCTCCCGCATCACCCGCAGCGCCATCCCTTGCGCCGCTTCGAAGAATACCGTGTCGTTCATCAGGTTCAGGGCCTGCAGCGGCGTATCGGTGCGCTCGCGGCGGGTGCAGGAAAGGTCGGCGCTGGGCGCATCGAAATTCATGAGCTGCGGGTAAGGCGAAGTCCGCTGAAAATGAATGTACAGGCCGCGGCGATAGCGGTCCGGTCCGGCGCTCTCCACCCATTTCACCGAGCCGGCGTAGGAAAGCTCGGCCACGCCTTTTGGCTGCGGCGGCTTCACGCTGCGGCCGCCGATGCGAAGATCGAGCAGCCCGGCAGCCGCCAGCGCCTCGTCGCGGATCAGCTCCGCCGGCAACCGTAGCCGCGCCTGCCGGGCCAGCAGCGCGTTGTCCGGGTCGCGCGCCTCCAGCTCCGGCCGCGCGTTCGACGATTGCCGGTACGTGGCCGAGGTCACCATCAGCCGCACCAGTTGTTTCGTGCTCCAGCCCCGCTCCATGAATTCGCCGGCCAGCCAATCGAGCAGCTCCGGATGGGTGGGCAGGTCCCCCTGAGCGCCGAAATCCTCCGACGTTCGCACGATTCCGCGCCCGAACAATTCCTGCCAGATGCGATTCACGGCTACCCGCGCCGTCAGCGGATTATCGGGCGAAACCAGCCATCGCGCCAGCCTCAACCGGGCCGGTTCGGGCGACACGCCGAGCGGCGGCAGCACCGCCAGCGTGTTAGGCTCCACTTCGGCGCCGTGCTCTCGCCAGTCGCCTTTGATGTGAACGTAGGTCTTGCGCGGGGTGTCGCTCTCGAGCAGCACCGGAGCGTAGCTGATCTCCGGCGCCGCAGCGCGCAAATCGGCGAGCTTCCCGCGCAGTTCACCGAGTTTCAGGCTGGCGCAATATTCCTTGGGAAACAGATTGCCGCACGAGGACAGAAAGGCGTCGGTCACCGCCAGTTGCTGCACTTCGCTGCGCGCGGCGGGATCGAGCGACAACACCTTCGCGGCGTTGTCCACGGTGTGCGTGAATTCACCGTAGGCGAAATCCCAGTCTTCGTGCTCGCCTTTGTGCGCGACCGCGTATCGCAGCTTGTTTTCCCAATCCGCCTGCGCCTCCGGGATTTTATACTGCTCCAGCAGCTCCCGGCGTTTGCGCTGGTACTCCGGGCGCGCGGCCATCCACGGCCCCACTTCGCCCGCCAGCGGCGCCGGCACGTCCGCCTCGTCCTCGGTATTGAAGAAGGCGGCAAGCTGGTAGAACTCCTTTTGAGCGATCGGGTCGTACTTGTGATCGTGGCACTGGGCGCACCCCACGGTGAGCCCCAGCCAGACGGTCCCCAGGGTGGCCGCGCGGTCCAGCACCTGCTCGTCGCGGAACTGCTCGGGATCGGTGCCGCCTTCGCGGTTCGTCAGCGTATTGCGGTTGAAGCCGGTGGCCACCAGCATGTCCTGATTTCGGTGCGGCAGCAAATCTCCGGCAAGCTGCTCGATGGTGAACTCGTCGAACGGCAGATCGCAGTTGAACGCTTCGATCACCCACTGCCGGTAGCGCCAGGCCCAAGGCCGCGTGCGGTCCTTTTCATAGCCGTCGCTATCGGCGTAGCGCGCCAGGTCGAGCCAGTACCGGCCCCACTTCTCGCCATAATGCGGCGAGGCGAGCAGCCGGTCCACCAGCCGATCGTAGGCATCCGGGTGGGCGTCGGCCAGGAAATCGCGCACCTCCTCGGGCGTAGGCGGCAGACCGGTCAGGTCCAGGCTGAGGCGCCGGATGAGCTGGCGTTTGCCCGCCTCCGGCGACGGCGCGATTGCTTCGGATTCCAATTTCGCCAGCACGAAATCGTCGATCGCATTCCGCGCCCAGCCCGGGTTGCGGACCACCGGCGGAGTGGGACGGGCGATTTTCTGAAACGACCAATGCGACGCCCGCGCGGCGACGTTTACGCCTTCCGGCCATTCCGCACCTTGGTCGATCCATGCCCGCAGGATGCCGACCTCGGCCGCGGTCAGGCGATCGCCGGCCGGCGGCATCACCTTCTTTTCCGCATCCGTGCCGGCGACCAGCCGGATGAGCCGGCTCCCGGCGCTATCGTGCGGAACGATCGCGCGGCCCGAGCGGCCACCCTTCAGCGCGGCATCCTTTTTATCCAGGCGCAAGCCGCTCATCTGCTGGCCCGGCCCGTGGCACGCGGAGCAGCGCTTTTCGAATAGCGGGGCGACATCGCGGGCGAAGTCGACTTTGGTTTTAGCCGGAGGTGGCAGGCCATCGCCCGAGGCAGCCAGCAGTGGAACCAGCGCCAACATCCATAGCATCCGCGGCAACCCCTCCGCACGCCCTCGCAACATGCCTTCGATTATATGCGTTCCGGGGACTGGCTGGCGCGGGGAAAGGGGCTGGAACCTGTCCGCTCGAGGTTTGTGCATTTGAAAACGATGCACCTGCTTTGGTGGCGCAGGCGGTTCCGCCTGCGATTTGTGATTTTTTCACAGCTTCCCAGGGAGCGGTTGCCGGGACCCAAAGCTGACACCTACCATCAATCGCGTTATACTACCAGTGCATTCAGAGACCTATGAGGAGCCCCCGATGAGCGCGCTGCTCACCGCCGGTCCGGTGCGGCAAACCCGCGAGAACGACCAGAAACTGGCCGCCCTGGCAGCCCGCTGCCACTATTACATGGCGTTGATGCGCGAGGCGGAAGACCGCATCGAGCGCAAGCTCTACCGCCAGGGAAAGGTCGTGGGCGGGGTATATGTCGGCCGCGGCCAGGAAGCCATTCCGGTGGGCTCGGCGCTGCACGCGCTGCCCGACGACGTCCTCTTTCCCTCGCACCGCGATATGGCCGTGCTGTTTATCCGCGGCGTGCCGCTCGGCCGCGTCTTCGCCCAGTACATGGGGCGGGTGGACGGGCTGACCCGCGGCCGCGACGGCAACATGCACATGGGCGACATCCACCTCCGTGTGGTGTCGATTATCAGCGCGCTGGCGGCGACCGTGCCTGTAGCGGCGGGAGCGGCCTTGGCGCTGAAATATCAGGGCAAGGACGGCGTCGCCTTCTGCTACTTCGGCGATGGCGCCACCAGCCGCGGCGATTGGCACGAAGGCGTCAACCTGGCCACCGTGCAGAAGTTGCCGGTGGTGTTTATTTGCAACAATAACCAGTACGCTTACTCCACGCCTCTCGAACTGCAGATGGCCTGCGCCAACGTGGCCGACCGCGGTCCGGCTTACAACATGCCCGCCGAGATCGTGGATGGCAACGACCCGCTCGCCGTGTACGATGCCACCGGCCGCGGGGTGGCGCACGCGCGCGCCGGCCTCGGACCGTACCTGGTGGAATGCAAGACCTTTCGCATGACCGGCCATTCGGCGCACGATGCGGCCCACTACGTGCCTCCCGAGCTGTTCGAGCAATGGGAAAAGCGCGACCCCATCCAGCTCCTCGAAGCCCGCATGCTCGAAAACGGCTGGGCCGGCCGCGAAGCGCTCGATGCCACCCATGCCCGCATCCGCCAGGAAGTGGACGAAGCCGTGGCCTGGGCCGAACAAAGCCCCTATCCCGACCCCGCCACGTTGCTGGACGACGTGTACGAACAGCCCTAGCGCCATGCCGACCACTTACCTGGAAGCCATTCGCGAAGGGCTGTGGGAGGAGATGGAGCGCGACCCGAACGTCTTCGTACTCGGCGAGGACGTAGGCGTTTACGGCGGTGCGTTCAAGGTGACCGACGGCTTCATCCAGCATTTCGGCGCGCGCCGCGTGGTGGATACGCCCATTTCGGAATCGGGCATCGTGGGCGCGGCCATCGGCGCCGGGCTGATGGGTTTGCGTCCGGTGGCCGAAATGCAATTCGCCGATTTCATTAGCTGCGGTTTCGACCAGATCGTCAATTTCGCCGCCAAGTGCCGCTACCGCTGGAACGCGCCGGTGCCCATCGTGGTGCGCGCGCCTTCGGGCGGCGGCATTCACGGCGGCCCGTTCCATTCCCAGAACCCGGAAATGTGGTTCGTCCGGACCCCCGGTCTGAAAGTGGTGTGTCCGGCGACGGCCTACGACGCCAAGGGTCTGATCAAATCCGCCGTGCGCGATAACGATCCGGTGATTTTCTTCGAGCACAAGGGCCTCTACCGGCGCATCAAGGAAGATCTGCCGGCGGGCGAATACACCGTGCCGATCGGCAAAGCCAAAGTGGTTCGCGAGGGCCGCGACCTGACCATCGTCACCTACGGCGCCATGCTGTGGACCGCTCTAGATGCCGCCGACGAGCTGGCGCGGGAGGGCGCATCCATAGAAGTGGTGGATTTGCGGACCCTGCTGCCGCTCGACCGGGAAACCGTGCTCGCCAGCGTGAAAAAGACCTCCAAGGTGCTGCTGCTGCACGAAGATACCCGCACCGGCGGCATCGCCGGCGAACTGGCCGTCAGCATCACCGAAAGCATCTTCGAGTACCTGGACGCCCCCATCGTGCGCGTAACGGCGCCCGATACCCCGGTGCCTTTCAGCCCAACGCTGGAAGAGGCTTTCCTGCCCAATACGGCGAAGGTGATCGAAAAAGCGCGCTGGCTTTGGCGGTATTGAGGATTGGCGCGGAGCTCGGCCCGCCCGGCGGTGATAAACTGGCATCAGAACCGTTATGGCATACCCATCCTCACCCTATATCGAAGAGCGGGACGAGGGCCTTTACCTGGCGGGTACACGTGTCTCCCTTGACTCGGTCGTGATCCGGTTCCAGCAGGGCGCTTCTCCCGACAAAATTGTTCAGTCTTTTCCAACGCTCAAGCTTTCGCAAGTCTATGGAGCAATCGCATATTACCTTGAGAATGAGAGCGCGATCCAGGACTATGTGGCGGAGGGTGAGCGCGAACTGGAACGGTCCGCCGTGCCTCTCAGCCGGTCGAATCCAGCCCTCTACGCCCGCCTGAACGCCGCTCGCCATCAAAGCGCATCGAAGCCGACGTGACGGTCCGCTTTCTCGCGGATGAGGACCTCGACTCCGATATCGTCGAAGGCCTTCGGTTTCGCGAGCCGGCGATTTGATATCCTCGACGTGAAGCATGCTGGCCTGCGCGGAACGCCCGATCCTGCCCTCCTCGATCTCGCGGCTCAACAAGGCCGAATCTTGATCACGCACGACCGCAGGACAATGACGCGGCACGTCCGCGATCGCCAAGCCGCGGGGAAATCGAGCCCCGGTGTTTTCGTTGTCCCCCAGCGGAGCCCGATAGGCGAGGTTGTCGAGTCTCTCCTTCTGGCGTGGGCTGCCTCGCGCGCGGAAGAGTGGTGGGAACAGATCGTCTATCTGCCTTTCCGATGAAGCCGCCTGGCGCGGGAAGGCGCATCCATAGAAGTGGTGGATTTGCGGACCCTGCTGCCGCTCGACCGGGAAACCGTGCTCGCCAGCGTGAAAAAGACCTCCAAGGTGCTGCTGCTGCACGAAGATACGCGCACCGGAGGCATCGCCGGCGAGCTAGCCGTAGGTATCACCGAAAGCATCTTCGAGTACCTGGACGCCCCCATCGTGCGCGTGACCGCCCCCGGTACCCCGGTGCCCTTCAGCCCCACCCTGGAAGAGGCTTTCCTGCCCAATACCGCGAAGGTAGTGGAAAAGGCGCGCTGGCTCTGGCGGTATTGAACGCGGCACGTGCCGCACCGCCACTCCGCGTGCACTTCGCCGCTGGCCCTTTTCAGCTCTTGCTCTTACCGTTAGAGTGCTCGGCGGTAATGGCGCGAATCAGCGCGTCGAGGTTATCTTCGAGGCGGCGAGTGCGTGCGTCGGCCGCGTCTACGTACTGGCCGATGGATTCGACCAGGACGGAGATTCTCTCATTGGTGGTGGTTTGGACTTGAATGACGATTTTGAGGGATTCCGCGAGGCCGTCGATTCTTTCGTTGGCGTTGGTCTGGACTTGAATGACGATTTTGAGGGATTCGGCGAGGCCGTCGATCCTCTCACTAGTGTTGGCTTGGACTTGAATGACCGCTTTGAGGGCCTCCTGGATATCGATCCAACCGTTCTCGATCCGCTCCAGGCGTTCTTCCGTGGTCATGGTCCGGCTCTTTGGCGTGGCTGCTTTGAGTTTAGCTCACGTCCGGGCATCGGCGGCCTGGCCAAGGAACTCATGAAGCCGCGCGCGCAATTCGGACAATTTCTTGAGCGATATCCTCCGGCGAAAGAACAAAATCGATACACCCGCTTGCGATTGCGCTCCCGGGCATATCCGGCTGCCCGGCTGTGTCCAGCTTCTGCGCGATGGTAATGCCCCCTACTTCTTTTATGCCGCACAGCGCCGCTGCCCCGTCGCCGTCATAGCCGGAGACAATTACAGCGATAAGTTTGCCGCCCCAGTTCTGCGTCAGGGAACGTAGAAAGACCGTAATCACATCGGGCCATCCCCTGGGCTTCGATATCGGCTTGAGACGGAACTCGCCATCGAGAACGTGCAAATCGCGCTGTTCCGGGATGATAAACACACGGTTGGGCTGGATGAGTAATTTTTCCGTGATCAGTTCAACCGGCATCTCCGTGAATCGTGGAAGAATCTCGTCGAGCTGGGTGGCAACGGTTCTCAGGTGATTCACGATGACGATAGCAACGCCCATATCGGCTGGCAGATGCCGGAGTAACCGGATGTAGGCGTCGAGGCCGCCGGCCGAACCGCCCACGCAAACCACGGGAAAGTCTCTTGCAACGCTCTTCGCTTCCATGGATAATCACTCCGTTTCGGCTATTTCACTCCAGTATGCAAGGCCAACAACGCTCCGGGCGGGGGCGAGGTTTATGGGCACCGCGCAGAAAGGAAAGACGAAACCCGGCGGCCGTCAAGGCGGACCCTGGGTGGGAATCGTGAATTTGAAAACCGCACCGTGTCCCGCTTCGGGCTCCACCCAAATGCGTCCGCCGCGGCGTTCCACCACCTTCCTGCAAAGTGCGAGTCCAATGCCTACACCGGGAATTTCCCTTCCGTGCAGCCGCTTGAACATGCCGAATGCAAACTCGGCGTCCGCCGCATCGATACCGATGCCGTTATCTCTCACCGAGAACAGCCAGCCTTCCGCCGTTCTCGCGGCGGAGATGTGGATGGCGGGTGTCGCCTCGCCCCTATATTTGATCGAATTAGCAATCAGGTTCTGGAAGATCTGCGTCAGCATACCCTCTTTGGCTACCACGGTCGGCAACGGGTCGGAGGTCACCGTAGCACCGCTCTGTTGAATGGCCGCTTGGAGGGATAACAGCGTCTGCGATAGCACCCGGTTGCAGTCAATCGGCGATAAGCGATCGTCGTCCCGTTCGGTGACTTCCAAATAGTTCAGTAAACCTTTCAGGAGAGCCTCAATTCTCAAAGCGCCCTCGACCGAATAAGAGATGTATTGGTCGGCGTCTTCGCCCAGCTTTCCCGCGTGCTCCCGCGCCAACAACTGACTGAAGTTCACCACCATGCGCAGCGGTTCCTGAAGGTCGTGCGCCAGAGCGTAAGCGAATTCCTGGAGTTCGGCATGGTGCGTCTCGATCGATCGCTCCGCCCGCTTGCTTTCGGTGATGTCGCTCACCACGGCGCGGCACACGAAAGCCCCGTCGGCGTCCTCCGCCGCGGTTGCTTCCACCCGCACCCAGAACGGCGCGGCATCCTTTCTCAACACCCGCATATCCCAAGCCTGCGGGGCGCCCGTTTCGAGCAGCGCTTTGCGGTGCAGGTAATAAATGTCCTGGTCCTCCGGGAGGATAAAGCGGGATAAGGGCTGCTTCGCCAGAGCGCCTCTTGGCACCCCAAGCAGTCTTGCGGCGGTTAGATTGGCCTCCAGAATCAACCCTTGTTCGCTGAGCGTGAAATAGCCCACCGGCGCCAGATCGTAGAGGTCGAAGTAACGCGCCCGCGAGATTTCCAGTGCCTCCTCGGTCCGGCGCAGTTCCTCGTTCTGCATCTCGAGCTCGATCTGATGCACCCGCAGTTCGTGGAGCGCGCGCCGCGCCGCCTCGGGCGATAGCACTTCCAGGTTTTCCGGCATCCCGCCGGCTCTTTCACCGGCTAGCGCCTCCGCCCGCCGGCGCAGAGCCTGCCCTGGGTCCGCAATGCGTGCGGTCGTCGAATCCATCGAAGGGCCGACAGCCGGATTGGAAAAGGCATCTTCCGGGGTCATGACTCTATCGCACCTTTCCTTCCATCCGCCGGTCTCAGGAGCCGCCCGGTTGATTAGCTTGGACCAGGGCGCGGCTGATCGCATCTCGAAGCGTCTGGAGCTGATACGGCTTACTCAGGAATACCTGGGGCAGTTCGGGATGATCGCCGGCCATGACTTGGGCCTGGTCGTAGCCGCTGCACAGGATCACCGGGAGGCCGGGGGCCAGCTTGCGCAGCGCAGCCAGTGTTTGCCAGCCGTCCATGCGCGGCATGTTCGCATCGCAAATCACGCAGCGGACTTCACCCTGGTGCTGCCGGAACACCTCCACGGCCTCGACGCCGTCCTTTGCCAGGAGCACCGAAAAACCGAGGCGGGTGAGCACGGTTCCGCCTAGTTTGCGCAACATCTGTTCGTCGTCGACCAGCAACACCGTGCCACACGCATCGATCTCCGGAGATTTCCCCGCCTGGTCCGGTCGGCTGAGGACTTGTTCGGCCGACACCGGCAGGAAGACCCGGAAGGAACTCCCCCGGCCGGGTTCGCTCTCCACCGTGACGGCTCCTCCGTGCGCCCGCACAATTCCCAGAACCACGGAAAGGCCCAGGCCCCTGCCGGTACGCCTGGTAGAGAAAAACGGGTCGAAGAGCTTTTCGAAATTCCTGTCCGCGATCCCGCTGCCCGCGTCCACCACTTCCAGGCAGGCGTAAGCGTTATGGTGCGGCCGCCAATCGACGGGGAAGCGGTGCGATGCGGGAACATCCGCCGGGGAAACCGTCCTGACGGCCAGGTGAACGGCGCTCGGGCCGGCGCCACCCGCCTCCCAGGCATTGGTGACCAGGTTGGTCAGGACCTGTTGGATCTGGTTCGCATCCGCTCTGACGGCCGGACCGAGGGAGGGCAAATCAGTGTCCAGGACGATGTTTTTCGGCATCGCGGCCCGGAGCATGGGGAGGCTCCGGCGGCAGGCCTCGGAAAGATTCAGCGGCTCATTCCGAACTTGCGTTTGTCCCAGGTAGGTCAGCATCAGTTTGCTCACCTCCGCCGCCTGGCGGGCGGCTCGCAAGGCGTCGGCCAGTTGCTCGGCGGGTCCCGCGCCCCGCGGCAAATCGTCAATGACCAGTTCCAGGTTCCCCGTCACCGCCGCCAGATGGTTGTTGAAGTGGTGGGCAATGGCCGCAGCCATGCGTCCCAGTCCTTCCGCCTTCTGAAGTTGCCGGTTTTGGGCCTCGAGTTTCGCCTTCTCCGCCTCGTCAAACTTGCGCTCGGTGATATCGCTCATCACGGCGCGCCATATGGAAACCCCGTCGGCATCCTGCGCCGTGGTCGCCTCCACCCGCACCCAGAACGGCGCCGCATCCTTTTTCAACACCCGCAGCTCCCACGCCTGGGGCGCGCCCGTTTCGAGCAGCGCTTTGCGGTGCAGGTAATAAATGTCCTGGTCCTCCGGGAGGATAAAGCGGGATAAGGGCTGCTTCGCCAGAGTGCCTCTTGGCACCCCAAGCAGTTTGGCGGCGGTTAGATTGGCCTCCAGAATCAACCCTTGTTCGCTGAGCGTGAAATAGCCCACCGGCGCCAGATCGTAGAGGTCGAAGTAACGCGCCCGCGAGATTTCCAGTGCCTCCTCGGTCCGGCGCAGTTCCTCGTTCTGCATCTCCAGCTCGATCTGATGCACCCGCAGTTCGTGGAGCGCGCGCCGCGCCGCCTCGGGCGATAGCACTTCCAGGTTTTCCGGCATCTCGCCGGCTCTTTCACCGGCTAACGTCTCCGCCCGCCGGCGCAGAGCTTGCCCTAGGTCCGCAACCGGCGAGCCGGTCGAATCCGCGAGAGGGTTGACAGCCGGATTGGGACGGGCAGCTTTCGGGGTCATGGCTTTGATGGAATCGGTCTTTCCGTGGTGGCAATGGCATACACCCCCCCGGAGTCGTTCACCAGCGCGGTGGCGGTGAGCCAGACCTCCACCGTCCGGCCATCCTTGGCGATCCGCGCGATGCGATACGGCTCGATCGCCTCAGCCTGGCTTTGTTCCCGGAGCACGGCCAACGCTTCTTCCCGCCGGCCCTCCGGGATCAGATCGCGAATGTTCATCGCCAACGCTTCGGCTTCGCTCCAGCCGTACATCCTCTCCGCCCCCGGATTCCAGGCCAGGATGCGGCCGTCCAGGTCCTGCACCGTGATGGCATCGTGCGCATCGCGCACCACCACCGCCAGGCGCCGCATGACCTCGGATTCCCGCAGCGCCGCCCTCGCCTTTTCCATCTCGGTAATATCGGTGAAGGTGATCACCGCGCCTTCGATTACGTTATTCAGGGTGCGATAGGGGCGGATGCGCAGCAGGTACCACGCGCCCGCCTGGGTCTGAACTTCCACTTCCTTGGGCGCCAGGGTATCCAGCACCGCCCGCACGTCCGCCACCAGGCTGTCATAGCCCACCAGGTTGGAGACGATGTGGCCCACCGGCCGCCCCACGTCGGTCAGGATCAGGTTGATGACCTGAGTCACCGTGGGGGTGAAGCGCTGGATGCGCAGTTCATGGTCCACAAAGATGGTGCCGATGCCCGTGCCGGCCAGTAGGTTGTTCATGTCGTTGTTGGAGCGCGTCAAATCGGCCACCTTGTTTTGCAGTTCGGTGTTGACCGTGGCCAACTCTTCGTTGACCGATTGCAATTCTTCCTTGGAGGTTTCCAGTTCCTCGTTGGTGGATTGCAGCTCCTCGTTCACCGACTGCATTTCCTCGTTGGAGGATTTCAGCTCCTCGTTGGAGGTCGCCAGTTCCTCGTTGGTGGTCTGGAGGTGTTCCTCCTTGGCCCGCAGTTCCTGCTTCAGTGCCGCAATGCGCGCGTCCACGTCCGTGGGGTTCTCGTCCGCTTCTACGCCCGCATCGAGTGCGGCGGCCGGTTCGAACCGTTCCGGCTCGGCCGCCGGCGCGTCCTCGAAAATGACCAGGAACAGTTTGGCCGCGGCCTCCGAATCCGGGCCGGCGGCGACCGGCTGGACGGACAGATTGACGCATGTGAAATCGCCGTTGGTCTTGACCCGCAGCCCCGCGTGGCGCACCGGCTCTTTGAGCGTCACCGCTTTGTGCAGGGCGGCGATCAGCTCCCGCCGCAATCCTTCACGGGCCATCTTCAGGATGTTCATGTCGGCCTCGCCCGGGGCCGGCTCCAGGTACTTGCCGGTGCGGCCGTGGACATAGAAGATGTGGCCGCGTTCGTTGACGAGCGCGCTGGGCGGGGCGCACCGATCGAGCAGCGCCCGCTCGGCGATTTCGCGCACCGGCAGCTTGCTCTCGCCGGGCGCCTTCCCGAAGGGCCTCGATACCGGTCCATCTTCCGACGGGAGCCGGGGAGGCCCGGGGAGGTACGAGCCGGCAGCCGCCTCTCTGCGTTGGTACAGCTTCGACTTGCGATCTATGGTGGCAAACAGGTCCACGAAATCGCCGACCGTCTCCGACGTGCCCAGGAAAAGCACTCCGTCCGGGTTCAACGCATAGTGAAACAAGGGGAGGAGCTTCTTCTGCAGTTCCCCTCCCATGTAAATCAAAAGGTTACGGCAACTGATCAGGTCGAGTTTGGAAAACGGCGGGTCTTTGATCACGTCCTGTTCGGAAAAGATGATTTTGTCGCGGATGCCTTTTTGGATGCGATAGGAGCTGGCATCCGGCTCCTGGGAGAAAAAGCGCGCCAGCCGTTCCGGCGAAATGTCGCCGGCAATGCTGGCCGGATAGACGCCGGCGCGTGCGGATTCGATGGCGTGGCGGTCGATGTCGGTGGCAAACACGCTCACCTTGAAATTCTGCTTCAGCTCCTCCATGCGTTCCTGCAGCAGGATGGCGAGAGAATAGGCTTCCTCGCCGGTGGAACAGCCCGGCACCCAGACGCGAATCGGCGCGCCCGTGGGTTTGCCGGCAAAAAGCCGCGGGATGGCCTGTTCCTGGAGCGCCCCGAACGCCTGCGGATCGCGGAAGAAACCGGTGACGCCGATCAGCAGGTCGCGAAAAAGCGCCTCCACATCGGCCGGGGTTTGATGCAGATAGCGGGCATACTCGGCCAGCCGCTCGATCTGGTGGACGGCCATGCGCCGCTCGACGCGGCGGACGAAGGTGCTTCGCTTGTACTGGGAAAAGTCGTGACCGGTTTGGGCGCGCAACAGCACGAAGATCTTTTTCAGCGCGTCTTCGGCTTTGGGGGCCGGAGGAGCCGCCGGAAGGGATATTTTCCCGAACACGCGCGCGGCGTAGGCGATGAGCTGGGCCGGCATCTCGGCCGGCGGCAGCACAAAGTCCACCAGGCCGGTGGCAATGGCGGCGCGCGGCATGCCGTCGTATTCGGTGGACTTGGGCTCCTGCGCCATCGCCATGCCGCCCCCTCCCTTGATCGCCCGCACTCCCTGGGTGCCGTCGCTGCCGGTCCCCGAAAGCACGATGCCGATGGCCCGCTCGCCCTGGTCCTGGGCCAGGGAGCGGAAGAA
>PLRS01000027.1 GCA_003164035.1 Bryobacterales bacterium | reverse complement strand
CGCAGGGGGACAGCCTGAGTAGCCACGTTCGAAGGAGGCAGACCGGGGTGTCCCGGTGAGAGGAAATGCGTTTTCCTGGCACTATTTCACCAGGATGCCCAGAAACGCTCGGACGGTGGCTGTCGGACTGCCGTACCACATCACCCAGCGGGGAACCAACCGCGAGAAGGTATTCCATTCGGTCGCGGACCGCCAGCTCTACCTTCGGCTGATAGCGGAAACCCAGAAGGAGGCCGGCGCGCGCGTGCTGGTCTATTGTCTGATGAGCAACCACGTGCACTTCGTGGTGGTGCCGGAACGGGAGGACTCGCTGGCGTTGCTGTTTGGGCGGGCCAATGGGCGATACGCGCAGGCCGCGAATATCCGCAGGGGACGCAGCGGACATTTGTGGCAGGCGCGGTATTTCTCGTGCGCGATGTCGGAGAGCCATCTGTGGACGGCGGTGTCGTACGTGGAGAGGAACCCTTGCCGGGCGGGGTTGGTGGAGCGGCCGGAAGCGTATCGATGGTCGAGCGCGGCGGTACACCTGAACGGGGTGGCGGACCGCAGTGGTATTCTGGACCTTCGATTTTATGAGCAGGCCGGAGGGCAGCAGCGATGGCGCCAAGTGCACGCCGAGGCCGGCAGCGAGGAGCGGGTGGCGCAACTGCGGCGGTGCACCTACTCGGGCAAACCATACGGCGAGGAGGCCTTTGTGGCAGCGATGGAGGAGCAGTTTCGCCAAGCGCTGGCGGCGCTTCAAAAAGGGGCCTGAAACGCCATTTTCGACAAAATCCGCCCCAGCGGGTGTCCCGGAGCCAGGATTTTGAACGTGGCTACTCAGGCTGTCCCCCGCCGCTCCCAGGCCTGCTTTTTACCGGCTACGCTGGGCATATGGAGTTCGAGTGGGATCCGGCCACAGCGGCCGGGAATCCGGGTGGGCAGTCTCAATCCCGCCGACGGCCTCTCGGCAAGCGGGACCTAGACGAGTCCCCCAAATCTCCGTTCCTGGAAATCTCGCCTACAACTGCCCGTCCGGCCATCCCGGTTTCCTGGCCTTCCATGCACAAGAATGCACAAACTCAATTCCGCCACCGACTGTCCCGTAGTCGGTCACGGTCAGTTTTTGTTGACAGCTAAGGACTTTCCGTGAGTACCGTCTCGACGCCGTTGTACTCTGGTGGCGGGGCGAGGATGGCTACGGGACGATGGACATTCTCGCGGGTTCCGGCCTCACATAAACGCACAAAAATGCACAGCGCCTGGCCGGGTGCGTGCCCTTGAAGCGGGCGGGACTACACAACAGCCCTCTGGCGGGCGAAGGGGAAGGCCCAGGCTATAATCGACTTGAATGTCCCAACTCCGCCATTCCGTTTGTGCCTTGGATTGTCCGGATTGCTGCTCGCTCGCGGTGACGGTGGATGATGGGCGCGCCGTCAAGTTGCGCGGCGATGCCACCCATCCCATCACCCGCGGCTTCCTCTGCGGCAAGGTGGCCCAGTACCTGGATCGCCAATATGCGCCCTCCCGCCTGCTCTATCCGCAGCGGCGAATCGGCAGGAAAGGCGAGGGCAAATTCGAGCGCATCGGTTGGGACGACGCCCTCGATACCATCGCCAGGCGCCTGGGGGAAACCGTCCGCGATTTCGGGCCGGAATCGGTGTTGCCTTATAGCTACGCCGGTACCATGGGGTTGCTGAACGGCTCCGGCATGGACCGCCGCTTCTTCCATCGGCTGGGCGCTTCCCGCCTGGACCGCACCATCTGCTCCTCAGCCGGTGGCGCCGGCCTTACCGAAGCCCTCGGCATTCGTCTCGGCACCGAGCCCGAACAATTCCGCCATTCCCGCCTGATCCTGGCCTGGGGCGCCAATATCCTCGGCACCAACGTGCATCTCTGGCCGTTTATCGTGGAGGCGCGCCGCAATGGCGCCAAACTCTATACCATCGATCCGCGCCGCAACCGTACCGGCGCAGCCTCCGACAAGCACTTCTTCATCAATCCCGGCAGCGATACCGCGCTCGCCCTGGCCATGATGCACGTCATCGTGGGCGAAAATCTCCATGACGCCGATTTCGTCTCCGCCCATACCGAAGGCTTCCCGGAGCTGCGCGAGCGCGTCCGCGATTGGACTCCCGCGCGCGCGGCCGAGGCGACCGGCATTCCCGCCGCGGAAATCGTCGCCCTGGCTCGCGAGTACGCCACCACCCGCCCCGCCGCCATCCGCCTCAATTACGGCGTGCAGCGCAGCGAGCGCGGGGCCATGGCCGTTCGCACCATCGCCCTGCTGCCCGCCCTGGTTGGTTCCTGGCGGGACGTCGGCGGCGGCTTGCAGCTTTCCACTTCGCAGGCATTCGCCCTCAACCGCGAAGGCCTGGAGCGCCCCGAGCTGCAGCACATCGCCCTGGGCCGCCCGGCGCGCATGGTGAATATGTCGCAACTGGGCAGCGCCCTCACTACTTTGGACAATCCCCCCGTCAAGGCGCTGGTGGTCTACAATTCCAACCCCGCCGCCATCGCGCCCGATCAGAACGCCGTCTTGCGCGGCCTGGGGCGGACGGATTTGTTCACCGTGGTGCTGGAGCAGTTCCGGACCGATACCGCCGACTACGCCGATATTCTCCTGCCCGCCACCACTTTCCTGGAACACACCGATCTGTACCTCGCTTACGGCCACTATTACCTGCAACTGGCCCGCCCCGCCGTGGCTCCCGCCGGCGAAGCCCGCTCCAACCAGGATGTATTCCGCGCCCTCGCCGCCCGCATGGGTTTCCATGAGCCCTGTTTTGCGGAGTCCGACGACGACCTCATCCGCACCCTGCTCGATTCCCGGCATCCTTTCATCGCCGGCATCACCCTGGAAGAGCTGGACCGCGACCGCTTCGTCCGCCTCCGCTTACCCGAACCATTTCTGCCTTTCGCCAACGGAGGCTTCGGCAGTGCCGACGGCAAGTGCCATTTCCGCGCCGAAACTCTGGATTACCAGCCGCCGGTGGAATCGCGCCACGGCGACAGCGATCTGCGCCGCCAATTCCCGCTGGAGATGATCACACCGAAGGGCGACGACGGCATGAACTCGACCTTCGGCAATCGCGACGACGCCGACCGCGCCACCGCCACCCTCCACCTGGCCGCCGCCGACGCGGTTCCGCGCGGCATCCGCGACGGCGAGGCGGTGCGCGTGTTCAATGGGAGAGGCTCGTGCCTGCTGGTGGCGCGGGTTGACGACAGCGTTCGCTCCGGCGTGGTTTCGGCGCCCGCCGTGCGCTGGGCCAAACGCTCGCCCGGCGGACGCAGCTCGAACGTGCTGGTGTCCGAACGCTTAACCGATATGGGCGGCGGCCCGACTTTTTATAGCTGCCTTGTGCAAGTGGAAAAAACGGAGACTGATGCAACCCTTCATTTCGAATTCGTCCCAGCGCCTGGCGGCGGCCCTTGTCTTGGGCGCCGCGCTGGTTTCACCCGGCTGCAAGCGCGACCAGAAAGTACAGGTGCAACCCACCGTTGAGGAAGCGGACGCGCCGCGCCTGGTTGCCGCCGTGCCCATGAACGATCCCAAACTCGAGCCGCAGCTGGTCAGCGGCTTCTACTCCATCGAGGGCAATGCCTGGCGCTGGACGGGGAGGCAGTTCTCGGTGCTGCTCCGCCCACCTGCCGCCGCCGCGCAGCGCGGAGCCGTGCTCACGTTGCAGTTTTCCGTGCCCGACCCGGTGATCGAAAAACTCCACTCCGTTACCTTGAAGGCCACGGTCGAGGGGACAGGTTTGCCCCCGGAAACCTACTCCAAGCCCGGCGCTTACACGTATAAGCGGGACATACCGGCCAGCGCCATCACCGGCGAATCGGTGCGCATCGATTTTGCTCTCGATAAAGCCATGCCGCCGGCCGGCGCTGAGCGGCGCGAATTGGGGATCGTCGCCGCCTCGGTCGCCCTCGGTCCAAAATGAGCCGTGCGCGGGCTTTGGCTGGCAAGGCGGCCTATTGGCTGAGCCCGCCGCTGGTTTGCCTGGCGCTTCATTGGTACGATTTTCGCGCCTGGTTTCGTACCGACGATTTCGCCTGGCTGGGGCTGATTCGCGGGGTCTACACTTGGCAAACCCTCTGTCGCGCCTTATTCCTGCCCCTGGCGGAGGGCACCATTCGTCCCTGGAGCGAACGGGCGTTTTTCATGGCAGGCTACAGCCTGTTCGGCCTCGACGCGCTGCCATACCGCATTGTGATCTTCGCCACCCAGTTCGCCAGCCTGATTCTGGTTGCCTGGATCGGCCGCCGTCTGACCGGCAGCGCCGCCGCCGGATGGCTGGCGACCCTGTTCTGGATGGCGAACTCGTCCACGTCCATACCTCTGGGCTGGGCGTCGGCTTACAACCAGGTGCAGTGCGGGCTGTTTCTGCTGGCCGCCCTGGCGCTGCTGGTGCGCTACTTCGAAACCGGCCGGCGCGGCTACTGGATCGCCCAATGGGTAGTCTTTGTACTGGGTTTTGGTTCGCTTGAAGTCATGATTGTCTATCCCGCCGTGGCGGCAGCCTACGCGCTGGCTTGCGCCCCACGCTATTTTCGGCGGACGCTCGCCATGGCGCCGGTTTCGGTGGCCTACTTCCTCATCCATCGAGCCGTGGCGCCGCTGGTTTCGACCGGCGACTACGCCATGCATTTCTCACCCGCCAGCCTCCTGCTCACGCTGGTTCGTTATTGGACGTGGTCCGTGGGGCCGGTCTTTCTGCGCCCCTCTTATCGCACTCCGCGTTGGCTTTTGGAGGCGCTCGTCGCGCTGCTGAGCGTTGCCCTGGTTGCCTTCGCGGCCGACCGCTGGCGCGCCGGCCGCCGCGCCGCCGCGTTCTGCCTGGTATGGTTCGCCCTGGTGATTGCTCCCGTGCTTCCGCTTCGCGACCATGTGATGGAGTATTACCCCTACCTGCCCGTCATCGGCCTGTGCTGGCTGGGTGCCTGGGCGGTGGCGAGTGCCTGGCGCCGCGGCCAGGCTTTCCAATTGGCGGCCTGCGCCGGTGCGGCCGCTTATCTTCTTATGGTAGTGCCCCAGATGCGCACCGCATCCCGCTGGAGCTATGGCGTCACCGTTCGTGCTCGCAACCTCGAGGAAGGACTAGCCGGCGCCCATCAGCTCCATCCCCGGCAACAACTGGTGCTGGACGGCGTCGATAGCGAGCTGTTCTGGCACGCCATCCGCGACCACGCTTCTTACCTGCTCGGCATCCAGCATCTTCATGTCACCCCGGAAAGCGCGGCGCAGATCGAAGTCCATGAAAACATCGGCGATATGGGCGAGTTTTTGGTGAGCGGCGGCGTTCTGGCCGATGCTCTGGCCGATGGCCGGGCTCTGGTTTATGACGTCCGCGGCCCGCGGCTCCGAAATATCACCACGCTTTACGCGTCCCAGCCCCATTCCCGCGAGCTGCCTTTGCGCATCGATCCGTCCGATCCGCTCATCTCGAATCTTTTGAGCCCCAATTGGTATCCAATCGAGGTGGATCATCGCTGGATGCCCGCCCGGGCATCGCTAACCATGACTGGGCCGCCCAAAGGCGGCATGGCTCTGTATCTGAGCGGATCGGTGACCAGCCAGCAGTTGGGGGAGGGTCCTCTCACCCTCGGGGTTGCCGTCGAAGGTGTGGCCGTGGGGACCGCCAGAATCGCCGCTAATGATTTCGAGTTCCTTTTCAAGCTTCCCGACAGCCTGGTAGGGAAACCGGAAGTCGTTGTGGATTTGGGCGTTAACCGTACCTTTCGGGCCCCCGGCGACTATCGCGATCTGGGCGTGTCGTTTGGCTTGATCGCCATTCGCTGAGGTGGGGCCGGCGGTTCCGCGGCGGTTCCGCCTGCCCGCCGGTTGTCAACCGGCGCCCCGCCGGACCGGTGCGAAATCGGCAACCTGGAGGGCGTCTCCAACGACGCCGTGCCGGTCGGCAAGTGCTCAAATTCCGTCACCCCAGTTCGTCATTTTGGCACTTGGGCTGTGTCGAGCGGTATCCACCGTGGCAAGCAATCGCCAACGGCTTTAAAAAAAATGAGAGTATGAATCTCCAGTTTCCACAAGAGAAAAGACAAAATACCGCCGATATGAATGGGAAAGTCGGCCAGGGATTTACCGCCGGAGACGCCGAAGGGGTCAGGACGGAATCCTGGCAGTGAAATTGCTTGGCAGAATTGCCGTGACGATGGAACTGAACGGTATGATTCACCGAATAGCCCTATTGAGCGAGCATTCCGGCTGAAACTTTTGGTTTGTTTAGTCGTCTATACTGTAGCGAAGTGGCGCAAAGAGGAATGAGCCAAGGGAAAGAAACTAAAACAATAATCCGACCGGCTCTAGAAGGAGAAGTAAAATGAACCAGACCGAACTTGCAAAATACAAAGCGGTGCTCGAAAAGAAGCGCGACGAATTGGCGCATGGCCTTCGGAACCGCGAAGACATCGCAATCGAAAAGACTCCCGATGCCCTTGACGAAGTCCAATTAGCCGGCGAACGCGAATTGGCTATTCGCAACCTGGATCGCGAATCGAACCTCCTGCGGAACGTCAGGAGTGCCCTCGCAAGAATTGCAGACGGCAGTTACGGCGTTTGTATGCACTGCGAAGAGGATATTAAACCCAAACGCATGGATGCGGTGCCGTGGACCAAATACTGCATTCGCTGCCAGGAAGCGGCCGACCGGCATGAGTTCTCTCCCGAGCCGGGTGACAGCCTCGACGAACTGCTGCCAAACGCTGCCTAAGCGCTGTCACTCCCAAGGGCGCGAGAGCAGTCTCGCGCCCTTGGTGTTTTTAGACAGCAAGCTGCTCCTCTCCATGCCCGTTCTGCGTCAAATCACCCACGCCACCCTGGGCGCGGACGGCTACATCTGCGTATTAAGACCCACAAATCCTCTTTCTGTACGGCTCCGTCCATGAAATTCTTGCGCCCTCCCGCTGTCAACAGCGGCAAATTTGGCGTGCTTCCCGGCACCTTTAACCCGGTTACCAAGGCTCACCTGGCCCTGGCCGAAGCCGCTCTCCGGGTCCTGGACCACGTAGTTCTGGTGCTGCCGCGCCAGTTCCCCCATAAAGGCTATTCCGGCGCTACCTTCGAGCAGCGTCTCGAAATGCTCGCCCAGGTGGCCGAAAACCACCGGCAGTTGTCGGTAGCCACCAGCGAGGGCGGCCTCTATTGGGAAATTGCGCGCGAGTGCCGGGCGGCCCTCGGCGATGCGCTGGAAGTCGCCTTTGTGTGCGGGCGCGACGCCGCCGAGCGGATCGTCACGTGGGACTACGGCTCGCCCGGCGCAGCCGAAGCCATGCGGCGCGAGTTCCGCCTGCTGGTAGCGGCTCGCGGTGGACCGTACCAGCCTCCCGAGGATTGGCGGCCCTCGATTGACGTTTTGCCGCTCGATGCGTGCTTCGAGGATGTCTCGGCCACCGAGATTCGCCGCCGCGCCGCCGCCGGCGAACCCTGGCAGCAGCTTGCCCCCGCCGCCATCCACCCGCTCATCCGCCAAATCTACGGCACCTCCCGCCCACTGCTACAATCGCGTTGATGTCACAGGAAATCTACGCCATCTTCGATACCACCGAAGGCAGTTTCAAGATCAAGCTGTTCGCCGATCAGGCGCCCAAAACGGTCGAGAATTTTGTCGGCCTCGCGGAAGGAGCCAAAACCGGCAAGCCCTTTTACGACGGCACCGTGTTCCATCGCGTCATCCCGAATTTCATGGTGCAGGGCGGCGACCCGGAAGGCACCGGCCGCGGCGGCCCCGGCTACCGCTTCGAAGACGAATTCCACGCCGATCTCAAGCACTCCAAACCGGGCATGCTTTCCATGGCCAACGCCGGCCCCAACACCAACGGCAGCCAATTCTTCATCACCGTGGCGGCAACTTCCTGGCTCGACAAGAAGCACACCGTGTTCGGCGAGGTCGCCGAAGGCTACGACATCGTCAAGAAGATCTCCGAGGTACCGCGCAATTCCCAGGACCGTCCGCTGAAAGAAGTGCGCGTCAACTCGGTCAAAATCGAGCGCGTCTGACTTGCGGCTGGCAATTTTTGGCGGCACGTTCGACCCGATTCACGGCGGGCACCTGGCGGTAGCCTCGCAGGCCGCCGCCGAGCTCCGTCTGGACCGCGTCTGGATCGTGCCCGCCGCCCATCCGCCGCACAAAAGCGGCGCGACCCGAGCGGGCTATGAGGACCGCGTGCGCCTGGCCGAACTGGCCTGCGCCGGCGACGAGCGTTTTTTCGTGTCGCGCATCGAGCAGGGCGGCGGGTGCAACTATTCCATCGACACGATCGAAAAAGTGCGCGCCACGCTGGCCCCGTCCGATGAATTGTATTTCCTGATCGGCGCCGACGCCTTCGCCGAAATCCGCTCCTGGCACCGCTGGCGGGATGTGGCGCGGAAGGTCCGGTTTCTGGTCGTCAGCCGCCCCGGCCATCGCTACGACGTCCCGCCCGAAGCGAGGGTGGATCGCATCGACAGCCTGGACCTGGATATCTCGTCGTCGGAAATTCGCCGGACGCTGGCCGAGGCAGTGAGGCCGGATGGGCTGCCGGATACGGTTTGGGAATATATCGCGGAGCGGCGGTTGTATGGAGTGAGGTTTTAGACCCACGTCGGAGGCTGGTAAGATCGGGTTGTGATGCGTCCGGTCCGTTGGGGAAGCCTCCTGTTCTTGCTCGCCTTGAGCGCAGCTCCCGGGCGCAGCCAAGTCGGCGTCATTGCCAAACTGGACCAGCCCGACTACCTGGTGGGTGAGCCGATCTTGGTTGCCGTCCAAGTCACCAACATCGGAACGGAACCGCTAGGCTACGCGGGCGGCAATGGACGCGTGGGTCTAACCGTCGTCGGAGGCCAGCATAGGCCAACGGTGAACCTGTGGGGCTGCTACAGGGGCGTCGGCTATGGGAGCGGAGGCGGCATTTTCGATCCGCCGCTGCTGGCGCCGGGCCGGGCGGCGACCGATCGTTATCTTCTCACGGGATACCGTCTGGAGAAAGGCGTCTACCTCTTGCGCGCGACGGGCAAGGCTGGGGCAACCTGGTATTTCGGCTGGGGGAGAAACTCGTCGTCTGTATCCGACCGCAAGGTGGGCGACCCTGTGGAGGGGGCGAGCTTCGACGTGTCGCTCAGCCTGAAAGTCAGAGACGGGACCGAGGACGAACTCAGGCAGCGGTATGATAGATACGTCCGCGAGGCCGCTCAAGTCGGGACGGGAGATTGGTGGGCGCTGGCGCGCCAGGCAATCGCGGAGATGGCGCAGCCGTTCCTGGAGAAGACGATCCTGGGATTCGCCGATCAACCGGAGACGGCGTATCTGGCGGTGCAAGGGCTTACTCAAATTGCCACGCCGGCAAGCCGGGCCGATCTGATCGGACTGTACGATAAGAGCGCCGATTTGAAGCTGCGCGGTTCGATTGTCCAAAGCCTGGCCGGAATCGCGACACCGCAGGTGCTGCCTTTTTTCGCGAGCCTCCTTGCGGGCCGCAGCACCACGCTGGAGGACGAGATTCGCGTGTCGGCGGTTCTGGGTATTGGCAGGATCGGCGGCGAGGACGCCGTGAAGGTCCTGGAATCGGCGCCCTCAAGCCCGAACCCGTCGGTCCGTCAGGCGCTGGTAGTCGCCCTGGGCAACACCCGATCGGCCGGGGCCATACCCACGCTGATCGGAATGTACGCGGATGAGCCGGTTCGAGAGGACGTCTGCGGGGGATTGGCAACCCTTACGCACTACCGATGGTGCGATGGCAGCGGCACCGTTGCCGAGACGCAGGCCAGGTGGCGAAGGTGGTGGGGTAGCCACGCAGGCAAGGTAACACTGTACGGAATGGATCAATGCGCCCAGCCTGGAGCATTGCTGCCGCTGGTCGACTGACACTTTCCAGTTAGACTGGTTGTTGGTGCGCTGCCGGACGAAGCCTCGTCGCGGCATCCATCGCTAAACGAGACCGGGGTTCAGATGCCGCCTTGCCTTGAGCTTCAGAATCGCGGTGAAATCGGCTGCACTGATAAGGGCTTCGTGTTCGGCCCGTTCCTCGTCGTTGAGCGCACCGTCGTTGGCGCGCCCGGCAAGGACATCGATCCGTTCCTGGACGGCTGGATCGACGCGAAACTCAACCACTCGCTGAGCTGACTCGGCGTCGAAGCGGCGGCTGAAGGGTTCAAACAGGCCATGGAGGGGCGTGGCAACGTCACCCATATCCAAACATTACCATAAGCAGGCGCGGCCGACCGACGTGGCTCGGGGAACACAGCTTCGCCGGTTCCTCGCGGGAATCCCGGGGGCACGAGGCCCCGCTCTCCGTCATTGGCGTATACTGGGGTATGGGCGAGATGATCGCCGTTGTAGAGACGGAAGAGTTCCTGGCGGATGTGAAGGGCATTCTTTCGGAAGACGAACACGAGGCCCTGATACTGGCCCACTATCCGGAAGCGGGCGATGTCATACCAGAGACGGGTGGGCTGCGAAAATTGCGCTGGCGAGCGAAAGGGAAGGGCAGGCGAGGTGGATCGCGCGTGATTTACTACTTTCACAACCTCGAAGTTCCGCTCTTTCTGATAGCCATTTTCGCGAAGAACATCCAAACCGATCTGGGGCCGCGTCAACGGAAGGCGCTCGTGAGGCAACTCAGCGCTTTAAAGGCTGAATGGAAGGAAAGACCGAAGTGAATCGAGCCGGCCGGCAAAAGCCCGCGAAGGAACCCGCGCTTGCAGAGAAGCTCCTGCGCAGCGCGCAACAAGCTCGCGACTGGGTGAATGGAAAGCCAGTCCGCGCGCGGGTCACCTACGTGCCTGTGCCGCAGGTCGATGTCCGCAAGCTGCGAGCCAGGATGAAACTGAGTCAAACGCAGTTCGCCGCGAAGTTCGGCTTTTCACTGGACTCGATTCAGAACTGGGAGCAGGGCCACCGGCAGCCGGAAGGGCCGGCGCGGATTCTGCTTGCGGTGATCGCCAAAAACCCGAACGCGGTGGAGGAAGCGCTGCGGTCGTAATAGAGTTGCGGTCCGGGCCCCGCAAATGCGGTAAGCCGCAACGAAATCCATTCGTGGAGTCGACTGAGCCGGGGCGCCAAGGGGAACCGGCAGGCGAGAACTCCTGCTCCACGAGACTGGCCAATTGCGGGGCAGACCACAAAAGACGATGGTCTGCCCCACGGCAGAATCTTCGCTGGGCGCGAAGGGGATTGACTGGGTAGTAGTACAAGAAGACTCTGGAAATTACTTCCCCGCTTTCTCCAGATAGTAATCCCGCAGCACGTAGAAGGCTTGCTTCTTTTGGCCGCGGTCGCTCAACAAGCCTTTGCGGTTGTAGTAATCCTGAATGCCGCTCAGGAACCGGCGCGGACAGCGGAAGTCCATCAGGATCCATGCCGAGGTGCCGGACAGGAACGGGACGCGGTTGAACATGGCTACCTGACGGCGGTAAACGTTGGCCTGATATTCTTCGGTCCACGGCGTATTCTCGTCGCCGTGGCTGGCGAATGGGGTCTCGGCTCCGAATTCGCTCATGATCAGCGGCTTGTCGTAGGGCGTGGCATAACTCATGGCGTCGATTTTGTCCGGGCCGCCATCGTACCAGCCGATGTATTCGTTCAAGCCCAGCACGTCCAGATACTGGCCCAGCGGGTCGTCGATGGTGGTGGTGTTACCGCTGGTGTGGGGCAGGGTAGCGGCGGTGACCAGGCGGGTGGAGTCCAGTTCGCGCACCTTGGCGGCCAGGCCCGCCAGGAACTTCGTGCGCGCATCGCCCAGCGGAGTCTCGTTGGCCACCGACCACAGGGCGATGGAACCCCGGTTCTTGTCGCGTGTGATCATCTCTGTGAGCATGCGTTCGGCCTTGGCGTACGCCGCCTGGTTCTCCCACTGCACCGCCCAGTAGACCGGCACTTCCGACCACACCAGCAGGCCCATGCGGTCGGCCAGGCGGGTCATGACTTCATCGTGAGGGTAGTGCGCCAGGCGAACGTAATTGCAACCGAGGTCCTTGGCCCAATCGAGCAGCGTACGCGCGTCGGCTTCCGAATACACGCGGCCGGAGCGGAACGGGGCTTCACCGTGAATGGCCACACCGCGCAGGAACAGCGGCTTGCCGTTGAGCAGAATCTTCGAGCCGGAAACGGAGATGGTGCGAAAACCGATCCGGTCGGCGACGCGATCTGTCCCGGCTTCCACCACGACTTCGTACAACTTGGGATTGTCGGGCGACCAGAGCGACAGCGTGGCGTCGAAGCTGAAATGCGCCAATCCATTGGCGTCGGTTTCGGCCTCGACCGTTGCGCCGGCTTCGGGAATGCGGACAGTGACCTTCCCTCGCGCGCGCGGTCCGTTCAGGCGCACCCAGCCGGACACGCGGCGCTGGGAGCCTTTTTCGAGCTGCACGAAGTAGTCTTCGACGAAAGTCTCGGGCACGTCGACGAGGCGGACGTCGCGAGTCAGGCCGCCATAGTTGAACCAATCCGTCATGGTGGGCGGAATGGCGTCGGGATGGCGCGAATCGTCCACGCGCACGACGACCACGTTGCGGCCGGGCTTGAGTTTGCCGGTCGCTTCGAACTGGAACGGGGTGAAGCCGCCTTCGTGCTCTCCCAGCTTCTCGCCATTCAGGAATACGATCGCCCGGTAGTTGGCGGCGCCGAACCAGAGGAACTGGCGATGGCCGGGCTGGGCCGAATAAGTGAACTCGCGGCGATACCACAGAATGCCTTCGTACCAGAGCAGTTCCGGCAGCTGCGTATTCCAATCGCCCGGCACTTGAAGGGTGGGCGCGGCGGGCAGGAATCCGAGCTCGAATTTGTCGCCGATGCCGCCCGGTTCGCGCCCCGCGCCGAGACCGCCGTCCTTAAGCGGGTTCAGGTGAAAATCCACGTACCCGGCGTCGTAGGGATCGATCAGAAACTGCCAGGGACCGTTTAGGGACTGTCCCGCGCGGGCCGAGACGTTTTGAATCAGTTCGACCTGCTGGGATCGGGCAGGGCCGGCGCTCGCGGCCAGGAGAGCGGCCAGCACAATGGCTGCGGAAATTCGCACGACCGATATGATAACTCGTGGGGGCGACGGTTTCTCGGATTGTTACTCAGGGGTGAGGCCGGCGCCGCCGGTCTAGCGGTGGAACCAGGCGAGCTTCGCGCAGTCGCGGCGGCCAGGAACACTCCCCCCAACGGCGCAAGAGGTGTCTAGGCAACTACGCCGCTCGAGCACCAGCGCCTCAACTGGAGGAGTGAGGAGGCTCAGTATCGCCGTGTCCGGCCAGACATCGTCCACCAGATTCATGAACTCTCCCCAGGTAATGCCCGGGCTACCTTTGATCCATACCACCTTTTCGGCGCGGGTGCTCAATACTTCCCGCAGCCTTGAAACGCCCTCATCGACCGGCACATCGGGTTTCGCGTTCAGCTTTACCCTGTTCCCCGCGATAGCGACGGCGAGGATTTGCCTGCCGTCTCCGCAAGACTCGGGCGCAGGAGCGGTAGCGAGGTCAAGCATGAAGCCTCTCGCGACCTTAACGTGGCGCACGCACTCCTGCGTGCCGCGTCGAGACTTTCTCGACGCCTGCGCTCGGACGGGTGCGACGTGTGTTTGAGGGCTCAGAATCGCAGCCCCGAAAGGGAGTCTCCCAATCGAACCAAAGCGCGTCGAGACGAGTCTCGACGCCTCAAATCATCAGCCCCTGCCAGCGAGGCGCGACCAGGGGGTCGCGTGCGGACGAGGGCGTCCGCCCCACCAGACCGGGGCTGCCTGCCAAGACAGGCCAGGAGGCCTGTCCCACTGACGCTACGGCTCGATATCCAGCTTCTTAGCCACGCGGACCAGGGTGGTTACCAGGCGGTCGACGTGCTCTTCGGTGTGCGCGGCCGTGCAGGAAATGCGCAGCAGGTTTTGCGCCGCCGCCGGCCGCAGGACCGGGTTGGTGTAAATACCCTCTTCTAGCAGCATCTTGCACAGGCGGCACAGGTCCAATTCTTCGCGAATCACCACGGGCACGATAGCGGTCTCACCGGCGAGTACGGCGAACCCCTTGGCCGTGAGCTCATCGCGCAGGTACTGGGCAATCCGCAGCAGATGCATGCGGCGCTCCGGCTCCTGGCGCAGAATTTCGAGCGCGGCGCCGACGGCGGCCACCGAAGCGGCGGGCAGGCTGGCGGAGAACACGAACGGCCGGGCGGTGTGCTTCAGGTAGTCGATCACCGAGCGCTCACCGGCGATGAAGCCGCCCACCGAGGCCAGCGACTTGCTGAACGTGCCCATCACGATATCGACGTCGTCGAGCACGCCCAGGTGCTCGGCCGCGCCGGCGCCGGTAGCTCCCAGCACGCCAATGCCGTGGGCCTCATCCACGTACACACGCGCGCCGTAGGGCTTGGCCAGGCGGACGATGCCGCGCAGGTCGGCGATATCGCCCTCCATGCTGAAGACGCCTTCCGACACGATGAGAATGCGCTCCTCGGGCGGGCAGTTTTCCAGGCAACGCTCGAAGTGCTCCAGGTCGTTGTGCCGGAAGCGGGCCGTGCGGGCGGGGGAGCGGATGGCACCCTCCACCAGGCTGGCGTGCAGGTTGTGGTCGCACAACATCACGTCGCCTTTGTCGGTGAGCGCCGACAGGGCGGCGTAGTTGGCTTGAAAACCGGTGGCGAAGGTGATGGCCGCTTCTTTATGGACCAGCGCCGCCAGTTCGTGTTCCAGGCGAACGTGGAGGTCGAGAGTGCCGTTCAGGAGGCGCGAGCCGCTGCAGCCGCTGCCATAACGGCGGACAGCCTCGGCGGACGCTTCCTTGACCTTCGGATGGGTAATCAGGGCCAGATAATCGTTTGAGCCGAACATCAGGACCCGGCGATTTCCCATGCGGACTTCGCCCGGGCCACAACCTTCGCGGTCGCCAAACACCTCGAAGTACATGTACAGGCCTGCGGACTGGAGATCACTCGGACGAGTGAAATTGCGACATTTTTCAAAAATGTCGTTCGATCCGCCGATTTTTCTCTTGCTCGTGACCCCGCTAGTCGATACGCGCATGGTTGTCAATTCCATTCATAAAGTCGGTATGTCTTGTATCGCCGGGCCCCCATCACCTCCAGCGAACGATTCATCAAAACATTGTCCTCCAAAACCCAGGACATCTCACAGTCGCCAAAGCCAAGCCGGCGGGCATTGCGCACCAAGGTGGCATAGAACCCGGCGGCAAGGCCGGACGCGCGGTATTCTTCGACCACGCCCAACAGCAGCACCCGAACACTTTTAATCAAACGTTGATAATACAGTATTTTGATGAGCCCCGTGGGGAGCAGCCTGCCGCCCGCCGGCTTGAGCGCCTGGTTGACGTCCGGCAAAGCCAGAGCGAAGCCCACCATGCGGCCGTCAACCTCGCCAATGAGCGCCAGGTCGGGCTTCAGAATCTGCTTCATTTCCTTGGCCATCAGCAGGAATTCTTCGCGGCTCATGGGCACGTAGCCCCAGTTTCGTTCCCAGGCCGAGTTGTAGACCGCCCAAATGCGCTCCGCATCGGCCTGAAAATTCTTCATGTCGATGGGCCTGACGCGCACGCCGGTCTGGCGCAGAGCCTTTTCCGCCACGCGCTCGATCTTTTCCAGGGAGATGGTATTGGCGTTGCTCAGAAAGGCGTACAGGTCCTTGACCTTATGCAGCCCGGCCTGCTCGATGAGGTTGGCGTAATGCGGCGGGTTATAGGTCATCATCACCATCGGGTCGGAATCGAAGCCTTCGACCAGCAAGCCGCATTCATAATTAGTGGATGGATTGACCGGGCCGCGCATAAACTTGGCGCCGCGCGCGGTGGTCCATTGCCGCGCGGCACCGAGCAGGGCGGTTGCGGCGGCGGCATCGTCGTAACACTCGAAAAACCCGAAGAAGCCACCCTCTTCCTGGTGAAACCGGTTATAGGCGCGGTCGATAATGGCCGCGATCCGCCCGACTATTTTGCCATTTCGGGAGGCCAGAAAGAACTCGGCTTCGGCGTCGCGATAGAACGGATGCTTCTTGCGGTCCAGCAGTTCTTTGACGGCGATGCGCAGCGGGGGCACCCAGTGAGGTTGGCCGCGGTAGAGCGAGTAAGGTAGCTCGATGAATTGTTTGAGCGACTCTTGGCCGCTTACCGCGATGACGTCGATTTCGCCCAAGCCTTCACCGGCCTTTCTTGAAGCATTCGGTAAACGAGCGAGGCCCCCGCGATCAGGCACGCGGCTACAACTGCCCCAGCCATTACATCGACCGTATAGTGATATCGAAGATAAACTGTAGCAAAAATGATAGTGGGAGTGTAAGCCAAATAGGCTAAGAATATCCGTTTCGACAGCACCCGGCTGCCCCACCAGGCCAGGATTGTCAACTCGGTGTGGCCGCTGGGGAAGCAGTCGTAATGGGCGGACTCCATCTTATCCAGCGTGTGCTGCATGGCATGAAACAGCCAGAGCCCCTGTAAAGGTATGTGCTGCAAGGATTTTAGCAGGAATCGCGGGCCTCGGGCCGGTACTGCCAAATAGCCCAGGTAGGAAGCCAGGAAGCCCGCCGCGATCAGGAACGCATAAAATTGGAACTCTTCGGCTTTTCCCTTGCGCCAAATCAGGAACGCCACCAGCAGTACGGCCGGGACGAACAGCGTGTATACGACCTGCAGAAATTCGGTGAGGACAGGTGACTGGAGCCGTTCCAGCCATACCGTGGGATTATCGCCCCAGAGGCGGAAATCCAGATTGGCCAGCCAGCGGTCCGAATCGCCATGCCGCACGGGCGGAATCAGAATCGCCATTTCCTTGTAGCAGGAAGCGACGTAGGGCAAAGGATACCAGTTCCGAAAAATCCAACTGGTGGGGTTGGGACGCCTGATCTCGATCAGCAACAGCGCCACGGCCGCCACGTGTGCCGCCAGCAGAACCGGAGCTTCGGGGATGACGTTCCACCAGCCGATCAAGATCGCGGTAGTGGCGGCCAGGAACGCCAGGATGATCTTATCCACCGGCCAGAAGCGGGTATCAGTCAGTACCGTATCCATCCAGCTCCCTTGTACCACGCCAAAGTCTCGCGGAGTCCTGTTTCGATTCCGGTTGGGGCGGAAAATCCGATTTCGCGGGCCAATCGGCTGGGGTCGCACAGCCACCAGCGGCACTCGGCTTCGGCAACTTTTTCACGCGAAACGATGCTGGGTTTGCGGGTAATATTGGCGCCGATTTCGGCGAAGAATCCGGCGGCGCGGGCCATCCATGCGGGCACGGTCAGCGAGCGTGGGCGGACGTTCATCAGGCGGGCCGCTACCTCGGAGAGCTCTTTCCAGCTCACGACGGCCGGGTGAGAGATGAAGTACGTCCGTCCGGCGGCGCGGGGGCTGCGAGCAGCCGCGATCAGGCCG
Organism: Bryobacterales bacterium; assembly: GCA_003164035.1. Taxonomy (GTDB): domain Bacteria; phylum Acidobacteriota; class Terriglobia; order Bryobacterales; family Bryobacteraceae; genus JBEKYD01. The sequence goes on along the minus strand of PLRS01000027.1, from coordinate 40,852 downwards.
GCCGCCAGGTCGCGCACGTAGATGGCGCTGAACCAGCGGTCGCCGCCGCCGATCTCGACCGCCCAGCCTTTGGCCAGCGGTTTCAGGATTTGGAAGACATCGGTATCGCGCGGCCCGTAGACTACCGGCGGGCGCAGGATCACGGCGTCGGGATACTCCTGCCGCACCAGAATCTCTCCGGCCAGCTTCGCTTTGCCGTAATGGGTGAAGGGATGCGGGGTGGTTTGCTCGTCGGCCGGCGTGCCATCCGGGCTGGGACCGATGGCTCCGAGCGAGCTGACGTGGACCAGCCGCAACGGGCGGCCGGCGGCCGCGATGGCGCGCACCAGGTTCCGTGTCCCGTCGACATTGCCGAGGTAGCCGGCGGGCGTCAGCGCCTTGGTCACGCCCGCCAGGTGAATCACGGTGTCGACGCCGGCTAGAGCTTCGGCGAGTCCGGTGCCGCTGGCGAGATCGCCGGCGACCATCTGAACCGCGTCCGGCAGCGCCCGCCGGTTCGGCCTGGGCCGGACCAGACAACGCACCGGCTGGCCGTCGGATCGGAACCGGGCGTCCGCGCACAAGGCATCGAGAAAGTGGCCGCCGATGAACCCGGTGGCGCCGGTAACCAGCCACATCAGAGCGCGCTACGGAAGGCCACGTCTCCGAAAAAGCTCTCCGCCGTGGTGCCCGTGTGTTGAGAATTGATTTGAAGGCGGACGCCTTCAATGTGCGGCGCGGCGTAGCCGTAGGCGCGCATGAAATCGACCGCTACGTTGCGGGTCTCGCCGACCCACTGATTGGCCGACGCCGCTCCCGATTCGCACACGATGGCGAAAACGTGCATCAGGGGCCAGGACCGCACCGTCTGCATGGCGCCGCGGGGGGCGGTGGTGTCCCAGATATACGTCAGCACGCGGCGGCCGCTGAAGCCCACCAGCACCTGGGCGGCCTGGTCGTCGGTCGCACTCGAGCGGAAATCCCCGCCGCTCGGAAGCTGGGTCACCTTCCAGCGCCAGGACAGTATCGGCGTGCGCGAGGGATCGATATCGACATTCCGCTCCAAGGCAAAGGAGGCTTTCACGGATTTCAAGTGCAGGCAGACAGCGTCGCCTTCGTGGCATTGGCCGATCTCCGGCTTGCCGTGGTTGACCGTCACCTGCCAACCCTGGGGCGGCTGCCCGACGTTCCAATTCGCCAGATCGACCACGATCATGGCAAGCTGCTGCGACCGCAGCGCGATGGCACACACCAGGATTCCGAGTATGATGGCTGTTTTTTTCAATACATCTCTCGCGAGGCTCAAGTACACCCTATTGTAACCGATGGCTCTCCGCGCCGTTTCGTTTCATTTCCGTACAGCCGGGCAGCGCCCGCCTACACTCGAAAGCCGCACATTTCGGCAAATCGGATCTCGGTGGCTTTGACGCGGCCGGCTACGACGCGCAACGTGCGGCTGAGGAACTCCGCGCCCAGAACCGGATCGCGCCGGCAGAGATCCTGGAGGGCGGGGCCGGTCAGACGGAGGGCTTCGGTTCGCTCGCGGGAACGCACCTGGAAGAGGGTGTCGTGCTGCTCCAGCAGCGCGGACCAGCCGAACACGTCGCCGGGCCCCAGCGATTGCACGCAGACCGCGTACTGCGGGGCGCACAATTCCACCACTACGCTGCCCGAAACCAGGAGATAAAAATCGGACGAACGCTGGCCGTCCGACAGCACGATCTCGTCGGCTTCAAAACGCACCGTTTTGGCCAGAGTGAGGAGGGCGGAGAGTTGGCTGTCGCTGAGTCCCCGGGTAAATCTGTGGGCACGGAGGATCTCAAGCGGCGCATTATGACCCATTCCCTGCGCTATAGCTCCCACTTTTGCCCTCCAAAGTGTTTAGAACCGTTGCGAACTTTCACGGCGGTGCAATCCGGCTGCCACGCCAAGCCCGAGGCTTGCTATAACGGAGGGTGTTTCTGAGTACTCGGTTTCGGAGTTACGGTCACACATCCGGCAACCGCTCCCTTACGGTCGCGGCTCGGTCTGGAAACGGTGTACTAAGCGACAGGAGAGCGAATCGTGAGCACAAACGGGCCCAATCGCAGAGATTTTCTACAAGGCGCAATGGCTTCGGTCGTCCTGGCCCCAGCCTTGGAGGCGCAGAGCGCCGCGCCGCACGCCTTTGGGTGGCACGGAACGGATTTCCTACTGGACGGCCAGCCGCTCCAGATTCGTTCGGGCGAGATGCACTATCCGCGCGTGCCGCGAGCCTACTGGAAAGACCGCATGCGCAAAATGCGAGCGCTCGGGCTGAATGCGCTCTGTACCTACGTGTTCTGGAACCTGCATGAGCCGCGGCCCGGCGAATTCGATTTCACCGGCGATCTCGACCTGGCCGAGTATATTCGCACAGCCCAGGCGGAGGGTTTGTGGGTGCTGCTGCGTCCAGGTCCGTTTATCTGTTCGGAATGGGATTTCGGCGGCTTGCCGGCCTGGCTGCTGGCCTCTTCCGACCTGCTGGTGAGGAGCACGGACCCGCGTTTTCTGGCCGCCGCCGAGCGCTACCTGAGGCGGGTGGGCCAGGAAGTCTCTGGATTGCAGGTAGCCAAAGGCGGTCCCATCCTGATGGTGCAGGTGGAAAACGAGTACGGTTCCTACGGCAACGACAAAACCTACCTGCGGGCGATCCACGACATGATCCGCGCCGCCGGGTTCGATACCCAGCTCTACACCTCCGACGGTTCCAGTAAGCTGCAACTGGAAAGCGGAACGCTTGACGACGCCGTGGCGGTGGTCAATTTCGGCGATGGCGACGACCCGCGGCGCGAGTTCGCCAACCTGGCGGCATTCCGGCAGAACGTGCCGCGCATGACGGGCGAGTATTGGGTGGGGTGGTTCGACCACTGGGGCGAGGTGCACCATCGCACGCCCCCCGAACACGCGGTAAAAGGCCTGGAGTGGATGCTAGGGCAGGGCATTTCCTTCAGCCTCTACATGGTGCACGGCGGCAGCAGCTTCGGCTACATGAGCGGGGCGAACCTGGGCAAGGTGTACGAGCCCATCATTTCCGCCTACGATTACGATTCGCCGCTGGATGAAGCCGGCCGGCCCACGGCGAAATTCCATGCCATTCGGGCGGCGATCGGCAAGCATTTGGGACGCGAACTGCCGGCGCTGCCGGAGCCGGTGCCCATGATGACGGTGCCGCGGTTCGAACTGCGCGAAGCCGCGCCGCTGGCGAGCCGCCTGCCTCGTCCGTTCCGCTCCGCGCGCCCCACCACCATGGAAGCGTTGGGGCAGAGTTACGGCTATGTGCTGTACCGGCGCAACGTGGAGCGCGCCGGCAAGGGCACGCTCGTGGTGGAAGGGGTGAAGGATTTCGCCGTGGCGATGCAGGGATCGAGGCGCCTGGGTACGCTCGACCGGCGGCGCGGCGAAAGCCGGCTGGAAGTGGAACTCACTGCCGGCGAGCCGCTGGAAATCCTGGTGGAGAACATGGGGCGGGCCAATTTCGACCACCTGCTGGTGACGGAGCGCAAAGGGATCGCCGGCAAAGTGATCCTGGCGGGCGGAGAGCTGTTGGGGTGGGACTGCTATCCGCTGCCGATCGACCGGCCCGCGGAGTGGACCTACACGGCGGGAGCGAAGCCGTCCGGCCCGGCGCTCTATCGCGGCAGCTTCGCCGCGGCCCAGCCGGCCGACACGTTTCTCGACCTGCGCGGCTGGGGCAAAGGCGTGGTCTGGGTGAACGGCCGGTGCCTGGGGCGGTATTGGAAAATCGGCCCGCAACAGACCTTGTACCTGCCCGCCCCCTGGCTCCACAGCGGCGAGAACCAGGTGATCGTGCTCGATCTGGAGGAAGCCACCGGCCCGCGTTCGCTGGCGGGGTTGAAGGATCCGGTGTACGAGACGCCGAAAGGGTAAGCGTTCGCGGGCGGGCGATCTCCGAGACGACTTAGTCTAATCTCGGCGCTGCAGCCAAAAGTGGCCGCGCCACGCCGGAATTGGCATGGTTATTTCCTGACAGGCCCTTAGCCACGCAGTTCCGACGTGCAACACCGTGGATCGCGCGACGGAAACTCCCGCCAGGAATTATGATTGGCACTGAGCCCATGGGCAAGCAGGCTTTCGACAAAAAGATCGAAGCGCTGGAAACGTTGCGTTCGGCGCCGGCTTCCGCGGCGACGGCCGATCAACTGCGTAAGGCATTGCGCGATCGCAACAACTACCTGGCTTCGAAGGCCGCGGCCATCATCGCCCTGGGCTTATCCGAGCTGATCCCCGAGTTGATCGCGGCGTTCGAACGGTTTCTGATCGATCCGGCCAAAACCGATCCGCAGTGTTGGGGCAAGAACGCCATCGCCAAGGCGCTGAAGGATCTCGGGCATCGCCACCCGGCGATCTACCTGCGCGGGCTGGTACATTTTCAACCCGAAGCGGTTTGGGGCGGAAGTTCGGATTCGGCGGCGACTTTGCGGGGAACTTGCGCGCTGGCGCTGGTCGATTGCCCGATGGACGACCTTGCCATTCTGACCCATCTTACCGATCGGCTCGCGGATCCGGCCAAGCCGGTGCGGATAGATACCGCCGTTGCCATCGCGCAACTCGGGCGTCCGGAAGGCGCCCTGCTGTTGCGATTGAAGGCGCTGGTAGGCGATCGGGAACCGGAAGTGACCGGCCAGTGCTTCGTGTCGCTGTTGAATCTCGATCCGCGCGAATCGATCGGGTTCGTCGGCGGTTTCCTGAAAGTTTCCGACGAGGAGGTGCGTTCGGAAGCGGCTGGCGCTCTGGCGCAGGCGCGGCAGCCGGAGGCGATCGAGATCCTCAAGCAGTTTTGGGAAGGCCCCTTATCGCCTGAACTGCGCCGCGCCCTGCTGCTCTCACTGGGAGCTTCCCCATTGGCCGAAGCCGCCGACTTCCTCGTTTCCGTCCTCGAAAACGCATCGAGCGAAATGGCCGCATGCGCGCTGGCAGCGCTGGCGCCCAGCCGCTTTCGCACCGGAATGCGGGAGCGGATCGCGGCTGCCGTGGAAAGCAGGGGCGACCCGAACCTGAGCCGGGTTTTTGAGCGGGAATTTCAGAAGCCCATGGCGTGAAGCGCGCGGCGGTCAATACCTGGTTCCGCTGCTCAGGGATTTGGGTGGCCGGCCCAAGCCTCCGAATTCGACCGGCGCCTGGGCCAAAGCGTCGTTCAGAACCGCCTGGAACATGGCGTTGCCGGGCTCCCGCCGCACCGCCTCCCGCAGTTGGGCCAAGCCTTCCTTCCACTGGCCCAGGCGCAGCAGCGCAACCGCGAAGTTCACGCGGATTCCGACGTGGCTGGGCACCAGATCGAGCGCCGCGCGATACTTCTCCAGGGCGCCCCGCAAATCGCCCCCCTTTTCCAGAGTCGCGCCCTGGTTGTTGAGTTCAATCCCGGCCACCAGGTTCTGGTCGTCCCTGTCTTTGTTGCGCAACAGTTCCGCCAGCTTCTGTTTGACGGCCGCGGCCCGCCCCTCCTGGCCGTCCTCGCGCAACGCCCGCAATAGGCTATACAGCGTGGTCTGGTTGGTGGGGTCCTGGCGCACGGCTTCCTCCAGATGCGGGACGGCCAGGTGCGCCTTGCCCCCGGCGAGGTATTGCGAACCCAGGCGGGTCTGCGCCACCGCGTCGTCCGGTGCCAATGCCACCGCCCGCTCGAAGGCCGCCAGCGCGCCGGCATTGTCCAACAGGGTTTTGCGCGCGTCACCCAGGTCCGACCAGGCTTCGGCGAAATCGGGACGGAGCGCCACAGCTTCGCGCAGGTGCGCGGCGGCTTTGGGCGCGTCGCTCCGCTGGCTCGCCACCTTGGCCCGCAGATAATGCGGATAAGCCGCGTCGGGCTTCGGCCCCAGCAGTTCGATGGCGCGATCCAGGTGCATGGCGGCGACGTCGAGCTCGCCGGCTTCGAGCAAAACCAAACCGAGGTTCACCTGTGCGTCGGCCAGCGCCGGATCGAGCGCCACGGCCTTTTCAAACGGCCCGCGGGCGTCCGGAGAGTCGCCAAAAGCGTGAAACGCTTCCCCCAGCGCGTTCTGCGCCTCCGCCGAACGCGGCCGCAGGCGGACCGCTTCCGTCAACTGCGCGATCGATCCCGCGCGGTCGCCCTCCTCTTGCAGAATACTGCCCAGGAGCAGGCGGGCGTCGGCATCGCGCGGGTTGGCCTTGACCACGCCATCCAGCAGGCCAATGGCCTCAGCGCGCCGGCCCTTGGCCAGCAACGCCCACGCCTGTTCCACCGGGTTCGGTTGCGCAAGCTGTGCGGCGGCGCACGCCAGCGCCATACCGGCGGCGAGAGTCGCGCCCCAGGCCCTCATCGCTTGAACTTCTCCGTGCGCGTGATTCCGGCGCCCTCGGTGACATGAACCAACTGGTCCGCCGCCACGCCGGCTAACTTCTCGACCTGGCCGAGCGGCCAGCGAATCTCCAGATCGACCTTCGCCACCGGCCCCAGGCCGAAATGCAAACGCGTGTCGTTACTGGATAAGTAGGACGACTGGCTCAGCACTTCTTGCGCCTGCACCTTATTGCCATAGCGCACCGTCACGCGTCCGCCGACGGCGCCGCGGTTCGACTGGACGCCGTGCAGCTTGACCTTGATCCAGTGGCCGGCTCCGCTCACGTCGTTGCGCAGCAGGGAGGGCGGCTCATTGTGGTTGACGATCAGGATATCGACGTCGCCGTCGTTGTCGAAATCGCCAATGGCGCAACCGCGGCTCGAGTGCGCAGCTTCCACTCCCGGCCCCGCCTGGCCGAGTAACTCCTCGAAGCGCCCGTTGCCTAAGTTGCGGAACACCACCCGCGGCGTATCGTAGTTTTCGCGCAGCTCGGGGTAGATTCCGCCGGTGACCCAGAAGATATCCGGGTTGCCGTCGTTATCCAGGTCCGCGACCGCGATGCCCCACGACACATAGCGTGTCTCGACGGCCAGGCCCGCCTGCAGAGTGATGTCGTGGAAGTCGCCCTTGCCGTTGTTCTTATACACGCCCGGAGTGTCGGCCGAGTAATGCGTTTTGACGATGTCCAGACTGCCGTCCAGCTTGAAATCGCCGACGGCCACTCCCATGCCGGCCTGCTCCATGCCGTCGTCGCTCAGGGCCACGCCTCTCTCCAGGCCCTGTTCGGTGAATGTTCCGTCGTGGTTATTGCGGAAGAGCAGGCTGGGGGTGGAGTCGCAGGCCACGTAAATGTCGGGCCAGCCGTCGTTGTCGAAGTCGGCGGCGACCGCCGTCAGACCGTAGCCTCCGCCGGCCTTGCCGATCCCCGCCGCCTCCGTGACGTCGGTGAAGGTGCCGTCCCCATTGTTGCGATAGAGACTGTGGCGGCCGTAGCGCAGGCCGCGCGGGCCGCAGAAAATGTTCCCCGGGTTGCAACTGCTGGAAACGCCGGCGCGCGGCACTGTCTCGAGGTCGAACTCCAGGTAGTTGGATACGAACAGATCCAGGCGGCCGTCGCGGTCGTAGTCGAGAAAAGTGCAGCCGGAGCCAAACCGCGGCTGGGCGTTCCACAAACCCGCCTGCCTGGTCACGTCGGTGAAAGTGCCGTCCCCGTTGTTGCGGTACAAAGTGTTCTGGCCCCAGCCGGTAAGGAACAGATCGTCGAAGCCGTCGTTGTTATAGTCGCCGACGGCCACGCCGTATTGATAGCCGGTGCGCAATAGTCCGGCTTTTTCGGTCACATCGGTGAAAGTGCCGTCGCGGTTGTTTTTGTAGAGGCGCGCGGAAGCGTCGGGCGGAGGATCGCCGAATCGCGAGCCCGTCAGGACCAGAATATCCAGCCAGCCGTCGTTGTCGTAATCGAGAAAAGCGCATCCGCATCCAATTGATTCGAGAATGTAGTTCTTGGGGTTTTGGGAGCCGTAGAGGNNGTCGTTGTCGTAATCGAGAAAAGCGGCCCCGCAGCTCATGGCCTCAATCACATAGTCGGCGCGGCGCGGATGGCCGCACACCACCACCTGGCGAAGCCCGGCCTGGTGAGCCACGTCGGTGAAGCGCGAGTGAAAGGGGAGTCCGGAAGGCTTGCCCCGCGGTGCGGCCGCCACTCCGCGCGACGCCATCCCCTGGCCGGAAGCGGCTTGCCGGCTGTAAAGGCGGGCGGCGGGCCATGCCAGCAAGCTGAAAAGACTGCGGCGGGTGAGGGCAGGCATGCTTACGGATTGGGATCCCTATCGACCAGTATAGCCGCCCTGCCCCCTCAAAAAAAACGGTGAGCGGGGATGATTCCCGCCCACCGAGGAGGTACGATGCTAGCTGTCTAGAACTGGGGGGTTACCACAGTATTTTGAAGACTAACTCGACCTGGCGGCCGCTGTTGAAAGCGGAAGTCGCGCCCTGGGCGCCGAACGTGCCGCCCGGAGAACCCTGATACAACGCCTGTCCGAAGGTGGAGTCGTAGACGTTGGTGTCCGGGTCGCCGCGGTTCAACCTGTTGGTGGCGTTGTAAGCCGTCAGCTTGAGTTGAGCCTTGAACCTCTCGATGATATGGAAATCCTTTGCCAGGCTGGCATCCAGGTCCCAGAAACTCGGACCGGTCAGACAACCGTATTGCAGAGGATTGGAGCGCAATACGTAAGTATTGGAGGGAATCGCGCTGAATGCGGAAGTGTTGAACCAGTGATCCGGCGTACGACCCCCAGAGCAGGGATTGCCGCTGACGATCAGGTTGCCGAACTGCGGGAAGTCACCCGAGATATATTGCAGAACGGGGGTGATTTTCCAACCGCCCACGAGGGCGTCCACAACCGGGGGAGCGTTCTTCAACAAAGTCTGCCCTTTCCCGATGGGGAGCTGATACGTGGTCACGAAATTCATGCGGTGCCGCGGCTGGTTGCTGTCCTGCCACTGGAACGTGTTGGTGTAGTAAGTGAGGTCGTTGAAATTGTTGATTTGCGACTTCTCGTCGACAAACACGTAAGTGGCCAGGAAGTTGAATCCGTGGGTGAAGGACTTTTGAGCCTTCAACTGGATATTGTTGTAATGCTCCTTGGCACAGCAAACGCCGATCTCATACAGCGGGCCGTATTGCGGGCGGGGCACCAGCAGCGAAGATAGCGACACGGTCGGCGTGTTGTATAGCGGGCCGTTGTTGACGGTCGTGTTGAGGTAGTGATAGAAGGGGTCGGCGACGTTCTGATTCAAGTAGGCGGGGTTATTCGCGTACTGTAATTCGATGTTGGGGTTAATCGCGTTGAGCTCCTGGGTGTAGTGCTGGTGGCCGAGATTGAGGAAATAGGTAAACGACGCCACGAACCCGGCCGGCAACTGGCGCTGCAGGTTGATGTTGAAGCGGTCGTTGTAGGCCTTCTTGAAGTTCTGCGGGTACCACAGCAGGTTTTCGCCGCCGATACCTACATAGGAACCCAGGGCCTTGCCGTTGACCGGACCGAAGTTCGGAAGCAGCGGGTTGCTGGCCGGGAAAGGATTCGAGAGGGTTTCCTGCGGCACGCCCTGGAGCAGCGGCGCCGCGAACTGGTAACCGGTCATGCCGAAGAAGGGCGGCTCCAGGAAGTTGACGTCTTCGAAACCGGAGATCGGGGCGGCCGTGAAGTTATACTCGGTGGGAATCACGTAACGCGCGTAACCGGCGCGAAGGGCGGTCTTGTCGTCGATTTTGATGGCGATGCCGGCGCGGGGGGCGAGCGCCAATTTCGGAGCGGTCCACATGCCGGGGTTGCTGTTGGTAGTGAAATTCCAGGCCCCAGTCCAACTGTAGAAGCTGTTTCCCACAAGGTTAGTCGCCAGCGAGGGCATACTCGGCGGGTTGGCGACCATGGGGGCGATCGGCGTCGACAGGTTCATCGCCTGCGAAAGGAAGCGGTCTTTATCCTCCCAGGGCGTTTCGTACTCGTCGCGCAGACCCAGGTTGAGGGTGATTCTGCGGTTCAGTTTCCAATCGTCCTGGATGAAGAAGCCCCAAAAGCTGGAGATGGAGACGGGCACGGGGCCGCCGACCATTTCGGTATCGTTGCTGAGCGGGCCGAGCAGGAAGCTGGCGAACTGATCGCCGTAGATATTGGTATTCGGGTTGTTGTACGTGTTCGCCGTGAAAGACGTATCGGACTGGAACTGGGTGGTGTTGGACACATACTCCGGCCCCCAGGTTCTGCGATACTCAACGCCGGCCTTGAGATAGTGCGAGCCGCGTTGTTGGGAAACCTTCGCGCTATAGGCTTCGCCCCTGGGATTCTGGTTCCAATAAAAACCGCGGCCGCCGAAATTGGTGCCGTTGATGGTCAGATCGGGTTCGTAAATCGGCGTGCCAGGCGAGTTTTGGAAATAAGGTTGGTACCACTGGTTGCTGCCCCAGAAAGCGCTCCAGCCGCTGGCTGGCAGCGGGGTCGAATTGTAGGCGTCCACCACGCTGTCGTAATCGGCATGAATATCCAAAACCGTCTTCGGATTGATCGTATAGATCAGGTCGGCGTTCATCTGGGTGCCGTTGCGAACGGTTCCCGTGGGCTGGAACAGCGGAGAATCGTTGGGAGTGGGGTTGGAAGTAATATCGGTGGTGTGGTAGTGCCCGGCGTGGGCGAAAATCCTGAGCTTGTCGCTGACGTTATAATCGACGCGATCGGCCCAGTTGTAATAGTTCCAGGCGTCGGTGTAGCCCTTGTCGAAGTTGTTGACGCCGGTGATATTCAGACCGCCGTTGTTGGCCGGCCAGAATTGCTTCATGAAGCTGGCCGCGACCGGATCGAAGCGGCTGGAGGGGATGACATTGCCGGGGAACGGCGTGGCGGTGACCGCGCCCGAAGCGCTGGTTACCGTGGTCCAAGGGTCGAAGATCTGGCGGAGTTGTTGCTGGCCGGCGGCGTTGAGGGCCCAGGACTGGGAGAAATCTCCGCCTGCTTCGAGGGCGGTCGGCACGGTGACGACATAGCTGTCGGGGTTGCCGACTTTCCAATATTCAAAAGAACCGAAGTTGAAGATTTTGTTCTTCTTGATCGGGTTGCCCAAAGTGCCTGCCATGGTGTGCTGGCGCTGCGCGTTGGCGCTGAATGTGGTGCGGTCGGCTTCAGCGTCGAGCGAGGGATAGCGTCCCAGATAGGAAGCGGTGCCGTGCCATTCGTTGGTGCCGGCCTTGGTTGCCATGCTGATGACGCCGCCGGCGCTATGTCCCTGTTCGGCATCCACGCTGTTCTGGGAAACGGTGACTTCCTGAACGGCGTCCATATTGGGCGAAAGGCTGTATTTATGACCCAGGCCGACGGGGCTGCCGTCGACTTCAAGATCGTTCTTCAGGTTGGTGCCGCCGCCCAAGTCCACGCTATTGGCCGACCAGGACAGGAACGGGAGTACCTCGCCGCGGGTATTGACGGCCTCGGGAGCCAATAAGGTCAGTTTGAACGGGTTGCGGTCGTAACGCGGCGTCTCCGCCGCCATGGTGGAATCCAGGGTAAGATCCTGGTTGGTGGAGTTGAACTGCACCTCCACCGGCGACGCTTCTACCGTAACGGACTCCTGCACCGTACCAGGTTTCAAGACGGCGTTGACGGTAATATCGGCGCGCATTTCCACTACTATATTTTCTTGAATAAATTTGCTGAAGCCGGCGTTCTGAACGGTCACGGTATATGTGCCTGGGTCTACCAGGTCGAATACGTACAGGCCACTTTCACTGGTCTGACGGACCACTTGGATTCCGGTCTTGACATTCAGAAGAGTCACCGTGGAGCCGGCGATTGAGCCTTTGCTTTCGTCGGTGACCAAGCCTTCGATGCGTCCTTTTTCCTGCGCGAAGGCGGAAATCGTGAATAGAATGAGCACACTGGCCATTCCCCACGCAAGGGAGTACATCCTGTTCTTCAATGCTTTGACCCCTTTCGTTTACAATTAATTACGCCATCAAAATGTAACGGGGTGTATCGGGCAAATCAAGGAAATTGTCGGTGACTTCTCGGCGTATGCACGTAAAGTCACGTAACCGGCTTTGTGAAATCAGTGAATTAGGCACGGATCCGCAGCAGGGTGTGGATTTTGTAGACGCTTGGTTGTATGCTGTAGCTTCCGGGATAAACCGGCCCTAGTAGAGGATTTCTAAAGCTTGAGCGAAGCACTTAAACACGCCGAGCATGCCACTACGGCGTTGGAAGGCGAACGTTGGGCACTGGTACATCGAATCGTGTCCAACCGCCATTTCGTCAAGGCGCCCCAGCTTCGCGAGATTCTCTTGTACCTCGCCCGGCGGGTTTTGAACGACAACGCCACGAACATCGGCGAGCAGGAAATCGGTTGCAAGGTGCTGGGGCGGCGGCCGGATTTCAACCCCAATGAGGACAATATCGCACGCGTGCAGGTGCGCCGCCTCCGCACCAAGCTGGAAGAGTATTTCAGTTCCGACGGAGCCGATGAGCCGATTGTGCTCACGATTCCCAAGGGGGCTTACCTTCTATGTTTCGAGCCCCGCAGTTCGCGGCAGGAGGCAGTCGACGCCCCACGGACGCGGATTCTGACCGAGGCCGCCGCGCTGGCTAGCCGCCAGGGTCCCGCCTGGTTGGCACGGCCGCGCTGGACGATTCTTCTTCTGACGGCGCTGGTGGCCGTGCTGAGCCTGGGTACGCTGGTGCTGTGGCGGCAGCGGGAAGCGTTACGGCGCGTCCCGACTACCGAAGAAGCACAGGCGCGGCGCGCGGATACGTTCTGGCCCAGGATCTTCGCGCCGGGCCGGGAAACCAACATTGTGGTGGCGGATTCGTGCCTGGCCGCCATCCAGGACATTCTGGATTTGGACATTCCGCTCAGCGACTACTTGAGCGGCGCCTATCCGGGAAAACTGATCGAGTCCGTGGCCAAGAAGGACTTGCGGGAGGCCCTGCGGCTGATCGCGGGCCGCCAGTACACCAGCCTGGCGGATGCCAATATCGCCTCGAAATTCATGGAACTGAGCCGCCGGTACGCGGCCCAGACCAACATCCGGTACTCCCGCTTCATGAGCGTGCGGGATTTCAAGACCGGGAATTTCATCCTGATCGGCAGCCGGCGCGCCTTACCCTGGGAACAACTGTTCGAGCCGCAGTTGAACTTTGCCATTGAAGAAGACCACCGGACCGGCAAATACTTCTTCCGCAACAAAGCGCCGCTTGCGGGAGAACCAGCCACGTATCAGTTTGAAGGCGGCGGCGCGGGCACGGATACGTACGCGGACATCGCGCTACTGCCGAACCTGGCGGGAACCGGGTACGTCCTGATTCTGGCCGGTCTGGATATGGCGGCCACCGAGGCAGCCGGCGACCTGGTGGCCAGCCAGGAGTTTCCCGATTTGTTGAACCGCATCATGCGGTCCCGAAGCAGCCAGCCGCCGGCATCGTACTTCGAGATTCTGGTGCAACAGAAGGCCGTGGGCGGAACCGCGGAGGGCTCGAAGATCATGGGCTACCGGATATTGACGGGGCAGAAGCCGATATCGTAAAGCGCCGTGCGGGCGACTCACACCTGGCTCAGGCCGGTTCGACCCCGGAACATGGCACCAATCAGGATGCCCAGCAGGATGCCGGCGCCATCGGCGATTACATCGAACACTTCCAGCCTGTTATGGTACAGCCAGGCTTCCAGGAATTCGATTGACGCGCCCAAGGCCATCAACGCGGTCGCGATGAACAGGTTCCGCAAAACGCTCCCCCGGAACCAGTGAACTCCGGTGTTGCCGTCGTCCCGATCGAGGGAAGCGGTCAACAGATAAGCGGTGCAGAAGGCGGCGATGTGGGCGAGATAATGCACGGGCCGGCTCATACCCGCGCGGGCTTTGACGGATGCCGGCAACAGGGACAGACAGAACAGCGCGGTAACAAAACACAGCCCGACCCAACGCCGTAAGCTCATTCTCATTCCAGGGTAACGAACCCGGCGCGGATACGCCACCGAGAAAAAGGGATTGCGGTCCTAAAAGGAGAATCGAAAACCGAATTCGCCCGCACGCGCTCCGCCGGTTTGAAACAGCGGCGGCAGACCGGTATTCGGCGTACCGGAGCCGAGCATCAGGTTCTGCATCGACGTGGGTTGTCCGAACCAGGGGCTGGAAAGGTAGGGCACCGGGTTGGCAAACGCCGGATGATTGAGCACGTTGAAAATATTCAGCGTCACTTCGAGTGACAATTGCCGGAAGAGAGGGAATTCGCGGCGCAGGCTTGCATCGAGCTGCGCCAGGCTGTTGCCGGCGATGGCGTTGCGGCCCAACGTTCCGGTGACTCCCGAGGACGGCACAGTGAAAGCCGCGGGATTCAGCCGGCGGTGACCGGCAACCGAAGAGTCGTCGAGCCACACGGGAACGCCCGGGACCAGGTCCGGCCGGCCGGCATTGTCGAAGCCTTGGCCAAGCGGCTGCTCGCTATCCATCACGTCGACGGGAAAACCGGTGCGCGCGCGAAAAATCCCGCTGAGAGTCCAATGGCGCATGGCCTCGGGCAGGCTGGTGCGGGGCAGCCGGTAGGACAGCGCCGCGATCAACGCCTGGCGAATGTCGAAACTGGAAGACCCGCGAGCTTCGCCCAGTTGGTAGCCGGGATGGATCAGAAAAAGGGAGGAATCCTGGGAGCCATCGTCGATCGAGTGCGACCAGGTGTACGACGTGGAGCCGTACAGGTTGTGAGCCAATGCGCCGCTGTAGCGGATCTGCGCGGCCTGGTAGCCCGAGGAGCCTTCGGTGAGGGTCACGCGCCGGTCCAGGATTCCGGTGTCGGGAGCGACGTAAACCTGGTTGCCGAGAAGATTCCGGCCGGTGGCGCCGACATACGCGAAGGAAGCGGCGCCGCGGTTTGCGATGGTCCTTTCGAGCGAGAGCCGCCATTGGTAGGATGCCGGAAGATGAAGCGGCGGCGGCGACCCGTTGAGGAACTGGTTGACGTCGGCGGCGGCGGTTCCGGGTGCCGGGGCAGTGCTGGGCGCGCCCTCCGAGGAATCGATTCCGGTTCCGCCTGAGGCGAGCAGCCAACTGTTGAAAGGAGCGCCATTGATGGGGTCGACCGACGCTCCGAGGGTAGGGTCATAGAAGAGGCCGCCGCCGGCGCGCAGCACCAGGCCGGTCCAGGGAAGGCGATAGGCGAGGCCGATGCGCGGCGCCAACTGAGTGAAGCGCATCGGCCATGGCGCGGTTCCATTGATGTCGCCGGCCTGAACCTCTTGCCAGGCAGAACCCGTCCAAAGGCCCGAGACGGTGGGGACCTGGACGACGTTCGCGGTGGGCGGAGTTACTTCCCATCGCACCCCGCAAACCAGGTTGAGGGTTTCGCCCAGGTGGAAGGTATCTTGCACGAAGGAGGAAACAGCGTGGACGCGGCCGCCGTGCCGCGCCGCCTGCGAATAGGTGATGGCGAGCGGATCGCCCGCCAGAAGGCTTTGCAGGCTGGAAGCTACACCCAGCAAGCTATCGAGGGTGGAATCGCGCGAGGGCTCCAGCAGGATGTAGTCGATGCCGGCGCGGAATTCGTGCCGATGGCTCCGCCATGAGAGCGTGTCGCGGAGCTCCCACTGATCTTGCGTGGCGCTGCCCGAGGCGCTGGAGATGAACTGGCCGATGCCGGGCACGGACAAGCCCAGAATGGTCTGGCTGCCGCCGGAGGAGGAGGGTAGCAGGGCGGTCAATTGCGAAGGGATTGGCTCCTCGAAGATTTCCGTTCCGCTGGGAATTGCGACTTCCTGGGCGGGCAGCAGGCCCGAGCTAATCAGAACCGAGGTCGCCCAGGCCGACGAACTGTCGCCGGAATCCACCGTGGCATGGGAGTAATTGAAGCGCAGATCGTGAACGAAACCGCCGGGCCGTTCCGCGGTGAGGCCCAGGGTCGCGCTGACCCAGTTGAAATTGCTGCTGACGATGTTGTTGTCCAGGTATTGGCTCTTGGAGGGCGATACTACCACGCGAGCGAACAAGTTCCCGGCCGAGCCGAGCGAGTGATCGACGCGCAAGCTGGCGCTGGAAAGCCCCGCGGTGGTCCAATTGTTCCAATACGACTCGGCCTCGCCGCCGCCCAAATCCGGACCGGTGGGATACGGGAAGTAATCCAGGATGGGCTGGAGTTGCGCGGGAGCGTTTTGCCGCGAAGAGAGCGAGGGCACGGCAACCAGTTGCATGCCGGTATCGGTCAGTTTGGAGTGCTCCAGCGAGAAGAAGAAAAACGTGCGATTACGGCGGATGGGGCCGCCCAGGACACCTCCCAACATGTTGTAATACGGCCGCGAGTAGGCGGCTCCTTCACGGTTGGCGAACCAGTCGCGGGCGCTCCAACTGTTGTCGCGTACCTGGCTGAAGAATTCGCCGTGGAATTGATTCGACCCGGACCGCGAGACCACCAGCGCCTCGGCGCCGGGCCGGGAGCCCGACTCGGCGGCAAAGCTGGAGGTGCGCAGCTCGACCGATTGGGTGCTTTCGGGCGAGCCGAGGTTTTCGGTGCTGCCGATGGCGCTCATGGCGGGGAGCGAAGCGCCGGGGAAGGAGCCGGGCAGAATGGTGCCCCCCACGCCGGTATTGGCGCTGGCGCCATCGACCCGGAAAGCGTTGGCATTGGGACGCTGGCCGTCAGAGGCGAACTGGCCAGCGTCGCTGACGCCGGCGGGCGTCACCACCACTCCGGGCATGAGGTCGAAGGAGGCGCGAAAGTCGCGGCCGTTGGCGGGCAGCGAGGCGCCGGGGCTGGCACGGGTCATCAGGAGGCTATCGCCGCTGGAGGGATCGAGCTCGTCTTTGCCGCTGACCACGGTGATCGTCTCGTGCAGCCCGAGCAGTTCCATGGTGAAATCGAGGCGAACAGCGGCGCCGGAGTCGAGCGCCACATCGCCCCGCGAGACGGTGCGAAAACCGGGGAGCCGGACCGAGACCTTGTAACGGCCGCGCGGGAGGGTGGCGACCGAATAGCAGCCATCGTCGCCGGAACGGGCTTTCCAGCGGGCGCCGGTCGATTCGCTCTGTACCTGCACGTCCACTTCGGGCAGCGAATCGCCACGGGTATCCCTCACCGTGCCGGAGATGGCGGTCTGGCCGTTGGCCGGCAGGACGGCGGCGGCCAGCAACAACAGGCTCATGCGAAGTGGCGCGCGCCGCATGCCTGCCTCATTCTCCTTTCGATTGCGATTGCACGGCCGATTCGAGCCGGTCGACGGCGGAGGCCAACCCGCGCAGCAGATCTTCCGCGGAAGATTGGGAATAGCTGCCGGCGAGGATTTGGTTCAACACCCGGTCCGTTTCCCGGGCGGAAGCCACCAGGGAGGAAACGCCAGCCTGCCAGGTCTCGCCACCTTGATTGTCGCCGAATGGCGGGTGCGGCGCACTGGGGCTCGCCAGCAGAGGTTTGAGACCGGTGCGAATCCGCGCCGCCAGACGCTCTAACTCGGCCACGTGGCGCAGGCGCAGTCGGCGCAGCAGCGAGCGATCCTGGAGGCTAAGGCGGGCCTCGGTTTCGGGCGGAAAATTGGCGGCCAACACTTCCATGGCGTGGGCACGGGCCAGAATCACGGCACTGGCTTCGAGGGTTCGGTCGGTGAGCTCCTGCACGGCCACGGGCCCGCCCAGGCGTTCCTCGAAGCGTTGCCGGAGGCCGGCGGGGATGTTGCTGGAATAGGTTTGCGGGGCGGCGAGTGAAACGGCGGCGGTGCGCGGCGGGCCGGATTCGAAATCGAGCGTCACGCGGGGCAACGGCGCGAGCGCTGCAGCGATCTGCTGTTGACGCGCGGGGTCGAGCCCAGCGGCGCGGACCACCACGCGGCGATGGCGCGCATCCTGGGAGACGTCCAGAGGCTCGCCCGCATCGGCGCCGATTTCGTTGAGCGCGGCCAGCACCCGCAGGGTGTCGGCGGGACCGACGGGAGTTTCCACGGGTGAGGCTTCGGGGGTGGTGGGGCGCGCCATGGGCGCGGCTTCCACCGGGGCGGCCGTTTCCGTTATCGAGACGGGGCCCTCGCCTGCAAATTCAAAATCGCCGGCGGTGGGCCGCAGGTCTTCGGCGCGCAAGAGCAGAGAGGCGGTGCGCAGCACTCCCGCCGGGACATCGGTGCGCACGCGATAAAGGCGGTTCTCGCCGCGCTCGGAGATCATGCTGACGGAGTCCCGCCGGTCCTTTTGCATATTGCGCCAGGACTGAAACGTGCGCGGGCTCAACGGTTCGCGCCAGCCATAACGGGCGGAGCGAAACAAGTTCCGGAGATGAGCCATGTCGGGATCGGCGGCGGCATCGCCTTCGTCGCTCGCGAGCACGGCGGGGCGGAGCAGGGTACGCCCGCGCGCCCGCATGGCAATCATGCGATTGGCAGGGAGGGTGGCCAGGGCCGAGCGCGCCAGCAACCGGTTGGCCCGCGCGGAAGGCTGGTCGGCGGAGCGGTGGGTCGCCACCAGGGCCAGCGCCAGGCTGAGGGCCGCGGCCATCGCCACGGCCCACCAGCGCAAGGCGTTGGTGCCGCGACTGGACTGGTGAGCGGCAATCAGTTGGTCCAGGCTACGCCAGGGTTGCGGGGCGGGGGAGAGAAGCGGCGCGCGAATGGCATCCCGATATTCGGCGTAAGCCGCCGCGGCGGCGTTCCAGTCGCGCAATCGGCTGGCGCACACGGGGCAATGTTCCAGGTGCGCGGCACCGGCCGAAGGGAGCTCGCCATCCTGAAAGCGGGCCAGTTGTTCGTCGGTAAGATGCGCCGTGCGATTGCTATGCATCGAGAGCCGCCTTTAGCCGCGCCACCGCGCGCTTGAGGAATTCTCCGACCGCCGAAGTGCTGATGCCGACAGTTTCGCCAATCTCGCGGTAGCGCAGACCCTCGACACGCAGGTGCAGGCAGTTCCGCTGCTGCGGCGAGAGATCCGCGACCGCGGCGGCAAGCGCAGCCCGCCGCTGCCGCTCCATGAGGGCGTTCTCGGGATCGGGCCCGGGCTCGGGAAGGCGGGAGTTAGGATCGATCTCGTCGAACACGGGCTCGCGCCGCTGGTGCCGCACGGCCAGATTGTGCGCCACCCGGTACAGCCAGGCACGGGGATTATCGACGGATTCGCCCTTTTCCATCTTCAGGTACAGCTTCAGGAACGAATCCTGCGCCAGTTCCTGCGCCCGCTGCGGCGCGACGCCGCAATAGAGGAGGTACGCATAAATGTGATTGCGCTCGGCCACGTAAATCTCTTCTACCTGGTCATGGACGTTCATCCTGGCGGGGCTCCGGCCGGCCTTCCCATCTGCCGCATCTTGCCATAAACATG
Source organism: Bryobacterales bacterium (assembly GCA_003164035.1). Taxonomy (GTDB): domain Bacteria; phylum Acidobacteriota; class Terriglobia; order Bryobacterales; family Bryobacteraceae; genus JBEKYD01. The sequence continues at coordinate 21,709 of PLRS01000027.1, read as the reverse complement.
AGATCCCGCGCGGCGCGGTTTTGCCTACAGGGCAACAAAATATTTTTTCGCTGTAGGCAAACGAGGGCGGCGAGGGATCTCAATGGCGTATGCGAACACGAATCATTCCAATCTTTCTCGCCGTCGCGTTGACGGCCTCCGCGCAGAGATTCACCTTTGGCGTTAAAGCCGGTGCGCCGGTGACCTCGGCGCTCCCCAATGAGGATTCAGCGCCTTACTCCATGGTAGATACGGGACGCTGGACTGTCGGCCCAACGGCTGAGGTGCGTCTGTTCGGCAACCTCTCTTTCGAGGGTGACGCCCTGTTCCGCGGGTATCGTTATGAGCAGAGTTCCGGGTTCAACGCTATCCCTTCGGGCGCGGGACTAACGAATATAAACAGCGTCGTCCCGATATTCTCATCGTTTCGGCAGGACGCCAAGGAGTGGGATATCCCGCTTCTGCTGAAGTACCGCCTCCACGCGGGCCCGCTGCGCCCCTTCGTGGACGCGGGCTTTGAGTTCGCGCATGTGTCTAGCGATTTTACGTCCTCGACGACGTGCCTCGGCACAGCCGACGCCTGCAACGCCAGCGGTCTGACCGCCTTCTTCTATCCTTCAGCCAGCTATCACAGCAGCGTGAATCGCCGCGGGCCGGCTGCCGGGGTGGGCCTGGAGTTCAAGTACGGCCGGCTCCGGATCGCGCCGGAGGTTCGTTATACCAGGCTCGATCGGCCGAACGCCAACGAAGTGACCGTCATGGCCGGGTTCACGTTTTGAAGGCGGGTTCGAGATGAGCGGCGAAGAACCTCGCTGGCGGTCGCGGCTCGGTAACCCACTTTACTAGACTCCTGTCTCGCGTAACACTTGACAATCAGCGTGGGGCGGGCAATTTTGCCCGCAGCCGGCTTTGAGCCGGCTGGACCCGCAAGAATGCGGGTCCGTAGCCTGAAAAGGCTGCCCCACGGATTCTGGGAGGGTGTCAAGAATTAGCCGGGACACCACGCTAGTGGCGTGGGACGAAGACGATGCAGACGGGGCGCGAGAGTTGGACGGTGAGGCGCGGGTCGGGGGTCATCTGGCCGGTGTGGGCGTTGAGCTTGAAGATGGCGATGTCGCCGGAATCCTGGCCTTCGGCGAGGAGATATTTTCCGGTGGGGTCGATGATGAAATGGCGCGGGGTCTTGACCAGGGCCGGCGTGTACTCCATCGGGGTGACGGTAAAATGTTGGGGGTCGATGGAAAACAGGGCGATGGTGTCGTTGCCGCGGTTGGAGGCATAAAGATGCGTACCGCCTATGCCGATGGCGACTTCGGCGCCGCTGCTGTTGCCTTTGAAGCCAGCCGGCAGGGTAGACACGGTTTGCAAGGGTTCGAGCGCGCCGCGGGCGGCGTCCCAACTGAAGGTGGTAACGGCCGACTGAATCTCATCGACGGCATAGAGATAGCGGCCATTGGGATGGAAGACGAAGTGGCGCACGCCGGCGCCGGTCGGAACCGAGCCGAAAGGCGGGTCGTTGGGGGTGACGGCGCCGGTGGCCGGATCGAAGCGGTAGACCATGACGTGGTCAAGGCCCAGATCGGCCACCAGCAGAAAGCGGTTATCGGCCGAGAACAGGGCGCAGTGGGCGTGAGGGCCGCGGCGGTTGACATTGGGGCCGGAGGCGGTGTGCTGCACGAAGGCCACGGATTCGCCGAGGCTGCCATCGTCCTTGACGGGGAAAACGGCGAAGCTGCCGCTGCCGTAATTGGCCGCGGCCAGCCAGCGGCCGGTGCGGTCGAGGGCCAAGTGGCAGGGACCGTTGCCGCGCGTAGAAACGCGGTTGAGCAGGGTGAGCTTGCCGGTGGCGGGGTCGATGGTAAAGGCGCTGACGCCGCCTTGCGCGTCCTCATTCACGGCGTAAATGTGGCGCTGTTTTTGGTCGGCGATGACGAAGGTGGGGTTCGACGTTTCGACCGCCAGGCCGGCGGGCGCGAGGCGTCCGGAGCCGGGCTGGAAGCGGTAGAGGTAGATACCCTTGCTGCCGGCGTTGGTGTAAGTACCGACGTAGGCCCAGAAATCGGCGGCGGAAGCGGCCTGGCTCGCAAACAGAACCATTGCGAGGAGCGCGTAGTGCGGCCGAAGCAGGCCGGCGAGGTGGATCGAGGATGGCGTCATCATGGGTTTCGGACCGGATTACCCGGCGTTACCCAGTGTAACCCGGCGTTACTCGGCTTTTATTCCTCATCGACTTGGAACATGCCGATGAAGCTACTGCGGCGATAGGGGCTGTTCCAGGTTTCGCCGAGTCCTTCTCCGGTGAAGCTGTCGGTCAGCGCGTAGGCCGGCATGGCGTGTTGCAGCTTGGCCAGGGGCGGATAGAAGACGTCTTCGTTGCCGCAAATGTGATCGGTGGCATTCATGGCGCGGGTCTGGATGGTGGCCAGGGAACCGGCGGTGAGGGTGGCGGCGCCGCCGTGAATGTTGCCGTTCTGGATGGTGAATTCGATGGGAGCGTAGTCGACCTTGACGATGTGGTCGAGCAAGCCGCCGGCCTGTGCCTGGGCGAAGCTGCGCAGGGCCAGAGCCTGTTCGGCGTCGGCGCGGCTATCGACGATGAGAACCGCCAGGGCGGGATTGACGGGATTGTAGACGTCGCCCAGAGTGTGCTGGGTGCGAACGACGCCGACCACGCCCAGGCCATGCACGTCCACGCCATGCCAGGAGCCGTTGTTGATCTTCCATCCGAAGACGGCTTCACGGCCATTCATTTCGACCTCGCCATTGGCAAAGCAGGGACCGGTAAAGACATCCGCGGTGCGGGCTTCAATGTAGTTGCCGTCGATTCCATGGGACGGAATTCCAGCGGCGAGACAGACCGAGACGGCGGAAGACACGAACACAGCAGCAGTACTTAAACCAAACCGCATCTTTTTTCCCTCTGGTACCAGTATAGCGGGTTCGGGGGGGGGGAGAGAGCGGTTTCGGTTACGGGATGGGCGGCTCAGGCTGGTTGGAGCTGTTTGCGCCGGATTGGAACAAACCGGATTTCGACACGCCGATCGAGTGCTTGGGCAATGCGCTTGAGCAAATAGAGGGAGTGGCCGTCGTAGTCCGCATCTTCCAGCCGACAGATGGCAGAGGCGCTGGTACCGACGCGCTTGGCAAGTTCGCGTTGGGAGAGACCGGCCTTGATGCGAAGGTCGTAAACCTTCCGTGCGATTTCGGCGTTAACGACCTCTTCTTCGTATTGCTGAATTCGCTCGGAATCCTTACCGATGTAACGGTCGTAAGTGTACTGCAGCGCGGCGGATTGAGGCGTCCTTTTCTTGAGTGGCTTGGCCATCGGCCTATCTCCCTTGAAACGCGTGCTTGTCCGGATCGTGTTGGAATGCCTTCTTCCGCTTAACCGCCAGGTCGACTTCGCTCGGTGGCACGGCGCGCTCCTTCACCGTTCCGTGGGAAACAACTACGGCAGCCCGACCATGAAAGAAGTACAGCATACGATAGTGAACTCCTTGGTAGCTTGCTCTCAGTTCATAAATCTCGTCCCGAAGGTAATCTGCCTCCGGGCGGCGCAGATCGTGGCCTACCTCCTCAAGCCGCTGAAGACGCGCGAGGCACTTCCGCTGCGCCTTGGCCGGAATGCCGTCAAGCCAACGGATCAGCGGAACCGTGCGCTCATCCTCGCGATAGTAAAAGACATCAACGCGCGGCATTGAGCCTCTTAAAGGCTCTCATTATTGGTAACAGTTGTCAAGATGCCGCGCCCTGTCGACGACCACTAACGATCAGACCGCTTCCGCCAGGAAATCCGTTCGCCTCCGGTCAACTGGAGGTTGAGGATGGCGCGAGATTGGCGGTCGAACGCCACCGGCGCGAGCCGATTGCCGAACGGCATGGCGACGCTGAGTTGCGGCAGGACGGAATCGGGACTCTTCACGCCGACGGCCTCAATGGCGGTCGCGACATTAGCCCCCAGAGCGACGGTGACCTCGCGGCCCTCGATGTCCACGGCCAGGTACGGATTGACGCCCACTTTGTGGGGAAGGGCTCGACAGGGCGCCGCGGGCTTTTCGCAGCCGGCCGGATCGGCCAACGCGGCTTTCGTACGGGCGTCGAGTTCGCCGGGCGTGGCGCCGAACGCGACGATGGCGGTGATGCCGTTGGAATCGCTCTTATAAAGGAGACGGAAGAAAGCGGCCTCGGCAGGGAAGTCGAAATAGTCGGTTACGGGCGCGGGAGCGTGTTCCACTTTGCCTTGAATATCGCGGTCGGCCCCCAGCGCCTCAAAATGATATCCGGGGCGCCCTATGTTGGGCCGCACGGCATACCAGGCGGTCTCGAAGCCGATTACGCCGGGAGCCAGTTTCAAATCCACCTCGATGTGGGAGCCGCTGCCCGAGACCTGGGGGGGAGAAGTATCGAGAACGGGTGCGTCCGCGGATGTCCCTTCGCGCAGGATGGGGCTATGCACCTGGAGCCTGTTTTCGGCGCCGAGATCCACGTATCCCCGCAGCACATGATTAGCGCTCAGAAGGCGGAATACGGCGGCGGGATCGAGAGGCAGCGATTCCGCGACCAGGTTCGCCAGTTCCCGTCCGGACCCGGATGCCACACAGCCCCGCCGTTCCGCCAGGATGCTCCAGTCGGCCAGCCATCCGGCCGGCTCGGTCTGTAACGCATCGCGCTTCACGGTCACGCGGATTGTCTTCTTGCGCAGTTGAAGCTGAACGGCGGTGGTGTCGTCCAAGGCGCAGGGCCCCGGACCGGGAGGAATGTTGGCGACGAAGGTGCGGCGGGAGAGATCGGGGTTGGCCACGCCGGGAGGGATCAGGATTGGCTTTGGGTTCTCTATCAGGCGATAGCCGGACGGCCGGTGGGCGCACCCGGCGGCGGCAACCAGAAGGAAAAAGAGGGCGGCGCGCGGTCGAAATCGCAACATGCTAGAAAATTAGCACATGGGAACACACTTGTCGATGTCGGCCCTGGCCGCTCGGCGGGCTAGCTCCGGGTCGTTCTGAGACGGGGCGGAACGCTGCAATGCGGCGACAGGGGCGAAACACGGAGTCGAAGGCAGGTTTCGAAGGCGGTATAATTGAGAACGGATCGACGCCGTGGATGAACAAAAGCCAATGGAGATGGTGCCGGCGGTCAGCGTTCGTTACGTTGGCATCGGCCAGGTGACCGTCTTCTTTGTCTCCGAGGACGAGCTTCGCTTGATTGAAAGCGGCAGCCCGGCGGCGACATGCCTGAATCTAGGAATCGCCTTCGCATCCGTTGGGGCTGGTTCCCTAATCTCCCTTCTATTAAGTGAGCCGTCAAGGTCGCTGCATAAGTTCGTCGTCGTGGTAGTCATAACCGTGATAAGCCTGATCGCCGGGTTTGTTCTGCTCGCGATCTGGAGCCGCTTGCGCAAACAAGCGTCAGAAAGTTATCAACCGCATTCGTAGCCGGGCCATCCCGTCGGCGGGCGCCACGGTCATGGACGCGCCCGCGGTCGAGGATTGAGGCATCGATGAACTTCCTTCATTACACCGTCACGACTGGCCAGCGCGACGTGGTTCGTGTCTACCTGACCGGCAGTGCTGCCAACGTCCTTGTGATGGATGATGCGAATTTCCAGAGTTTCAAAGCGGGCCAAGGGCACCGCTACTACGGCGGACACTATACACGATCTCCGGCCATAATTAAGCCCCCGAACCCTGGTCACTGGAACGTGGTCATCAACCTCGGCGGCCTCGCAGGAACGGTTAATGCCGTCGTTCAGGTCGCACAGGGCTAATTGGAGATAGGCCGGTTGCTCTGGGCCAGGATGGTCCGCTGCCCCTTTTCCTGAACGGTCGTTTCATTCGCGGTTTCAATCCCGGGGGCCAAGTCCATGAGCCACGTCGGCTGGGAGCGGCTCACGGTTCCCTGATTCGGCCGCCGCGGTCGCACCAGGCCCAGCCGAGGCCGGTAACGACACCGAAGGCGCCGGCCACCAGGCCGATGGCGCGGGGGCCGTAACGCTGGGAAGCGATACCGGCGGCGGCCATGCTGACGATCATGACGCTCCAGCGCACCGATTCCATGGTGGAGAATACCCGGCCGCGGAGGCGGTCGGGCGTATGGCGCAACAACTGGGCGGTGTTCATCACGCTGGCGGCGGCCATGCCGGCGCGCGAAAGCATCATCCAGAGCAAAGCCGCGGGGTACGATCCGGTCTGGCTGAAGAGCATGTAAGCGACGCCGTGGGTGACATAGCAGAGCGTGACCAGGCGCTTGTAACCGGCGAAGCCGATGCGGCGGCCGGCCACGTACGCCACCGCCCCCCCCAGCAGCAAGCCGATACTGGCGAAGCCCCAAATGGAGCCGATACCGGCGGGGCCGCGATGGAAGACGGTTTCGCCGAAGAGGGCAAACAAGACTTGCGCCGCGCCGCCGCCCAGCGCCCAGCCGAACGAGATAACGGCGATGCCCAGCATCAAAGGCACCGACCAGATGTAGGCGAGGCCCTCGCGATACTCCTGCCAGGAGGTCGTGGACGCAGCCGACGGGGCGCGGACGGCACGCAATCCGCCAGGCACGCGCACGCCCCAGACGCACGCCGCCGAAACCAGGAAGCTCGCCGCATTGGCGACGAACGCCCAGGCGTACCCCAATTTCGCCGCGCCGTAACCGCCGGCCAGCGCACCCACGCTGGCGGTGGCCCAACTGGTGATCTGGGTGAGGGAGTTGGCCGCGTGAAGTTCTTCGGCGGAGGCGATGGACGGCAGTATGGCGGCGCGGCCGGAGGTAAAAAACGGCGAAGCGAACATCAGGGCCGCGCTCAGGGCATAGAGCAGCCAGGGATGCGGCTGATGGATGGCGAGGAGGAAACCGGCGGCGACCAGGGCGCGCACCAGGTCGCTGGCGACCATAATGGCGCGGCGGTCGAACCGGTCGAGAAGCACGCCGGCCACCGGCGCCGCGGCTACGGCGGAAATCGCGCGCGACAACAGCAGTCCGGAGACGACCAGGCCCGAGCCGGATTTCTCCATCGCCAGGGCCAGCACGGCGACGTTGTTGAAATAGTCGCCGACCTCGCTCACCACCTGACCGATCCACGTGCGGCGGTAGTTGCGGTTGCGCTCGAGGAGCGCTACGACGCCCGTCATGGAGCCTTCATGATAGCAACGGGTGCACCAGCGCTTTCGCTCCGGGGAAGCAAGCAGACAGATGCCGGAATGGCTCCGGGGCGCGATAAGATAATACAAATGGACGAGGGGCGCGCGGTCCCGCGTGACAGACGAATTTCGACAAACCAATGCTTCTCAAAACGACAGACTCCGCTCAGCGGAATTCACCGGCCACGGGCGCCGTGGAACAAATCCGGGAAAGATACGCCGCATTTAAGGCAAAAGGCCTGAAGCTCAACCTGACGCGCGGGAAACCGTCGCCGGCCCAGCTTGACCTGAGCGCCCCCTTGTTGTCGCTGCCCGGCGCGGCGGATTACATGGCGGAAGGCGGCACCGATTGCCGCAATTACGGCGGGCTGCAGGGGTTGGCGGAAGCGCGGCAGTTGTTCTCGGGGATGGTGGGAGCGCCGCCGGAACAGGTGGTGGTGGCCGACAACTCCAGCCTGGCGCTGATGCACGACACGGTGGTTTTCTCGCTGCTCAAAGGAACCAGCGATGGCGCCGGGCCGTGGTCGCGGCAGGGCGAGATTACCTTTTTGTGTCCCGTGCCCGGCTACGACCGCCATTTCCACATTTGCGAGACCTACGGCATCCGCATGATTCCGGTGGGGCTCGGGGAAGACGGCCCGGACATGGACCAGGTGGAGCGGTTGGTGGCGCAGGATGCCTCGATCAAGGGCATGTGGTGCGTGCCCAAGTACAGTAACCCCACCGGCGTCATTTATTCGGACCGGACGGTCGAGCGGCTGGCCGCGATGAAGACGGCGGCCTCGGATTTCCGGCTGTGGTGGGACAACGCTTACGCCGCGCATCATCTGACCGGCGAGCGCATCGAAATCGCCAACATCATCGAGCTGTGCGCGCGCCATGGACATCCGAACCGCCCGTTGGTGTTCGCCTCGACCAGCAAAATCACCCTGGGAGGAGCGGGGCTGGGGCTGATGGCGGCCTCGAAGGAGAACGTGAAGTGGTACCTGGCAAGAACGGCGCTGCGGACCATCGGACCCGACAAATTGAACCAGCTTCGCCATGTCCGCTTTCTGAAGAACGCGCAAGGAATTGTGGAGTTGATGGATGGGCACAGGGCGCTGATCGGGCCTAAATTCCAAAGGGTGCTGGCGGTCTTCGACGAGAAACTGGCCGAGGTTCCCGGCGTGAGCTGGACTCGGCCCAAGGGCGGTTATTTCATCAGCCTGAGTGTTCCGGCAGGTTGCGCCCGGCGGGTGGTGGCGCTGGCCAAAGAGGCGGGGGTGGAGCTGACGCCGGCGGGAGCGACCCATCCCTACGGGGAAGATGCCGAGGACCGCACGATTCGGATTGCCCCCACGTTTCCGGAGTTAGCCGAAATTGAGCAAGCCGCGGAGGGAGTGGCGTTGTGCGTGCTACTGGCCATCGCGGAGAAAGCTTAGTTTTTTCGTGGCGCACGCACTCCTGCGTGCCGCGTCGAGACTCATCTCGACGCCTGCTCTCCACCGGGAAAGCTCGTGGGGCAGACCATCGTTTTTTGTGGTCTGCCACCTGGGGTCTTTTCGATGACGAAAGGCGAGGACGAATGGACTGGGGCAGACCACAAACAACGATGGTCTGCCCCACGGTGACCTTTATCCATGGAAAACTTTATACTGCAAGGCAAACACGTTCGGTTGGAGCCACTCGACCGTCGCCATATCGAAGGGTTGGTGGCGGCCACTTCGGCCGACCCAACGCTCTACGATTGGAGCCTGGTTCCGCAGGGCGCGGCCGAGATGACGCGCTATATCGAAACGGCACTGGCCCGGAGGGAGGCCGGCACCGCGGTCCCATTTGCGACCGTGCGCGTCACTGACGGCAGCGTCATCGGCTCGACACGCTTCTTCGACCTGGAACGATGGGCGTGGCCACTGGGACACACGCGGAACGGCCGCACCGCTCCGGACGGTTGCGAGATCGGCTACACGTGGCTGACTCGGGCGGCCATCCGCACCGCGGCCAACACCGAGGCCAAGCTGCTCATGTTGACTCATGCCTTCGAGGTATGGCAGTTACTTCGCGTTTCGTTCCATACCGACGTGCGCAACGAACGCTCCCGCGCCGCGCTGGAGCGCATCGGCGGCCGGTTCGAGGGGATACTCCGCTCGCACCGGATGGCCTCCGATTACACCGCTCGCGATTCAGCGCGTTATTCGATCGTGGCGGCGGAATGGCCGGAGGCGAAAAAGAGGCTGGCTCAGCTTGTCGACCGTGGCGCGGGCTTGACAGCCCGCTAGACAGTTCCGCCCAGCACCAGGTCCGCCACCGCTTCCATGCGGTCCACTTTCCAGTCCGGCGGCGGATCTTCCAGGCTCTCGGGCTGAAAGCCATAGGTTACGCCGCACACTTTCACGCCGGCGTTGCGCGCGGTTTCAACATCTACCGAGCTGTCGCCCACCATCAGCGTGTGCGCCGCGTCCACGCCGGCTTCGCGAATCAGGGTTTCGATGCCGATGGGGTGGGGCTTCTTGAACTCGAAGCTGTTGCCGCCGTACACCTGGAAGAAATGCGAGCCGGTTCCCAGGCCCTCCACGATGGCGCGGCTGACGCGCACGGGCTTGTTGGTAAGCACGGCCAGCTTCTTGCCGGCCGCGCGCAAACGGTCGAGCGATTCGCGCACGCCGGGATAGAGGGTGGTGAAATCGAGCTTGTGGGCGCTGTAATACTGGAGGAAGAATTCCAGCCCGGCGGCAACCTCGGCTTCGCTGGCGCCATCGCCCAATGCGCGCTGGATGAGCACCAGAGCGCCATTGCCGACGTAGGAATAGACGCGGTCGTTATCGAGCGGCGCCATGCCCATGTGCCGGCGCATGGCGTTGACGGCGTGGGCCAGGTCGAGCCGCGAATCGATCAGAGTACCGTCGAGGTCGAAGACGATCAGGTCCATGGGTCAGGCGACACCCTTGCGGCGGGAGCGCCCGCGGACGGCCTTGGCGGCTGGTTTGCGGCGCGGGCGCCCATGGTCCACCCCGTACCCGGCCAGTTTTCGCTGCAGCGTATTGCGATGGATGCCCAACTGCTTGCTGGCCGCCGACTGGTTTCCGCGGTGCAGCGCCAGCGCGCCTTCGATCATGCTGCGCTCCAGAATTCCCACCGCCTCGTCGAGCGCAACATTGCCGCCCAATAGTCTCTCCGCCAATCCCTGAACTTCATTTTTCATTTTTTTATTGATTTCCGTGTTCGACTTGGTTCGCGTCCGGGCGCGAAAGCGTTTTCTGCCAGGCTTCCCTGGCTTGCGCGTAGCTTTTTTGAAACCCTTCTTTGAATTCGTGCGGCGCCATCGCGGCGAGAATCCGCGAGGCGCCGGTAACGTAGGGCGCCAGACGGGAATTCACCACCGCGTCGGGCGGGCGGTCGCTGGCCGCGAAGGCCATGACAGCGGCCATCAGGGCAACGCCGATCACCAGCCCGCGCACCACTCCGAAGCCGGCTCCGAGCAGGTGATCGAAAAACGAGAGCCCCGTGATGCGGAGAAATTTTCCCACGATCAAGCCGACGATGCCGCCCATCAGGATCACGCCGAAAAACACGATGAGAAAGCCGCCAAAATTGGCCAGGCGCGGTGAGCTGAGGTAAGGCGCCAGGTAGGATCCCGCCGCGCCGTAGAACCAGAGGCCGAGCACCAACGCCAGCACCAGCGACACCAGGCCGATCACCTCGCGCGTAAAACCTTTTCGGAAGCTGGCCGCCACCGAGGCAACCACGATGAGCGCCAGCACGATATCGAGCCAGTTCATAACGGACGGCCCGTGAGCGCTTCGAATGCCTGACGGTATTTCTCGCCGGTCTTGGCGGCCACTTCAGCCGGCAGCGGGGGAGCCGGCGGCTGTTTGTCCCAGTGGAGCGATTCCAGGTAGTCGCGCACGAATTGTTTATCGTAGGATGGTTGCGGTCCGCCGGGGCGATAGGTGTCGGCTGGCCAGAAGCGGGAAGAATCCGGCGTCAGCACTTCGTCGCACAAGAGCAATTCGTCACCCACGAATCCGAATTCGAATTTTGTATCGGCGAGGAGGATGCCGCGCGTCCCGGCATATTCGGCGGCGCGCCGGTAGATCGCCAGGGTGAGATCGCGGAGCCGGGCGGCCAGTTCGGCGCCGATGGCCGAGGCGACGTACTCGAAGGAGACGTTTTCGTCGTGCCCGGTTTGGGCCTTGGTGGCCGGCGTGAAGATCGGTTCCGGCAGTTGGTCGCTTTCCCGCAGGCCGGCGGGCAACGGCACGCCGCAGACCGAACCACGCTCGCGATACTCCTTCCAGCCGGAGCCGGAAAGATAACCACGCGCCACGCATTCCACCTCGATCATGCGGGCGCGCTTCACCAGCATGGAACGGCCTTCGAGTTGTTCGCGAAAAGGCGCCAGCGCGGCGGGGTACCGGTCGACGTCGGCGGTCAGAAAATGGGTCGGGATAAGATCGCGCAGAAAATCGAACCAGAAGATCGAGAGCTGGGTGAGCACTCTGCCCTTATCGGGAATTCCGGTGGGCAGGACGCAATCGAAAGCGGACAGCCGGTCCGTAGCCACGATTAACAGGCGGTCGTCCAGCGCATACACGTCGCGCACTTTGCCGCGGGCGCAGAGCGGAAGGTTGCCCAATTGGGCTTGGAGCAGGATGGTTTGCCGAGTGGAGTTCACAATGCCTTCAGGTTATCAATCGGGGGAGGCGACCCTTCATGATAGCGCGCACGTGGCAGTGCGAGTCAACGTTTTTGTGCGGCGAATGCGAGGGTGTGTTTTGCCGCGCCTTCCATTTCATCGCGTGCTTTGGCCCAGAGCGCTTCATCGACGCCGGAGGGCCGGTTTGCCGCGGAGAAAAAGACCGGCAAGTAGTCCTGCAAGGCCCGCGCCGCGTCTTTTGCCAGGTTGATCTGGCGCGCCGATGGCTGCGCCAGCTTTGGCACGTTGGCGGTCACCTGGTAGAGCACGCTGAGTTTCTCGGCGTCGCCGGTGGGGGAATTCGGGAACGGCAGGCCGCCTCGAAGCAGCCTCTCGCCATATTCCACGATGCGATCGTAACGCGGCGGATTCAGGCGGCTGTACGCCTGCATGTACAAGAACATACGATCGATGCCAAGGGTGGATTGCGGATACTCGAGGCTCCACTTGTCGAGCGCCCCGATTTGCTGGGAAGGCCCTTGATTATTCTCCAGGGCGTCGGCGTAGAGGCGCCGTTCGCGGCTGGAAAGCGGGGTCTTGGTAACCGGCGGTGCGGTGGGCGCGGGAGCCGTGGCGGCGGACTTGCCGTTGTTCGACGATTTGGAGGGCGCGGCGCCGGTCGCTTTGGCGGCGGGCCCGGCCGAGTCGTCTCTACGCGGCGCGCCCGCGCCTCGCGTGGCGTAGACGGCGACGGGGTACGGCACGAGCTGCGGATCCGGCGCCGGCTGGTCCGGCGGCGCCGTGAAGATGACCACGGGGGGCGGAAGGTCGGCGGGCCGCTGCCAGTCGTCGGCGGGCGCTGGGGCGGCGGCGGAATCGGTGTTGGCGGGCGTGCCTTCGTAAGTGACGCCGGCGATGACGGGTGCAACGCGCACAGCGCCCACGGCGGACAGCGGCCGCAGCGCTTCCAGCCGGGCGGCTTCCAAGGGCGGCGAAGGCAAAACCGCGGCAAACGCGGCGACCTTCAACGGGTCGTCGTGACGAACGGTGAAACCCGCCGGGTCGACGACTCGCGCGTCAACGGCGTACGCCGCAAACGTGAGGTACGCCGGGACGAATTGCGACGGTTGAACGGCATCGGGGTTGGGCCATCGTTCGCCGGGCGCCAGCGGACCCCAGCCCGCCAGCTCTTCGCCGATCAACCAGAAAACGTCTCCGGGCTTGAACATCTGGCTTACGCTCGGCGCCCAGATCCAGCCGAGCTCCGCGCTATGCGCCCAGCGGCCGTAGTGGTAAGGCAACCAGCCCCACGCGTCGCCGCCGACGAAGGTGTAGCCCAATGTGTCGTACCAGCGCCAGCGGCCGTTGCGGAACGGCGTCCAGCCGGCCGGCGCCTTGGGCTTCCAGACGGTGCCCCATTGGTCGGTTTCCACCCATGCGCCGGCGCCATCCAGGTCCGCCAGACCGTAATGCGCCACCGTGTGTTGGGAGGAGACGCTGGATTCGAGCGCGTGGTCGCGTTCGGCGCTCCAAGCGTCGAGGCTCACCTCCGTCACCACCCGGTCGAGAGAAAAGTGGACCGGGTCGGCGGGATCGACGCGCGTGGTTTGGCCCTGAACCAGACCGATCTCGGCGGCCGGCGAAGAGAAACGCACCGAGCCCTCGAGCACGGCGATGCGGCTGAATCCATCGCCGGTTTCCACGCGCACCCGAGCCGGCTGGGTGAAGGCGATCTGCGCGCCGGGAACCGCCAGCACCACCGAGTCGTGAATTCCGGGCCGGGCGCTAAAGTATGCCAAGCCTCGATCGAGGGTCAGCAACGTCACCCGCTGGCCGGTGGAGAGTTGGGCGTAGTCGGCCAGGGCGCCGGCCGAATCGGAACCGAGGCGCCAGACGGCGCCGTCATCGAGTTCCACTTCCAGCCGCGCCGCGCCGCCGGTGCGGAACCACGCGCCTTCGGGCAGCGGCAGGTTGCGCTCCGCCGGTATCCACGCGTCGGCGGGCCGCAATTGCACTTCCACGGGGCCTTCGAAATCGCCCAACCGGGCATACCGAGCCTGTCCGGCCCATGCCATGGGCAGCAGAAGTCCCACGGGCGGCAAAAGGAACAACAAACTCCGCATGGTTCGATTGTCTCGAGTAATTGACGCTCGGCGAAGGCCAAACGTTGTCTGTAAAATCGAGGATGAGCTCCTCTTTTTGGGGCGCGGCCGCGGCAGCACCGGTTATTCCCAGATGCCTGTGAGATCATAGGAGCGGAGCGCCCAACAGGCAGCGACAGGTGCGGCAATGACGATCGACCTTAAGCCGGAACGCGAGCGAATCATTAACCCCTGGGACGCGCGTATTTAGTCGGTGGCGGAAACGCGGCAGCGCAGCTCGTCGCGATTTCGGCGCAGAGTCCAACCAAAGTTCACTAAAATCGAGAATGTGACGGACGCCACACTACTCCAGCACATCGGGCGTTTGCCGCACGCCCGGGGCAATTTCAAGCAACTGGCGCGCGAGCTGAGCGTCAAGGGCGAAGGCCGGGCAGATCTCGAAGCCGCGCTGGAGCGGCTGGCGGCGCGCGGCGAACTGATCGAGTTGCGGGCGGGGCACTTCGTAGCCGCGTCGTGTAGCCGCGAATTCGCCGTGGGGCGGCTGAGCGTGCACCGCGACGGCTACGGCTTTCTGATCGCCGATCGCCCGGTACCGGGCGTTCAAGGCGACGTGTTCCTGTCTCCCGACTCGGCCTCCAAGGCCATGCACGGCGACCGCGTGGTGGTGCGCGTGGGCCGCATCGGCGCCGATGGGAAGGCCGATGGAGAAATTGTCAAGGTGCTGGCGCGTGCCCACCCTACCGTGGTGGGGGAAGTACGCGTGCGCCGCCAGGGCATGTTCGTGGTGCCGGAAGACAGCCGCATCCAGCAATGGATCCAAATTCCGGAAGGCTTCGAGCTTCCGCCCGAACGGCCCAATACCGACCGCATCGGCGTCGCGCCGCGGCGGGTCCAATCGGTAGAGGAGCTCGACGGGCTGGTCGTCAACGTGGAATTGCTGGAATATCCCGAAAAGGGCGAAAGCCCGGTGGGCCGCATTATCGAGATTCTGGGCTCGCCCGACGATTTCGGGGTAGATGTCGAAATCATCATCCGCAAGCACCATCTCCCGCACGAGTTCCCGCCGGAAGTGGTGGACCAGGCGCGCGCCATTTCGAAAACCATCGGCCCGGCGGAGTTGGCCGGACGGCGCGATTTCCGGGCGCTCGACATCGTAACCATCGACGGTGAAACCGCGCGCGATTTCGACGACGCGGTTTGGGTGGACCGGATGGCGAACGGCAATTACGCTTTGCAGGTGCATATCGCCGACGTGAGCCACTATGTGCGCCCCTCGACGCCCATCGACCGCGAAGCGTTCCTGCGCGGGACCAGCGTGTATTTCCCCGATCGTGCGGTGCCGATGCTGCCCTTCGAGCTTTCGACCGACGTTTGCTCGCTGGTGCCGCACCAGGACCGGCTGGTGCTTTCGGCGCTGCTGGAAATCGATCGGCAAGGCGAGACCGTGGGCCAGGAATTCACCGCCGGGGTGATTTCGAGCGCGGAGCGGATGACGTACACCGCGGTGCACGGGCTGCTGGAAGGCGATGCGGCGCTGCGCGACCGCTATCGGCCGCTGGTGGAGCGCTTCGAGTTGATGCGCGAGCTGGCGGAAGTATTGAACCGCAAGCGGGTACGGCGCGGCTCGATCGATTTCGATTTGCCGGAACCGCTGATTGAATTCGACCAGTTCGGAGAGATGACGGGCGTAACGCGGGCCGCGCGCAACGACGCGCATCGGCTGATCGAAGAATTCATGCTGGCGGCCAACGAGGCCGTGGCGGCGCATTTGGAACAGGCCGCGCCGGCCTCCATCTATCGCATCCACGAAAAGCCCGACCCCAAACGCGTGCTGGAATTCGAGCAGGTGGCCGCGCACTTCGGTTACTCGCTGGGGGTGGGCGCCATTCCGGTGAAGCGATTCGGCATGAGCGACCGCCATCGCGACGGCAGTAAGCGGCACCGCGAAATCGAGCTGACCGCGCCCGAGATGAAGATCACCTCACGGCACTACCAGCGCCTGGTGGCCAAGATCGAAGGCAAGCCGGAGGAGCGCATTCTGAGCTACCTGATGCTGCGCTCGCTCAAGCAGGCGCGCTACAGCACCGAAAACGTCGGCCACTTCGCGCTGGCCGCCGCAACCTACACGCATTTCACTTCGCCCATCCGCCGCTATCCGGACCTGATGGTGCATCGCCTGCTGCGCGAAGTTCTGGTGGAGCGGGCACTCGTGCCTGCCACGTCGGCACTCATGCCGACGCTTGCGCCCTCAGGGGCGAATGTCGAGAAGAATCTCGACACGGCAGGCAAGACTGCCCGCGCCACTTACGACGAGCCCGCGCTGGAGACGATTGCCACTTCCTGCTCCCATTCCGAGCGCCGCGCCGCGGAGGCCGAGCGCGAGCTGGTGGAATGGAAGAAGGTGAAATTCATGGCCGAGCGGGTGGGCGAAGATTTCGCGGCGCTGGTGATTTCGACCGCCAAATACGGCCTTTTCGTGGAGTTGGCCGATCTGTTCATCGAAGGCCTGGTGCCGATCGACAGCCTGCCGGGCGACGAGTACGCGTACCAGGAAAACGTCCGCAAAATCGTGGGCAAACGCACGCGCCGCGAGTTCGCCATCGGCGACGCCGTGCGCGTGATTCTGGAACGCGTGGACGACAACGAAAGAAAGCTGCAGTTTGCAATCTACGAGGAACCGGCGGTAAGGAAGCCGCGAAAACGGAAGAAGTGAGAGATGTGGGGCAGCCAATCATGGCTGCAGCCGCCTTTTAGGCGGCCTGCTGACGCGCGCCAGCGCTGGACCATCGGAAATCCTCGGGCGCGGTAACCAGGCCGGCTCTGACCGGGTCGCCTTCTATATACGCCCGGATGCGGGCCAGTTCCCCTTCGTCTCGAGCCGTGTGGTCGTAACTTTCATCTTGCCAGAACGCCTTGCCGGTTTGCCCCAGAATCCGATTGGCCTGATATGCGGTAATGCCCTTCAGTGGCCCCAGCCAGCGAGTCGCAACGACAGAGGGCGTGACCAGGATGTGGACGTGGTTTGGCATGACGACAAACGAATCCAACTGATACCGGTGGAGTTCCATGTCTCCATGGCGCAGTGCCGCCACCACAAGCTCGGCGATCGCCGCCTGACTGAGGTAGACGGGGCCGGTGCTGCCGCGGGCCAGAATTTGATCCATCGCCGCGAATGCCTTGCCGGAGCTCAATCTCTCCGGTGGGAAGGTTCGGCCGGCGGGCAGGCTGCCGTGCAGGCGGAAGGTGACAAAGACCGGGCGCCCGACAAGGTCCCAGTGGGGCAACCGTCTTTCGTAATGAGCCATCCGTGACGATTGTGTATCGAAGGCAGGGAACTTCGCATAAAAAGACCTGGTTTGTGCTGTTTACGATATATGAACAGATGGTGGGGCAGCCAATTCTGGCTGCAGCCGCCTTTTCAGGCGGCTCTTCCGGTTGCGCGGCTGTCGCCCTTTTTCGCGTACGCTTGCGGCGGCGGGGAAACAGCGGCAGCGGCCAGACGCTTCCTATATCCATATTGGTGACTTGTCGGCGGCCGCCTGAAAGGCGGCTGCAGCCAGAATTGGCTGCCCCACGAGGGCTACCTATTCGCGAATGCGGTATCGGCCACGTCCGCTGCGAACGCGTACACAGCCGCGAAGTCGTCCTTCTCGAGACCGGGATGCTCGTCGAGAATTTCTTCCTCGGTCATGCCGTGGGATAGCCAGCCGAGGACGTCATTCACCGTGATCCTCATCCCGCGAATGCAGGGCTTGCCGTCTCGCTTGTCGGCTTCGATCGTGATCCGGGGATGGCTGGCCATCATATAACCCATTATCGCGCCTAAACCCACTATCCGCGCGACCAGTTCGCGGTGGTCTTTCCGAACGTGCTCAAGCTGATTTGCGGGTCCGTGCCAAACGCCACGAAAGCAAGGAAGACGGCCAACGCTTGAAACCGAAGGCCTCCACGCTTCCCGGATGCGTAGTACATGGCTTGCCCCACCCCCGCTCCGACCGGAATACCGATCAGTGATGTTTCCATGCCAGTGAGAAGCGTGAACGCCAAATACGTTACGGCCCCACCAATGGCGGCGAAGATGCCCAAGATACGACTCGAACAAGGGGCTGCTTGGGCGACGGCCGCGGATCTTGTGTTGGCGTTGGGATCACAGGCCTCTCCGACGCCGGTACGACCGTGCCAGTTCCACATACACCCCCAGATCCCGATCCAAATCGCTCTGGGTTCCGTCGAAATAGAAATTGCGGATGGGGATGCCGCCCAGGTCGTGGCTGACGCGGGGGTAGATGGCTTCGCTGACGATGCCGTTCATGCAGGTGAAGGGGCTGATATCGATGATGCCGTCGAGGCCCTGTTGAGCCAGGTAAACGGCCTTGCCCACGCTCAACACCATTTCGCCCAGGGCGCCATCTTGCGGCAGATAGGGGCGGGCGCATTCGAGCACGGTTCGGACGCCGGGCTCCTCGCAGCCGGCGAATTCCTCGCGGAAGATCTTCGTCAACGCCTGTTCGTCGCGGTGCTGCACGTGGTCGCGCACCCAGGCGCCCAGCGCCGCCAGGGAATAGCTGCGTCCGGCCAGGCGGCGTTTGCGATGCCCTTCGGCACTTGTATACCAGACCCATTCGGTGATATCGGAGAGCCACACTTCGGCGCCGAAGGCTTCGATGCGGCGCACCAGGTCTTCATTCGAGTACGTATTCAGCCGGCAGAAGATTTCGCCCACAACGCCGATGCGCAGGGCGGACAGATCGCGGCTGATGCGCAAACCGCGGAAGCGTTCGCGCGAGCGTACCAGGGCGCCTTGGAGAGCTTTCAGTTGGGCGCCGGGCTCGACCGGAGCGTTTTCGGCAGCGGTGCAGAGATCGTCGAGGCACTGTTCGTGGACCGCGTCGGCCGCGCCCTGCTCGCGCTCATACGGGCGAAACCGCAGCAGCACCTTGTGCAGGATATCGGCGCACACCAGCATCCGCCAGGAGGTGCGGACGAAAGGGCGCGCCAGGCTGCCCAGGTCGCCGTAGGAGTTTTTGCTGGTGGGCGACAGCACCATTACTTCTCGGAAGCCATTGGCGTCCAGGATGCGGCGCAGGTGGGTGGCGTACTGGCCGAAGCGGCAGGGGCCGTCGGCGGTGGGCATGAAAAACGCGGTTTTGGCGGGATCGGTCTCCGGCATCTCCAGCACTTTGAGGAAATCGCCGACGGTGATCTTGGCCGGGTAGCATTCGTCGCCGGAAGTGTGGCGCGCGCCCAGCTCGCGGGTACGGTCGTCCGAAGGAGCGGTGATGCGCGCATCCACGCCAAGGGCGCGGAATCCGGCGGCAAAGGCGCGACCGCTGCCGTAGGCCATGGGCGGAATGTAGACGCGCTTGCCCACGAAGGGGTGGTCGCCTAACTGGCGCCGACTGCTATCGCTTTGGGCTGCGGCTCGGTCGGTAACGGATTGTAGCATCGCAATATTCCCTTGCTGTCGAGGTACGCTTCGCAGCGCGTCATATAGCCGGCGTCATTGCCGTGGCCGTCGAACTGAAGCACCAGCAGGGGGGCCCCGGCGGCCTGGCGGGCGAAGTGCTTGATGTAGGAATCCGGCCCGCACTTGAAATTAGTGACGTAGATCAGGTGCAGGTTGGGCCGCGAGGCCGCCAGCCGCGCCGCTTCCAGGATCTTGCGTCCGGAAGCCCAGTACATGTTGGGATGCAGGTCGGCGACCGATTCGCGGCCGGTCACCAGGAAATCGAGCGGGATCACGTTGGCGCCGTAATTCCGGCGCAGCTTGCGCGGCACATCGCAGTTGATGTTGTGGTCGTAGAGGTTGTAGCTGCGGCCGAGCAATACGAGGCCTGGCTCGCCGGTGCGTTCCAGTTCGGCCAGGGCGCGGCGGCCGGCATCGAGAAGCTGGTTTTCGAACTCCCGCTGGACGCCGTAGGCGGCATCCACGGCGGCATCGCTCGCACGCCGCCGCGCGCCGAGCTTTTGCGCCAGGGGAGCCAGCGCGTCCTTCACGGCGGCGGCGCCCATTTGAAAATGAACGCTGGGAGCGAGCATGCGGGCGGCGTGCTCTTCCAGCTTCGGCGCGGCGCGCAATACGTAGGGGAGGGTCTGGTTCCAGGGGCACAGGTGCGACATGCAACCGGATTGGTCGTCGGTCTCGGCATCGAGCACGTTGGGAACCAGCACGTAGTCCACGCCCAGTTGAAACAGCGACAGGGCGTGTCCGTGGGCGATCTGAATGGGGAAGCAGGGCTGCGCGCGAGCCATCTCCACGCCATCGGCGGCGATGCGCGGATCGGTAGGCCGCGAAAGCACCACCTCCACGTCCAACCCCCGCAGATAAGTCCGCCAGAACGGGAACCGGTCGAAAGTGGCCATGGTGCGCGGCACGCCCACCCGCAAGCGGCCCTGGGGCAAAGTCTTGGGCGGCGCCAGCGGACCGCCGTGGATCTTTTCGAGCAGCGACTCGCGCAACGCGAACAGGTCTTCAATTACGGCCTTGCGCCCGCTCACCGAGGCCTTGCGGTAACGGTCCGAGCACTTATCGCCCCAGAAGCTCTTGTGGCCTTCGATGGTGAATTCCTTGATGTCGCATTCGTTGCTGCAGGCCTTGCAGGCGAACTCGCGGGTAGCCAGATTGAGCTTGGACAGGTCGTAGCCGCGGAAGCGGGTTTTACCGCCGGTCGCTTTTCGCCATTCGCGGGCGATAAGGGCCATGCCGATGGCGCCGATCACGCCGTTGTGGGGCGGCACCGTAATCGGGCGCCCCAGCACGTGGGCGAAGGCCGCGGCCACGGCGTCGTTGTACGCCGTACCGCCCTGGAAGTAGATCACTTTCCCGATTTTGCGGCCTCTCACGACGCGGTTCAGGTAATTGAGCGCGATCGAATAGGCCAGGCCGGCCAGCAGGCTGGGAACGGTTTCGCCCTGATGCAGCCACCCGGTGAGGTCGCGCTCCATGAAGACGGTGCAGCGCTCTCCCAGGCGGGTGGGGGCATCGGCGGAAAGGGCCAGGCGGGCGAACTCGCCCTTGATATTCACGCCTAGCTTTTCGGCCTGTTCCTCGAGGAACGATCCGGTACCGGCGGCGCAGGCCTCGTTCATGGCGAAATCCACCACTACGCCGTTTTCGATGGAGATGAATTTGGAATCCTGGCCGCCGATTTCGAAGATGGTATCGACCGGCTCGCCGCCCAGGCTGCGGCTGATATTCAACGCGCCGGTTTTGTGGGCGGTGATTTCGTCGTTCACCACGTCGGCGCCCACGAATTCGGCGACCAGTTCGCGCCCGGAGCCGGTGGCGCCGACTCCCAGCACTTCCAGGCGGCTGCCCCACTGGCTCGCCACTTCGGTCAAGCCCTGCTGCACGGCTTCGATGGGACGGCCGGCGGTGCGCAGGTAAATCTCCTGCACCAGGCGCCCCTGCTCGTCGATCACCACCACGTTGGTCGAAACCGAGCCGATATCAATGCCGAGGTAGGCCGGAATGGGCGCGTCGCCGGGCGGGGCGGTATACGGCACCACGCGGTCGCGCAGCAAGTTCACCGAATCCATGGAGAGCGGGCGGCTGTCAAAGGAGCCGCCGTGCGCCTCGTGCTGGCGAAGACGGTGGATATCGCCGAACGACCGTTTGCGCGGGTCCTCGCTTTCGAGAATCGCGGTGCCGATGGCGCCGCACCAGGCGTACAGCTCCGGCACGATCAATTGGCCGCCGGTGAATTCGAAAACCCGGCGCAGCGCCTCGGCGACTCCCGAACACTGCGAAACCGCGCCAATGAAGGCCACCGGCGGGGTGACGGCGCGGCCTTTCACGATACTGGACTTGAAATTTCGCGGCACCGCTTCGCACAACCCGCGCAGGATCTCGGCCGGAGTGTAGCCTTTCTGCTGGGCGTGGATCA
>PLRS01000091.1 GCA_003164035.1 Bryobacterales bacterium | reverse complement strand
CAAACGCTTAGCAACAATATTCGTGAAGACCGTGTGGATAAAACGGGGACACCCGGTTTATGTTTCAGGCGTTACAATGGCGAATCGGCTTTTTCATGCGCAGGCTGGCCATTCGTCCGGGCGCTATCGGAGACTTGATCGTCTCTCTACCGGCACTGGAATCTCTTCGCAGTGACTATTTCGAGGTCTGGTGCGCCGGCGCAAACGCGCCGCTGGTCAGGTTCGCCGATCGTGTGAGGAGCATCGCATCCACCGGACTGGACTGGCTGGGGGTTGGCGATGTACCGCCGCGGCTGATCGAGGAACTGCGGAGCTTCGACGAAGTCGTCTGCTGGTATGGCGCCAACCGGCCGGAGTTTCGGCGCCTGGTGGCGGAAATGGGTTTGCCGTTCCGCTTCTTCCAGGCTCTGCCGCCGGATGCGGCCGGGTGCCACGCCACGGATTTCTACCTGGAACATGTGCGCGAGATTGCGCCATCGATGGCTTCGGACGGCGTGCCGCGGATTCATTGTGACGTTGAGGGAAGGCGCGAACGGCTGGCAATCCTGCATCCTTTTTCCGGCAGCCGGCGGAAGGACTGGCCGCTGGAGCGTTTTCGTGCCGTGGCGCGCGGGCTGGAGCGGGTGATGCGGGTGGAATGGTGCCGGGGGCCGGAGGATCCGGCACTCGCGGGGGCGGTGGTGATCGAGGATCTGTACGAATTGGCTTGTCACCTGGCGCGGGCCAGTCTCTATGTGGGGAACGATTCCGGCATCACGCACCTGGCGGCGGCGGTCGGCACGCCGGTGCTGGCGCTGTTCGGGCCGACCGATCCGGAGGTTTGGGGGCCGAGGGGGGAGCATGTGAGGATAGGCAGGTGGGGCGCGGGATGAGGGTAAGTCGTGGATTGAAGGCACTTCGCGGAACAGGCGTTTATCGGCCGGGCGGCGCGATGGTGACCTATCGGGATACATACCGGGTAAGTCCCGGCTTCCGCTACAATTACTTATGGAGGGCATATGCAGTATCCGTACACGCTCCACGAAGACGCTTGGTCCGGCGAAGGGCCGGTCTTTGCAGGCGGTCAGGTCATTGGCTATAGGGTAAGCGGAATGCCTAACGGCAAGGCGGCGAGGATTGCGAACTTCGGGGCGCCCAATCGGAAGGACGACTGGTGCGTGATGCGGATCAACGCCGACAACACACAGACCGACTGGGTGGGCCACTACGGGAGCGTCGAGGAGGCTTTGGCGGTATTACAAGAGGTTTACCAGTGAAGTCCGCCGATGTAGAAGGCGCAGTTCTCTACGACATGGCAGCGAATTGCTGCAAAGCGGCCCAGTCGCGCCCGAAAAAGCAACACCTCGGTGAAGATTGAAGCGTTTGTCATAATCCGAAACCTCGAATCGAGTGCGGAGCGCCTCAATTTCGGCGACTTCACGATTAGCCTGGTTGGGCCTCGATTCGCGAATCTCCGGCAGCTTTTTTCGTCTGGAGATATCAATGATGACGATTGGATCTTCGAGAAATCCTATGGCTCTACCGAGGAAATCCCGGCCGATATCGAAGATATCTTGCTCCTGTTCCGGCTTTATTCTGTTGGTGACATCGCATTCATCAAGTTCGCGAGCAAAATACAACACGTCCCTGTGCTTACTCGCCCAAGCCGGGTAATCAATGACCTGAACAGCCTCTGTCATCCGGCATTGAAGTTCAAGCTTGAGTCAGAGAAGTGCGAATCCTGGAAAGCGTTCGCCGAAGACATCCGAAGGTGCGGGTCCTGGAGTTCGGAGTGGTTCGCTGCGGCGAGACGCTTTTTCTTGTCCGGCGGAGCCAAGCCATTCAAGCCGGAACAGGACGATGTGGACCGGCTGGTGGACTACGCGACGGCGTTGGAATCCACTCTCGTGCCGGAGAGGGGCTACAGCGTCCGCCGGGTCAGCCGCCGTGCGGCTGCGCTGATCGCACCGGACGATC
This sequence comes from Bryobacterales bacterium, assembly GCA_003164035.1. Classification (GTDB taxonomy): domain Bacteria; phylum Acidobacteriota; class Terriglobia; order Bryobacterales; family Bryobacteraceae; genus JBEKYD01. The sequence goes on along the minus strand of PLRS01000091.1, from coordinate 10,380 downwards.
CCGTGCGAAGGGAGGCGATCGTCAAATTCATCAAGAGGTTTTATGAGATCCGTTCCCGCATTGTACACGGGAGCAGACTCGGCGACGAAAACCGCCAATGGCTGTCCGAGAATTGCCGCGAACTCGAACTCCGGCTGCGACAGGTCCTTGTGGCGGCGGTTCGGACAGTCCCGCCGGGAGAAGAGGATCGACGGGTTGCCCTGGCTGGATTGTACGATCCAACCGACGAGGACCGTGGGAGTTTTGCTGTTGAGAAGTTCAGGGAGATCAAGACACCGGGGGTTCGCAAAGCGATTGCGGCCAAAATCGCAGAACTGGCGGGACAATGAGTTAGCGTATCGACCGGAATTGGCTAGACCGTCCCCCGTCGAAATCTCGCCACGCTTCACCCGACATTCTCCCAGCCCTCCGCGTCCCACGCAAGCGATTCTTCGTCCGCCGAAAACTCGTCGCACGAAGGCGGTACCGACGGGTAAGCAAGTGCGTCCTGGGATGAGGCAATCAAACGCAGCAGACGGACGCGTTCGCGAGGCGTCAACGACGCGACCAGGGGAAGAATGTCGTCGGCCGTCAGAGTCTTGGCCATCGATTGCATTCTATCAGGATCGTCACACTGACGATGCCAGGCCCGCAATTCGGGTCGGGTGCTTTACCGCAGCACGAACTTCATGACTTGCCGGGCCGGGTCTATGCGGTTTCCGGATCACGCCATCTTCCGCGGTCCGTTACAGTGAAAAAGTGCTGACTGCCCGACGTCGATGGATCTTGCCTTTGGGAATTCTGGCGCTCTTGGCCGTGGTGGCGTACCTGCCGGCGTTGACGCAGCCCCTGCTCGAGGACGATTATCCGAACCTGGCGACGGCGCGGCTGCTGGGTGCGCCGGGCGAATGGAGGCAACTGGCGGGAACGGTGTTCCGGCTTCGCGCCACCAGCGAATGGCTCTTCTGGGCTTTGTATCGGGCGTTCGGATTGTGGGCTCCGGGATATTACGGCGTCTCGATTCTGCTGCATGTCTTGAATTCGTGGCTGGTATATGAGCTGGGCTGGTGGATCGCTGAGGGCGCCCGAAGCACCCCTACGAGTCGGGGAGTGGCAAGCACGAGCGCCTACTCCACATTTGGGATCGCGTTCTGGGCGGCGGGTTTTTTCGCCATTGCCGAAGGGCATCAGGAAGCGGTGATGTGGTTTTCCGCCTGCAACGAACTACTGCAGTTTCTGTTCGGCGTGGCGGCAGTGGTGGCGTGGCTGCGTTTTCTGGGCGGCGGATCGAAAGGCTGGTACGCGGCGAGCGTGGGGCTGTTTGCATTAGCATTGATTTCGAAGGAATCGGCGCCGGTATTCGCGATTCTGTTCGTGTTGCCAATGGTTGTGCCGGAGTGGCGGAAGCGCGCGGGATACCTGGTTCCATTGGCGGCGCTGGCAGCGGCATCGGTGCTGGTGACTTATGCAACTCGCGCCGGTTCGTTCCGTTTCCAGGACGGGAGCTTTTCTCTGCACGCGCCGTTCTGGCGGATCTGGCCGGAAAACTTCGCCCGGCTCTTCTGGGTGTGGGGGCTGGCGGGTTTCGCGGCTGCTTTGGCGTGGGGATGGAGGCGGTACCGCGCGATGGTATTGTCAGGACTGGCATGGGCAGCGGTGGCGCTGCTGCCCTATTCTTTTCTGATATATTCGATTCGCATTCCGAGCCGCCAGACGTACCTGGCCAGCGCGGGGGTGGCGTTGGTGGTTGGAGCGGGTTGGTCGGCGGCGCGCGAGCGGTTCGCTGGCCACGGGCGGGCGCTGACGGCGGCGGTATGCGTACTGGCCCTGGCCCACAACCTGGGCTATCTGTGGATCAAGAAGCGGCGCCAGTTTCTGGAGCGGGCGCAGCCGACCGAGGAATTGATCGCGTTTGCCAGGCATTCGAGCGGGCCGATCTACATCGCCTGCTTTCCGCGGAATCATTTTATTGCGGAGGATACGGTTCGCCTGGCCGTGGGTGAGGGCGCCATCGTGATTTGGGACGCGAAACAGGCGCGCGCGCGCGGGGTGAAGGCGGGGTTCTGTTACCGGGAACGGTAGAAGAGCGTCTATAGGCTACCGGCTGCCATGCCGCCGCCGCCCGCGCATCCGACGCAGATGGTCTCGCTTGCATTCGACGGCGTTTCCGAACATTTTAGACACCTCCCGACAGCCGGATTATGTCGCGACAACCGCTCCGTCATGGTCGCGGTTACGGGCGCCGGGCCGAGTCGAACTACGAGAGCCACCGCGATCGGCGCCGCTGCCTACAAGCTCCCTACGGTCGCGGCTCGGTAAGCGCGCTCCTCAGCTTATACCGATTCAATCCCCGGTCGATTTCCTTTACGAGGATGGTGGCGATGATTTTGCCGCCGGCGGGATAGGGATGAATCAGATCGGCCGAGACCAGGCGCGGTTCGGCCGTGTACCAGCGCGCCATGGTTCCTTCGCCGCCCATGGCGTCGAACGTGTCAAAGAAGCCGCAGCCCGTCTCCGCGGCCACACGCCGCTCCAGCGCCACGATGCGCGGAATGGTAGGCATGGTGACGATTCCGTCGGCGCCTTCCCGCGCGCCGCGGTCCATCGGGCTCATGATCAGGATCGAAGCCAGGGGCAGGGCCGCGTGCAGCCGGCGGATCGCCTCGCGCAGTTCCTTTTCGAAACCCTTGTCGACGAAGGACGCGAAATCCGCTTCATTGGTGCCGTAGTTGATCACCACCATGTCCGGATTCCGATGGCGCAACTCTTCGGCCCAATAAGTTTCGTTGAACATGCGCGAAAGCACGGCGATGGAGGCGCCATTGAGGCCGGCGCTATCGTAGACCACGCCCGGGCCGGCCTTCTCCGCCGTGAGGCAAAACAGGCGAACCCGTCCCGATTCCACCGCCAGGTCGAGCTGGTGCGCACCGCCGGGGACGGCGAAGGCGGCAAACGCGGGACCGGCCGCGCCATCGGTGGCAATGTGCGCCACCTGGCGCCCATCGGCTTCCGCCGTCACTACGCCGCCATCCGGTTCGGCCATGTACCAGAGCTCGAAATTCGATTGGTCCGGGTCGCGCAATACCAGCTTGCTGTGCGCGCCGGCCTGCCCGATGAAGCTGACGCCGCCCAGGCCGAAGGCCCCGTCCAGCGCTTTGAAGGAGCTGGCGGGCGAGATCTGCCAGCCGCTGCCGCTCAATTCCACGCCGCGATGCCCGTACCACGCCCACGGCTTTGCGATCAGCACCAGGCCGTGGCCGGCATCGCCGTAACGCTCCTGGAGGAGATGGCGCGTATCGCCGGTAATCAGGTCCGCCGTAGTGGGCGAATCGCCGTAATGCAGAATGCGGGTGGTGCCGGCGCCCTTCTCGGTTCGCCAGAGAGACGCGTAGAAACGGTCGAGCACCCCGTTGCGGTCGTCCAGCAAAGGAGCGTGCATGGCCGATGCGGCGACCGTGGCCAGGCGCTCCGGAGGTACAGCCTCATGCCGCTCGACCAGCGGGCTTGCCGGCGTCGACTCGGGTGAGAAATCGACAATCGCGCCCAGCAAGGCCTTCGGTGTATCGATCGCCGCCGGCATCCACACCCGCAGCAGCATGAGCAGCGCGCCCAGCGACACAATCGTCAACGCGGTGGAAATGGGGAATTTGCGCATCGCCTAGAACCGCGAGTACACGAACGGCACGTTGGCCCTTCCACCCAGCAGCCGGATCGCCAGCGTTACTACCAGCAGCGCCGCCGTATGCACCCAGAACGGGCTGCGCGCGAAGCGCTCTTCCGCCCACGCGTACCACTGCTTGCGCACCGCGAAGGTAGCCGCGCCGATCCCCAGCGCGGCCAAAAGAGTCGGCGATATATTCTCGAAGCCCACCGAAAGCGAACCGATCCGCCCCAGAATGGCCCACGCGTTCTCCATGTTGGAGGCGCGGAAGAAGACCCACGTCAGGCAGACGAATTGATAGGTTCCGAAAACGGCCGCGGCCCTGGCCCACGGGTTGGCGGGCTTCCGCTTGCGGCCGCGCTTCACCATCCAGGCGCGGGTGGCCGCAAGGCCGGTGCCGTGCAGCAGGCCCCATGCGAAGAACGTCCAGGTAACGCCGTGCCACAGGCCGCCCAGCACCATGGTGATCGCCAGGTTGACGTACGGCATCAGCCGGGTGCGCGCTCCGGGCAGGGAAAAGTAAAGGTAGTCGCGCAGCCAATTGGAAAAACTCAGGTGCCAACGCCGCCAGAAATCGGTCAGGTTGGCGGCGATGTAAGGGCGGTCGAAATTAATCGGCAGCCGGATGCCCAGAAGCATGCCGACGCCGCGGGCGATGTCGGTGTAGCCGGAGAAATCGAAGTACAACTCCAGCGAATAGGCGTAGACCGCAATCAGCGTTTCGGCGCCGCTATAGAGCGTGGGCGTATCGAACACGCGATTGACGAGGTTCTCAGCCAGAAAATTGGCCAGGAAGGCTTTCTTCAGCAACCCCAGGCCGATCAGAAAGAACGCCCGCCCGCCCGCGGACCGATCGAGCGCCGGCGGTTTGGCCAATTGGCCCACCAGGTCGGCCACGCGTGTGATCGGGCCAGCCAGCAGGGTGGGGAAAAAAGTCACCGAAGCCAGGTATTCCAGCAGGCTGCGGGTGCCTTCCGCGTCGCCTCGATAGAGATCGATGGTGTAAGTCAACGCCTGCAGGGTATAAAAAGAGAGCCCCAGCGGAAAGACCCAATCCCAGTGCGCCGAGCCGCCGCCGGCGCGGCCCAGCACCCACCCCATGTGCCGCGAACCCACCAGCAGGCCCAGGTTCAATACCAGGCTGACTCCCACGAGCAGCCTGCGCGCCGCCGGGGCCCGAAAACGCATCAGCCCCAAGCCCGCCAGGAAATCGATCGACGAGCAAAGCGGCAGCAGAACCACGTAGAACAGTCCATAGCGCGCCGCGAAAAGATAATTGGCGAGTAAGACCACGGCCAACCGCGCGTGCCGCGAACCGGCCGACGCCCAAAACAGAAAGAAAACCGCCGCTACAAAAACGTAATAAGCCCCCGCCGACACTTGCACAGGCATATTGTAGCCAGCAGACAGCAATCGAACGGCCAGCGGGTTGCCCGACGGGGCAGGCGAATCGCCGGCGAATCGCCCGCCCCACCCTCAGCTTTCCAGCGTTTCTTTTTCGAATTCCGCAATGGCCGCCAGACGATCGGCCGCCGATTGCAAACTGTAACCCGCGAGCCCCCTCATCAGTTCCCCAACCATCGGGACGCGGCCGATACGGTCGCCAAATCTCCTCGACACCCAAACGCTCAGCGGGATGATGGCCAGCCCAAACGCCAAATTCACTGCCAGGAAATTGACGCCCGGCACTTTGTAGGCGTCCACGTTCCAGAAACCCTTGAGAGCGACAATCAGCAACGGTATCCACCAAACCACCTGCCCCGTCAGCACGGCCCATTGCACGATCCTGACGCGCAGTACCCGCAGGGACTCGATCTGTTTCTGGATGGCGGTAAGTGGCTTGTCGTAATCGATCCGTAGCGCCATCGCCATCTGCCGAATCGACGCAACCACCATGGCGATCACCCAGATATCCAGCGCCGCGGCAGGCAGCGCAAGACGCGGTTCGGCCCGGTGCAGGTAAATGAACTGGCCGAGGATCGCCGGGCCGATCAGCCCAATCAGCGCTCCCAAGCCCAGGCCTAGAGTAAACCGCCGCAAGGGCCATCGCACCCGGTTGATGTTCACGGCCAGCAGAAGCTGCCGGTTCAGACGAATACTGGTGTCGAGCTTACGATCGTACTCAGCCCACGTTTGTTTGAGTGCATCGAGTTCCATTTTCTTCCTCTCCTGTTGTCAAGCCTGTCTGGTCCCGCTGAATTCCCGCCTCATCCTGGTTTTCAGCCGGTTTATTTTGGTGGCGACGTTGGTCTCGGTAATTCCCAGCGCGGCCGCGATCTCCTGGTAGCTGTTTTGGTCCAGGTAGAGCAGGATGAGCGCTTTGTTCAGCGGGTCAAGTAGTTCAATGAACCGATAAAGAAGCCGAACGTCCTCGGGCTGGCTTTGGGATTCATCGGCGGTTTCGAGCAGCCGCTGTTCGTCGGAAATCACATGCCGGGTTCTGGTGCTCTCGCTGCGATAAAAGGAGATCGCGACGTTGAGAGCGACCCGGTACATCCAGGTAGAAAACCGCGAAGACCCGTCGAACCTGTCGAACGACCGCCACAACTGGAACAGGATTTCCTGCGCCAGATCGTCCCGTGAGTCGCGGTCTTTGCAGTACGCGTTCGAGACCTTGTAGAGGATTCTCTTGTGTTCCTCGACCAGTTTCTGAAACGTCTCCTGAAGATCCGGCCTCGTCATCCGCCCGCGCTGTCCTTCCATACTATGATTCGCGCGACGCCTCAAAAAATCACGGGTCGGAGCGGATTTGTTTCGAAAGGCCAGCGTCAGGCCGCGAGTCAGAGCCGGGGACCGTCAGAAGGTGCCCTACCTGCGATCTTCGCCCGAACAGCGCCAAGCCGAGCAGCGTCACGACCGCTGTCAGGCTGATCGCCAGCTCCGCGCGCCGCGGAAAGCCCCCGTCGAATTCGAGGTCGATGGCGCAAACTCCCGAGCACCGCGGGTGGATCACGATAAACCCGAGCGCGTCACGGCCGACCGCAAGCGCCTGGCCGCGGGAAGTGGCGCGCCAACCGGGATCGTAGGTCACCTGCACAGACAGAACATTGGGAGGGTTGACCGCGGCCGTAATTCGCCCGTGAGTGGGATTGTCCCAAGCCAGGCTGGCGGGCGGCAGGGCCGGATCCTCCAGGGCGGCGACATAGCGGCGAACTTCCGCCACGTCCAGGCCGTGCACCGGCCGGTTGGCGACCAGCGCCGATGCCGGAACCACGTGCGCCAGCGAGACAGACCGCAAGGGAACCTGGTAAATCGAGTCGCCGGCTTCCCGCCAGGCGAGCGGCAGAAGCCCGTCGAATTTGCCGGGATTGCGCACCGGGTGGTAGTAATCGGCGCTGCCGGGGCCGGGGACGACGATGGCGCCGCAGCCAAACGCTTTCAGCCAGAGAACCGAAATGGGACCGTCCTGGGCGCCGGCATTCTGCCCCGTGTCGATGGTGTAGACGGCCACCTGCTGGACCCAGTTGGGCGCGGTAGGCTCAAAACCGCCGCTCAATTGCGAATTATCGGCGAAGAGATTGAACCACCACTGGCTCTCGCCGGCGACCATGATGCGTTGGCCGTGGAGGTGGGCGGCGGCGAAGCTCGCCTGGCGAAAGGGCGCCGAGCGGGCGATATCGGCCGGTTGAATCAGGCGCCGGGCGAAACCGCAGTCCCGCCAGACGATCCAGCTTATCGCCACCAGGCTCAAAATAGCGGCGTCATGGACCACCCAAGACGGCACCCATTTGCCCAGCCGCGCGCCGGCGAAAGCCGCAACGAGACAGAGGCCGGCCTCCATCTCGATGTGATAGCGCAAGGCCTGCGGGAGCAGATTCACGTCCCAAAGCGACACCACAACCACGCCGCCGAAGCAGGCCGAGAACACGGCGGCGAACTGCAGCATGGGATCGCGCCACCGCCGGGAGATCGCCGCCAGGCCAGCCAAGACCGCCAGCAACGCCGCCGCCAGTAACAGAATGCGGAAGGTATAGCGAAAGTCGCCGCCGGATACCTGCGAGCTGGCCGCCAGAAGGCGAATCTCCGACGGCGGCAAGAAACGGCAGATGACGAGGTAACCCGCCAGCAGCAATCCGCCGGTGGCGGCCACTCGCGGCCGATCGAATTGAGGCCAGGCCAGCAGCAGAATACCTGCCGAAATGGCTATCGTCAAAATGCCAAAGGCATTCGTCAGCATGACGGCGGCCACTGCCAGACCCGCGGCGCCGAACCGGTGCGGGCTGGGCCGTTTCAGGTAACGCGCCATCAGCCAAAGAGCCGCGGGAAGCAGGCAGAGAGCCACGTTGTGCGGACCCTCGCCCCAGAAAACGATGTTGCGCAGCCGGCGCAGCCCCCATAGCGTGTGCAGATCCTGCGCCAACCGTGGAATCAACACGCCGGGAGAGAGGATCGACCACAGCAGCGCAGCCGTAAAACTGGGCGCGAAGCGGCCGGACACGTCCTTGGCAAACAGGAACAGGAATACCGGCGCCAGCGAATAGGCCAGCGCCATTACAATATGGTACGCATGGGCCGGCGACCAACGGCCGATCCAGGAAACCATGGCGACCAGCGCACCCGTCAGTGGCAGGTAGGTATTTTCGAACGGCATTCCGCCGTCGAACCAGGGAAACCAGGCTACGTGCGGCCACCAGTCCCGCAGGAACTTGCCCATGGCGATGAAGAAGCCTTCGTTGGATTGAAAATCGTCGAGATATTCAACCGTGAACAAAGGCCCGCATATGATCGCGTTGATGGCCAGCAGGGCGAGACAGGCGAACAAGCTTCGTCGGGCGCGCACGTTTCAGCTTCCGAGCAGCTCCAGATAGCGCGCCAGCACTTCCATGCCGCGGTAGAAGTTGGGCAAGTGGAATTTCTCGTTGGGCGCATGCAGATTGTCGTCGGGCAGGCCGAAACCCATCATCACGCTGGGAATGCCCAGGTACTCGCGGAACACGCCCACGATGGGAATGGAGCCGCCGGAGCGAATGTAGACCGTGGGCTTGGCGAAGATTTCCTCGAGCGCCTGCGCGCCGGCGTGGATGAAGGGATTGTCGGGGTCGGTGAGCGATGGCTCGCCGGTGCTGAGCACCTTGAGTTCCGCGGTGACCCCGCGCGGGCAGGCGGCGGCAATCGCGGCGCGGAGTTGTTCGGCGGCTTCGGCGGTGGTCTGGCCGGCCACCAGGCGGGTGCTGATCTTGGCCACGGCGCGGGCCGGGATGACGGTCTTGGCGCCTTCGCCGGTGAAGCCGCCGCGGATGCCGTGCACTTCAAACGTTGGCCGCGCCCAGACACGCTCGAACAGCGGTATGCCGGGCTCGCCCACCAGCGCGGGCGCGCCGATTTCCTTTTCAGTGTACTCTTTTTCGTCGAAGGGAAGCCGGTCCCACGCCTCGCGTTCCTTGGCGCTGGGCGGAATCACGGCGTCATAGAAGCCTGGGATCTGAATGCGGCCATCGCGGTCTTTGAGGGCGCAAATGATTTCGGCCACGGCCTGAAACGGATTGGGAGCGGCGCCGCCGTACATGCCGGAATGCAGGTCGTGGGAGGCGCCCTGCACGGCGAGCTCCGCGTACACCATGCCGCGCAGGCCGACGCAGATGGTGGGCAGGTCCGGCGCGAATAGCTCCGTATCGCAGACCACCGCCGCATCCGCCTTCAGCCGCGCCGGCCGGGTTTTCACGTAAGCTTCGATGTGCTCTCCGCCGGTCTCTTCCTCGCCTTCCAGCAGAAACTTCACGTTCACCGGCAGGCGGCCGGTGGTTTTCAGCAAACCCTCGACGGCTTTGATCTGCAGGTAGACCTGCCCTTTGTCGTCGGCCGCGCCGCGCGCGAACAGGTCGTTGCCGCGCACTTCCGGCTCGAATGGCGGGGACTTCCACTCGTCGAGCGGATCGGGCGGCTGCACGTCGTAGTGCCCGTAGAAAAGAATGGTCGGCTTGCCGGGCGCGCCCAGCCATTCGCCGTATACCAGCGGATTGCCCCGGCCTTCGATCAGCTCCGCTTTGAGGCCGAGCGCTTCGAGCTCGCCGCGGGCGAACTCGGCGGCTCGCAGGACGTCCGGCTTGTGCTCGGAAAGCGCGCTGATGCTGGGAATGCGCAGAAAGGCCTTCAGCCCTTCGAGGAACTCGGCTCGATGATCGTGGTAGTAGTTCATGGAGGACTCTCCGTAATAAGGTAGCAGCATGCGGGGCGAGCGGACGTGGACCCTGTCCTCATTCCGTCTCGCGCTTTTCCCCCGGGTGTTATGATATGTATACTAGAAAGTAGACAGATTGTGAAAGCACGGATTGTGGACCTAAGATACCGCATGAAGTCCGTCATCGAAGCGCTGGATCGCGGCGAACCGGTCACGGTCTCGTATCGTGGCCGTGAGAAGGCGCGTCTGCTGCCGGTGGTATTGACCCAGGCGTCGCGCAAGCCGTCGTCCGATCCGGCCTTCGGCCTTTGGAAAGGAAGGCAGGATCTCGCCGATGTGCCGGGGCATGTTCGGCGTTTGAGGAACTCGCGCTTGCATGATCTTTGATTCCGACGTCCTCATTTGGTTTTTCCGAGGGGAACCGGGGGCGGGGCGCCTGATCGATTCGCAACCGGTCCGCAGGCTCTCGATCGTCTCTCTGATGGAGCTCTTTCAGTGTGCAAAGTCGAAGAAAGAAATGTCGGAACTTCGGCGATTCTTCCGTGAACATTCTTTTGACGTCATTCCGGTAGATGAAGCGATCGGTTATGCTGCCGTCGGCATAATGCAGAGCATTTTTAGC
>PLRS01000036.1 GCA_003164035.1 Bryobacterales bacterium | reverse complement strand
GCCCGCTTTCGATGGGTTATGTCCCGCCCATAAAGGTTAGCGTAACGGTGGCTGGCAACTGGCACGATGACGAAGGAATAGTCGCGCCCACCGGCGTGAATGTCGCGCTCGGCCGGCGCGTCTGGCGCCAAAGCTTCCCCGATCGCGCCGTGGAGATCGTCCGGGACCATCTGCCCAACCTGGCACTTCCATTCCGCCAGCAGCACGTTCGCACCGGGATTGGCATAGAGCAGGGCGCCATCTTCGCCGACCCGTAGAATAGGCGCCGGATTCTGTTCCGGGAACACGGTGCTCTCCCGCAGAGCCTCCTCGGCGCGCCTGAGTTGGGTGACGTCGGCAGCAGCGACGACCGAGCCGCGCACCCGTCCTTTGGCGTCGAACAGGGGCACCGCTCCCGCGAGCAGGTGGACCGTGCGGCCATCGAGGAAGACCAGATCCAGTTGTTGCTGTTCCACCGGCCGGCCCGTAGCCGCGGCGACTTGGGCGGGCATTTCCTCGGGCCGCAGTTCCACGCCCCGGCGAAAACCTCTAAACGGGAACGCCTCATCGCCGGAAGGCGCGCTGAGCGAGGTGTTTTCGCCACGCGGCGTTTGCGTCACGACCTGGTCGGCGAAAGCGTTGCCGGTAATCCGGAGGCACTGCGGGTCGTGGGCGATCCAGATGGCGACCGGGGCGGCGTCCAGGACGGCCTGAAGTTCGCCCACGCGATCAACCAACTCGCTGGTGAGACGCTGGCGTTCCTGTTCGGCCTGCTTGCGCTCGGTGATCAGCTCGCTGAAGATGGTGATGCCGCCAATCTCGCCTTTGCCGGTTCGCCAGGGATGGATTTCCCACTGAATCCAGTCCAGCTTCCCATTGGCGCGAAGAAAGGGCTCTTCGTCGCATTTTTCCACTGCTCCAGCCAGGCAGCGGCGGTGTATCTCTTTCCAGCGCTCCGGCATTTCCGGGAACACGTCGTAGTGACTGCGGCCGATGAGATCCTGTTCGCCAAGGGCGTAGTCGGCGATCCATCTCCGGCTGGCCGCCGTGTACCGCATTTCCCGGTCGAACATGGCAATGGCGGCCGGCGCATGCTCGACGAAGAGCCGTAGCCGCTCCTCGCTTTCCCGCACCGCCTCCTCGGCCCGCTCGCGCCCGGTCCCACGGGAATCGGCCTCGATCAGCGCTGTGACCACGTCGATCAGCACTTCCGGGGCGACCGGAGATTCCAGGTACGCTTCCGCCCCGCTTTTCAACGATTCCGGGTAGCCGCGGCCTGGTTCGCCCCGGCTCGCGATATGCAGCACCGGAATGGAGGCGGTCCGAGGATCGGATTTCAGTCGTTTCGAAACCGCAAAACCGTCCATTTCCGGCAATTCAGTGGCAACAACGACGAGTGCGGGCCGTTTTTCCGAAGCCAGTTGCAGCGCATCGGCCGCGGTGACGGCTTCGACGATTTCGAACCCCGCCTCGCGAAGGACTCGGTTGCGTGCGCCGCGAGGGGCTGCATCCCCGTCTACGGAGAGGATTGTATAAGGCACGACACCTCCGTGAAATGACCACCGGATCGAGAATTGCATTCCGGTTCTGGCCACCCTGGCGGTTTCTGCCCGGCGCCACCGAACGTAACAATTCTATCTCAAGGACTCTACAGGCCTTCGAGCCTCAATCTTATCTCGGGTCAACCTCTCCTAACGACGAAAAACCGGCACTAAGTACCGGTTCTTAACCAAGAATCAATAACTTACAGGTAAAAAACCGGCACTTAGTACCGGTATCCATAAATACTTCGAGTGGGACAGGCCTCCTGGCCTGTCAGCGGCTCGGAAGAGCCGCTGCGCGGCGCTACGACAGGCCGGGAGCGCTTCCCTATGGTCCGGCCACGGCTGGCGACGTGGGCGATATCGGTCGCGAAACCGCGTCAATCGAGAACCTGGCCAGTTGGCAACTGGCGCGCTCGCTACGCTCGGGGCGGTTGCTGAACGATGGCGACGGGCCGCTCGCAACTCCCGTGGCGATCGTCAGTGCCCGCGCAGCCGAGCGCTGGCCGAATGAGGGGCCGATCGGCCGGCGGATCCAACTCGCCGGGCGGGCGTGGGCCACCATCGTCGGAGTGGTGGGAGATATTCCCTACAGCGCGCTGAGCCGCGAACCCGGTCCCACGGTCTACGTGCCGTTTGCACAGGCGCCGGACCGCGAGATGGATATAGGCCTGCGCCTGGCGAGTGACGCCATCGAAGCGGCTCCCTCCATCCGCGCGATAGTGCGGGCGCTCGATCCGGAACTGCCGGTTACCAACCTGAATACCATGGACGCACTCGTCCGGCAGGAATCTCTTGCACTGGCATTCATGGCCGGTTTGATGGGCGTGCCGCTGTTACTCGTCGCCGCCGCGTCAATCGCGATTTACATCCCCGCGCTTCGGGCCACCAGGGTCGACCCGATCAGGGCGCTGCACAGCGAATAGGGAACAGCGCATTACCCTCACCTACAGTCGGCGACGGCGAGAAAGACCCGTTCGCGATTGGTTCCGCGCTGCGTGACGTCGGGAGACCGAGAAGCCCGATCCGCGAGACGCTCAATCCATGGAGGCGAGAGTGAGCACATTCCAGTGCGACCTTGCAGGCCGTAACGCGTGGCGCACGCCGTCCGGCCTGCAGCGTCGGCTGTCGAGCCGACGTTCTTCGTAGCGCCGGCGATCTGTCGCCGGTGTTTTTCGACTGCGGCTATGCTGCTCCGCGGGGATCCAGTCATGGTCTTGCAGCTGCCCTTCGGTGACACCTCCCTATTTTCGCGGACACTACGCTACGGCTTCCAAACCGCCGTTAGCGCCGACTCGCCTGCCGGCCTGAGCACATCGAGCTTCGCCCAAACCGGGTTCCGCTCCGCAAATCCGACCATAACGGACGTCTGTTCGCCCGGCCCCAGGTCCGGCAACCGAGTCTCGACTCGCTCCACCGGAATTTGACCGAATCCGTAAACTACAGTCCTCAGCCGATATCCCCGCAGCGTATACGCCGGCACGCCGCCGCGGGTCTGCAACCGCACCTTCAGCTCACCGGCCTTGCCCGCCACCTCGAACCGTTCGATCGGACTGGACTCGGAGCGCAGTTCCTCATAGGAAGACTTCGGTGCGCCGTAGACGTCGACCACCCCGTGAACCCGCTGCTGCAGCGCACCCCTGCCGCGGTCGCCGACGTGCGTGCGGTAATCGTTATAGCAAAAGAAGATCAGACCGGCGACCCAATCCCGCTGGCGAAACACCGCGTCTTGGCCGCGCAGCACGGCGATGCGTGCGCCGTCGCCCTCGGGACGGTCCGGCGTGCACGCGCAATACCCGTACTCCGAGATGACAACCGGCTTGTCCGGGAAGGCGCGGTGGATCTCGTCCAGTATTTTCCCCAGATCCTCCACCGTTCCCGGACTCCAGGAGCCGATGTATTCGTTGCACATCACGTAGTCCATTACCCCGGTAACGTCCTTGCCGGGCGTGGTGAACAGCGAATTCGACGCGTACGCCACCAGGCGCGCCGGGTCGAGTTTCTTGGACTCCTGGTACATCCGCCTGGCGAAAGCATAAGCCGGAGGATTCTGGCCGCCAATTTCATTGCATACGCCCCAGGAAAAAATGCAGGGATGGTTACGGTCGCGGCCGATCATCTCACCCAATTGTTCCAGGCCGTTGTTCATGATGTCCGCCGAAGGTTCCGCCGTCATGCCGGCAAAGGTGGCGCTGCCCCAGGTGGGAACTTCGGTCTGGATCAGCATGCCGTGACGGTCGCACCAGTCGAGCACGGCTCGGTCCTGCGGCCAATGCACCCGCGTGTAGACGCAGTTCAGATTCTTCATGTCGGCGTGGTCGTGAGCGATCCAATCGGCTGGTTCGGCCATTCCAAACTCCGGGTTGCTGCCGGCCATGCGCTCGACGCCCATCAGCCGCACCTTCTCCCCGTTGAAGTAGAAAGCGCCGTCGCGGATCTCGATTTGGCGAATTCCGAAAGTGGTATCGAGCGCGTGGCCGCCGGCGAGTTCGGTGCGAAGCTGGTAAAGGTTGGGATGGTCGAAGTGCCAGAGCCGCGGCTCGTGGAGCGTGGCCGCCCGCAGCGCCACAGTCTTCGATTCACCGGCTCCCAACCGAACCGTCGCAGCTTCCGGACTTCCGAGCGCCGCGTTCCCGGTTGCCTCGTCGATCACCCGGTAGCCAACCGTCCCTTCCCATGGCCGCTCCGATGTGTTCCGCACCACAACCGTGGCGCCGATCGACGCAGTCCCGGCGGCGATGTCCGGATGGGCCTCCACGGCCACGCGCTCGATGAATACCTTGGGCGTGACCAGCAGTTGCGTGGAACGGTAAATGCCGCCATCGTGCGCCCAGTCGCTCGACCGTCCGCGCGGAAGCATCGACTCGTTGAATGCGTTATCCACCTTCACCACCAGGCTGTTGGGCGCGCCGTACCGCAGCAGCGAGCCGATATCGAAGGTGAAAGCCGTATAGCCCTTGCCGATGTGCCGCCCGGCCTCTTTCCCATTGACCCAGACGGTCGCGCTGTGAAACACCGCTTCAAACTCCAGCCGGACGGCCCGTTCGGACCAGGACGGCGGAGACTCGAACGTGCGGCGATACCACGCCAGTCCCCGGTATCCCACGTTCGCCGCCTCCACTTGCCATGTGTGCGGCACCGAAACCTCTCTCCAGCCCGCGGCCGCGGTGTCGGGGAGCGCCCAGCCGGCCTGTTCCCCTTTCCCTTCGGGATCGAACCGGAATCGCCACAGGCCATCGAGCGAGAAACACTCCTGCGGGGCATGCGGGGCGGTAGCGGATTCCGGTATGGCTCCCGGAGCGCGACCGGCCAGTAGCCCAACAGCCCCGCCGGTCGTAAAGAATCGTCGTCGGCTCAACATGGACATATTCTCCCTCCCCTTGCGGTGCGGGGTATCGCGACTACGATTTCGATATCGCTGATATCCTGAACTGTTCATGGTATTCGAGAATTCGAAGCTGCTGTTGCGCTTGTTGTGGCAGCCGGCCTCCGCGATGAGCGGCATTCTGGATCGAGGCAGCCTGCTTTTCGCCAGCCTGGCCGTGCTGGCGGTATCGCTGCTGTTCGGGTCGACCGTGAGGCCGCCCGTTTTGCAGGTGCCCGTCGTGGTTACTCAGCCTGGCGCCGAGCCGGGCGAAGCGCCCCTACGCGTGGTTCAGGTTCGGCCTCAGTGGTCGTTCAGTTTCTACACGCCCCTTCTGGTCCTGGCGGCGATTTACGTTCCGGGAACGCTGCTCGCGGCTAATTTGGCCGGCCGGCTCGGAGGGTTGGGGATGGTCTTTCACCGCGACTATTCGCCGCTGCTCACCTGCGCTTCCATGGCATGGGCGGCGGCGGAGATTCCGGTGGTGCTGGCGGGCTGGGTGGCGCCATTTCCGGTGCTGGGCGCGGTTGCCCTGCTAGCGCTTGTCTACTTTGCGGTGCTGATGTTCTTCGCCGTCCGAACCGTCTTCGGCGTTGAAAACGGGGTGGCCGTGGCAGCGGTTTGCCTCTCCTCGATTCCGGTTGTGGCGGCGGCCGTGCTTTGGGCGCCGCTGCGATTTCTTTTCGGATGGCTGGCGTCCCCGTTCTTTCTCTTCTACGCGTTTTACTACCTCCGCGGCGAGTTTGCCAGTGTGGGCGCGGGTCTGCGAAGCCGGCAGAACTTTCGCCGCATGCTGGAAGCTTCCGCCATCAATCCACACGACGCCGAGGCGCAGTATCAGCTCGGCTTGATTTACCAGCAGCGGCGGTCGACGGCCGAGGCGATTCAGCGGTTTCAGAATGCCGTTGCCATCGACCCGTCGGAAACCGACGCTCATTTTCAGTTGGGCCGCATTGCGCGCGAGCAGGGCCGGCTCACCGATGCGCTCGCACACTTTCAGACGGTTGTGGATCAGGACGAAAAGTTCAGCCTGAGCGAGATTCTCCGCGAACTGGGCGCGGTCTACCTGGCAAACCGGCAATTCAAGGAGGCCCGCGATGAGCTCTCCGTGTACGTGGAGCGGCGGCCTTACGACACCGAGGGTCTGTTCTACTACGGGCAGGCGCTGCAGGGACTGGGAGACGGCGGCGCGGCGCGCGAAATGTATGCCCGAGCGGTTGAATCCGCCAGAACGGCGCCGAGGTATCGACGGCGCTACATCGCCAAATGGAGCCGCCTGGCGCAGAAGCAGTTGGGAAAACTCGGACGGAGCGGGCAGGCCAATACGACCGAAAAGCGCCTATAGGTGTTCACTAAGTCCCGACGTGGCGCACGCACGAGTGCGTGCCCTGCGCCTGCACGAGTGCGTGCGCCACGTCGGTCTGGCGGGTAGTTAGTGGTCGTACATCACACGATAGGCGTATGCCTTCTGCACTTCCGGGTCTTCCGCGAAGCTCTGGTGCAAAATCCAGATGCCCTCCGGGTTGGCGACAAAGATCAGGCCGCGCCGTTCGTCACGGCTCATCGCCGTCACGCCGGCGAATTCGCGGGCGACTTTCGGGTGCCGCGGATCGGAGAAATCCATGATGCGGACCGTCTGGCTCGCCGGCGAGGATGTGGAACCGCTCTGGGCTTCGGTGACAAGCGCAGCCGTGCCGGCCACGGCGAACAGACTGCCGGAGCCGCCGTCCACGGGATAGGAAACGTCGGTCAATACGACGGGCTGTCCGGTTCTAGTGACGTCAATGAGGGTGACGTTTCGGCCGCCATCGTGTTCGGCGTATAAGTAATAGCTGCTGTAGTGCTGGGTGAAAAGAAAGCGGGTGACGGGCCCGTTTGCGGACGCGATATGTCCGACGACTTCGATCGCATCCTGCGGCTCTTTGGGAGCTGGTTTGACCTTCTTGTCTTTGGCCTGTGCGCCTGCCGGAAACACTAACAGACCGGCGGCCAGCGTGAAAGACGATAAGTGAATAAGCAAAGCTCGCATGGGGTAGAATTCCTCCTTGTTACTGACGGATACGAAAGCATGACTTCAGTTACCGGCGACCGCTCCCTTACGGTCGCGGCTCGGGATCGCGGTACGCCAGGTAAAATCCCGCGGGTACCAGGAATACGGTCAGCAGGACCGAGGCGGTCAATCCGCCGATCAGCGCGCGAGCCAGCGGCGCGTACGATTCGCTGCCTTCGCCCAGCTTCAGCGCCATCGGCAGCAGGCCGACGATAGTGGCGAGCGACGTCATCAGGATGGGCCGCAGACGCACGCGGCAGGCTTCCACGACGGCTTCGCCCGCCTGGCGGCCCTCGCTCCTGAGATGGTGAGCGAATTCGACGATCAGAATACTGTTCGACATAGCGATTCCGGCGAGCATTACGACACCCATGAGAGACATGACGTTCAGCGTCGTCCCGGTCAGGACGAGAACGATCAACACGCCCGAGATACCAGGCGGAAGAGCCAGCAGAATAATGAAGGGGTCGGTGAACGACCGGAACTGAGCGACGAGAATCAGGTAAAGCAGGACGACAGAGAGAGTCAGGCCGAAGGCGAAACTTCTGAAAGAAGCGTCCATGGCCTCGGCGCTGCCCCGGACAGCCACGTTTACGTTCGCCGGAATCTCTTCGTGCGCAATGGCGGCGCGCACGCGGTCGGCCGCGGCTCCGAGGTTCTCGCCAGCCGGACGCGCATAAATATCGAGCTTGCGGCGGATCTGGTAGTGATCCACTTCGGTCGGCGCCTGGATGCGTTCGATCTTGGCGACCATGTCCAGGCGGGTCGGCTCGGCGAACCTGTCGGCATGCAGTGGAATAGACCGCAGGTCCTGGATAGAATGAATTTGAGCCTCGGGATACTGAACGGTCAGGAAGTAGTTATTCCCATTACGGGGATCGATCCACAGGTTGGGAGCGATCATCTGGTTAGAGGTGAGAGAGGTAATCACGTTGGTCAATACCTCGCGCTCGGTCAAGCCGAGCTTGGCGGCGTGAAGGCGGTCGACGTCGATCCGAAGAGAAGGGTAATCGAGATCCTGGGGCATGAAGACGTCGGCGATTTCCGGCGATTCCCGGAGCTTGGCGGCGATGCCCTGGGCGACTCTATCGTCGGCATCTAAGTTCGCGCCGACGACCTGTATGTCGATCGGCGCCGGCGCACCCATGGCGACCACGGCATCCACCAGGCTGCCAGTGGAGAAAAACGGCGTGATCCGCGGCATCTCTTCGGCCATTCGCCTTTTGATTTCCCGAATGTACTCATAGCTGCCGGTGCGATGTCCGGGCTGGAGCCCGACCTGAACGAAGCCGGTATGCATGGCGGCATTCGACGTGTAAACGGCGGAGAAGCCATTGTCGACGCCGATGTTATCGACCAGGATGGCCAAGTCTTCGGGTCTGACGACCTGCCGGATCAGAGTTTCCAGATCGGCGACTTCCTTTTCGGTGACGGTGAGTCTGGTTCCGGGCGGCGCTTTGAAGGTAATCACAAACTGACCCGCGTCGGTCTGGGGAAAATAAGCGAAGCCAAGCCTGCCGTATAGCAGCAGGCTGGCGGCGAAGGCCATGAAGAAGAGGGCCAGCACGGTTACAGGCAGGTGGAGAAGGCGCTGGACGAGGGTTTCATACCATGCCAGCACGCGGTTGAACGCCGCCTGGAAAGCGGCGTGGAAGCGCGCCGCGCGGCCGGCCTGGTATTCGGCAAGCTCGCGGGCATCGCCCGAAACCACTACGCCCAGACGCTCCGCGGTTTCGATGGTCAGGTAACGCGCGCAAAACAGAGGCACCACGGTCATGGCGACGAAGTAAGACGCGAACAGCGAGACAACCACTGCCAGAGCCATTGCCGAAAATAGAAACTTGCTGACGCCGGCCAGCAGGGTGACGGGAAAGAAGACGACGACGGTGGTGAGCGTGGACGCCAGCACCGGGAGGGCGACTTCCTTGCCGCCGGTTTCGGCCGCGACGCGGCGCGGCTCGCCCATTTCGAGGTGACGGTAGATGTTCTCCAGCACGACCACGGAATTGTCGATCAGGCGCGAGAGCGCGAGGGCGAGTCCCCCCAGCACCATGCTGTTGATCGAGGAGCCGCCCAGTTGGAGGGCCAGCAGCGTTGCGCAGACGGAAAGGGGGATAGAGAAGAAGACCGCAACCGTGGCCCGGAGGCTGCCGAGAAACATCAGAATCATGACGCAGGTGAGGAAGAGCCCGATACCGCCTTCGTGGAGCAGCGTCTCGATTGCCGTTCGCACGAATCGGGATTGATCGAAAACGACGCCCGTCTTCATCTGCGGCGGCACATCGACCAGATGAGTGACGGTGCTGCGAACCCCATCGACGATGGCGATGGTATTGGAATCGCCGCCTTGCTTCATCACGGGGAGATAGACCGAACGCTGGCCGTTTACGTGGACCACGTTGTACTGGGTAGCATGGGCATCGCGGAGCTGGCCGACGTCCGACATGAGGACCGGGTTTTCGCCGTTAATCTTGACGGGATAGCGGTTGGCGTCGTTGAGATTGAATTGGGCGTTGGAGTAAACGTTGTAGTCGAGGTTGCCGATCTGGACGTCGCCGGCGGGGAGAATGACGTTCGCCTGACTGAGTGCCCGCACCACGTCCATGGGGCTGATCTGCCGGGCCTCCAGCTTGGAGGGATCCACGTAGAACTGGATTTGACGCCACGGGCCGCCAAACGGCTGCGGGATGGATGCGCCGTGAACGCTCGCCAGTTGATTGCGGACGAAGTTTTGCGCGATGTCTTTCAGGTTGCCGTCGCTCATTCCTTCGCCATTCATGGTGACCAGACACACGGGAAGGCTGGAGGCGTCGGATTTGAGCACCACCGGAGGCAAGGTTCCCGGGGGCAGGTCTTTCATATCCGAGACGGCCAGATTGGCGATGGTGGCGGCGTCGATATCCGCGTTGGTGTCGGGCTGAAAATACACACGGATGATGCTCACGCCGTTCAACGAACGGGATTCGATGTGATCGATGCCGCTGGCAAAGGTGAAGAAGCGTTCCAGGTGATAGGTGATATCTCCTTCGATTTGCTCCGGGGGCATGCCAGAATAAAACGTAGCCACCACAACCACGGGAATGTTCATGGCGGGGAACATGTCCACCGGCATTCGCGCGGCGCCGACCGAGCCCAGAATGGCGACGATCAGGCAGACGACGACGACCAGGTACGGAGTGTTGATGGCGAAGCGAGACATGGGAGGGGCTAATCCTTGGGCGAGGCGCCGCCGGCCAGCGCGACGGCTCTGGCCTGAACCTTGTCGCCCTGTTTCAGTCCGGCGCGAGATCCCACCACCACCGGGTCTCCTTCGGCAATTTCCCCGGACCGGATCTCGACCCGATGCGCGGTCTCGATGCCGAGGCGGACCGGAACGATTTCAATCGATCCGGATGCCCGCACGGCGAAAACGCGAGTGTCGCCGCCCGCGCCGTCGACGGCTTCCATGGGGACCGAGAGAACGTTCTTCCGCCGCTCGGTTTCGAGATCCACTTCGGCATACATTCCCGGCACCAGCTCCAGTTTGGGGTTCGGCACATCCACCTCGGTCTTCATGGTTCGCGTGGACTGATCCACCTTGTCGGCAAAACGGGCCACTCGCCCGGGAAACGTCCGGTCGAGCGCGGGCACGCGCACGTCCACCGGCGCGCCGAGACGAACCAGGGGAACCTCCGATTCGGGGACCGGCAAGGCCAGTCGAAGCAGATCGTTTTGGGAAAGGCGGACGACCGGCATGGCCTGTGTTTGCGAGGCAGTGCCGGCCTGAATCAGCGAGCCCGTATTGGCGTACCGCTTGGTGACGACGCCCTCGAAAGGCGCGGTGATGACGGCATATCGATACAAGGTCTTGAACCGGGCCTGTTCGGCTTGGGAGACGCGTATGCGCTGCTCGCACGCGGTGACACGCGACCTGGCGGCAGATACCTGCGCTTCGGCCACCAGATCGCGAGAATGGACTTCGTCGACCTCCTGCTGCGGAACCAGTCCCCGCTCGCTTTTCGAAACTTCCAAAATTCGCGAGTACGACAGATGAGCCATCTGGTGGGCCGACTCGGTGCGTTGCAGCTCGTCGCGCGCCGCCGCCAGTTCCGCGTTGGCCTCTTCGATGGCCGCGGCCGCGCGGGTGAGATCGTCCTGCATTTCCGGGATTTCGAGCGTCGCCAGCAGTTGCCCGTCGCGCACGCGGTCCCCGATGTCGACCTTAATCTCGCGGATGTAGCCCGAGACTTTTGCCATGACATCGACCTCCTGGAACGGCTCGAATTCCGCGGTCAAGACCATGTCGGCGGACAGATCGGCACGGCTGGCGGCGGCAACGGCCACGGTTCGCGGCTCGGCGGCGGCGGCGGATGTCTGGGCGCCGCCGCGGGCGCAGGAAGAGGCGGCCAGCATCGAAGAGACGATGCCGCATACAATCAGAAGGCGTCGGTTTTCCCGTGTCATATGACTCATCGCAAAACACCCAAGGCGTAGTTGAGCGCGGCCCGCCGGCTCAGATATTCGTATTTGGCCGACGCGGCGGCGATCTGGGCCGAAGTCTGGTTCCACTGCGCCTGGTTGAGCTCGACGATACTGCCCAGGGCGTTGTCATAGCGGGCCTGGGCCAGGCGCAGCGCTTCGTCGGCTTCCGCGACCATGCGGGCGGTGACGTCCAGCCGGCGAAAGGCGTCGGTGGCATCGAGCCACGCCACCCGAACGTCGCGCGCAATGCGAACCGTAAGGTCCTCGACGGCCTTATCCGCCGCGGCGGTGTGCGACTCGGCTTCTTCGCGCCGCGCCTTGAACAGGCCGCCGTTTAATACGGGGATACTCATGTTGACGCCGGCGGCGGCGTAGTTCCTAGCCAGACGATCGTCCCTGACCGGGGCGGCGCCGGCCACCGCGGCGGCGGAGACGGTGGGATTGCGAAGCCGTTTTTCCGCTTCGGCGAAGCTGGCGAGAGCGTCGCGATTCAGGCGCAGCGCGGCCATGTCCGGCCGCTGGCGAAGGGCTTGGGCGACCAGGCCGTTGTCGCCCGAATCGAGCGGCGGCGGCAGCGGCTCGTCGGCCAATTCAAACGGCTGGTCGCTTTGATAACCCATAGCGGCGGACAGACGGGCGTGGCCGGCGCGGGTGTCGTTTTCGGCTCGAAACATGTCGAGCTCGGCCTGAGAGACGTTCACTTGCGCAAAGCCCACGTCCACGGTGGAGCGGAGGGAGCTCCGGGCCAAAGCGGTGACTTGACGCAGAGTCAGGCGGCGGAGACCCAGGGTGGCCTGAGCGACTTTGAGAATCGATTCGGAAGCGAGTGCCTGGTAGTAAGCCTGCTGCACTTCGATTAGGATTTGAGCGCGAGTGTCGGCGACGTTCTGGTTGCGCGAGGCGTTGCGCAGTTGGGCGCTTCGCTCAAGACTGCCGGTCCGTCCGAAGTCGGTGAGGAGCTGGCTGGCCACGATGCCGCTCGCGCCGCGGCTGTAAATGCTCGAGGTGGTGACGGCGCCCGCGGATAAGACCGAGCCGTGCTCCGTGCCAACCCCCGTGACGTTTCCCGAGAGCGCCGGGCCGTACGCGGCGCGAACCTGGTCGACCGCGAATCGGCTGGCTTGGGCTTCGAGAGCCGCCACGGCGATCCGCGGATGATTGCGCAAAGCCGTCTGTTCGGCCTGGGCTAGCGGCACCACCGGAGCCTGCCCCCACAGGGCGGCAGAGAGAAGGACGCCAGCGGCGAATGGGCGGAGATAGCGAGACTTCATCGGGCCGTTCCGACGGCCATCTTCAGGACAACCGTGTCATGAGCTTCGATCAGCCCGTCCGTCACCAGTTCCATGAGAGAAGGGAGAAGGCGCTCCACGTTGGGCGCGGCGTCGACAAACTCGATGCGCAGCGGCATGTGTTGGGCGGTATCGATGCCGCCCTCCTGGCTGTGCATGCGGTGGTGAAAGCCGAAACCCGCTTCCGGCCGCACCAGCGTCGCTCCGGCGACGCCCTCCCGCAATAACAGCGAAAGAATCGCGCCGCTCAAGTAATCGCTTCGCGAACTGGTGTCTTCGTTCAGATGAATCGTGACCTTTTTCGCCATGCCCGGTGTCAGCATCCATCCACTCCACTCGCGCGAGCCCGCCGCGCGATGGTACTTTTTTACCATCGGACAAGTGGTTTTTCGCCTGATGAATTGCTGATATTTGCCTGATATCCGCGTCAGAAAAACATCAGGATCCGGTCGCTTGCGAAAAGGGCCGTCGCGCCCCTATAAAGGGAAGCGTGCATATCCTTGTGGTCGAGGACGAGCGGAAGATGGCCCGCGCCCTCCACGACGGGCTCGAAGCGGATGGATACACGGTGCGCGTGGCGCACACGGGCGAAGAGGGCTTCTATCTGATCCACGCTCAGCCTTTCGACCTGGCGATTTTAGACGTGATGCTGCCGGGTCACGACGGCTTCGAAATCCTGTCGACTCTGCGGAAACGCGGCATCAAGACCCCAGTGCTGCTGCTCACCGCCAGAGACACGGTGGAGGATCGCGTTCGCGGCCTCGATACGGGCGCGGACGATTACCTGGTGAAGCCGTTTGCGTTTCCGGAACTGCTGGCGCGCGTCCGGGTGCTGTTGAGAAGGGGCAAGGCGGACGCGGGCGCGCGGCTGGTGCTGGCGGATCTGGAGATGGATCTAACGGAGCGCCTGGTGATGCGCGGCGGCCAGAAGATCGAGCTTACGGCCCGCGAGTTCGAGCTGCTCGAATACCTGTTTACCAACAGCGGCCGCGTGGTTTCGCGGGAGATGCTGGCCCGCGACGTTTGGCGGGAGACCGCGCGGCAGACGCCGATCGATAACGTGATCGACGCGCAGATGGTGCGGCTGCGGCGGAAGATCGACGGGCCCTGGGAGTGCAAACTACTGCACACAGTGCGCGGCGTGGGCTTCGTGCTGCGCGAAGGAGAGGAATCGTAAGTGCGGCTCCGGCCCACCCACCTGCGCGCCCGCCTCACGCTCTGGTACGTGTCGGTGCTGGCGGCGCTGCTGGTCCTGGGATGGGCGGGCACCGGCGCTTTCCTGTTCTGGCAGTTGCGAAGCCAGCTCGATCATTTCGCCGTGCAGGAAATCGAAACCGTGGAGGGTCTGTTCTTCTTCGACTCCGGCGGACAGCTTCGACTGCGGGAAGATTACCACAACCACCCCGAATCGAAAGAGGTGATCGATCGGTACCTGGAAGTGCGCGACCAGGCCGGCGCGGTGCTGTTTCGCAACGAGAGGCTCGGGAATCGCACTCTGGACGGAGCCCCCTTTCGAAGGGAGGGCGTGGGCGGGTACTCCCAGCGGTCCGCGCGTCTCTCCGATGGAACCCGGGTGCGCATGGTGAGCCGGATGCATTCTCTCGGCGGCCGTACGGTGCTGATTCGGCTGGCGCATAGCGAGGAGCCTTTGTACTCCCGCCTGGGAGACCTGCTGCCGGCCTTGCTGGTCGTGTTGCCGGTGGTGCTTGTGATCGCTTCGGCCGCCGGTTATGGACTGGCGCGGCGAGCCCTGAATCCACTCGAAGAAATGGCCCGGCGCGCGCAGGAGATCACGCCCGAAAACCTGCACGCGCGGCTGCCCAACGACGATGCCGACGACGAACTGGGCCAGTTGGCGCGAGTGTTCAACGATACGCTGGCTCGTCTCGATCGGGCTTTCGAACAGCTCCGCCGCTTTACTTCCGATGCGTCGCACGAACTGCGGACGCCGCTGGCGATGATTCGCAGCGTGGGCGAGGTGGGGCTGCAGAAGGACGGCACGCGCGCCGAGTACCGCGACATTGTCGGCAGCATGCTGGAGGAAGTGAACCGGCTCACCTCCCTGATCGATAACCTACTGACGATTTCTCGCGCCGATTCGGGTCACATCCAGCTTCATCGGACCGTGTTTCCGGTAATGGCTTTGGCGCGCGAGGCGGCGGGGCTGCTCGAGATTCTGCTGGAAGAAAAATCGCAACGCATCGAGCTGGAGGGAGACGAAGACGCACAGATCGAAGGCGACCGCATTTTTCTACGCCAGGCGCTCGTCAATATCGTCCACAACGCGGTGAAGTATTCGCCCGTTGGAGAAACGATCCGGGTGCGCGTGCGCCGGGGCGAGGGCAACCGGGTGGTGGTGGAAGTACATGACAACGGACCGGGAATTCCCGCCGAGGATCGGTCCAAGGTGTTCGACCGGTTTTATCGCGTGGATAGAGCCCGATGGCGCGAATCGGGAGGAGCGGGCCTGGGGCTTTCCATCGCGAAATGGGCCGTGGAGGCCCATGGCGGCAGCATTGCGCTGGACAGCGAGCCAGGCCAGGGCTGTACGTTTCGTATCGCGTTGCCGGCGGTGGGAAGACCGCTATAGAACTCGGCGCGCCGGGCCGGAACCGAGCCGCCGAAGGGCGCAGGCGGACGAAGACGCTTGGCGAATACGCCCGCTCCGCAAAAGCAGCCAATTGCGGGGCAGACCACGAAAAACGATGGTCTGCCCCGCCGGCCTTTAGCCTTTGTAGACCTTCCAGAACACTTCGCGGAACTTCGCCATGTCGGCATCCGAACCGAAGCTGACGCGGAGCAGGTTGTCGAGCGGCGGGAAGGGGCGTCCGGGGGCCACGCCCATTTTCGGCATGCTCGCGATGAACTCACGCGCGTTGCGGCCCACGTCGATCATGATGAAGTTGGCGTTGGGCTCGATAAACCTCACATCGCGTTCGCGCAGCCACGCGGTCAGCTCGCGGCGGGTCTTGGCCAGCGCTGCCTTGCGCTCGCGCAGAATGTTGTCGCGGTCGGCGAGCGCCGCCACCACGGCGCGCGCGCTCACGATCGAGATCACGTTGAGCGCCAGGCGCGCCATCCGTTCGGCGATGTCCGGACGGGCGGCGGCGAAACCTACCCGCAGCCCGGCCATGCCATAGATCTTCGAAAACGTGCGTGTCACAATCACGTTCTTGCCCTGCTGGACGTAGGGCAGGGCGGTCTTCACATCGGGTCGTTCCACGAAGTGGATGTAGGCTTCATCCACCAGCAGGGTGGTATTGGCTGGCAGGTTGGCGACCAGCCAATCGATGTCGGTTGCGGTGGTGACGGCGGAAGTGGGGTTATTGGGATTGCAGAGGTAGATGAGCCCGCCGTGTGCTTTATCGGCCTCTTCGGCCAGTTTGTGGACGTCGGCGGTGTAGTCGTCGCGCAGCCTGGTCAGCACGACGGGACGGCCCAGGTTGCGGGCGACCTCGCGCGGCCCCTCGTAGGCCGGATTCACGCTGATCAACGGCCGGGTGGGGGAAGTGAAAAGATCGATGGAGTTGTGCAGCACTTCGCTCGATCCGGAACCGAGCACGAACTGCTCCGGCGCCAGCCCTTCGGCCTTGGCCATGACGGCGTAGATGCCGCGGAACTCGTTGTAGTGGTAACGGCCGGCCGAAGTCAACACGGCGCGCATGGCGTCCAGGGAGCACGCCGGCGGCCCGGCCGGGTTTTCGTTGGCGTTGAGCCACACCATGTCTTTGGGAAGGCCCACCCCCTCGACGACGGCGCTTTGCGCATAAGCCGCCTCCGGAAGCATGCGAGCCACGGTCGCGGCGGCGCCCATTTGTGCGAAGAATCCTCTGCGGGTAGACATAGCGATACTCCTTCCGGCTCTGGCCATGATAGCGCGGTTTGCGAGTGGGGCCGCGGGCACTTCTCAGGAAGGGGCTCTATCGCGGCTGCTCCGCAGGCCGGCCTGACGATTGGCCGGCAGGCGGAACCGCCCATAGGCGCTAAGTTAACGTGGCGCACGCACTCTTGCGTGCCGCGTCGAGACTTTCTCGACGCCTGCCTCGGACGGGTGCGACGTGTGTTTGAGGGCTCAGAATCGCAGCTCCGAGAGGGAGTCTCCCAATCGAACCAAAGGGCGTCGAGACGAGTCTAGTCTCGACGCGGCACGCAAGAGTGCGTGCGCCACGTTGGGACTAAGTTAGCGCCTATGGGCGGAACCGCCTGCCCCACCATGGCCACGCCTACGTTTGCCTGCGACGCTGTCTCGCCGCCCGAAAGAGGTACTCTCGACACGGCAGGCACGAATGCCTGCGCCACGGGCGACCGCTCCCTGGCGGTCGCGGCTCGGTAAGAAGAACCCTTACGCGCGCAGAATCGCCGCTACTTCGTATTCGCCGACCTGTGGAACGGTGAAGCTTAGCTCGGCGCCCGAAACCTGAAAGGGAACGTCCCGCTTGGCGCTTAGCAAGGTGACTTTGGAGGCGCGGAATCCGGCCGGCACGCGCAACCGGACCTGCTGGCCTCCCACGGTTGAGATCTGCCGCGCCGGGCCTTTCATCAGGGCGGGGCTGGTGTAATTTACCAGGTGGAGCGCCAGACCGGGCTCGGTTTCCCAGTAGAAGACGTCCAACAAACCATTGCCGGAGACCGATACGGGGAGGGTATCGGCGGCGGCCCACCGGACGGCGTTCGAAAGCAGCCGCCCCAGGTCCGGATTCCAGGTGAGCCAGAAGGTCCGGTCGATATCGTCGGCAAAATAGACCACGCGGGACTTGCCCTCGCGGACCACCACGCTGGCGCCATCGGCGGCGGAGCTTGCCTGATACACCATTTCGGGCGGGAAGGCGGGGAACGGAGGCACGCGCGTCAACACCGGTTGGGCAACGTCTTTGATGCGCACGCGGAAGATCGGGCCGGGCAGGTAGGACGTTCCCTCGAAACCGGCGACCAGTGGGTGCTGCCGTTCTACCTGCAGGTAGGAATTATGCAGCGGGCCTTCCACGCCTCCATTCACGGATGCGCCCAGGATATCGGCGAGAGCGAAATCGCCGCGCGCGGCGCCCGCTTCGTCGTAGAGGGAAGTTTCAAAGGTCGCGACTAGCGATCCGCCGCCGTTGACGAAGCTCCGCAGGGTCTCGCAGGCCTGCGAAGAGAGCAGCGCCGCGTTGGGCAGCACGATGGTGGAATACTGCGCCAACCGGTCGGGAGTCAAATCCTCGTCGTGCACCAGGTCGAAGGGGATGCGGCCTTCGAGCAAGGCATAGTAATACCCCTGCAACGCCTCGGTGGAACCGGCCAACTTGGGATGCCAGACCTGGGTTCGCTGCGGCCACACCAGGCCCACGGTGGAAAGGGAACGGCGATTGAAGTAATGCGCTTCGTTGCCGGCCAGCCACTGAAAGAACTGACCGGCCGGCCGCTCCCAGCGCGTATCTTTGGGATCGCCGCCGAGCCATGTCTGCCACGGCACCATGCCGCTGGCCGCGGTCTGCGCCAGCCACATCCGCATCTCCACCGGCGCCTTGCTGGTATGGCGCCAGATGGCGTTACTCATGTTGTAGGCGCTGGTGACGTTGGTCGCGGTGCGGCCGCGCATCACGCTGTAGCTGATGCGTCCCTGCTGGGCGCAGTCCCACATGGGAGTGGCGCCGCTGCGGTCCTGATGGTCGGCGTTCATCCACTGGCACAGATCGGCGATCTTCTTAACGTTGATCTCGGCGCGGATGCTGCCGCCCAGGTTGCCCACGTAGACCCGGTCTTCGCGTCCCTCGGTGGCTGCATTCTGCCAGAGTTTCCACACGGCCAGGACGCGATCGAGCCGCCAGTCCGTCCAGCGGCGAAAGTTCGGGTCGGAGCGGTCCGGGGTTTGCGGCAGGTCCGCCTGGAATTGCGCGCGATACGCATTGCGGCAGCGGTCGCAATAGCACACCGTGCCCAGACCGGTGCCGGGCCAGGCGTTGGTGTAGTAGGCGTCCGGGTCGTAGCCTTTATTCAGCTCGCGGATGATGGCCGTCATGTGTTCGTCGTAATACGGCCCGAACATGCAGGTGGTAAAGAGTTCCTTGGCTTCCGCGTGCCTGACCGGGTTGCCGGCCGGGTCGCGGGCGAACCAGTCCGGCCGGGCTTCCAGGGCCTCGGCAAAGGCCAAGGTGGGATCGAGCCTGGCAATCACCCGAAGATTCGCCTGCTTCACCGCTCGGCTGTACTCGCCGAACAGGTCGCGGCTTCCAAGGTAGCGGGATTTGCGGTGCAGCGGAATCGTGGTGGGATAGAACGCCATGATCCCTCCCGCGCTGGCGATCATCCCATCGACTTTCAGGCTCGCCCAGTACCGGACCCATTTGTCGACGTCCAGGGTGGCGGCATCCTTCTCATTGATATTGATCTGGCCCAGGCGGCGGATGCGCCGGTACCAATACGGCTGGCGAGAAGCGGCGCGCTCCTGCCCCAGCAGAGTGGCCGTAACGGCAATTCCGGCCGTGAATTGCCGACGGCTGATTCCGGTTTCCGAGTCGTTCAATGAGCCCTAGGCCTTTCTCTTCCAGTACTCCATGGTGGGGCCGGTATAGACGCCTTGGCCGACAATGGCCTTGGCGCGCACGTCGGCCATTTCCTTGGGGGTATACGGCTTGAAGCTTTGGGCGACGCGGATATTGTCCTCCATCTGCCCGATAGTGCCGCAGCCGCAGATGGCGATGTGGCAGGGAAGACTGAGCGTGAAGCGAAGGCATTCGCTGGGACTCAGGGCGCGGAGCAGGAAGGCCTTACAGAACACCTTGATGGCCTGGATGCCAATCTCCATTTCCGCCGCGATAGGCAGGGCGGTCTTCTCAAAGCTAAGATAAGCATGGTCGGCGGCGTGCAGCGGCATCAAAACCGTATCCCAGTGGGCGTAGGCCTTGAGCATCCGCGCATGGATTTCGGGATCGAAGTGGCCGGTGAAGCCGATGAACCGGCACTTGCCGGCTTTCTTGGCCGCCTCAAAGGCTTCCATCGCCCCGTCCGGACCGAAAATCTGGTCGATCTCCGCCGTTGTTCCCACCGAGTGCATCTGCCAAAGATCCAGATGATCGGTCTTGAGCGCCTTGAGCGAAGCCGCCAGGTCCGCCTCGGCTTCCGCCTTGCTGCGTTTGGTGGACTTGGTGGTCAGAAAGATGTTCTTGCGGACTTCGGAAAGCCCCAACCCGTAAGCCTCTTCGGACTTGCCATCCCAATAGGCGTGGGCGCAATCGAAGTAAGTCAGGCCCAGTTCGTAAACCTGGCGAACGTGCGCCGCCGCCGCGGCGACATCCGGAAACAGGTCCATGCGGGCGCCGCCCTGGCAGATGAGCGGCACGTTGACGCCGGTCTTCCCGAATGGGCGGGTTGGGATGGTGCCACTCTTGGGTTTGGGCGGCCGGGCATTGGCGCCAGTCAGCGCCATGCCGGCGAAGGCCCCACCCACAAACACTCTGCGTTTCATTGCACCTCCTTGCCTGGCCGCCGCGGACCGGGACTCCCTCATCATCGCCGATTCGCCGGCGCGCCGCTACCGCTCCGGCTCACCACAATTGCCAGTTGCCGGTGCTTAACACGTAGACTGCCAGCAAAGCGTTGGTGAGGCCGTGCGCCAGGGCGGCGTCGCCGATACTGCCGCGGCGGCAATACACGCCGGCATAGACCAGACCCGCGAGCGAGCCGGCGAGCCAACGGTCGCCGTGAAAGAGACCGAAGACGAGGGAAGACAGCACCACGGCAAGCAGTCCGGCCGACCGTGGTTCGACCGTTTCGAAGGCTTCTTTCGCCAGGCGGCGCAGCAGAAAACCGCGAAACGCCAATTCCTCGGCAATAGGCACGGTGATGACGGCGGCGAAGACGCGGGCGGCGATCCAGGCGGCGGGAACGTGAAACGGCGCCGTGGCGTGCGCGCCGGCCGGCTCCAAGCCGATCCACAGGGCGAAGACGGCGACTCCGGCCACGGCTCCGGCCCAGCTCACGCGCCAATTCATTTGCCGGTACTGCTCCCGGTAGCAGGCAAAGGCAACCAGCGCCGCCAGCGGACGCAGCGGGTAGAACCATTCGAACTTCGCCGAGGCTGCTTTGGAAACTACGGCCGCCGCTAGAATCGCCAGGAACGGCACCAGGTAAACCGCGGTGAAATTGCGAGCGCCGGCGGCGTTGCCCGGCGCCGCTCCATCAAGTGAAACTTCCTGGCGGGGCTTTTCCCGCCGCAACCACGCCACCCGGCTGGATCCGGCCACGCAAGCCGTTGCGATCAGGATGAAGCTGATCCATCCGGCCTGGGAATGAAACCCTCCCAATGCGATCCCCGGCGCGCCGGCGTAGCCCAAGGCGAACAGCGCGGCGATGCGCGCGGCATTCATCGCCCAGATGACCACCACGCCAACCGGCAACAGAAGCAGAGCCCGGGGAAAGCGATAATCGCGCCGCGCAAACCACAGCCAGGCGCTACTGAAGGCCAGCACCAGGCCGATGCCTTCGAGGCCGGAGCATTCGTCGGCGATCTCGATGTCGAAGCCGCGCGCCGCCAGCGTCAGGTGACTGGGGTCGATCAGAAGACCCGGAATCCAGGGCTTCAGCAGGCTGCTCACCACCGAAAAGGTCAAGTTGCTGAGCGGGCGCCAAAGATTCCTGGCGAAACCGCCCACCCACGTGCCAACCAGCGCGGCGGCAACCGCGAACACCAGCACATCCCGGCACGCGGAAAACAGGCGCACCCAGACGCCCGCCGGCAAAAAGGCCAGCCCGGCGCAGACCATGGCCAGCACGCCGGTCAGGATCCAGGCGCCGGCAAGCCAGTCCGCGCGCGACGCCGCCATGGCGTGGCCGAAAACCCGTAACGCCAGGAACCAGGAGAGAAGCAGCAGCAGAGCGTGGCCGCTAACGAGCGGGATGGAGATCGGCGGGAAACGTCGTTGGGAAGACAGCGCGGTTTCGAGGGCGCTACGGCCCAGCAGAAGGATCAGAGCCGCGGCGGCGATGCCGAATCTCAGAGATACCGCGCCCCACTGGTTCACCAGCCGCGGCAGATAACCGGCCGTGAGATCGGCCGCGTCAAAGCGAATCGACAGAAGCGCCAACTCCAGCGCGACCAGGCCCACAAATAAGAAGAGCCGAACCCATGGCCGCGGCGACAAGAACCCCGGGAGTCCCTGTCTAATGACCATGGATCGGCTCTTGGTTGGTTGCTAGTTCTTACCTGCGGCTCTTGATGACCAGCAAAACGCCGGAAAGCAAAGTCAGCGCGCTCATCCCCGATGAAGCATCGATCTCAGGAACCGCACCGAACGCAGCCCCCGCCACGCCCAGCAAAAGCAGCCCGAAACCCGCAGCCTTCATCAGCCCGTTTTGATTCATTTGTGCAAATCCTCCGTTGGGAATGGCTCCAATTATCCCGTGCGCTCCGAGAGAAGTCAACTTACATCGTTGGATAAGAACCAGATCTCCGGCAGATGCGTACTATGAGTACGGAAGTCGACGAGGGAGAATAAGGGCCGATCGCACCGCCGTACGGAGAAACCTTCGAGAGGCCCCGCCGCCAGCCATGGATCGGCCCTTGGTTGGTCTGCCACCTCTTACCGGCGGCTCTTGAGGACCAACAATACGCCGGAAAGCAGAGTCAGCGCGCTCATACCTGAGGAAGCATCGATCTCAGGTGTACTCGCGCCGAACGCAGCCCCGGCTGCGCCCAGCAATAAAAGCCCGAAACCTACAACCTTCATCAGCCCGTTTTGATTCATAAAACAAATCCTCCGTTGGGTAATGGATTCGATTATCTCAGTGCATTCAAGAGGCAGTCAATTCACAGGAGATAGGGTAAGGGCCATGCCAGCGGTTAATGAGTACCACCGGTACGTGACTACAGGATCTCGAACGAAGAGTAGCGGCGGACGGCTGCCTCCGTCTCTTCGACGCCGCGCACGTCGGCCCAACGGGGACCTTGGCGCAAACGGGCCGCCATGTCCGATAACTGCTCCGGCGCACCTACGGCGTAGACCTCCACGCGGCCGTCGTCAAGATTTCTGGAATAGCCGGTGAGGCCGAGCAGGCTGGCATTTTTTTGCGCGAAATAGCGGTAGCCCACGCCCTGCACGTGCCCGCGCACCAGCCAGCGGCGGGCAGCCTTCACGCCCACTCTAGAATGACCTTGCCCGAGTTACCCGACACCATGGCTTCGAACCCCTTCTCGAATTCGGTGTAGGGATAGCGATGGGTGATGACCGGTGTAATGTCCAGGCCCGACTGCAGCATCACGGTCATCTTGTACCAGGTTTCGTACATTTCGCGGCCGTAGATGCCCTTGATGGTGAGCATGTTGAAGACCACCGTGCGCCAATGGATGGCGAACTCCGCGGTGGGAATGCCGAGCATGGCGATTTTGGCGCCGTGGCTCATGTTGGCCAGCATGTCGCGAAAGGCGGCGGGATTGCCGGACATTTCCAGTCCCACATCGAAGCCTTCGGCCATGCCGAGCTGTTTTTGCACGTCGGCCAGCTTGGTATGGCCGGCGTCGGCCGCAACGGTCACGCCAATGCTGCGCGCCAGCTCCAGCCGGTAGGGGTTGACGTCGGTGATGACGACATACCGGGCGCCGGCGTGCCGCGCCACGGCGGCCGCCATGATGCCGATGGGCCCGGCGCCGGTAATCAATACGTCCTCGCCGAGCACCGGAAAGGAAAGCGCCGTGTGTACCGCGTTGCCGAATGGATCGAAAATGGCGGCCACATCGAGCGGCACCGATTCATGATGGCGCCAGATATTGGTCATGGGCAGGGCGATGTATTCGGCGAAAGCGCCCGGCCGGTCCACGCCCACTCCCTTGGTATTGGCGCACAGATGGCGCCGGCCGGCCAGGCAGTTGCGGCAGCGGCCGCATACAACATGACCCTCCCCGCTTACGATATCGCCGGGGAAAAAATCGCTGACATTGGAACCGACTTCCACGATCCGCCCCACAAATTCATGGCCGATGGCCATCGGCACGGGAATCGTGGACTGGGCCCAGGCGTCCCATTTGTAGATATGGACATCGGTCCCGCAGATTCCAGTGCGGAGAACCTGGATCAGGACATCGTTGATGCCAATGGCGGGCCGCTCGACTTCTTCGAGCCACAGACCCTGTTTCCGCTTGCTCTTTACCAGGGCTTTCACAACATCTACGATAACTTGAAAACGAGATTCAAGTACGCTGAAAATTAGGCCGAAAGAAAGAAGGATTATGAGCAAACGGTTACTGCTGGTGGCCGCCACCACCGGATACCAGACGCGGGAATTCGGCGAAGCCGCGCACCGGCTGGGGTTGGAGTTGCTGCTGGCCACCGACCGTTGCCGGCGCATGGGGGATCCGTGGGGCGATGGATCGGTTGCGGTGCGTTTCGATCGCGCCGAAGAATCCCTGGCCGCGCTTGCCGCCGTCGAATTCGACGCCGTCGCCGCGGTGGGGGACCGGCCGGCGGTGCTGGCGGCGGAAATCGCCGCCGCGCGCGGAATTCCTTTTCATCCGGTTGGGGCCGCCCAGGCTTGCCACGACAAGTTCCGCGCGCGCCAGTTATTTCAGGCCGCGGGATTGCCCGTGCCCGCCTACTTTCGGGTGCCGCTCGACGGCGACCCGCGAGAGGCTGCCGGGCGCGCTCCGTATCCCTGCGTGCTGAAGCCGCTCGATCTTTCCGCCAGCCGCGGCGTGATTCGGGCCAATGGCGAAGCCGAGTTCGTGGCGGCCTTTCACCGCATCGGCCGGATGGCACACGGGTGGCTGCAGGTGGAAAGCTACATCCCCGGGCGCGAGTTCGCGGTGGAAGGGCTGGTCACCAAAGGGCGAGTGCAGCCGCTGGCCATTTTCGATAAGCCCGATCCCCTGGAAGGCCCATTCTTTGAAGAGACGATCTATGTGACGCCTTCGCGCGAGACCGCCTCGGCGCAGGCGGCGCTGGTCGAAACCACCGAAAGAGCGGTGCGGGCTTTGGGCCTGTGGCACGGCCCGTGGCACGCCGAACTGCGCTACAACCGGGAAGGCGCCTGGCTGCTGGAAGTGGCCGCGCGGCCGATCGGCGGCTTGTGTGCCCGCGCGCTCCGCTTCGAGGGAGGGGTACCGCTGGAAGAACTGATTCTGCGCCATGCCATCGGCGAAGACGTGAGCGGCGCGCGCCTGCAGGGCCCGGCGTCGGGCGTCATGATGATCCCCATCCCGCGGGCCGGAATCTACCAATCGGTGGCCGGCGTAGAAGATGCCCGGGCGGTGACGGGCATCGAAGACGTGGTGATGACCGCCGAACGCGGCCATCGCCTGGTGCCGCTGCCGGAAGGCGCCAGCTACCTGGGTTTCCTCTTCGCCAGAGGGCAGGAACCGGCCACGGTGGAAACGGCATTGCGCGAGGCGCACGGCAAGCTGCGATTTACGGTGAATGCGGCGCTCGAAACGCTGTAATAACCAAAACGCTTAGGTTGATGCTATAATGCCTACTGTTGGAGCAGGATTCATGGTCTACCCTAAGGAAGAAATCGAATCGGCTAACGAGCGAGCGGCCGCCCGTCTGGCGAAGACACCCACGGCAACGGCGGCGCGCTACGACTCGCGCATAGGCCGGTTGGTCATCGACCTCAGCAGCGGCCTGTCCATAGCGTTCAGGCCCCAGGATGCGCAGGGTCTTGAGCAAGCCAGGCCGGAAGACTTGACGAAGGTGGAAATTTCGCCGTCCGGGCTTGGGTTGCATTTTCCCGCGCTCGATGCGGACATTTATCTACCAGGCCTCCTCGAAGGCTTCCTTGGCTCCAGACGCTGGATGGCGGCACAGCTTGGCAAGGCAGGCGGCAGCGCGACATCTCGTGCCAAGACCGCCGCCGTGCGAGCCAACGGCAAGCTCGGGGGACGGCCGAAGAACGTAGATAGCGATGGACGAGCCGCCCACACTCGATGATGACTGCCGACAGTTCGGCGCCTAGCTCTTGGCCTTCGGCGGCACAAAGTCGGGCGGCAGCGCGGCGCCCTCGCCGAAGAAGTAATTGTCCATCTGCTGAATGAGGAATTCCTGAGCCTGCGGCGTACCCAGGTTTAGGCGATACTCGTTCATGATCATCTTCATGTGCTCGACCCACATCTTCCAGGCTTCCTTGGAGACGTTGTCGTAGATCTTCTGCCCCAAAGGATGGCCTTCAAAGGGAATCTCGTCGAGGCCTTCCATCTCGCGTTGGAACTTGAGGCAGAATACCTTGCGGGCACCGGGCCGAGTGGTGTCTTGAATCTGGTTGAAACCGCCGCTTCCACATCCCATAACTTCCAGGATACCCGACGCCGGCGCTACAATGTCGGGACGTGACTCAATATATTCGCTACCGTTCCGGCGCCATCGTCTCCTACGGCGTTCTTGAAGGCGCTACCGTTCGCCAGATCCAGGGCGACCTGTTTGGCGATCGTGCTCCCACCGGCGCAACCCTTCCGCTGGCTGACGTGACCCTGCTGGCGCCCGTAGTCCCCGGCAAGATCCTGTGCGTGGGCCGGAACTACCGGAGCCATTTGGGCACCCGGCCGCAGCCGGCCAGTCCGGAGATTTTCTACAAACCGATCACCGCGCTGCAGGACCCGGGCGGCCCCATCGTCATTCCGCGCGACGCGACCGATCTGCACTATGAGGGCGAGCTGGTGGTGGTGATCGGTAAACAGGTCAAGCACGCCACCCCGGAAGAGGCGCGCGCCGCGATTTTCGGCGTCACCTGCGGCAACGACGTCAGCGAGCGCAACTGGCAGGCCGGCCCCGGCAAGGACCTGCAATGGTGGCGGGCCAAGGGCTCGGACACTTTCGCGCCGCTCGGCCCGGCCATCTCGACCGGCCTCGATTACGGTTCCCTTCTATTGCAGACCCGCCTGAACGGCGAGGTGGTGCAGAAACAAACCACCGCCGACCTGCTGTTCGATTGCCCCACCGTCGTGAGCTGGATCAGCGGTTGGGTGACGCTGCTGCCCGGCGACGTGATTTACACGGGGACCCCCGGCGCAACGCGCGCGATGAAGGCCGGCAACGTGGTGGAAGTGGAGATCGAAGGGGTTGGCGTGCTGAGAAATCCGGTGGTGTGAGACGCCAATCAGTTGGGCGATGGCTTTGCCGCGTGGTCAATGACAAAGGTTTCGACCGGCCCTTTGGAGCGCTCCAATTTAAGCCCAAGCTCCGGAATCAGACGCAGGAACGAGTCGGAAGGGTCGCTGTAGTTTGGTTCGGGGTCGAGCGCGGTTTGTCTGTAATCGAACGATCCGCTCAAGCCGGTTCGGTCCACAACCGGAGCGTGCAAGATATTGGCGGAGGCAAATCTCGTCAACTGGGGCATGGTGGTGGCGGCGATAACCCATCTGGCTGCGGCGTGTCCGATGCTCCCAAATGAGCCACCCTCCGCGAGAGGCTTTTGGCTCGGACGAAGCCGCAGCGTCTTCCCGTTTCGCCGCAACAGGTACACGTCGCCTGTTTTCGTCTCGCAGTGAAACTGCAACTGAAATCGATCGATCAATAGCGCCTGCAACATCTCACGCAGACGTTCGTCTTCGATCCCGAACAAGGTGTGCTTGAGATCCGTGATGGCCGGCTGCAAATGTTCCGGAGGCTTGGCTTCGACGACATATTCGTCCTTGGCGGTCCACTCATCCCCACCGGAGATTTGCCAAGATGACAAATGAAAGGCGGTGGCTGCCAGACCTTTCAGCGGGAAGCCGGAGATGATCACTCTGCCTCCCGGGTAAACCCGCGCTCCCATCGGGCCGGGCGCCTTGGGATCGACCGGTTTGACGCTGGCAACCTCGAATTCGTGCGACGCCGGGGCGGGCTTATCCTGCGCGGTGACGCGGTTGGCCGGCGAACACGCAAGAAGGAGGAAGAGAAGTGCCGGGCGAAGGTAGCGTCTTGTCGTGCGCACAACCACCACATCTTAACGCGGTGGCCGATTCGTGGAACGTTCCGGGACCATGGTTTTTGTGGCGTACGCACTCCCGCGTGCCGCGTCGAGACTTTCTCGACGCCAGCGTCGCACGGGAATCTATTCTCGGCAAGGGAAACGCCGGTCGGGCGCAAGCGTCGAGACGAGTCTCGACGCAACACGCAGGAGTGCGTACGCCACGTGGATCACGTGGATTCGCGCGTTTGAGTAATCTAAGATTTCACTTTAGAATACCCAAACCGCGCCAGGCTTCAAACTCGCCAAACAAAGCTCGTTCACCGCGCCCACTTCCACTCCCGAATCTCCGGCATATCCTGGCCGCAGCGCGCAATGTACAGCTTGTGCTCGATCAGCTTGTCGCGCAGCGCCTGTTTCTGATGCGCCGCCACGTTGCGCAGCCCGGGCACGCGGTCGATCACGTCGATAGCCAGGTGCAGGCGGTCGATTTCGTTGAGCACGCACATATCGAAAGGCGTAGTGGTGGTGCCTTCCTCCTTGTAGCCGCGCACGTGGAGATTCTCGTGATTATGGCGCCGGTACGTGAGGCGATGGATTAGCCACGGGTAGCCATGGAAAGCGAAGACCACGGGCTTGTCGGTGGTGAACAGGGAGTCGAACTCGTTGTCGGAGAGGCCGTGCGGATGCTCACTGGCTGGCTGCAGCGTCATCAGGTCCACCACGTTCACCACCCGGATCTTCAGATCGGGCAGGGAAGTGCGCAGCAGGTCGACGGCGGCCAGGGCCTCGAGCGTGGGTACGTCGCCGCAACAGGCCATCACCACGTCTGGCGCGCCGCCCTGGTCGTTGCTGGCCCAGTCCCAGATGCCGATTCCGGCGGTGCAGTGCTTGATGGCCTTGTCCATGTCCAGGTATTGGAGGGCGGGCTGTTTGCCGGCCACGATCACATTGACATAGTGCCGGCTCCGCAGGCAATGGTCCACCACCGAAAGCAGCGTATTGGTATCCGGCGGCAGATAGACGCGCACCACGTCGGCCTTTTTGTTGATCACGTGATCGATAAAGCCGGGGTCCTGGTGGCTGAAACCGTTATGGTCCTGCCGCCAGACGTGGGAGGTGATCAGGTAGTTGAGCGAGGCGATGGGCCGGCGCCAGGGAATGTGACGGGTAACCTTCAACCATTTGGCGTGCTGGTTGA
Source organism: Bryobacterales bacterium (assembly GCA_003164035.1). GTDB lineage: Bacteria > Acidobacteriota > Terriglobia > Bryobacterales > Bryobacteraceae > JBEKYD01. The sequence goes on along the minus strand of PLRS01000036.1, from coordinate 78,096 downwards.
ACATGGAATCGATGATGTGGATGAAGGCCTCGTAACAGGAGAAGAAGCCGTGGCGCCCGGTGAGCAGGTACCCTTCCAGCCATCCCTGGCACATGTGCTCGCTGAGGACTTCCATCACCCGGCCATCGGCGGCAACGTGGTCGTCGGTGGGCAGAATCGTAGCCTCGGAAACGCGGTTGGTGACCTCGAAGAGAGCGCCCAGTCGGTTGGATGCGGTTTCGTCCGGCCCGAACACGCGAAAATTGCGCGCCCCGAAATTCAGTTTCATTACGTCGCGCAGAAAATCGCCGGCCACGCGCGTAGCCTCGCCCAGGCTCTGGCCGGGCCGGTCCACTTTGGCCGCGTACTGGCGGAAATCGGGCATGCGCAAATCCTTGAGCAGGATTCCGCCGTTGGCGTGGAGACTGGCGCCCATGCGGCGGTTGCCCTTGGGAGCGAGCTCGGCCAGTTCCGCCATCAGCGTGCCGTGCTCGTCGAAGAGTTCCTCCGGGCGATAGCTCTTCATCCAGTTTTCGAGGATCGGAATGTGCGCCGGTTTGGAATCGAAGTCCGCCACCGGTACCTGGTGCGCCCGGAAGGTGCCTTCGATTTTGAGCCCGTCCACTGCTTTCGGACCCGTCCATCCCTTTAGCGACCGCAGCACGATCATGGGCCATTGCGGGCGCGCCGGGTCGTTATTCTTACGCGCTTGGGCCTGGATCTCGCGCACTTCCCGAACCACGGTTTCGAGCGCGGCCGCCATTTGCTGGTGCATGGCCATGGGCTCGTCGCCTTCCACCGTGTACGGTTTGTATCCGTAGCCCTTCAACAGGTCGTCGAGCTCCGGCGGCGGGATGCGTGCCAGCACGGTCGGGCCGGCGATCTTATAGCCGTTGAGGTGCAGGATCGGAATCACCGCGCCATCGCGCACCGGATCCAGGAATTTGTTGGAATGCCAACTGGTGGCCAGGGCGCCGGTTTCGGCTTCCCCGTCGCCGATCACGCAACAGGCCAGCAGGTCGGGATTGTCGAATACGGCGCCGTAGGCGTGGAGAATGGAGTAGCCCAGTTCGCCGCCTTCATGGATCGAGCCGGGAGTCTCGGGCGCGGCGTGGCTGGGAATCCCGCCTGGAAACGAAAACTGCGTGAACAGGCGCTTCATCCCCTCCGCGTCCTGCCCGATGTTGGGATATCTCGCTGTAGGTACCTTCCAGGTAGGTGTTGGCCACCATCCCCGGCCCGCCGTGTCCCGGCCCGCAAACGTAGATCATGTTCAAGTCGTGCTTCTTGATCAGCCGATTGCAGTGGACGTAAATGAAGTTGAGACCGGGCGTGGTGCCCCAGTGGCCCAGCAGGCGGGGTTTGATGTGCTCCAGGCGGAGCGGTTCGGTCAGCAGCGGATTGTCGTAGAGGTAAATCTGCCCGACCGACAGATAATTGGCGGCCCGCCAGTACGCGTCGAGTTTGCGCAGTTCGTCTTTCGCGAGAGGTTCCATCGGTTTCTCCTGGTTCCCATCCTCCATCCAATTATCGAATGTTCTCCATTACAAGAGTGTGATGGAAGGGACGGCAGGACTCTTAGGCTGTTATTGGACCTTGTACCCTAAATGAGCGCCCTGTCCTCGCGCAAGGATATAATAGGCCTATGTTGCGCCAAGAGCGGCGGCAGCGGATCTCGCTCAGAAGCCCAAGAGGCGGCGGATAACGAAATGGCGAACATCCAGCTTTGCCTTGCGATCGGCGTGCCCATCCTGTTCAATAGGCTGCTGTTTGTGTTCGGCTTCACCATGCTGCTTACCGAAGTCAACCACCTCGAAACCAAGTTCGATGCCAATTTTACTCTGCTGGTGGGCAAGCTGATGGAGATGGATAGCCGCCTCTCCAAGGTCGAGGCCAAGCTGGGCCTCTGATTCGGGACCCAGTCCGCTCGCGGCCCGTTCCGCCAACACCCGCGAATGAGAATTGCCAATCTCGGCGCGATGCAATATAATTGGGGCTGAGATGAGAGTTGTCTCAATTACGGCCGCGGTTCTGATGGTGGTCGCGCTGTTTTTCGGCAACTGTCTAACCTGCCCGCAAATGGCAGCCTCGCAGAGTTGCTGCCACCCGAATCAACCCTGCCATCATAAACAAGCTCCCAGCCAGGTCTGCGAGGCGGAATCGCTCCATCCCTTCGTGAAGGCCGATATAGCGGATCACTCGGTAACCCTTCCCCTGATGTCCATTGCCCCGGTAACTCCCGATCCGGTTAGTGCGGCCGGCCCCCGTGATGCGGCCTTCGCCTCCGCGGAATACGCGCCGCCTGATTTACTCTGTCTCCATTCCAGTTTTCGCATTTAGTCATTCCCCTAAAAAAGTGTGACGGTCCTCCGGGCCTGTCACTTCACCAGACAATTGGATAACCGGGTCCCTGGCCGGCAACCGCTCCCTGACAGTTCAACCACGCAAGTGAGTAACTAAGTGCAACTATATAACTGGATTTGTATTTTCGTGGCAGCGCTCCCCTGTGCCGCGCAGCCGCTCGGTCAGTTGATTGGCCAGGCGCTCGAGCGCAATCGCGACATCTTAGTGGCGCAGAAGCGCTACGAATCGCTGGCGCAGCGGCCGGGGCAGGCGGAAAGCTTGCCCGACCCGACGGTGTCGCTGGGCTACGCCTCCAATGGCTGGCCCTGGCCGGGCGACGGATTGGGGCACAACCCCACCAGCAACATCGGCGTCATGCTCGGCCAGACCGTGCCGTTTCCAGGTAAGCGCCCGCTGCGCGGCCAAATCGCCAGCAAAGAGGCCGAGGCCGCCCGCCAGGAATATCTCGCCGCCCGCCTCCACCTGGTTGCGCAACTGAAACAGGCCTATCACGAATTGCATCACGCTACCGTCGCCATCGGCTTCGTCGACCGTTACCAGGAACTGCTGGAGAACATCTTGCGCACCTCCGAAGCCCACTACGCGGTGGGACGCGCCGCCCAACAGGACGTGCTCAAAGCGCAGACGCAACTGGCGGTTTTCGAAGCCCAGCGAGTGCGCTACCAACTGGACCGGACCAGCCGTCAGATCGAAATCAATGCCCTTCTCGACCGGCCGCAGGATACGCCCGTCGCGGTTGCCGACGACAGCACCGCCGGCGAATTGCCGTTCTCGCTCGACGATCTCCTCGGCCGCGCGCGCCGTCTGGCTCCGGAGCTGGAGCGCGACCGCACCCTGGTGGAGCGAAGCGAACTGGCGGCGAACCTGGCGCGCAAAGACGTTTATCCGGATTACACCGTCTCCGGCGGCTATTTCAACCAGGGCGGTATGGCGCCGATGTGGCAGGTGAGCGTCGCCTTCAGCCTGCCCGTCCACTACTGGCAGAAGCAGCACGCCGCCATCGCCGAGCAGGAATACGCCGCCGCCCAGACGCGGCACGAATACGAAGCTTCGCGGGTGTCGCTCGAATCGCGCATCCGCCAGAGCTACGCGGAAGCCGAAACGGCCCATCGGCTAGCCGTCCTCTACGAGAAGTCCATCGTTCCCGAAGCGCAACTGACGCTCGATTCGTCGCTCGCCGGCTATGAGACGGGGAAGGTCGATTTTGTTTCAGTATTCTCCAATTTCATGAACGTGGTGGATTACCAGCTCATGGATCACGAGGCCATCATGCAGTTCCAGGTGGCGCTGGCGCGGTTGGAGGAGTTGGCCGGGATCGAGGTGCGGGAATGAAAAAGCTATTGCTCGTGGCCGCCGTGGCGGCGGCTTTCGTGGGTGGTTATGGCTACGGGCGTTGGTACGGCGCAAAGGCGCCGCGCGCGGAGGCCACGCGGAAGGTTCTGTACTGGGTGGACGCCATGCACCCGTGGTACAAGTCCGATCGTCCCGGCATTGCGCCCGATTGCGGCATGAAGCTGGTGCCGGTGTACGCGGGAGACGAGCAGAAATATGCCGCCGACAACCCCGGCATGGTCGGCGTCAGCGCCCGGGAACAGCAGTTGATCGGGGTGGAATACGGCACCGTCGGTTACGAATCCGTGGGCGAGCCGATTCGCGCCGTGGCGCGGGTGGCGCTGGACGAAACCCGCGTAGCGAAAGTGCAGCCCCGCCTGGAAGGCTGGATCGACCGCGTGTTCGCCGATTTTACCGGCAAGTACGTTCGCCAGGGCGACCCTCTGCTCACCTTCTACAGCCCCGATGCCGTCGCGACCGAGCAGGAATATCTGCTGGCATTGCGCGCGCAGCAGGTGGCCCACGATGGCATGCCGGGCATGGCCGCTCACGGCGATACCCTGTTGGCCGCGGCGCGGAAACGGCTCGAGCTGTGGGACGTCCCGCCGGCTGAAATCGACGCCATGGCCAGGGCGGGGAAGCCGATCGAAAGCCTCACCCTGAACGCGCCGGTTTCCGGTTTCCTGATGGAACGCAACGTCTTCCCCAAACAGCACGTCACCCCGGATACGGTGCTCTACACCATCGCCGATCTCTCCAAAGTCTGGGTGATCGCCGACGTGTTCGAGTACGAAGCCGCCGGCATACGGCTCGGCCAGGGTGCCACATTCACTCTGGACTACCTGCCGGGCCGCGTGTTTTACGGGCGGGTAAGTTACATTCTGCCCCAGGTGGACGCGGCCACGCGCACCCTCAAGGTGCGGATTGCACTCGATAATCCCGCGACGGTGCTGAAGCCCGACATGTTCGGCCAGGTCGAGTTGGCCGTCGGCGGCGTGCGCCGGCTGGTGGCGCCCCAATCGGCCGTGCTCGATTCGGGCGACCGCAAAACCGTATTCGTGGATCGCGGCAACGGAAGCTTCGAACAGCGAGTAGTCGAGACCGGCGACCAGAGCGGGGAAAATGTGGCGATTCTGTCGGGGTTGAAGGCCGGCGAGCGGATCGTCACTTCCGGCAACTTTCTGCTGGATTCGGAAAGCCGGCTGAACGCGGCCAAAAGCGGAGCCCAAAAATGATCAACCGCGTGATCGAATTCTCCGCCGCCCACCGCTTCCTGGTGCTGTTCGCCGTTGCCGCCGCGGCGCTGGGCGGCTGGTGGGCCATGCGCTCGATTCCGCTCGATGCCATTCCAGACTTGAGCGACACGCAAGTGATCGTCTATTCGCGCTGGGACCGCAGCCCCGACATCGTGGAAGACCAGGTGACCTACCCCATCGTCAGCGCCATGCTGGGCGCGCCGCGGGTAAAGGACGTGCGCGGGTTTTCCGATTTCGGATTCTCCTACGTGTACATCATTTTCGAAGACGGCACCGATATCTACTGGGCCCGTTCGCGCACGCTCGAATATCTCTCGAAAATCCAGGCGCGCCTGCCGGCCGGCGTCCAGACTGAACTGGGGCCGGACGCTAGCGGCGTGGGTTGGGTCTTCCAATATGCGCTGGTCGATACCAGCGGCCGCAATAGCCTGGCGACGCTGCGCAGCACCCAGGATTGGTTCCTGCGCTACCAGTTGCAGTCCGTGCCGGGCGTGGCCGAAGTGGCCTCGCTGGGCGGTTTCGTGCGCCAATACCAGGTGAACGTCGATCCCAATCGCCTGGCGGCCTACGGCATTCCCATTTCCCGCGTGGTGGCCGCGGTGCGCGGCGGCAACAACGACGTGGGCGGGAGGCTGGTGGAATTCTCCGGCCGCGAATATATGGTGCGGGGACGCGGTTACGCGCGCTCCGAAGCCGATCTGGCGGGGATCTCGCTCGGCGCCTCCGCGGCGGGCGTTCCCGTCCTGGTGCGCGACGTGGGCACGGTCACGCTTGGCCCCGATCTGCGGCGCGGCGTGGCGGACTGGAACGGAACCGGCGACGCAGTCTCCGGCATCGTCGTCATGCGGCAGGGAGAAAACGCCCTGCGCGTGATCGAGCGGGTGAAGGAACGTCTCGGCCAGGTGGCTGCCAGTTTACCGCCGGGCGTCAAAGTGGTCACGGCCTACGACCGCTCGGAGCTGATCCTGGCATCGATCGACAACCTGAAAGAGACGCTGCTGGAGGAACTGTGCGTCGTCGCGCTCGTGATCCTGATCTTCCTCTGGCACGTCCCCAGCGCCGTGATCCCCATTGTGACCATTCCGGTTGCCATCCTGATTGCATTCCTGCCCATGCGCGCGGCGGGCATGAGCGCCAACATCATGTCGCTGGGCGGCATCGCCATCGCCATCGGAGCCATGGTGGATGCGGCCATCGTGGTGGTGGAGCAGACCCACAAAAAACTGGAAACCGCCCAGCCGGATTGGACCAACGCCCATTATCAACGGGCGATTGTGGATGCCGTCAAGGAAGTAGGCGGGCCCAGCTTCTTCGCCCTGCTCGTGATCGCGGCCGGTTTTCTGCCCGTGCTCACCTTGGAAGCCGCCGAAGGCCGCCTGTTCCATCCGCTGGCCTGGACCAAGAACTTCGCCATGATCGTGGCCGCCGTCCTGGCCATCACCCTCGACCCGGCCCTGCGCCTGCTCCTGTTTCGCAAAGACCGTTTCCACGTGCGCCCGCGCTGGCTGGGCGGTCTGGTGAACGGCCTCCTGGTGGGCACCATTCATTCCGAGGAAAAGCACCCCATCAGCCGCGTATTGATCCATTTGTATACGCCCGTGGTGGACTGGTGCCTGCGCTGGAAATGGCTGGTCATCGGCGGCGCGCTGGGCCTGATGGCGTTGACGGTTCCGGTCTATTTGCGTCTGGGCTCGGAGTTCATGCCGCCGCTCGATGAAGGCGATTTGCTGTTCATGCCGACAACCCTGCCGGGAATTTCGGTGGCGCAGGCGCAGCACCTGCTCCAGGTGCAGGACCGGATTCTGATGCGCTTTCCGGAAGTGGAAAGCGTGATGGGCAAAGCCGGCCGCGCGGAAACCTCCACCGACCCCGCCCCGTTTTCCATGGCGGAAACCACCATTGTGCTGAAACCGAAATCCGAGTGGCGCAAAGTGCCGACCTGGTACGGCAAGTGGCCCGCATGGCTCCGTCCGCTGGCGACCCATATCACCCCGGACCACATCTCCACCGATCGCCTGGTGGAGGAAATGAACGAAGCCCTGCAACTGCCCGGTGTTTCCAATGCCTGGACCATGCCCATCAAGAATCGCACCGATATGCAGACTACCGGCGTGCGCACCCCCGTCGGCGTGAAGATTTACGGCGCATCGCTTGATCGGATCGAGCAGATTGGCGCCGAGATAGAACGGGTGCTCACCCCGGTCCCCGGCACGCGCAGCGTTTTCGCCGAACGCACCGGCAGCGGCTATTTTCTGGATTTCGACCTCAAGCGCGACCGGCTGTCCCGTTATGGCCTGAGCGTGGACGACGCCGAGATGGTCGTGACCAGCGCCATCGGCGGCGAAAATGTCACCACCGCCATCGAAGGCTTGGAGCGCTACCCCATCAACGTGCGTTATTACCGCGATTCCCGCAGCTCCATCGACCGGCTCGGCCGCGTGCTAGTGCCCGCCATGGACGGGCGTATGCAAATTCCCCTGGCCGAAATCGCCACCCTGAAAATGGCCCACGGCCCGGCCATGCTGCGCAACGAAAACGGCATGCTGAGCGGGTATGTCTACGTGGATGTGAGCGGCCGCGACGTGGGCAGCTACGTGGCCGATGCGCGCCGCGCGGTGGAGCGCGGAATCTCCCTGCCGCCCGGCTATACCCTCGCCTGGAGCGGCCAGTATGAAGCCATGCAGCGCGTGCGCGAGCGGCTGAAAGTGGTGCTGCCGCTGACCCTGTTGCTGATCTTCGTGCTGCTCTATTGGAATACCGGGTCCACTTCGAAAACCATGCTGGTGCTGATGGCCGTGCCGTTTTCCGCCGTGGGCGCCGTCTGGCTGCTGTATTTCCTGGGCTACAACATGAGCATCGGCGTCTGGGTGGGGTTGATCGCATTGATGGGCGTGGACGCCGAAACCGGCGTGTTCATGCTGCTGTATCTCGACCTGGCATTCGAAGAGGCTCACCGCGCGGGCCATCTGCGCAATGCCGAAGATCTGCGCGCGGCCATCGTTCACGGCGCCGCCAAACGCATTCGCCCCAAATTCATGACGGTAGCCACCATGTTCGTCGGCCTGGCGCCGATTCTCTGGGCGAATGGCGCCGGCGCGGACGTCATGAAGCGCATCGCAGCGCCCATGGTCGGCGGGATCTTTACATCGTTTTTACTCGAACTGGCCGTGTATCCGGCTCTATATGAGGTTTGGAAATGGCACTCTGTCAAAAAGCAGGTTGGCTGATTCTGGCGTCCGCCCTGGCCGTGCATGCGGCCGAATTCCCGGTGCGGCACGCGCATTGGCGCAAGGCGTGCGCCGGCATCATGACGGTGGATGCCGCCGGCGTCCGCTTCGCCGGGCCTGCGCCGCACGCCTGGGCCTGGAAGCTCGAAGATATCCAGCAACTCGAACTGGCGCCCGATTTCATTCGCGTTGTCACCTATGAGAGCGGCAGGCTGCCGCTGGAGCCAGACCGCGGCTACACCTTCACCGGGCGAATTCCAGCCGCCGAACTCGCGGCAGCGCTGGCGCCGCGCATGGATCGCCGCCTGGTGCTGGAGATGGCGCAGCCCATCGGCGCGTATGCCTGGTCGGTCCCGGTCAAGCAGCTAAGCCGCAACGGAGGCTCCCAAGGCACGCTGGCGTTCGGCGCCGAAGGCGTGGCGTATCGGACTCCGGCGCGCGATCGATCGCGAACCTGGCGCTACGCCGACATTCAGACCTTTTCGAGCGCCGGTGCCTTCGAGCTGAGCATTGTCACCCGCGAAAAGGACTTTCACTTTCAATTGAAGCAACCCATCGACGAAGCCCGCTATAACCAACTCTGGCTTCAAATCGAACAAAAAAACAGGAGAATCGAACCATGAAGAAACGGATCGTAGTTATCGCATTCGCCGCCGCCGCTCTGGCGCTTGCGGCTGACAAGACCTTCACCGGCACCGTAACCGACACCATGTGCGCGGGCAGCCACAAAGGCATGAACATGGGCACCGACGCGCAGTGCGTCACCGACTGCGTAAAAGGCGGCGACAAATACGCGCTCTGGGACGGCAAGACGGTCTATGTTCTGAGCGACCAGAAAGGCGCGGCACCATTCGCCGCCAAGAAAGTCACCGTAAAGGGTACCCTGGATCCAAGCGGAAAGACGATCCAGGTCACCTCCATCGCCGCGGCCAAGTAGCAAAGCGGTGGGGCAGACCATCGTTTTTCGTGGTCTGCCCTGCAACTCGGCTGCTTCCGCGGATCAGGCGCTTTCGCCTGCCGCCGCCTTTCGGCGGCCCGTCCCTCAATGGCCCTCCGCCGGAGCCCAACTCCGCAGAAAGCGGCTGGCGCTAGCGGCGCGGATCTCGGGCTGTCTGCCCTCTTCGGGCAGCAGCCACACTTCGCCCTGACGATAAGTTTCGGCGCCGATGGTTCCCTCGCCCTCGATCGCTATCCACAACTGGCAGGCGCGCCGCTCCGGCGTTTCACTGGCTCCCGGAGCCGCGTGAACCAACTCGGTAACGAAGTGCTTCGCTCGAACCAGCTCTTCATGTCCGCCGCCAAGCGGCACCGGCTTCACCGCCCCCGGATGCACGCCCAGGTCCGTGATCGGCAAAGCCTGCTCCACGTGCAGCGGGCGGGGGCGTCCGTAGTCCCACAGGCGGTACGTGACGTCGGAATTCTGCTGGATTTCGCACAGCACGATGCCGGCGCCGATAGCGTGTACCGTGTGCGCGGGGGTGAAGTAGGTTTCGCCGGGGTGAACGGGCAGCCAGTTCACCAGGCGCTCGATTTCGCCGCTACGGGTAGCCTCGGCCAGCTCCGTTCTAGTGACCGGCCGGCGGAAACCCATCGCAATGGTGGCGCCGGGCTCGGCTTCCAGAATGTGCCACATTTCGGTCTTCCCGCGCGGCCCGTCTTCGCCGTCGTCGGGATGCACCTGAATGGACAACCGCTCGGAAGTGAAAATCAGCTTCACCAGCAGCGGCAGCTCCCGCTCCGCCAGGTACCACGCTTCGCCGATGGGCTCTGTCGCGTCCGGGAACCACGGCGACAGGTGCGTTTTCCCCCACACCTTCCCCCGCAGGGATGGTTTCAGGCGAATCGCAGCCGGCATCCTCAGGAGTGCTCCACGATGAATCGATGCATCCGGTCCAGGCCGCGCGCGAGCTCCGCCATCGACGCCGCGTAGGAGATGCGAACGTGGCGATCCGTGCCAAACGCCTCTCCAGGCACCACGGCCACGTGCGCTTCCGCCAGCAAGCGTTCCGAAAACGCCAGCGTATCGGCGATACCGTTTCGCCCGATCGCCACGCCCACGTTCGGGTACGCATAGAACGCCCCGTGCGGTTCAGAGCATTCCACGCCGGGGATGGCGCGCAGTCGCTCGACCACGAAATCGCGGCGTTTCCGGTACTCGGCCAGCATGACGCCGACCGATTCCTGCGGCCCGAGAAGCGCTTCCACCGCGGCCTTCTGCGCAATCGAAGTCGGATTCGAAGTCGAGTGGCTTTGCAGCTTGCCCATGGCAGTCACGATGGGCTCGGGCGCCAGCACGAAACCGATCCGCCATCCGGTCATGGCGTAGGTCTTGGAAAGCGATCCGGCTACCAGCACGGTCTCCTTCGCGCCCGCCATGGAGGCGATCGAGAACGGCTCGCCCCGGTACAGGAACCGGCCGTAGCACTCGTCGGTCACCAGGTAAATGCCGCGTTGCCGCGTCAAATGGAAGATCTTTTCGAATTCTTCGCGCTCCAGCACGGCGCCGCTGGGGTTCGAGGGCGAATTGACCAGCACCAGCTTGGTGCGTGGGTTCAAATGCGGCTCGATCATCGCCGCCGTCAGGGCGAAGCCGTTGCCCTCGTCGGTATCCACGAATACGCATTTGCCGCCGGCGAAACTCACCACGTCGCGGTAGGTCACCCAATAGGGAACCGGAATGACGACTTCGTCGCCGGGGTTGACCAACGCCTGCGTCAGATTGAAAATGGCGTGTTTGCCGCCCACCGTGATCAGGCATTCGTTGGGCTTGTAGTCGGTGCCGAAATCCAGTTTGTGGCGCTGGCAAGCGGCCTTTTTCAGTTCCGCCGTGCCGCCCGCCGCGGTGTACTTGGTGAAATTCTGGTCGATGGCGCGAATGCCCGCCTGCTTGATGTTGTCGGGCGTCGGGAAGTCGGGCTCGCCCGCGCCGAAATCGACCACATCCGCGCCCTCGGCCCGAAGCCGGGTGGCTGCGGCCGCCACTTTCATCGTCGACGATTCGCTGATCAGCGAAATCCGTTGGGCAATTCCGTTGGCCGTCGCCTGCATGTTGGGTTACCCGACCTCCACGTTTTGATATTCCGACAACCTGCGATGCAGCCGCGCTTCCACCGAAGGCGGCACCAACCCGGAGATGTTCCCGCCCAGTCCGAAAACCTCCTTCACCAGGCGCGAGCTGATGAACGAGTTCTCTTCGTGCGACATCAAAAACACGGTTTCGATGCCCGGCTGCAGCCGATGATTCATGTGCGCCATTTGCAACTCGTATTCGTAGTCGGAAATGGCGCGGATTCCGCGAAGCACGACCGTGGCCGAGCAGGCGGCGGCATGATCCACCAGCAGCCCGGTAAAGGAACCCACTTCCACGTTGGGGTATCCCTGCACCACTTCCCGCAGCATTTCAATCCGCTCGTCGAGCGAAAACAGCGGCGTCTTGTCGTGGTTGCGGAGAACCGAAACCACCAGCTTGTCGAAGAGCCGGGCGCCCCGCCGGATCAGGTCGAGATGGCCGTTCGTAATGGGATCGAACGACCCCGGATAAATGGCAATTACACTGTGTGGCTTCGGTGACAACTGGGTCGATTCACTTTCCACGGATTTCCGAAAACGGGGTTGTGCTTAATAGTGTAGCAAGGGCCGGCGGGCGGTTGGGTCCGGCCCTGCCCCGCTTCCCGATCTAACCCGGCGGATCGGGGATTGAGAGTTTGCGACAGATCCTCTTAGCGAGGAGGTCTGCAATCTCTGAGTGGCGGAACTGCCTCCGCATGACCAGTCTGAAGGTTCTCCCAAAGCGTGGCTTCGCGAAGGTTCGCCAGGCACTCTTGACGCGATTTGCCTTGGCCGTTCGCGCCCGGAACTTCGGCACAGTATGCGATGAACCACGGCCCGTCCCGCTCCACAATCGCTGTGGACTCATTCCGCATAGGCCCATTCTACCGCCGAAGAGTACGGTTCTGACTTCGTCGGAGCGGCCCAACTCGATCCATCGCGAGACGAGATCCGTGTTCCTCCCGCGAGACACCTCAATGAGAATATCGGGATCGACCAGGACGCTCATCTGGCGGTAAGCCGGTCGAGCCGATTCCCTTGCCGGAGGCTGCGCACCATTTCCGCGGCGTCCGGCGATTCGGAATCTTGTTTGCGGATTCCCACAAACGCTTGCATGGCTTTCATCCGCTGGCCGTGGTTGCCGATATAGCGTTCACGGACAGCCGTGCGAACCAATTCGGAAATAGTGGTTTGTTCGCGCCGCGCCCGCGCCCGGAGCGTGTCCCAGAGGTCCTCGTCAAGGTAAAGCCGCGTGCGCTTCATGATGTATAGTATGCATCGCTGCCACGAACGCCGCGCTCGGGACGGGTGCTTACCGCTCCCTGACGGTCGCGGCTCGGTAAGTGATTGAAAACACGCAGCGCCCGTAACCGAGCCGCGACCGTGAGGGAGCGGTTGCCGGTGGAAAGTGCGAAATCCCCAGATCGGTTAAGCACCCGCTCGGGATCGTCGCCCTCACAGCGTCAGCGTCACTTTGTGCAGCGTGCGCGGGTGGTCCGGGTCGTAGCCTTTTTGCGCGGCCAGGCAGGCGGCGAAGATCTGCGCCGGGACGATATAGGGGATGGGAGTGAGTACCTCCGGAATCGGGCGCGGGAGGCGGATCACGCGCGTGGCCATGGCGTCCACTTCGCGGTTGGCCGGGTCGGCGATGGCCACGATTTCGGCTTTCAACCCTTTCAGCTTGCGCAGGGTGTCGCCGATCGAAGGCCACGTGACGCCCATGGGAGCAAAGGCGAACACCGGGAAACTCGGCTCTACCAGCGCGATCGGGCCGTGCAGAAAATCGGCCGAGGAAAACCGCTCCGCCACCACGTAGCAGGTCTCCATCAGCTTCAACGCGAACTCGAAGGCATTGGCATAATTCAGGCCGCGGCCCACCACCACCGCCGAGCGCATGTACCGGTAGCGCTCCGCGAGCGCGCCGATCTCGGCCTCCAGGCCAAGCGAATCCGCCGCCAGTTGCGGAATCCGCTCCAGGTCGGCCAGCCGTACCTTCCCGCCCAAGGCATACGCCAGCAGGTAGAGGACCAGGATCTGGCCGGTATAGGTCTTGGTTGCGGCCACGCTTCGCTCGCGGCCGGCGCGCACCAGGAAGACGTGCTCGGCCAGGCGGGCCAGCGAACTGGAGCGCTCGTTGGTGATTCCCAGCGTCAGCGCTCCGGCGGCGCGTGCCCGTTCCAGCACCAGGTTGGTGTCGGTGGATTCGCCGGATTGCGAGATTCCCACCACCAGCGTGTCGCGGTAATCGATCGGGGCGTCATATAAGGTTGCGATCGAGGGCGCGGCCAGCGAAACTGGAATCCCGGTGGTGATTTCCAATAAGTAGCGGCCGAACTGGGCGGCGTTGTCGGACGTTCCCCTTGCCACCAGCACCACCAACCGCGGCCGGTTTCGCTCCAACAGCTTGCGAAAACGCCCGGCATGGCGCACTTCCCCCGCCAGCGTTCGGGCCAGCGCCTCCGGCTGCTGCCGGATTTCATCGAGCATTCTGGACATAGATTCACGATAACAGGGGGACACGCGTTCCCATAAGCGGCGCCTGAAAGCAAGCTTTTCTGAGAACTCCGCCCATCCGCCTCCACTATTTTCTCGCATGGCGAAATTGGGTTGGCTGCCGGTAATCGGCATTCTGTTTTCGCTTGCGGCCCCGGCGGGCGATCCGGGGGCGCGGGCACAGGTGATCGGCGGAACCGAGTCCGGCGTTCCGACGAAGGGTCGCGTACGCATCGACCTTACCGGCGCGGATACCCTGGCCCTTCGCTTCAATAAGGACCAGCTCCGCATCCCATACATCAAGATCAATACCGTGGAGTACGGCCAGAGCGTGAGCCGCCGCTACATCGAGGCCGTCGTGTTTTCCCCGGTGTTCCTGTTGAGCAAGAACCATAAGCACTTCGTCACGTTGGGGTTTGTGGATGCCGACGGCCGGCAGCAGGCGCTGGTTTTCCGGGTGGAAAAGGGCGACATTCGCGGCCTCCTCATCGGTCTGGAAGCGCGCACCGGCCGACGCGTGGAATACCAGGACGACGAAGCGCGCAAGGCAGGCAGGGGATGAAGCCCGCCCTGGTTATCCTGTTGGCAATCGGGTGGGTGGCGAGCGCCGCCGATCCCCCCGCGCCGTCGCCCCTGGAAGCCGCCAATCTGCGCCAGTTGCTCACCTTGCGCCGCGTCTACGTGGACCGCCTCACGGGGGGCGAAACCGCCGCGCAGATGCGCGACATCCTCATCAGCAGCATGGCCGGGACCCGGCTATTCATCGTGACCGAAAAGGAGGACAAAGCCGACGCCATCCTGCGCGGGGCGGCCGAAGACCTGGTGTTTTCCGAAACCCACCAGAGCGCCGACGGCATCAACGCCCACGCTAACCTGAGCGGCACCCGCGGCGGCTACGGCTCGCACGTGAGCAACGCCGCCGGCATCGGCATCGGCGATAACGAATCCGAACACTCCGTCGAGCGCCGCCACGAGGCCATCGCCGCCGTCCGCCTGGTGAATAAAGATGGCGACGTGATCTGGTCCACCACCCAGGAAAGCATGGGTGCCAAGTTTCGCGGCGCCAGCTCGGATGTGGCCGACAAGATCACCCAGCAGCTCAAGGACGATTTCGACAAAGCGCAAAGGCTGAAATAGGGGATAGGGCGCATCACGCATCACCATAGCTGATGTGTGATGTGGTATTCTGACGCTATGCGAACCACCTTAGAGCTTGACGACGACCTCCTCGCGAGCGCACGGCAATTGGCTCAAGAACAAGGGGTGACGCTCGGGCAGCTCATCTCCGCGCTGGCCCGGCAGTCCCTCGCCGCCAGAGCACCGCAGAAGGTGCGCAATGGCGTTTTGCTCTTTGTGCCGAAGGCCGGCGCCCCGAAGCCCGATCTCCGAATAGTAAACGAGTTGCGGGACTGAGGCATGAGCATTGCCCTTCTTGACGTGAACGTGCTGGTGGCTTTGTTCGATCCTGCCCACATCAACCACGAGGACGCGCACCGCTGGTTCGGCCGGAACCGAAAACACGGTTGGGCAACCTGCCCGATCACCGCGAATGGCTGCATTCGCATTCTGAGCAACCCTGCCTATCGGACGGTGGAAGCGACACCCGCCGAAGTGGCCAGCCGCCTGCGAAGCCTTTGCGCCACGGCGGACCACCATTTCTGGCCGGACTCGGTTTCTCCGACGGACGACACGCTTTTTCGGCTGTCGACGATCGGCGGGCATCGGAAAATCACGGATGCATATTTGCTTGGTCTGGCTGTTCGGAATCACGGCCGGCTCGCCACCTTCGACCGTTCCATCCCCTTGAAGGCAGTGCAAGGTGCGGACCCAGGGGATGTCGTTTTGATCGGAAGCGCGTGAGCGCGGTATTGAGTGTAAAAGGGGACCGGATGTCCGCTTCGACGCCACACATCCAAGGAAGGTAGGAGCCGTATGCGCTAGCAGCGCTCGTACGGATCTGTGCGGGGGGCGGTCGGCAATGGCCGTCCCTACCGCGACCAACCCGCCCCCAGTCCCAGTCGGCGCCCCCTCACGATGCCCGCGACCTCTGGCGCCATCTTCCGGAGGAGTACCGGCGCGGCGCCAGCCGGTTAGAAGGCCGTAAATAGCCGATCGAGGGGAATCGAGCCTTCGATGGAGGGCACGGGCATCCTTATGCTGCCGGACAGGCCAGGTCACAAACACCAACTCTCCATGATGCAGTTCGTACCGTCCACCAGGAGGATCGGGCGTTCGTTCGTACTCCTCCACGGAAAGCAGTTTCGGAACGCTTTGGGCACTCACAATGTCTTCATTCTATAGGAATCGGGTGCCGGGCGACGGGCCGGTGTTCTTTTCGCGGCAGCGCCATGGTGACGGATTTGTCGGACAAATTCACGGGCTGAACAAGTCACGACGGTCAATAACAGACATTGACAATCTTCGCTATGCAGCCTATCCTCAAGGTGACAGCCACGCGGAGTTCGGCATTATGAACGTCTCTCTCACGCCTGAACTGGAAAAATTCGTAGCCACCAAAGTGGAGTCCGGCCGCTACAACTCGGCAAGCGAGGTCGTCCGGGAAGCCCTGCGGCTTTTGGAGGAGCACGACTCCGCCCGCGCCGTCCAACTGGCGGAATTCAACGGGGAACTTGGCCGGCGTCTTGCCGCCCTTGACCGCGGTGAAGTGGTTGACCCGATCGCGGCCCGCTCCCGATTGCAGCGCAAATCCGAGCAGCGCCGGAAGCCCCGAGTGTGAGCGGCTACATCCTCGGCAAGGCTGTCGAGTTCGATCTCGACGAGATTTGGGAATACATCGCCGCGGATAATATCGACGCCGCCGATCGCTGGATCGGAAAGCTGTTCGATGCATTTGCGGCCCTTGGGCAAACACCGGGCATGGGCCACCGGCGCGAAGACCTTACCGTCTATCCGGTTCTGTTCTGGCCGTCGGCGCTTATCTCATCATTTACCGTGCCGAACGCCGGCCTGTCGAGATCGTGGCCGTGACCCAAGGCTCGCGCGACATACCGGCCTTCCTGAACCGGCGCATTCGCCAATAAGTGCCTGTCAGGAAATAACCATGCCAATTCCGGCGTGGCGCGGCCACTTTTGGCTGCGGCGCCGAGATTCGTCTCGGCGCTTCCTCGCCAGTTTGGTACGTTCGACCAATGGCGATCCTGCGCCGGCCGAGCGGGTTACCGAAAGCCGGGTTCTCACTCCGATCGAGGAAGCGCCGAGACGAATCTCGGCGCTGCAGGCGGAGCGTCTGCGCCACGAAACCGCCCCGCCATTTGCGCCACGTCGAGCTACGGGATTTGGCGTGGTTATTTCATGACGATCCCTCAAGAGGCGCGCTAAACTTTCCTCGTCGGACAGGCGGCCTCGCGGGATCTGAAACGACAGATCCACTCTCTGGGACACATCAGGCTGTCCCGGTCCGCCGGTCCCATCGGTAGTGCCCGCACGCATAAGTCCCGACGCGGAGCACATTCAGAGCTCCGTGGCGGGCACTACGTCCTTTATCGTGCGCATCAACGGGAAGCGTTGGAAATGTTCTAAAACCTAGTGAGCTCTTTACTTCGCTTCGAATTCGTCGAGAAGCGGCTGACCGAGCTTGGTGAGCCGCAGTTTAGAGTGGACTGGACCTTGCTCCCCTGCAACACCCGGGTACTGGCTATAGACCCATATTTCGCCGCTTCGCGTGTCGAAGAAGGTGAGACCTGGTCCGAGTTGGACCCCGGCGAAAGCCCCTTGGGCTTCGGCGGTCGCGGCCGGGTGAACGTACTGGTTGCAGGCAATCATCACCAGCGCGAGCATGATCACGGTGAGAACGGCTTTGGTGTAGAGATCGGTTTTCATTGAAACAGGGTAGCAATTCTCGTGCCGCGATTTTGCGCAACCGAACATCAACTTCCGATAATCCGGTGTTATGTCCGCTCCGAGATCCCAACACCAGGTTTGCGCCGTGCCAGCGGGTTCGAGTGCCCCTGGCCCGCCGCTGCGCGCGTCGGGCGCAGTCGGTTCGTGGGTCCCAAACGCCCCGAAGAATCGCGGCGCTTCAAGCTTGACAGCCTGCGCCACCGACAGCCTGAGAGTACAATCGGGGTAGAATGACGCTGCTCGACGAGTGGCTGCGGCCGCCGCGCAGCTTGCTGGTTGGCCTGTTCTTATTGACGCTGGCCTCGATCTCGACGCTGGCCTGGTTCGGGTGGCGGCTGCTCGACCAGGAACGGCTGGTGGAGGCGCAGCACGCCCGCGAGCACCTGGAACAGAGCGCCGACCGGATTGCGGCGACGCTGCGCGGGTCGCTGGCGGAAACCGGCGACCGGCTGGGCACGTGGCTAGCGTTCCCCATGCCGGAGGTGAAGCCGGAAGACGGCGTGTTCCTGCTGCTCGCCGGAGATCTGCTGGAGTCCTCGCCGGGCGGGAGGCTGCTCTATCAGCCGCTCCCGTCGCCGCTGCCGGAAGCTCCCGAGGAGGCGTTCGCGGAAGGCGAGCGGCTGGAGTATCCGCAACCCAAACCGGAGCTGGCGGCGGCCTGGTATACGCGCCTGGCGGGTTCCACCGACCCGGCCGTGCGGGCCGGGGCGCTGATGCGGCTGGCGCGCGTGGCGCGCAATGCCGGGCAAGCGATGGGCGCCGAAGAAGCCTACCGGCAACTGGAGGCTATCCCTTCGGCCAAGGTGGCGGGAGCGCCCGCCGACCTGGCGGCGCGGCTGGCGCTGGCCGAGCTTCCGGGCCGGCGTAACGAGGGCAACGCTTTGCTGGCCGACTTGCGCGCCGCGCGATGGCAACTCACCCGCGGCCAGTTCGAGTTTTATTGGGACGCCGCGGCGCGCGCGGCCGGCCGCGAGGTTTCGCCTTCGCCCGAGGCGGTCGCTCTAACCGAGGCGGCCATGCAGCTTTGGGATCCGCGCAACCGGCCGCCGGCGGCACGCGGCCAAACCACCTTATGGGTGGACGGGCGCCCGTGGTTCGCGGTGTGGCGCGGCGCCCCGGAACGGCGTGCCTTGTGGCTGGTGCGTCCGGAGGCGATTCTGCGGCCGGTGCTCTCGCGCGAAGCGGTGGAATGGGAGGCGGCCGATAACGAAGGCCGGGTGGTGGCCGGGCGCGCGCCAACCGGGCGGCATCCGGCGGTTCGTCCGGCGGCCGAGGGCCAGTTGCCCTGGACCCTGTACGTCGGCGGCACCCTGACGGCGGGCGACGCGGGGGTATCGGCGCGCCAGCGGTTTCTGGTGGCCGGAATGGGCATCATGGTCCTGTTCCTGATCAGCGGCACGTATTTCATCGGCCGCGCCATCCGGCGGGAGATGGAAGTTTCCCGCATGCAGTCCGATTTTGTTTCGGCGGTCTCGCACGAGTTTCGCTCGCCGCTCACTTCCATGCGCCAACTCGCCGAAATTCTGGCGCTGGGCCGGGTGCCCAACGAAGACCGGCGCCAGGTTTACTACGAAACCCTGGTGCGCGAGACGGGGCGGCTGCAGCGGCTGGTGGAAGCGCTGTTGAACTTCGGGCGCATGGAAGCGGGCGCGCGGCAATATCACTTCGAAGAGCTCGAGGCCGCGACCCTGGTGGAGCGCGTGGTGGCTGAATTCGAGCCGCAGATCGCCGGGCAGGGGCGGCACATCGAGCTTGTGGGCGGGGGGGACGGCTGCACCATCGAGGCCGACCCGGAAGCCATGTCGGTGGTGCTGCGCAACCTGGTCGACAACGCCATCAAATATTCGCCCGCATGCCCGACCGTATGGGTGGAGTGGGGACGGCAACGGGAATTCGTGGCCATTCGCGTGCGCGATAAAGGGGTCGGCATTCAGCCCAGGGAACGTAGGGCGATTTTTCGCAAGTTCGTGCGCGGCAGCGCCGCGGCGGAGGGCAACGTGAAGGGTTCCGGCGTGGGACTGGCGATGGTGCGGCACATCGTGGCGGCGCACGGCGGCGCCATCCGCGTGGCCAGCCAGGTGGGGCAGGGCAGCACCTTCACCGTGCTGCTGCCGGCGATGGAGCGGGTATGAGAAGAATATGACGCGCATTCTGGTGGTGGAGGACGAACCGGGAATTGCCCTGGGGCTGGAGGACGACCTCAAGATGGAGGGCTATGAGGTGGAGGTGCTGGGCGATGGCGCCGAGGCCGCCCGCCTCGCCCGCCAGACGGCTTTCGACCTGATCCTGCTGGACGTCATGCTGCCCGGCAAGGACGGTTTCGAGGTCTGCCGCGAGCTGCGCCGCGCCGGCTTGCGCACCCCCATCCTGATGCTGACCGCCAGGACCCAGGAAGCCGAAAAAGTATTGGGCTTCGAACTGGGCGCCGACGATTACGTCACCAAGCCCTTCGGCACGCGCGAGCTGCGGGCTCGCATCAAGGCCCTGTTGCGGCGCGCTTCCGCGGAGCCGGCCGTCGAAACCTACCGCTTCGGCGAAGTGGAGGTGGACTTCGAACGCGGCGAGCTGCGGCGCAACGGCCAGGCTTTGGATCTCACCCCCATCGAGTTCAAACTGTTGGCGCTGTTCGTGCGCGCGCGCGGCCGGGTGATGAGCCGCGACCGCCTGCTGGCCGGAGCCTGGGGCCCGGATACGTATGCCAGCGACAGGATCGTGGATAACCATATCGCCAACCTGCGGCGGAAGATCGAGCCCGATCCGGCCAATCCGATTTACCTGCGGAATTTGCGCGGGTTGGGGTATAGGTTCGATGGGTAGGAAGGTTGAAGCCAGAGCCGCGACCGTATGCGCTGGGCAGGCGGAACCGCCTGCCCCACCATTGAAAACGATGCAGTTGCTTTGGTGGCGCAGGCGGTTCCGCCTGCGACTTGTGATTTTTTCACAGCTTCTAAGGGAGCGGTCCCAAGCCTCGTCAGAGGCGGCGCTCGAGAACACAGATCAGGGCAGACCACGAAGAACGATGGTCTGCCCCACAGCCGGAGTGATTGCCGCCGCTTTGTTGGCGGTTGCGTTCGCGGCTCAGCTTGCGCCGGACGGGCAACCGGAACGCCGGATGGAGGCGGCGCGGTACCGCGAGGCCGTAGTCGGCGATCTGAAGGGCGCCGGCGAGGAATACCGGGCGCTTGCCGCCGAGACCGGCGTTTCGCGCGAGATGGCGGCTCGCGCCGTATTGGGGCTGGCGCATTGCCTGGAGAAACTCGGGCTGCGCGCGCAGGCGGAAGCGCAGTATCGCCGCCTGCTGCGGGATTATTCCGACCAGACCGAAGAGGCGGCCGAAGCGCGCCGTCAGATCGCCGAGCCGGAGGACGCCATTTCCGGCCCGCGCAATCTCAATTTCGCTGAAGGCCAGCCCGGCAAGGTGCCACCCGGCTGGTTCGTTCCGGCGCTGCCGCGCGACGCCGATTATCTGGCCGCGCTCAGCCGCGCCGGCTGCCGGGATTCGGTGGGGTGCGCGGTGGTGCTGGTGCCGTCCAACGCTCCCCGGCCGTTCAGCACTCTGTCGCAGAGCTTCAGCGCGGCGGCCTATCGTGGAAAAACGGTTCGTCTGGGCGCTTGGCTCCGGCTGGAATCGGCCGACCCCGAGGATCGCGCCCAGATGTGGCTGAGCGTGGACCGCGAGAACCGCCAGCAGGGCTTTTTCGACAATATGGACGACCGCCCCATCCGCTCGAGCCAATGGACCCACGTCGAGATCACCGGCCC
Organism: Bryobacterales bacterium; assembly: GCA_003164035.1. Classification (GTDB taxonomy): domain Bacteria; phylum Acidobacteriota; class Terriglobia; order Bryobacterales; family Bryobacteraceae; genus JBEKYD01. Next base: position 56,774 of record PLRS01000036.1, on the reverse strand, counting down.
GGTGGCGCCCGACGCCCGCTTCATTAATATAGGTGTGATGTCGGTAGGCCGCGGGCGGGTCTGGGTGGACGGCGTGAGCTTCGAAGTGCTGGGGACGTAGGGCGAAGCGAGCGCCGATTGACACCCGCCACTCCCGCCTTCTAGGCTAAGGACATGGAAGTACATCTCAACAATCCCGACCTCAGGGCGAAGTTAGACCAGTGGGTGGCCGAAACCGGACGCCTTGCGGATGAGTTGGTCGAGGATGCCATGGCTGGCTATTTTGACGAATTGGCGCAAATACGTGGGATGCTCGATAGCCGCTACGACGATCTTAAGAGTGACAAGGTAAAGCCGATTGACGGGGAAGCGTTTTTTGATAGCCTGGGCGAAGAAGAACTGCTCCGGCAGCGCTCGCTTGGATGAGCGAACGGGGCTTTGGTCTTCATCCGTTAGCCGCCCGGGACATCCGGGAGATCTGGGAATACATTGTGGCGGACAATCCGGCCGCCGCTCGCCGCGTCCGTGAAGAGTTGCGTGAAGCTATCCGTGCGCTGGTGCGGTTTCCCCACGAGGGCCATCGGCGGCCGGACCTCACCTCCCGGCCGCTGCGATTCACTCGCGCGCGCGATTACCTGATTGCGTATGCGCCGGAGGAGAAACCTCTGTGGGTTGTCGCAGTGATGCACGGACGCCGCAGCCCGCGTGTCATGGCCGCGATCCTGAGAGGCAGAGAGTGAGGCAACCTGGCCGCGCTTAGCCCGCCACCTTCGCGATTCGCGCCACCGCGAAGCCTGAACGCAAGCGTTCGGTTACACTAAAGTGTCCATGTCCAAGCTACTGGAGGGCAAACTGGCCCTCATTCTCGGCATCGCCAACCGTTGGAGCCTGGCCTACTCCATTGCCCAGGCGTTTTCGCGGGAGGGCGCGTCGCTGGTGCTCACTTATTTGGGGGAGCGGCAGAAGGTGGCGATCTCCGAGCTTTCCCAGGATTTCGACATCGCCGCCCTGATCCCCTGCGACGTCACCAAAGACGAGGAAATGGCGGCGCTGGCGGCTTCGCTGTTGGCGCTGGGCCGCCCGCTTCACGCCGTAGTTCACAGCCTGGCGTTCGCCAACCGCGAGGACCTGGAGCGGCCTTTCACCGAAACCAGCCGGGAAGGTTTCCTGCTGGCGCAGAACGTGAGCGCGTATTCGCTGGTGGGCGTGGCGCGGGCGGCGGTGCCGGTGATGACCGCGGGTGGATCGATCAGCACTTTGACCTACCTGGGGTCCACGCGCGTGGTGCCGAACTATAACGTGATGGGCGTGGCCAAAGCGGCGCTGGAAGCTTCGGTGCGGTACCTGGCCAGCGAACTGGGGGAGCGCGGGATTCGCGTGAATGCCATTTCGGCCGGTCCGGTGAAAACGGCTTCGGCCCGCGCCATCAAGGGCTTTTCGAGCATTCTGGAAGCCGGCGACAGAACCCCCCTGCGGCGCAACACGGACCCCGCGGAGGTGGCCGATACGGCGGTCTTCCTGGCCAGCGATCTGGCCCGCGGCGTAACCGGCAACGTGATTTTCGTGGATTCCGGTATGCATGTAATGGGGTTCTAAATGAGAGTCGAAGTGGTATTGACGGAAGCCGACATCACCCAGGAGTTTACCGAGGCGATGGAGGCGCGCGATCTGCCGGAGAAGTTCTTCTTCTGGTTCCCGCGGTCGGCCGCCGAATGGGTAACGCTGGCTTCCGACACCGACCTGCACGGCGGCCTGTGGCAGACCTGGACCCAGATTGCGGCGGAGGCTCCTCTGCTGGCCGAGATTTTCCCTGCCAGGCTTCCGGTGATCAGCTTCGGCGCCGGCGACGGGGCGCGCGACCGGCTGCTGATGGATGCGCTGAAGAAGACCGGCGCGGAATGTTTCTACTATCCGGTGGATGCCAGCCAGAGCATGCTGGAGATGGCCTCGGCCGGGGCCGAAGACGAAGACATCGAAACGGTCGGCATCAAAGCCGACATTTCGAGCCCCATGCACCTGGTGTATGCGGCCGACGCCGCCGACCCGCCTCGCCTGTTCGTGTTCTCGGGCAATACCATGGGGTCGTTCGACCCGCTGGCGCAGATTCGTTCGGTGGCGCAGTGTCTGAAGCCGGGAGACCGCCTGCTGGTGGACGGCGAGGTGTTTCATCCGGAATTGACCCTGGCGCGGCGCGACAATCCGGCCGTGCGGCGGTTCATCTTCGCCCTGCTGGCGGGAGTCGGTATCAGCGAGCCCGACGGCGAAATCCGGTTCAATTTGAAGAACGATTCCCGCCACGCCGGGCTGCACCTGGTCACGCGTCATTTCCGCGCCAGCCGGGACCTGTCGGCGACCGTCGCCAGCCAGGAGATTTCGCTCGAACGCGGCGAACGCATCGGGTTGAATTTCCAATACGCCTATACGGCCGAAGCGTTTCGTTGGCTGCTGTCGGAACAGGGCGGCCTCGAAATCGTGCGGGAATACCCATCCTCGGACGGACGGTTCCTGACGGCCCTGTGCCGGAAGTAGCCAGGAGCGGCCGGCTCTTCCCTTTGCGCACCTGCCCACCTATTTCGTGGACACTCCGCTAGCAGCCGGCGATCTCAGTTCCCCGCCCGCTTCAGCTCGCCGCGAGCGTCGGATTCCGGGTCGAGCCGCACGGCTTCGCGCCACTCGGTCCGCGCGCCCGGCAACTCGCCCAGTTTCTCCAGCACGTCGCCTAACTTCCAATGGGCTTCCCCCAGCGTAGGTTGATTTCCCTCCGGCTCCTGGCTCAGATATTTTTCCAGATAGCGGCGGGCGCGCGCCAAATCCTTGCGCGCCGCCAGCAGCTTGGCTGCGGCCCGGCAATACGGCGCCAGGTCGTCGGGCACGTTTTCGGTTGCGCGCGCCATCAGAGCGTCCAGCGCGCTCCCGTCCGCCCGCATGGCGTCCGCTTCGGCCAGAACCGCGTACCCGTCCACCCGGCCGGGATCGATGCGGGCCGCCTCGCCAGCCTGCCGCGCGGCCTCGTCGGCGTCTTCGTGACCGGCTCCGAGCGAGAACCGGGCCAGCGCGATCCGTGCCCGGTAGCTGGACCTGTCCGCGTCCACGGCCTGGCGCAGCATCGCCGCCTCACGGTCGGCGCGCTTGTCCAATTCCGCCAGCCGGGCCTCGGCCAGAAATCCGCGCGAGGCGTCGATGCGCGCGATGCCCCGGGCGACCTCCTCGGCCCTGCCGCGGTCGCCGCCCGCGATCCCCGGTGCCAGCAGATAGAACTCCATCAGGTCTTCTTGCGCCTGCAGGTCGCGCCCGTCCAGCCCCAGCGCGAGCTGAATCTCCTTTTTGAAACGCCGCGCCAGAAAGAGCTGCTGGAACGGGTTTGCCGATTGCGCCTCGACGCCCAGCGCCTCCGCCAATTGCCGGTGAAAGCGCGCCACGTGCCCGTCCAGGCTCACGGCTTTTTCCGCCAGCGGAAGCGGCGTCTTGCGATCGCCAAACGCGTTGCGGATCTGCGATAAAAGGAAACAGCCCGCCGGATTCCGCTCCACGCACCCCGGCCCGGCCTCCACCAACGCCCGCGCCCTCTTCCAGTGTCCCGCTTCAATCAGTTGCTCCGGTGTCTCGGCCGCTGCCGCCGCCAACGCCGCCAGCGCCAGCAGGCACTTAAGCGTGCCAAATCCTGGGAACCAACGTGGCGCGCGCACTCGTGCGTGCCGTGTCGAGACTCCTGTCGACACCCATTCGCACAGGCTGCGTCCAGCGTCGGCACAAGTACGTGCGCGACCCTGGAACCGCCTGATGATTTTTTGGTTGGCCTTAAGCCATTCCCAGCCAGCTCGCATAGCCCCGATATACTTCCGCAAATACCCCATCCCAGGAAAGCGATTCCATCTGTCGGCGCGCCGCCGCGGCCATCTCCCGGCGCAAGTCTTGCCGCCTCGCCAACTCCACCACGCGGGCGCAAAACTCTTCATCGTCCGCCGCCACGAAGCCCGTTTCGCCGTGGCGCACGATAAACCGCGGGCCGCCCGCGTCCGTCACTACCGCGGGCACGCCCGACGCCAGCGCTTCCTGCACCACGTTCCCGAAGGTATCGGTCTTGGAGGGAAACGCGAAGATGTCCAGGTTGGCATAAGCGCGCGCCAACTCCACCCCGCTCAGCACTCCCGTGAAAACCGCGTTGTCCAGATTCCGTTCCAGCCATGGCCGCTCGCTGCCCGTGCCGGTGATTTGAAACCGCACCTTGGCGAGGCCCGCTTCGCGCAAACCTGTTTCAACGCGGGTCAGCAGCGCCACGTTCTTTTCCGGCATCAGCCGGCCCACGAAACCCACCACCACGTCGCCATCCGTGCGGTCGCGGCGCGCCGGTGTGAAGAGAGTCGTATCCACCCCGCGCCGCATCGGGTACACCGGCCTGCCTGTCCGCCTCCGCAATATGCCGCGTAACTCCGGATTGGGCGCGAACAACAGCTCGCCGCGCGAGAAGAACCGGCACACGCGGTCCATCACGAAACTCTCCAGCGTGGAACCCAACCGTTCGCCGGCCGCGCCCGGCAGCCAGCGTAGGCAGCGGCCCAGCCGCCGGCCGGCAAACTCGTGCAGATTCGTGTGCCACGATGCCGCCAGTGGCGTCTTGCGGCGAGCCGCCAGAATCGCGCCCACAATGCCCAGGTCGCCCGGGCTGGTGACATGAATCGCGTCGGGACGGAAGCGGTCCAGTTCCGCTTCAATCGGTTCGATGACGCGCGCCAGCCAGGGGTCGAATCGCAGGTCCGAATCCACCGGTACCGCCCAGGAGCTGCGCACCAGGTCCACCGTTCGCACCGACCCCTCATCGCGCGCCCCCGCCGCGCTGCTCCAGCGCACGCACAGAAACGGAAGCCCCTCCCGCCGCGCGTAGCCCAGCCATTCGCGGCACGTGCGCGCGGCCCCATTCACCTCGTGGTAGGTATCGGCCAACAGGGCCACGCGAGCCGTCGCCATGTCGTTATGCCTCGGTCGGTTCCTGCCTGCCGATGGCCCGCCGCAGTGTCGCCCGCACGCCCGGATTGGCCAGAAACCCGATCGCCGCAATCAGGGCGTTCAGCGCGCCCGGCTCCCCTGCCGGCCAAATCGCCGAGAGCGGCTGCACGCCGCGGGTTTCGTGATCGTAAAAAATGCGGTCCATATACCGCTCGCGGCCGGGCAGGTCGGGATGGTTCTTCACCGCGTGCCAAATGAATTCGATAATCCGCGCCGCCAGCGGCTCCCGATACTGCGGCAGGAACAGCACCCGGCTCAGTTTTTGCACTCGGACCTCGTCGACGAACTCGGCGAAGCTGCCGGCGTTGGTGAGGTTCAGATTGGCGTTTGGTTCCAGGCAATGCCGGTCGCCGCCGGAGATCGGCGGAATCCCCGTTTCGCGCGACAACCGTACCACCTCCCGATTGTCGGAAGCCGGCTGCAACCCGTTCAGCTCCAGCGCGTGCATGCGGCTACCGTGCGCCGCCAGGAATCGCGTCAGCTCCTCGACTTGCAGCGCGCGGGAGATCCGCTGCTCGGTGCAGTAGGGGTGGTTCAGCACCACCAGAACCTCCGGCATCCGGTCGAACTCCGCCAGCAGGCGCCCCAGCAGTTCCTCGTTTGGGGCAGCCGTGTAACGCGCCATTTCCGCCATCCAGCCCCGCGCCGCCTCCGCCGGCAGATTGTGCACCCCGAGGTGGAATACCGCGGCCCCGAACGGCGCCGTCCATTCCACCGAGATGGGCGCCGCGATGCCCAGCGCGTTCAGTTCCGCGCACGCCTCCAGCTCGTCGTGGTCGGTGAGGGACACCATCGGCCGCAAGCCCAGCACGGTGCGAATCTGCGCCGCCTCCAGTTCGTAGGCTGCCTGTGCGTGCAGCGGCGGCCGCCAGAACGCGCGGTTGAAATCCACCGCCCGCCCGCAGCGCGCCTTGCGCCGGTCGCTGGCCCGTTTGACGATGGCATGGATCGGCGGAATCTTCTCCAGCACGTGCGGCAGAAAGTCCAACGATTCGCGCGAGTGCAGGGTGTGGCTATGCAGGGAAACGGCCGACGTGTAACCTTCCGTCGCCTCGGCATTTCTCCAGAGGCACTCCACCTGAGGAGCGAAGCTCGACAGTTGCCGTATGGGTCTCATAACAACATTGGGCGCCGAAATTGTTTTCACTCGCGTGACGGGAAGGTAAAGATTCGCACTGACCGCCCCGGCTCTGTGACAACGGCGTGAACTGGAAGACAGGGCGGTTCCGGCCGGCAGACCGGCGACAGATACAGGAAGATGGGCGGCAAGAGCGACGCTCCGGCTGAGCGACACTGTGCCTGGCGGCCAAGAAATGGGGAAACACGTAGCCTGTCACCGGTTTTTCGTCACCGGTTTTTCAATGAGTGCTTGATTTTCGCCAGCGAATTTACGGTCGACCGCGAACGTCGGTCGCGAATCTATTTGGGACGGAGCGTGAGGTTCACTCTTTGGGTGGACTTCGAGCTCTTTCCGCCTCCGCCGACGACTTGCAGGGTACCGGCCGTGGTCCGTTCAAACTGGACGGACAATTTCAGCGTCCCCACCGCGAAGGCCGAATTGGGGATTGACTGCACTTCTTTGTACAGCGTCAACAATTCTAGGATTCCCGCAGCCAGCGCATCCGTCTCTTTTGCTCCGGCCGATCCCGTGCCACCCTTCGGCGTCAGTTCCAGCGAAAGCGTATGACCGTCCACCCATGCCCAATTGGTCGAGGCATCCAGGAAGCCGATTTTGACTCCCCCTTTGACTTCATTGGAACTGGTGAGAGCCATCTCGACCTCCGCCTTCACCAGGGTGAGTTTCATGTCCGTCGCGACCCTGGTAGTGACGATAGCCAGCGCGGCTTCCACATCCTTTACCAGTTCGACCACTTCATTGACCTGATCCATCGCTCCTCCTCATGGCAGACTGCCCACTCGCTGGCTGTTGCGTTCAGCCGCCAGCCAAGCGGCGGGGGCGTCCTGCTGATTTTTGAGTTTGCCGGTCTTGAAGTCAACCTTCAGACTTTGCCATTCGGCCTGTAGATCCTGGGCGACCGTTTTCGCCGGGGTGCCGTTCACGAAACTGATGATCGACTGATTCACCACTTCGCCGAAGTACTTTTCATTTCGAAAACTGAAATCGAATTCCTGATCGTAGCCGATGAACTCCGTGTTTCTGTACTTGCCGATGTAGGTCTTGCCAAGCCCTTTCAAACTCCAGCAGCAGGCGCCGCAGGCTTTTCGTTCATCGAGAACGTCGATGGTCTTGCTGTCGACTACCGCGATCGCCGCTACGGGCTGGGCGGCGCTAGCTAACTCCGGAACGGCGATCCATTCGTCCTGCGTGCCGTGGCCGAAGAAGACCACGAAATCGGCGCAGGCGATGGATTCGCCGAGGCCTGTGCCGATGCGGCACAAGGCCGTGGCGTCGTGCAGCAGGCAGACGCTGTCTTTGCGAAGTACGAGGTCGTCCCGCAGCCGGGCAGCCCAGCGCGGAAACGCGGGACAGACGGTGCTTTACAATATTTCCGGGGGGAAACGCGGGGAAACCTGGGGACAGCCCGCGTGTTCCCTGGAAATCTGCGGGGGGAGGAACCCGGGGACGTCACTCCGGTGACGGCGCTTTGCTAAAGTGCAAGGCTCACTCGCCCCCGCCGCTACTGCCCGAGTTCCACCGTCTGCGCCCCCGCATGCAACGGCAGCATCCGCCCGCGCCAGCTCAGCTTGCCGGAAACATTCTCGGGGAGCTTGATGCTCGCGCTCCAGTTGCCGTTCCGCCTGTCATAGGACACTTCGACCGCGCCGTGCGGAGTGGGCATGGAGGCCGCCGCGTGCTGCAGTTTACCCAGGTGAGGGGTAATGGCGACCGTGCGGAATCCCGGCGCGCCGGGGCCGATGCCGGCCACAATCGTCATCAGATCGAACGTCGGATGGGCGCTCCACGCGTGCGAATCGGAGCGGGTAGGTTCCGGTGTCTCGGCCCATGTGGAGAGACCGAGCTGGAGCATGTTGCGCCAGGGCTCGAGCTGCGGGATGTATAAGTCGCCTAACCCGGCATGAACCATGGCGCGGGCAACATAGAAGCGGAAATAGTAGCTCGCCGGCGACATAGGCGTTCCATTCCCCGCGGCCAGAACTTTCCGCATCACCGCCTGCTGCCGCGCGGTACCAATTACGTCGAGCCACACCGCCAGCGCATTGGCCTGCTGGCTGAAATGTTTCCGGGCGGGTGTGTCGGCGAGCAGCCCCGCTCCTTCATCCCAGTTCAGCCGCAGCAGCGCTTCCGACGCTCGGCGCTCCCGTTCGCGATATTGTCGCGCGCGGTCTTTCTCTCCGAATTCGTCTTCGAGCGCCGCGGCGTTGCGCAGCGCTTCGATAAATTGGAGAGTCAAAGCCGACGAGCCGCCGTCGGCATCCTGAGGAGGCACGCCCGAGACAAAATCCGGCGGGCTCCAATCGACAAACGGCCACCACTCGATCTGGCCCAGCAGGCCATCCGGCCGCTGCCGCGCCGCGAACCAATCGAGAACGCCGCGCGTTCCGGGTACCAGTGAACTAACGAAAGCCGGATCGTCGCGATACTGCCAGTAATCGTGCAGCATCCCCACCCAGAGCAGCGAGAACGGAGGGATGATCTGCGTGAGCGACGACGGATAGCGGCTCTGCGTGAGCCCATCCGGCATGAGCGAGTTATGGAACGCCTGCAAGGCCTGGCGGGCTAGCCGGTCGTCTCCAGCCACACCGTACGAAATGAGCGCTTGAATTCGGGTATCGCCGATATACTGCAGTTGCTCCCAATACGGCGTATCCATGTAGGTTTCATGGGCGCATAACTGCGCCGTTCGCCATCCGGTTTCCCATATCCTGGCGAGCTCGGCGTCGTCGCTCTCAAAGTGCGCCACTGCCTGGAACGGATAGGCCGTATAAAAGCCCGAAAGCTTCTCAATCGTAAGTGGCGTCTCCCCGGTCCTGACTTCGACCTGCAGATATCTCCAGGTGCGCCACCAGAGCGTGCGATAGGTCCGTTTGCCTCCATCCGAAACGATCTGGTCGCGCACGCCCTCGATGTGTCGGTCCGCCGTCTCATTGCGATTGCCTTTCTTGTGGTCCGCATCATACAGCGCCTCCGCATAAGTGAGGCCGATCGAAGCGTCTCGGCCGCCACTGGTTTCAAGCGTTGGATAAGCCGTGGTAAGAGTGCCGCGATCGACCAGGATGGTGACTTCGCTATGCGGCGGAGCCGTCAGCGGCTCTTCGAGCGAAGCAGGCGCCGTGGCCCCCAGGCCGGAGACGCGGACCACTCGCCCGGCCGAAATCGGCGCATAGCTCATCGGCGGCAGCGGGTCCCTGACTAGCATCCAGGGAGTGCCGCTATCCTGCACTCCGCGAACCGCCGCGCGCCCTAAAGATCGCGCTCCCGTCCAGCGGCCCGGGTCGCTCTCGGGGCTGTCCCAGTTCCAGTCCATCTTCCTGCCATCCATCGACTCCGGCGGTCCGGCGGCATAATAGCCGCGCGCTCCGGACGGCGCCACGCCTCGCCCCATTTCGCGGCTCGCCTGCCAGCGCGCTCCGGTATTGACGGCGGCGTTGGCCGCGTCCTCCGCCGACAGCAGAAACGCCGTCCGCGAGCTCATGTGCGACAAGGCGGAGATCGTGCCGTGGTTCCACACCATCGCCGCGATCAGGTTCGACCCGCTACTTAGGTACCCGGACAGGTCGAAAGTCTCATAATGCCAGTGGTGCAAATCTCCCAGCGCCGGCCCGTTGCCCACGCGCCTGCCATTCACGTAAAGCTCGAAACGCGTGTCCGCGCTGACGTCCACCAGGAATTGCGCGGGAACTTTTTCGAGCGGCAGCGACTTTCGAAAGTAGCTGACGTTATCCTCGCGCGCCGGGCCATCGGCGGAGGCGATCCATTCCGCGCTCCAGGCCTGCGGCGGTGTGCCCGAAGCCGCGGCCACCTGCCAGAGGGATCCGAGGACCAAAGCGAGCCAACTATACCGAAGTGTTCTCATCAGAGTAGTTCCTGTCCGTCCTTTACGGATAAACGAAACTGATTCTATCAGGTGTACCCGAGCCACGACTGTCGGCTGCCAACTGTTGGACTGCCCCACAAATTCCGGAGCGTGGCTGCGCCCCCTACCTCCCGGTCCAGGCGAACACTTCGATATCGCTATTGGCTGCGTCCAGCCGGCCGAACGCAATCTGTTTAAAGTCCCCAGACACGTGGAAGTCGGGAGTATTCGGGTTAAGATCGCCGGAGAGTTGGGCGATCTTCCGTTGCAGGCGGGTCTGGAACGAATAGAAGTTAAACCGTTTTGACCGCCATTGGGTCCTCGCTATCGACAGCGTCGGCGGGTCTCATCCCTCCACCAGGCGATCCACTTGCCGTCCGGGGACCAGCGTGGATGCATATTCAGGCCGGACGAGGTGAACCAGACCGGCGAACCGCTCCCGGAGACGCTTCCTATGTAGATATCGAAACGGTCTTGCCGCTCGCCGTTCCAGGCAAAAGCAAAACGGGCGCCATCGGGAGAAAAACTCGGCTTTCCTCGCGGCCGGGAAACGCCGTGAGGCGGCGGGGCATGGGCGGCGGCGCACCGGCCGTACCGCTGGGGCGCGGCACGATCGCGAATAGAGCGGCTACGATTATCGAGCTCCACAACGGGCCGCAGATGTACACCGGCTCGGTTGCGAGCCCAACCCTGATCACCGTCTCCTTCCAAGGGGACGATACTTCGTATGTTCGAGTCGTTCAGACCGGCGAGCCCGACGATTATCTATACATTACCGATGCCGACGTGGAAGTCAGCACCACGCCTTTCGTTCCATCTTCGGAAGGCCCCGCGACGCCCGAGCCGTCCACGCTGGCGCTGCTGGGTGCGGCTCGGGGGCTCGCGGGCGCGTGGCGGTTGCGCGGCGTACGCGAGAAACAGGGGCGCCGTTAGCCGCGACGTGCGTTTGAGGGCTCGGAATCGCGCCACGACAAGGGAGTCTCCCAATCGAACCAAAGCGCGTCGAGACGAGTCTCCGAACTCCTGAAGTCGTGGAATTTGGGGTAAGTCCGGTTTCGCCGGAGAGAGGGTGGGACAGACCATCGTCTTTTGTGGTCTGTCGGCTGCTCGCCAGGCGGTAACAGCCTGACAGACGACGAAAAACGATCGTCTGTGGGTCTGTCCCACCCTCTGGGTCAGGTCATTTTCCCTTGGCCGCGGCTCGCGGTGGAGAACCTTTCTGCGATCGGCGACATCTGGAGCGGGGAATTGCCATGTAGCGCTCGATTGACGGTCGCTGTTCGCGAGTCAAACGGACGGGCAGTTGAGGCAGTTGGCACCTCTATTTGTTCCGGTCACGGCTGGACGCAAGGCTACCCCCAGGGGAAGCTTGTGCCCATCCTGGGGTTGACGCTTTCCGGGGAGGGGCGCCTGCCGGACCGAGCTGGGGACTACATCGTGACGGTGACGTGGCAACCCTTCGGAGGTCTACCGCCGCAGATAGGAGTGGTGAGTCCGGGTTCCCCTTCGGCACCGCTAATACCGTACGCGGTCGCTCATTCGGTGCCGGTCCCTTTTCGCGTCGTATCGCAGCGGCAGTAACCCCCGACAACGGGGCGAGACCCCGAAAACCCACCCCCACCCAAAAGCCGGTCACGGGTTTTCTAAATATTCCCTTCCCCTTCATTCCAGGCCACTTCCGCCAAATCCGTCCCCTCCGGACACCCGCTTCCCCCGCGCTCGCAAGCTATCGTAGTGGCCGAAAGGTAGCTCCAATGCCCGATTCCGCCCTCGCCGCTCCTCAGCTCAAGGTTGTCGACGCCCTCTTGAACGGCGCCAACCTCAATGCCGCCGCCGACCAGGCCGGCGTTCACCGCAACACCATCGCCTATTGGCGCCACACCTCGCCGGCCTTTGAGGCGGCCCTCCGCGACGCCCAAAACGACCGCGCCGACATGCTGCACGAAGAGGCCGTCGCCCGCGCTGAGCTGGCCTTCGGGGCTCTCGAACAGATCCTCCAAGACCCGAAATCCTCCACCTCCGCCCGCCTCCGCGCCGCCATCTTCATCCTCAGCCACGCCTTGCCTTCTCCCGCGAAGGAGCGCTGCGCCACCCCCGCCCTTCCAAAATCCGCCCAGGAGCCCGCCACCCAAAACCCCGATTTCGCGCACAAAAATGCACAAATTCTCCAACAGCCCTATCGCCGCCCCGACCCCAAAACCGGCCGCAACGACCGCTGTCCCTGCGGTAGCGGCAAGAAATTCAAACAATGTTGCCTCAACAAACCCCAAACCGCCGCCGCCCGATAAAATCTGCACCCCAAAATCGCTCCGTGGCAATGGAGGCCCTCCGCCACACATGTCCCCTTGGGACAGTCCTCCCGCTCTCTGTGTCGGGTTCCATGTGAGCGCTTGAAACAGGCAACCGGCGTACCCCTACCGCCTAATCCGCACCGTCACTCCCGCGGGCGTCACGTCGACGCTTTGAATGCGGTGTCCCAGCTCGAACGGGCGGCCCACGGCAGCGGCCGGATAAAGCGGCAGCAGCACGTCCTTGATGAGGAAATCGAGGGTGCGGCCGTCGATGCTGACGCCCGAAATGGTCACTTCGTCGACATCCACTGTCGCATAACCGCCGGAAGAGTGGAGCCGCGCCGTGACGCTCACCGGCCGCTCGCCCTCGAGCAGCTTGGACATCAGCCAGCCCGGCTGCGCTCCCTGCGCGCGCCGTAACTTGAGAAAATCGACGGTCGCGCTGCCGGTCGCCTGGCCGGGCGCGGGAAACCGGATACGGGTATCGCGGACTCCCGCCGGGGCCTCGCCGGCCGCGTAGGCGTTTAGCTCGCCCACGGTCAATTGCAGCGTCGCGCCGGGGCGAAGAAGGTCGGAATCGATCAGGTCGAGCTTGTGCTTCGCGGTGGCGTACTCGCCGGCCGTGGCCAATAAACAGGCCGCCGATACCAGCCAGATCGCACCTTTCACCATCCCGGACATGTGGGAATAGACGCTGATCACAGCCAATTCGTTGCCTGGTCTGGGGCAAGACCCTCAGGGGTAACCACCCTGTAACGCGCATGTCATTGAAACCAGGAGCACTGATCGTGGCGGCAGAGGCTTCGCCTGTGGCACGGTTCGTGCTAAAGGGATTCCGGAGTTGTTTATGCCGTTTCAGGTCTGGGTCCTTGTCGCTCTGGTCCTGTTGGCAGCAGTGCTGCGTGGATTGTACGGCTGGTGGAAGTACCGCGGACGCCGTCTGGTGACGTGCCCGGAAAACCAGCGTCCCGCCGGAGTACGGCTGGATTCTTCCCGCGCCGCCCTCGGCGGCCTGCTGCATCCTCCCAAACTACAACTGATGGAATGCACCCGCTGGCCGGAGAAGGCCGGGTGCGGGCAGGAGTGCCTGCGGGAAATCGAATCCCGTCCGGGCGACTGCCTTGTGCGGAACATCGTGCTCCAATGGTACGCCGGCAAATCCTGCTGTTCCTGCGGCCGGCCGTTCGGAGCGATTTTGGCCGCCGGCGCTCAACCCGCGGTGCTGAGTGCCGATAAGATGAGCGTGGAATGGAGCGAGATCCCCGTCGATCGATTGCGCGAAATACTGGCCGAGTCTAAACCCATCTGCTTCGCCTGCCATATGGCGAATCGCATGGTGCAAGATCACCCGGATCTGATCACGGACCGCTCCTTGCGGACGTGAACTTATGAAATCCTTCGGCTTGCTCGTTGCCGGGCCGGCATCGTTTCTGATCCTGGCGCACGTGCAGGTTTGGGCCCAATCGCCAGACCCGATTTCAGTCGCTCTCTATACCCAGTTTTCCGAACCACCGCCGGTCGCTGTCGCCGATGCCATGGAGCGGGAACTGCTCGCCATCATGCGGCCCGCCGGACTGCGGTTCGACTGGCGCTCCACCGCCGATGCCGGCCACGCTCCTCCAGCCACGGAAATTGCGGTGGCACGGTTCTTCGGACGGTGTGACACCGGTAGTCTGGTGTCCCACACACCAAACCCGGGCCCGTTGGGATGGACCCACATCAGCGACGGCGCCATCCTGCATTTTACCGACGTGGATTGCAACCGGCTGCGCGACTTCTTGGAGGCCGGCATGCTGCACCTTCCCCCGCCGGAACGCGCGGCGGTCTTTGGCCGCGCGCTGGGACGCGTGCTCGCCCACGAGATCTACCACATTTTCGCCAACACCCAGCGGCACGGCTCGGGCGTCAGCAAAGCGGCTTATTCGGTCGAAGATCTGCTGAATGGCGTGCTGCGCCTGGACAAGCTCGGCATGGAGCGAATGAGCGCCGGCTTGCATCATAGCTCCGCGCCTTGGGCTCGGGACGTTGCGCCGTCCCCCAGGGCCAACGAATTCTGATTCGGCGGTGGAGCGGACCCACCTCCGGCTTTCGTGGCGCAGACGCTCTGCCTGCAGCGTCGAGATTCCGAGTCTCCTGGGGGTCTGCCTGGTCGTGCTGAAACACCGGCATCAGCAGGCTTGACAGCCTGCGACACGGTTCTTATCGGTATGGCGTCAACAGCGGCGGCCTGGCGTCCGGCTCGCACAGCCAGACGGTGCGTGACGGGTAATAGGCGCGCAGCTTTTGATCTTCCTCTGGGCCGAGATCGGCGGCCCAAACCACATCGGCGGCGTCGATGTCCGCGGCGTTGTGAATCCATTCGTGGAACTGGTGCTCGCGGCTATAGCGGACAAACACCAAGTGTTTGCCGGGCTGCCCGGCCAGTTCCGAGGCGATGCGAATGCGGCCTTCGGGGTCGCCGTAGTTGATGAAATCGGCGGTGTCGTACCTTCCCGCGGCCATCAGCAGCGGTTGGCTGCCGCAATGCATACCGTACCAAAAGACGAAGTGTGCGGCGCAGAGGAACGCTACCACACGCGCGGCCTCGGCGCCTACCGCGTGGCCGCGAATGGTCCATCGGCTGAGCCGCTCCAGTGCGGTCACCGCGGCGAGCACAAACAAGCAGGTGAGCGCGGCGACATAGTGCGGATAGAAATAAGGATAGAAGGCAGTGCCGAGTGCGAAGACGATGATGCAGCCCGCGGCCCAGGCAAATCGGAATTCGCGCAGCGCAAACAGAAACGCTGGCAGCGCGAGCAGCAGCGCCGGGTAGAAGAAGAAACGATAGAAATGCAGGCGCTCGCCCAGCCGTTCGGCCGGCGTCGTCGCGCCGGCTTCATCGTGCATCAGCGACTGCGCGCGGTAATCGAGCGCCTGCTCCGCGGTGAGCGCGCGGTGCGGCACGGGGTCGGATTGAAACGTGAACGTGGCCGGGACGCCGTATTGGTAGCGGCTGAGCTGGTACGGCATGGTAGCGAAGCTTCCGGTGACGGCGTAATTCTGCGCCAGCATCAGCAACACGGCGGGAGCGAACGCCGCAGCGCAGGGGACGGCCCAGCGTCGCCAACCGACGCGCAATTGCCACGCCGAATACGCCAGGACGCAAAGACCCAGCAGCAGAAACTCGAACGGCCGCGTGAGCAGGGCGAGGCCGAGTCCCGCGCCGAGGAGTGCCGCGTCGCGCCGCCGGCCGGCCGCTTTCATTCGCGGCAGCGCGCCGGATACCAGGCAGCCCGCCGCGGCGCCCACCGCACCGCCCCAATACAGGTTCATCCATTGGTTCAGCGGTCCGAATTCGGCTACCGCCAGCAAGCCGCCTACCAGCGCCCAACCCGGCGTGGTCCAGCCCCGCAGCATCCAGAAGCAGAGCGCGCAGAACGCCGCTACCGGCAGTACCACCCCCGCCCACGGATGGCCCAGGATGGTCCAGCCGAAAGCCAGCGCCAGCCCCTGGCCGGGCGGGAAAATGGCGCTGTAGGTCGGTTCCTGTAGCACGAACACCGCTTCGAAGAACCGATGGAGCGGATGCGCCGGGTTGGCCAGGCGCAAGTGGCGCAGCGTATCGGCCAGCAGCAGGTAGCCGAAATCGTCCGCGCCGGCCGGCGCCGGGGCGGGGAAGCGCGGCAGCAGAGCCAGCCGCAGCAACACCGGAAGCGCGGCCAAGAACAACATCGTCCAGCGCGTATGCGACCCCAGGCGCTGCACCAGCGGCTGGAGCCGCATGAAGCCGATGGCGCAGACCGCCAGCAACAGCGCCAGCGCCAGCAGCAGAAAGTCGCCGACGCCGAACCCCAGCGGATTGTGCAGGGGCAGAAACGAGCGGAACAGATCGAATAGAAACATCAGCCGGGTTACTTCTGGTTACTCACTTCCACCACCGGGATTCTCTGTCTCTCCGCGGTGCGGGTGAAACCGGTCACCTCCACGCTCAGAATCTTATCCCACTGGTTCAACTGCTCCTGCAGCTTGCCGCTCAGCTCGGCGAAGAGCTGCTGCTGGCCATCGGTGGGCGCGGCGTCGGTGGCATCGACGCTCCAGCTCAAGGAGATAAGCTGCTCGTCGATCATGGTGGGATAGCGCAGGTCGCCTTCAGTGCTTTTCATGTGGGTCTGAATGACGTTTTCTTCCACCTCGCCGATCTTCTTCAGCAGCTCCGCCGCCAGCGGCTTCAGGGGTTGCCAGGCCGCGGCATTCCGGTAGCGCGCGCCGAGCGCGTTCAACTGGGCGCGCAAATCGCGGATCTCGTTCACGGCGCGGTGCAGGGAAGTCAGCCGGCGGGACAGGTCGCGCTCCAGGTCGAACTGCTTTTGCAATTCCTCGGGCGTCGCGTGAATGCGCGGGTCCAGGCGAAGCTCCAGCGGCGCCGTCTGGCTCTTGCCGGCGACGGTGAGCCGCACCTGGTAATTTCCCGGCAGCGCCATGGGCCCCTTGGGCGGAATGTCGGCTTCGTAGAAAGCTCCGGGCACCGTGATAGGACCTTCGTACCGCAGGTTCCAATAGAACCGGTTCAGCCCTTCTTCGGCCGGCAACACCTCGCTCGGATGCTGTACGTCGGGCCATTCGGCCGGACCGGCGATTTCAGTCTTCTTGATACTGGAGTAACTCTTGACTAAGTTGCCTTCTCTGTCGAGTATTTCGAGCTTCACTTCCTCGGTGAGCTTCGCTTTCAGATAGTAATAGACGATCGCTCCCGGCGGAGGGTTCTCGCCGGCGGGCTGGCGCCGATCCACGGAATCGGGGAAGCGCAGGCGATAAGCCGCGCGCGGGGGAACCAGCTTCGCATCGGTTTCGGCATCGCCCGGCACCAGCTTGCGCAGCGGCGTGATGTCGTCCAAAATCCAGAAAGCCCGCCCGTGGGTGGCGACCACCAGGTCGTCGTCCTTCACCACCAGGTCGTGTACCGGAGCGCTGGGCAGGTTGAGCTTCAGCCGCTGCCAGTGAGCGCCGTCGTCGAAGGAGACCCAAACGCCCATCTCGGTCCCGGCATACAAGAGCCCTCTGCGTTTGGGATCTTCCCGCACGGCGTGTACGTAATCGCCGGCCGGAATGCCGTTCGAGATGCGCGTCCAACTCTGGCCGTAATCGGCGGTCTTGTAAATGTACGCCGCGAAATCGGCGAGCTTGTGGCGATCTACCGCCACGTACGCGGTTCCGGCGTCGTGCGGCGAGGGATCGATCAGGCTGACCATGCTCCACTCCGGCATCTCGCGCGGGGTGACGTTCCGCCAGGAACCGCCGCCGTTGCGCGTGATGTGGATCAAGCCGTCGTCGCTGCCCGCCCACAGCAGCCCCTTTTCCAGCGGCGATTCGGCCAGCGCGAAGATGGTGTCATAGTATTCGACGCTGGTGTTGTCCTTGGTAATTGGCCCTCCCGAAGATTGCTGTTTGGATTTGTCGTTGCGCGTCAGGTCGGGGCTGATCGCGCTCCAGCTCTTGCCCTGGTTGGTGGTCTTGAAGACCACTTCGCCGGCGGTGTAGAGAACGTTCGGATCGTGCGGAGAAAACAGGATCGGTTCGGTCCACTGGAAACGGTGCGGAAAATCGCCGCCTCCGTGGCCGGATGAATTGAGCGGCCAGGGCGAGATGTCGGTTCCCTGTTCGTTCTTCTTATCGAAACGGGCCACACCCTGGCCGGCGGAATACACAATGTTGCCGTCGCGCGGATCGGCCGCCATGAAGGCGCTCTCCGCACCCGCCACTTCATACCAGTTGCGCAGGCCGATCAGGCCGCTGTCGCTCCAACTGGCGGTCGCCACGGGAGTGTTGTCCTGCTGCGCGCCGAAAACGTAGTACGGGAAGCGATTGTCTGTGGCCACGTGGTAGAACTGGGCGGTCGGCTGGTTGAGCTGCGGGGTCCAGTTCTTGCCGCCGTCGATGGAAATGGTGGCGCCGCCATCGTCGCCGTTGATCATGCGCAGCGCGTTGGCGGGATCGATCCACAACCCATGGTGATCGCCGTGCGGCGCCGAAAGCAGGGTGAACGTCTTGCCGCCATCGGTGGAACGGAACATTCCCGTGTTGAGGGTGTAGACCGTGTCGGCGTTCTTCGGATCGGCGAAGACGTGGCTGAAATACCAGGCGCGCTGGCGGTAACGCTCGTCCTCGTTGACCAGTTCCCATTTATCGCCGCCGTCGCTGGAACGGAACAGCCCGCCTTTCTCGGCTTCAATCAGGGCGTAGACGCGGCTCGAATCCCCGCCCGAAACCGACACGCCGATGCGCCCGAGCACCCCCGCCGGCAGGCCGTTCCCCGCGAGCCGCTTCCAGGTGACGCCGCCATCGGTGGAGCGGTACAGACCGCTGCCCGGTCCGCC
Organism: Bryobacterales bacterium; assembly: GCA_003164035.1. Classification (GTDB taxonomy): domain Bacteria; phylum Acidobacteriota; class Terriglobia; order Bryobacterales; family Bryobacteraceae; genus JBEKYD01. The sequence continues at coordinate 38,150 of PLRS01000036.1, read as the reverse complement.
GCTAGTCATGGTCCACGGTTCGCGCTGGAATTGATACATGGCGGCGAAAATCACGCGCGGATTGGCGGGATCGAACGCCAGGTCGGTGGCGCCGGTGCGGTCGTCGACGTAGAGGACCTTGGCCCAGTTGCGGCCGCCGTCGGTCGAACGGAATACCCCGCGCTCCGGGCTGGGCGCGAAGGCGTGGCCCATGGCCGCCACCAGGACGATGTCGGGATTGTGCGGATCCACGATCACCTGGGGGATGTGCCGCGTGTCGCCCAGGCCCATGTTTTTCCAGGTCTTGCCGCCGTCGTTGGATCGATACACGCCGTCGCCATAAGAGATGTCGCCGCGCAGGCAGCCTTCGCCCGTGCCGGCGTACACCACGTTCGCATCCGATGGCGCCACCGCGATGCTCCCAATCGACGATACAGGCTGTCCATCGAACACCGGACTCCAGTGCGCCCCACCATCCACGCTCTTCCACACCCCGCCCGCCGCCGCGCCGAAGTAGTAGGTCTGGGGATCGCCGGCCACTCCCGCCACGGCCAGCACGCGACCGCCGCGATACGGCCCGATCAGCCGATACTGCATTCCCTTCAGAAGCTTCTCGTCCAGTTGGCCGAACAGGACGCTGGAAAAGACCAGCGCGGCAAACGCCAGTCGATAAGGCTTAAAGGAGTTCATTTACCCGCTCAGTATATCGTGGCGAGGCGGGAGCAAGCTCCGCCACGATATACTGGGCATCTGATGCACCTGAAGATTCTGGCTCACCCCATTTTCCCCGTCCTCAACTTTCACATGCCCATGATTGTGGATCTCTCGCATCCGCTCATCATGCTGACCGGGGAAAACGGGTCGGGCAAGTCTACCCTGCTGGCCTCCATTTTCTGCGCCCTCAAAGGGCAGACGGTGGAGGGCTATGTGTATCGTCTGGATGCGGGCAAGGTGGTGGTCGAAAGCGCCTATCTGTTCGACGCCGAGCAGCACAACCCGCGGTTGCAACTCGATGCGTTTCGCGAACAGCCGGACATGGTGGAGTTTCTGAAAATGGCGAGCCACGGACAGGTGATGCTGTCGCTGTTCCGAGAGAGCTTCCCCAAGCTGCCGGACGGCACCATCCTCCTGCTCGACGAGCCGGAAATGGCTCTTTCGGTCTCGAACCAGCACCGCGTCCTCAAGATGCTCAAAGAGCTGGTGGACCGGAAACAATTCCGCATCGTCTGCGCCACCCATTCGCCGGTGCTGATCGAATCGGCGGATACCTACGTGATCGACCTGGATCGCCATATCAACCGCAACGTGGTATCGACCGACATGGGCATCCACGGCGCCAGTACGATCCAATAGGCCAGGCGATGACCTGCTGCGCGAACTTCGAACGTCTGCTGGACCGCGAGCTCGCGCGGCGCGCCCAGCCTCACCAGCTCTCGGGCGGCACCATTATCACCGATATTGACACCGAATATTTCCTGGTCTTCGGAGAGGAACGGCACCAGTACGTGGGTTTGCACTACTGCCCGTTTTGCGGACGCGTGCTGTCGCGGGAGCTATGGAACCTGGAAAAGAAAAAGTAGCGTGCCCGACTCCTGGCGGCGGCAACCCCCATTGCCGCCGCCAGTACGCCGCACCACCTTCTCCGCGGACCGCCATGACACGGCCCGAGCCGAAAGTGGTGGTGGACTCCCACACGACCGAACAGTAACATGCCGGCCCTACGCCACCCGGCAGCGTGAGCGGCCAACCGGTTGCACAATAAGGGGAAACATTTTACAAAATGCCGTGACCGGGTTCCGGCGGGAGCACGCGGACGGCGCCAGACGGCGCCCGAGATGCACAAATCCGCACAATCCCTGGCCTTACCGCATAATCGAGACCCGCTGCACCTCCAGTTCATACCCTTCGTCGCGGGCGGTTTCGACTGCCATTGTCCGTAGCACGTCGTCGCCCGCTTCGCGCCCATTGGCGGCGCTCCAGCGCTTAATCGACTCGGCGCCGACGTCAATCATCACATGCCACTGCTTCTTCTTAGAGTCCCAGGTAACCTCGGCTTGGTTCGCTTGCAACATGGCCACACCCCACTAAAATAGTACCGCCAGCCTGCCGGGAGAGGAGAACGCCGGCTCCGGTGCGATGTGTTGAGATAAAAGGAAACCGACATGAATGGCGCCGAGTGTCTCCTCAGAACCTTGCTGACCAACCAGGTGGATCTGTGCCTGATGAATCCGGGGACGTCCGAAATGCAGTTTGTTGCGGCGCTCGACCGCGTGCCGCGTATGCGCGGCGTTCTCGGGCTGTTCGAGGGCGTCTGTTCCGGCGCGGCGGACGGTTATGCCCGCATGACCGGAAAGCCGGCGGCGAACTTGCTGCACCTCGGACCGGGCCTGGCGAATGCGCTGGCGAACCTCCACAATGCGCGCAAGGCGCGCTCTCCGGTGGTCAACATCGTGGGCGAGCATTCCACCCAGCACCTCCGTTACGACGCTCCCCTGACCGCCGATACGGCCGCTTTCGCCCGCCCGGTGTCGGGTTGGGTGCGGACGGTGGAGCACGCCGCCGCCATGGGGGAAGCGGCATCGGCCGCGGTGGCGGCAGCCCTGGGACCGCCGGGAATAGTGGCCAGCCTGATCGTGCCCGCCGATTTTTCCTGGAGCGAAGCCGGCGATCCGGGCTGTCCCGCTCCCCGGTTTTCGCCGTCTCTGCCGGCTGCTGAACGGGTCCGCGACGCCGCGGCGGCGCTACGCTCGGGCAACGCCGGACTGCTGCTCAGCGGTTCCGCGCTTGACGTCCGCGGGCTGCGCGCGGCCGAGCGCGTGCGCGGCGCTTGCGGGGTGAGAGTCTTCGCCGACCGGTACGCCGCCCGGATGGCCCGCGGGGGTGACATTCCCGCCGTGGAGCGCATTCCCTATTTCCCCGAGCCGGCGCAGGAGTTGCTGGCCGGATTCGAGCGGCTGGTCCTGGTGGAAGCGCGTCCGCCGGTCTCGTTTTTCGGCTATCCCGGCCTGAGAAGCTCGCTGGCGCCGGACGGTTGCGCCTTCGATGTGCTCGCATCCGAGGATCAGGACGGCGCGGGCGCGCTCGAGTGCCTGGCCGACGAACTGGGTGCGGGGCCGTTGGGAATTGCCCTGCCGTTTCCACCGCGACCGAATCTACCGACCGGCGAGCCGCTCAGCGCGGCAACCGTCGGCAGCGCCGTGGGCGCGCTCTTGCCGGAGGGAGCCATCGTTTCCGACGAGGCGGTATCCTCGAGCGAGCCGATCTGGCCCAGCCTGGCCGGGGCGCGAAGGCACGACCACCTCCCTGTAACGGGCGGCGCGATCGGCCAGGGATTGCCGGTGGCCATGGGCGCCGCGCTGGCCTGCCCCGGCCGCAAAGTGGTGGCGCTCGAAGCCGACGGCAGCGCCATGTATACCCTGCAATCGCTCTGGACCATGGCCCGCGAGCGGTTGGACGTCACCGTCGTCATCCTGGCCAACCGCCGTTACCGCATCCTCGATATCGAGATGCGGCGGACCGGCGCCGGCGCGGTGGGGCCGCGCGCCGATGAGATGATCGACCTTACTCACCCGGAGCCGGACTGGATCAAACTGGCCGAAGGTTTCGGAGTCCAGGCGGCGCGGGCAGCCACGGCGGACGAATTCATCCGCGAATTCGCCGCGGCCATGCGGGAACCGGGCCCCAGGCTGATCGAAGCCGTGCTCGACCCCGCGTGAAGGCCGTCGTTGCCGGGCGACCGGCTAATGCGGAGGCAATGACAGACGACAAAAAGCGATCGTCTGTCCCACCTAGGTGGAGTTCAACTGTGGCAACCGCAACCGAAAAAGCGCAGGCGTAAACGCCTACTCCACGAAGATTCGATACGAGTCGTGAAAAATCAAATTCCAGGCTTTGAAAAATCAAATTCCAGCCGCCGATGAACGCGGGTGAACGCCGATAAATCCTTTGATTTCTTCATCGGTGCTCATCGGCGGCTGGATTTCTCCGCTAGTTCCCGCTGGGGGCGGGCGTTTGCGCTTTCAGGAATGCATCCACGTTGCCCTTGTCGATGAGGGTGGCGCCGGTGTCGACAAACACCGGCACGGGGGAGCGCGTGTCTTCGCTCCAGTTCCCCTCCAAAGTCGGCAGCTTGTAGTGGTGCACGGTGTCCAGGATCAGAGCGCCGAAGTGCGCCATGGTGTAGGGTTTCTGGGCGATGGTGGCGGCGATCTTCCCCTTCTGAATCCAGGTGAGCGTATTCGCGTCGGAATCCATGGCGACGATGACCTTGCCGTCCACTTTGTTCCGGTCGAGTACGTCGGCGACCTCCTGACAGGCGGTGGCTTCGAGGCAAACGAAACCGTCCGGCACCGATTTGCCCTTGAGAATTTCTTCGGTGGTATCGAATGCAATGGACGGCGTGCCCTTCACGTCGACGACGCGGACAATCTTGATCTGCGGGTGTTCGGCGAGGATGTTCTTGTAGCCCTGAAGCCGCTCGTCGAGATTATTCTGGCCCGGCATGGTGTACACTACCACGTCCCCCTTGCCGTGCAAGCGCTCGGCCAGGGTGCGGCCGCCCATCAGCCCGGCCTGATAGTTATTGGTGCCGACAAAAGTCAGACGCTTGCTGCCGGGAACGTCCGCGTCGATGGTGACCACCGGGATGCCTTGCGCGATGGCGGCATCGATGGGGTCTTTCATAAGCGTCGGATCGCCTGCGGAGACCAGAATGCCGGCTGGTTTCTTGGCCACGGCGTCACGGAACGCCTGCACCTCGGCTTGGGCATCGTAGGTGTCGGGGCCAACCGTTTCGGAAGCCACTCCTAAACCGCGCGCCGCGCGGTCGAGCCCGGCGCCGGCCGCCTGCCAGTAGGCGAGTTTGGAGTTCAGGACTACCAGGTAATATTTTTCCGTCGCTTCGTGCCGGGAACTGCTGCATGCCGCAAGCGCCGCAATCAACGTTGCGGAAGCGAGTGCAGCGAGCGTTTTCTTCATGATATCCTCCTTGGCAAGCATATTAGGTATAACGCCTTTCCGTCGCCCGGAGCAAGGGTACACGGGTTTTCGGAAACGGAAGCTGGCGAATCTTTGCACCGCGGTATTCCTCTACCACGCACCCGATCCGTTAGCCAAGCGATGCCGGAATGAGCTTCCCCAACGTTTAGACTAGCAGACTGCCGCAGGCTCCGTTCCATGGGGCGGCGGCTGGCGCTTAACCGATCCGGGGAAATTCGCTCGCGGGCAAGAACTCCCTGGCGGTCGCGCCTCGGTAAGCGACTGAAACACGGCCCTCGTAACCGAGGCGCGACCGCCAGGAGTTCTTGCCCGCGAGCCGCACCGCGGATACGGCATCGCTTACAATGCGATGAGAAATCCTGAGATATCAATTGACTTTCCCGCACCCGGTCCTTATACTTCTACCAATATGCTGTCGTACCTCTACGTAGGTCAGGCAAAGGCTTAACCAGCTTCGTTCGCTGCCAAGCCAGCGGCATAATTCCACAGTGCTATCAAGAGGGGGAGTTATGCTTCGCAAGTCTCGCGCTATAAGTGTACTTTTATTCTCGATTCTTGCCGCGGCACCAGCCGTGGCCCAAACCGTTCGCGGCACCATTCTGGGCACGGTCACCGATCCTTCGGGCGCCGTTGTCCGCAGAGCCAAAGTTACAGTCAGAGAGGTTTCGACCGGACTTACCCGCTCCGAACTTACCAACGACGAGGGTGAGTATTCCATTCCGCAGATTCCCGCCGGGCGCTACGACCTGGTAGTGGAAGATCCCAACTTCAAAAAGACGGAGAGAACCGGCATCGAGTTGCGCGTCGACGACCGCCTGCGCCAGGACATCACGCTGGCCATGGGGCAGGTTTCCGAGGTGGTCATGGTCGCGGCCCAAGCCGCCGTGGTGAGCACGGATTCGTCCACCGTCGGCAATGTGGTGGACAACAGGCAGGTCACCGAGCTGCCTCTTAACGGCCGCAATTTCCTGCAACTCCAACTCCTCGGGCCGGGCGCCAACACCGGCGTCAAGGGCTCGCAAAACCAGACCCAGGGAGGCTCCTTCACGGTCAACGGCGCGCGCGAGCAATCCAATAACTTCCTGCTGGACGGAATGGACAACAACGACCTCGCCATCAACCAGTACGCGGTGGCGATTTCGACCGAGGCCATTCTCGAGTTCAAAGACCAGGTCAGCACTTATTCGGCCGAGTTTGGCCGCAGCCCTGGAGCGCAAATCAATATCGCAACCAAGAGCGGCACCAACCAGATTCACGGCGTGGTGTACGAATATCTGCGCAACGACGATCTGGACGCCAAGAACTTCTTCGACCGCCCCGGTCCGATTCCGGGCTACAAACGCAACCAGTACGGCACGTCCATCGGCGGTCCGATCAAGAAAAACAAGACGTTTTACTTCGGCAATTACGAGGGAACGCGCGTCCGGCAAGGCATCACCAAGGTAGCCACCGAGCCCACCCAGGCGATGAAAACCGGCGATTTTTCGGCCCTTCCCACCCTGATCTACGACCCGTCTTCCCTGCAAACGGGCAACGGAACGGCGCTGCGCAATCCATTCCCGGGCAACATCATTCCGGCGTCGGATATTTCCCAGGTCGGCAGCAACGTACTGGGGCTCTACCCGGCTCCCAACGGACCTGGAACTTCGGCGGCTAACGGGCTATACACGTCGAGCCCCACCAAGGTGGACAACTTCGACCAGTTCACGGTGCGGGTGGACCACCGCTTCAACGACAACAACACGCTGTTCGGCCGCTACAGCTACATCAAGGAGAACCGCTTCGACACGTTCGATTCGTTCTGCGCGAGCAGCAACAACGTGCCCGGCTTCGGCTGCAACACGCTCAACGGAGGCCAGCAGGCGGTAGCCGATTACATCCGGCTGCTCGGCCCCACCAAGGTGAACGACGCCCGTGTTTCGTTCACTCGCGTGCGCGGCGGCATTTTCCAGCAGCACGAGGGCGACGACGTTTCGACCGACCTGGGAATTGAAGGCACCTCGCGCAGTCCCAAAGACTTCGGTGTGCCGGTGATCAACGTCACCGGATACGATCACCTGGGCGAGGCCACCAACCTGCCGCAGGACCGGCACGACAATACGTACGAATATGCCGATTCGCTGTCGTGGACGAGCGGCCGGCACACCATCAAGTTCGGCGCCGAGATCCGCCATTTTCAGGAAAGCTTTCTATTCGATTCCAGCGCCAGAGGCACCATCAGCTTCACCCCGTTCTATACCGCGCAAGCTTCGGAAACATCCGCCGGGGTGGTCAACGCGGTTACGGGAACGGGCAACGCCATCGCCGATTTGCTGCTGGGCGACGCCGATACGTCCAGCGTCAGCCGGTCATTCGCAGGCATTAACGCCAACACCGTGGCGGGCCTGCGCCAGACGTCCACCAACCTGTTCGCGCAGGACGATTTTCGCGTGCTGCCGAACCTGACGCTGAACCTCGGCATCCGCTGGGAGTACAACGCACCCACCACCGACAAGTACGACCATCTGGCGACTTTCGATCCAACCTACCCCAACAGCACGCCGCTGCCGGACCTGCGCATTTCCACGCCGCAGACGCCCAACATCTATAACGCGTCGAAGCGTGAATTCGCGCCGCGCCTGGGCCTGGCCTGGACGCCGTTCGGACCGAAGACCGTGATTCGCGGCGGCTACGGCGTTTTCTGGGACGTCAAGATTCTGAACATCATTCTCAACTCCAACCTGACGGCGCCGTTCCTTACGGCCTACAGTTATAACCAGAGCACCACCGGCATTCCCAACATCAACCTGGCGAACCCGTACGGCGGCACCGTCACGCCCGCCTTTCCCAGCGCTTCCTGGGTGGAAAATCCTTTCCGCGACGGCTACATGCAGCAGTGGAACGTCAACGTGCAACACCAGCTCAGCTCGACCATGGGCTTCACGCTCGGATACGTGGGGTCGAAGGGCACCCATCTGGACCGCGCCTACGATTACAACGAACCGGCGCCCACGGCATCCTTCACGCAAGCGCTGCGCAAATATCCGGAGTACGCGTCGATCAGCGTCCGGTCGCCCTCGGCGTCTTCGATCTATGACTCCTTGCAGGCCAGCTACCAGAAGAACTTCTCGCACGGGCTGCAATTCCTGGCCGCCTATACTTTTTCGAAATCGATTGACGATTCGTCGTTGTGGAACGGATCGGTGGTGGATGTTACTAACTTTCACCTGGAGCGAGGCCTGTCGACTTTCGACACGCGCAACCGCTTCATTACCAGTTACACCTACGACCTGCCCTACGGTCATGGACGGCCGTTCGGAGGCAGGAGCTCGACGCTGCTGAACCTATTGGTCGGCGAATGGCAAACCAACGGCATCGTCACGGTTCAATCCGGCAATCCGCTCGATCCCACCACCGGCTTGCAACTTTCGGGCACCCAGACCGGCACGCGGCCGGACGTGACTTGCAATCCCAATGCATTCAACCACGACCCGGCGGAATGGTTCAACGTCTCCTGCTTCTCCGACAGCTTTCTCGGACGCTACGGCAGTGCCGGCCGCGACATCATCATCGGGCCGCCCACGCACGACTTCGATTTTTCCATGTTGAAGCGTTTCCCGCTGGGCAGAGAAGAGCGCTACCTGCAATTCCGTGGGGAGATTTTCAACCTGTTCAACCATCCGAACTTCGACAACCCGAGCGTGACCGAGACGAGCTCGACCTTCGGCAAGATCACTTCGGCGGGCGTGCAGGATTCGCGGGCCAGCTCGCGGCAGATCCAGTTCGCCCTGCGCATGGTCTTCTGATACCTTTTGCCCCAATGAGACCAATTCGCCTTTTACCCTTTGCCCTGGCCGCCGCGGCGGCAGCTCTCTGCTGGCGCGGCGCGCTGGAGGGCCAGACCAAGCCGGCCGCGCCGCAGCCGTTCCAAGTGTTGGAATCGACCATCCCGGAAATGCGCGCGGCGATGGAGCAGAAGCGCCTCACCTCGCGCCAACTGGTGACGCTCTTTCTGGCCCGCATCGGCATGTACGAAGACAAGCTCCACTGCATCGTCACGGTCAATCCGCACGTACTGGAAGAAGCCGATGAGCGCGACCGCGAACGGGCCGAGGGACACGTTCGCGGCCCGCTGCACGGCATTCCGATCGCGCTCAAGGACAACGTGCTCACCCACGATATCGTCACCACCGGCGGCGCGCTGGCGTTCGACGGGTATGTGCCGCCCTACGACGCCACGGTGGTGAAAAACCTGCGCGGCGCGGGGGCGGTGATCATCGCCAAGACCGGGCTTTCGGAGCTGGCCAACTGGGTGGCTGGCGCGCCTACTCCCATGCCGGGCAACTACAACGCCATCCGCGGCTTCGGCTTCAATCCCTACGACCCGCGGCGCGATCCGCGCGAAGGCTCTTTCGACGGCCGTCCGGCCTTGCAAACCGGCGGTTCGAGTTCGGGCGTGGGCACGGCCGCGAGTTTCTGGGCCGGCAACGTGGGCTCGGAGACGTCGGGTTCGATTCTGAGCCCGTCGAACCAGAACATGCTGGCGGCGGTGAAGCCGACCGTGGGCCGCATCAGCCGCTATGGCGTGATCCCCATCACCGCCGACCAGGATACGGCCGGCCCGATGGCCCGCACGGTGACCGACGCCGCCATCATGCTGGGCGCGCTCGAAAGCCCCGCACCCGATCCCAACGATGCCGCCACCAAAACCTGCACGCCGCCGCCGGGCCGCGATTACACGCAGTTTCTCAAAGCCGATGGCTTGAAGGGCGTGCGTATCGGCATCCCGCGCGCATATTACTACGACCATACCGACCTACCCGGCGGACACGGCCGCGGAGGGAGGGGCGGCGGAGGCGGCGGTTTCGGCAACGGCCTCACACCGGAACAGACGCGCGTCATGACCGAAGCGATTGCGATTCTCAAACAGCAAGGCGCCGAAATCGTGGATCCGGCCAACATCCCGAGTATCGTGAGCCAGGACCCGTCGCAGAACTTTGCGCTGTGGGGACAGTGCTCCGGGGTGAACAACTCCAAGGGTAAGGACACCGATTGTTCCGTGGTGCTGAAGTACGGCATGAAGCGCGACTTCAACGCCTGGCTGGCGACGCTGGGAGCCTCGGTGCCGATCCACTCGCTCACCGAGCTGCGCGAATGGAACATCACTCACACCGTTGCCGGCGCCATCAAATACGGGCAGTCGCAACTGGATATCTCCGATGAGATGGACGTGGAGCGCGACCGAGCGCGATACGAAGCCGACCGCGCCAAAGACATTCGGCTGGCCGCCACCGAGGGTATCGACGCGGTCATGAAGGCCGACCGCCTGGACGCGCTGCTATTCCCCGGCGCCAGCGGCGCCGCGATCGCCGCCCGGCCCGGGTACCCGACGGTCATTGTGCCCTTCGGGATGGTGCCCGACGCCCCCACGCCTCCCTTCCCGCCCGGTTTCGACGCCAAGCCCCAGCCGTTCGGAGTTGCCTTCACCGGAATGGCGTGCAGCGAACCGAAGCTGCTCGAAATGGGTTATGCGTTTGAACAGGCGACCAAGCGAAGGGTCACACCGCCGTCGGTGCCGTAGGCGCGGGAGGAACGTGGTCTAAGTTGTGGGGCAATTCTGCCGGCAACCGCTCCCTGACGGTCGCGGCTCGGTTACGGACACCGCGTGTTTGCAGTCACTTACCGAGCCGCGACCGCCAGGGAGCAGTTGCGGGAAACTAACTCCCCCAAAATCGGTTAAGCGCCCCGCCCCCCCGGCGTATAGGCGCTAAAACAGGACCCCCGAGGCCACTGCGTAATGTGGGCGGCAACTTTACCTGGCCATCGGAATTCCCACTCTCGCCGTCCTGGCCAGCATGACAGTCAGCCTCTTCACCCTAAGCGGCGTACGCGAGGACATCCGCGAAATCCGCTCGGACATCAAGATCATGACCGGCAAAATAGCCGATATCGATACACGTCTCAGCGTGATAGAGGACCGCTGGACCCGCCCGTGACCGCCCGAAAACAAATCACCCGCCGCTCCCGGCTGGCGGTGGCGGTGCGTCGCCGGTCTTCAACGGCTTAAGGCCCGTGCCGCCGATTGACCGGTTGTACTCCGGAACGTCTTTCTCCATTACCGATTTGTATTGCTCCTGGACGCCCTGGAGTTCTTTTTCAAGCCCCAGCACCAGGCCCACGGCGGTTTCGGTGGGACCATAATCGGCCGTGCCGGCCACGTCGCCGCCGCCGGTGCCGATCTCACCGTTCAGCCAGATCAGATTGAGATACAGTTTGTCGGCGGTTTGAAAATACTTGTCGTCGCTCAAGGCGTCGGCGCGGGTGATCAACTGGTATTCTACGGCCTGCATCTTCTTGTCGAGGTCGTCGATGGCCTTTAGCAACTCGGTCTTCCCGGCCACGGTTTTCTCGTCGTCGGCGAGCTGCTTGCGCAGCCACTCGACCTGGTTGGTCATGTTGGCGGCGGTGGTGATGTCGTCACGCACTTTGAGCTGCAGCCGGACCGACGCTTGAATGTCGGCTTCGGTGCCGTGGCTCGCTGGCGGCAGCAGGATGCGGAGCGGCTGAGTGAAGCTCTGGCCATCGACAGTCAGCTTCAGAGTATAATCGCCGGGTGCGGCGATAGGGCCGACTTCGGCTTCGGCCAGACCCCAGTGGGTGATGGGCCGGGTATCCTGATTCCGGAAGCGCGGCTCCTCCCAGATGTGAGGATTCTCGGGAGGGGTGGTACGCAGCGCCACGGCTCGCGGCGCTTGGTAGCGCAGGTCCCAGGCAACCCGGTTCAGACCTTGGTGCGGATTGGGCGGCGTGGGAAGCCTGTTCACCAGCGCGCCTTTGGCGTCGAGAATTTCGATCTCGACGGGCGATTTGGGCACGGACTTCAACAGGAACGAAATATCGGCACGGGCGCCCTGGAAAAGGCGATAGACGGGCCGCGGCGCCGCGAGCGAAACCGGCTCGGTGTGGGACGGCTCCATCAGACCCTGCTCCAGCGGGGTGATGTCGTTCATGATGTAGAAGCCGCGCCCGTATGTGGAAACCACCAGGTCGTGGGCCTGCTTCTGCACCACCACCCAGGAGACCGGCGCCGCCGGTAGTCCGTCCTTCAATTGCTTCCAGTGAGCGCCGTCGTCGAGGGTGTAGTAGAGCGCGCGGCCGGTACCGGCGAACAGGTTGCCCTTCCGGTTGGGGTTCTCGGCAATTACCCGCGCGTAGTCGAGCGGATGGCCGGTGGGCAGATCGCCGCTGACCTTGGTCCAGGTCTTGCCTAAATCGGTGGTTTTATAGATCCAGGGATCGCGGTTGTCCATCAGGTGGAAGTCGACGCAAATGTAGGCCGCGGCCGGGTCGAAGTGGGACGGTTCGATTTTGGAAATCACGCCGCGCGCCGGCAGGCCGGTCAAATTCTTGCTCGCGTCGACCCAGGTCTTCGAGCCATCCGGCGAATACCAGATTTTGCCGTCGTTGGTGCCGGCCCAGATGAGGCCCTTGCGAATTTCCGAGAAGGCGATCGAAAACACCACCTCGCCGTAGAACTGGCCCAGGTTATCGCCCACGATGCCGCCGGAGGAAGTGTTAAACCTGGGGTTCTGAGTGGAAAGATCGCCGCTCACTTCGCTCCAGCTCATGCCGCCGTTGGTGGTGCGGAGAATCTTCTGGCAACCGTAATACACGGCGTTGTGATCGAAGGGGTCGATGGCCAGCGGCGGACTCCAGTGGCAGCGGTATTTCACCTGGTCGGGCGCGGCATCGAGCGTATGCAGCCACGGGCTGACCGAGCGCGCCAGCTTGGTGCGCGTGTCGTAACGGGTGACTTCGTTGCCGTAGCAGGTGGCCCAGACGATGTTGGTATCGGTGAGGTCGGGGAGGGTGAAGCCGGATTCGCAGCCGCCGAGGGTGTGCTCCCACGTGCCTACGCCGAAGCCGCCGCGCCCGCCGTATCCGCGCCCGCCCTGGCTTTGTCCCGGCACGTTCGGTCCGGCTTCCTGCGTGGTGCTGAGGCCGCGCATGGTGCCGTCGTCCTGCATGTTGCCGTAGATGTGATACGGCACGTCGTTATCCACGGCCACGTGGTAGATCTGGCCGATGGGGAGAGTCACGGTGGTGGAGGTGGCGCCATGGTCGGTGGTCATATACATGCCGCCATCGTGGGTGACCAGGATGCGTTTGCTATCTTTGGGGTCGATCCAGATGTCGTGGGTGTCGCCGCCCCAATGCACCTCGACGAAACTCTTGGCGCCATCGGTGGAAAGCCAGAAGCTGGAATTGGCCACCAGCACCTCGTCGGGATTGGAGGTGGAAACGGCCAGGTGGATATAGTAGCCTGCGCGGCCAATGAGAGCCCGCTGCCAGCTTCCGTTGTTCCACGTTTCGCCGCCGTCGTCGGATCGCCAGATGGAGCCCTGATCGGCGGTCTGGATCAGAGCGTAAACCCGCTTGGAATCGGTGGGCGCGATGGCCACATCGACCTTGCCGACGGGCGAATGCGGCAGGCCGTGGCCTTCCAGCTTCTTCCAGTGGGCCCCGGCGTCGTGGGTGACGTAGACCGCGCTGCCCGGCCCGCCGCTGTACATGCCATACGTGTGCATTTCGGCCTGCCAGGTGCCGGCGAAGAGGGTTTCCGGATCGTGGGCATCCATGCTGAGGCCGCTGCAGCCGGTGTTGGGGTCGACGAACAGAACCTGCTCCCAGGTGCGGCCGCCATCGGTGGTTTTGAACACGCCGCGCTCCCGCTGCGGGCCGGTGAGGCGTCCGGTGGCGCAGGCGTAGACGATGTTGGGGTCGGTGGGATGAATCGAAATGCGGCCGATGCGGCCGGTTTCGGCCAGTCCCATGTGCTGCCAGGTGGCGCCGGCGTCGGTGGATTTGTAGATGCCGTCGCCCATCATGTCGCTATCGCGGATGGCCCAGGCTTCGCCGGTGCCGGCCCATACGACCTTGGGATCGCTGGGCGCCACGGCGAGCGATCCGATAGCCTGCACGGGCTCGTTATCGAAAATAGGTACCCAGCTTTTACCGCTGTCGGTGGATTTCCACACGCCGCCCGAAGCCGCGCCGGCGTAATAAGTGGTCGGGTCGCCGGGGATGCCCGCCGCGGCGGAGATGCGGTTGCCCACGGCCGGGCCCATGAATCGAAATTGCAGGCTCTGCGGCAGAGCGGCACCGCCTCCACGCCGTTGTGCCGGTGCGTGGATCGAGGCCATCGAAATAAGAACGGCGAAACCGATTGTGCGTCGCATGATGCGGGTACCCCTTCCGGCTAACGAGGATTGAAGATTTTCTGCTGAGTGTAGCGAATCGCCGGGGCAGGGGTCAAACGGGTGGCGCATGCTTCAGGTTGTTCAGGCGGCTCGCGCCCGGCAACCCATGCCGCCCATGCTAGCCTGGGACTTGCGCAAATTTCTGGTGGTAGCGGCACTGAGCCTGCGGATGCCCGCGTTTGCATGGGGACCGGAAGGTCACCGGCTGGTAGCGCGCATCGCGGAGCGCGAACTTACCGACAAAGCCAAAGTCCGGATCGCCGAAATTCTCGGGCCCGGGCAATCCATCGCCGAACTGGCCAGTTGGCCTGACGAAATCCGCCGCTCCCGGCCGGATACGGGGCCATGGCACTACGTCGATATCCCTCTGGACGCCCGGCGCCTCGACATGGCGCGCGATTGTCCCAAGAGCCAGTGCATCGTGGCCAGCCTGGAGGGCTTCGAAGTGGTGCTGCAAGATCCGCGGGCAAGCCCGGAGCGACGCAAGGAAGCGCTCCTGTTCGTGGTGCATTTCGTAGGCGACCTGCACCAGCCGCTGCACTCGGTCGATAACCACGACAAGGGCGGTAATGACGTCAAAGTGGTCTTCCACGGCCGGCCCACCAATCTACACAGCCTCTGGGACAGCGGCCTGCTCAACCATATGCCCAAAGAGCCGGAGCTATTCCCCCAACTCGACCGGCAGGCGGAGCAACACCGCAAGAAATGGTCCCAAGGGCGAGTGGAGGATTGGACCGGGCAGTCGCACCGTCTGGCGCAAAAGGTCACCTACGGCAAACTGCCCAAACCCGGCGCCGATGGCGCGATTGTGCTGGACGCGGCTTACGAACAGGCCGCCGATGGCGTGGTCGCCGCACAGATCGAAAAAGCCGGCGTGCGCCTGGCCACGGTGCTGAATTCATGTCTGCAATAGCGATGCGATTTTGGTGGAGCGCTAGCTTAGGAATCGTCATGAAATAACCATGCCAAATCCTGGAGCGCGACGTGGCGCACGCACTCGTGCGTGCCGTGTCGAGACTTTTCTCGACACCCGCTTGCGTACGGTACGCCGAGCGTCGGCAAAAGTGCCGACGCGGCACGCACGAGTGCGTGCGCCACGCCGAAATGGCACAGTTGTTTCTTGACGAGCCCTTAGTACTCCATTTCGGAATTACGGCCACGTATCAAGAAAAGCGCTCCCTAACGGTCGCGGCTCGGAAACGCGCGAAACCGAGCCGCGACCGTTAGGGAGCGGTTGCTCATTATGTGGCCGTAATTCCGAAATGGAGTGCTTGATGAGCCGACCCATTTAGGCGCGGGCGGCGCCCTGCCTTATGTGGGGCAGGCCCGCGCTCCCCTATCGTGGCGCGGCGCCGGACGCTCGCTTCGCCGCCGGCTGGAGCAGCTTTTCGATCGCGGCCGTCAAGTGTTCCTCCTGTTGGCCATCTTCGAAAAACGGCTCAGTGCCCTCGTGCTGCTGGCGGATGGTTCCTTCGCGGTCGATAAACAGCACGATAGGCATGTGGGGAACGTGCATCGGCGGGATTTGGCAGAAATCGGCGGCCAGGCGGTTGTCGCGAAGAAACCCGACCGAAAATGGCGGATGGAAGGTCTGCAGGAAGCCGGGAATGGCGGCCTCGGCGTCCCGATCCAGGGCTACGGCCAGCATCTCGAGCCCGCGCAATTGATAGCGCGGCGCCAACTGGCCGAGCAGCCCCACCGTGTGCTGGCAGTGCGGGCAGCCGGTGAGAATGAACGCCAGCACCAGCGGTTTACCGCGGTACTGCGAGAGGGCCACACTCTTTCCGTCGGTGGTTTCGACGCCGAGCTCGGTAGCCTTCCGCGGCACTTGCTGCGCGGCCAGCGCGAGCGCCGCCGCGCACGCAACCGAAATCATTCGCATGGACAACATATTTCACCAGTGTAGCGCCGGCGATCTTGTCGCCGGTTCTCTCTGCAGCTACGGCTCCAATCCCTCCACGCTGGTCACCAGCGCTCCGTTGCGGCGCAACTCGAAACGGCCGTCGTCGCCGGAGCCGGTCACGCTGTCGGGGCCGCGGCTCGAGATTTCCATCTTCTTCCACTTCTTTTGCAGCAGCTCCCGATAAGCATCGAAGTAGCCCTGGGCGGCGTCCGCGCTGTCCCACTCGACGACGTACAACAGCACGGCCCGGCCCGCTTTCTTGTTTTCGCGCAGCTCGAAATTGCAACCGCGCCAGTGCGGCGCCAGCTTATCGGCGGTCTTTTGGCCGGCGTATTGGCGAAGCATAATGCCGTGCTCCAACTCGCCCAGGCTGCCGCCGATCAACGCTTTATATCCGTGGCCCAGGTGCGGGTCGGGCAGGTGCGGGTCGGTGGGTTGGGCGCCCGAAAAATACCGCTCCGGATGCAGGATCTGCTGAGTGGAAACCGGCGCCTTGCGGAACACCTCGGCGAAAGAGGACTGCCCGTCCCGCTCGAAAACCGCTTGCTGGAACAACATGCCCTTGGTGTAAGGGAAGACGAGCGTCTCGCGCAGGTAGAGCGGGGCGTTTTCGAAAACCGGATATTGGCCGCCGGAACTATCCGTCATGCCGGACATGGCGTTGGCCATCTCGCGATTGTCTTTCAGGCTGGTGCCATTGCGCCGCGCCAGGTATTCGGACATCAGCCAGGTGGCCTGGCCTTCCATCACCGCCAGCCGCGCCGTGGAGCCGTCGTCGCTCTTGCGCCCCTGCCGGGTGTAGCGCGCCAGGTCGAAGTTCTGGTCCGCCAGCGCGTGGGACAGCTCGTGCGCCAGCACCGGCTCCTGCGTCTCAAAAGGCGTGGTCTCGGTAATGAACAACTTCTTGCGGTCGAAATCGTAGAAAGCCGCGGCCTGTTCGGTGAGCAGGTCGATGGTGTTCTTGGCAAGGTCGTAGTCGGCCGGCACCAGGCCGAATTTCTTGAGCGTCAGCTCTTCGGCGCGAATCTCCTCCGGGCTGGCGGCTTCTTTGATCCGTTTCTTGAGAAACCGGTTCACTTCGTCCTTGCTGATGAAGTGGCAGGGCACGGGGTGTTTCAGCCTGAGGCCGGAGATCTCGGTAAGTTGCCGCGTGATGGCTGGGACCTGGGCGCAGACGGATTCCCGCTCGGAGGGAGTTTGGGCCCACGCCGCGGCGGCGGCCATAAGGGACAGAGCCGCTAGTCCGCGGCTTGGGAAGAACCGTTGACGGAGAATGGTCAACCTTCAGGATAATGCCCGCGCCATCATGCGCGCTACCATGCGCGCGCGTTACAATGAATCATCAAACCAGGTTCGAGTCGAACCAACCAAACAGAAGGAGAAGTTCTCTTGGCGGAAGACAAACTTTATCGGGCGGAGTATGTAGGTAGCGGCACATTCCTCATCAGCAAGCCCAAGCGGAAGAAGCACAAGATGCGGCAGACGGCTTTGCGAAATCCGCAGCGAGGTTCGCGCAAGTAGTTCAGCCACACCGCCGCGCGGGAAAGCCGGTAGCCGAGAGAGCTACTTTCCGAACCAGTGCAGCACGCGGCGGCGAAGCCGCTCGGTGAGGCTTGGCGTGGAGGGCGCTGGCGGCGGCACCGGCGCGGGCCGATTCGCGGCGGGTGGGGGCGCCTGCCAGTCGAACATAGGCGGCGGCAGCGTGCATGGCTCTACTCCCGCCCGGCGCACGACGTTGCCCAGCAGCGCATAGTCGTGGCGTTCCAAAGCTCCCTCGGTCCACTCCGCGCAAACCGAAAAGCCGGGATACGTGCCCGCATCACCGGAGTTCCTGACGCCCGGAATGTAATGGACTTCGTGCACCAGGACGGGCGAATGGCCGTCCAGATCGTGCTCCACGTGGGCGGTTTCGTAGCGGTGGTGGCGAATGCTCCAGACAAACACCCGGAAGCTGTCGAAGTCGATGGTGCGCGGCGACGAATCGGAGATTGTGGTCCACACCCAGGTATCCTTGGTGAGATCGCCATCATGCACCTTGCCCAGGGAGAAGAACGACACGATGCGGTGCCCTTCGGCGTACTGCTGGACCTCGTCGGGAATGGCCATTTGCAGCGGGCGCGTCAGCACCCAGCCCACCTCCCCGTCAGGCGCTTTGATCAGGCTCCAATCCTCGGTCGGCACCGGCTTGGAAGGTTCGGCCGGTTGCGCCGGCTGAGGGGCCGGATCGGGGTCTTCCGGGTCGATACCCGACAACTCCAGCCAATTTTCCGGCAGCCCCGGCGGTTTGGGCATCGGCGGAGGCGGATATTTAGGAGCTTTCTTGGTAGCGGCCGGCCGCGGAGTCTTGGGAGCCGGCGTGAACAGAGGACGCCGCGGCGGTACAAACGTGTGCGGCGTCGCGGTGTGCGCCAGCACCTCCACTTTTTCACCAGGCTTGATCATGGCAAAACCGGGCGAGAGACGCGCGGGCTGAATATGCACGCGGAGATCGCCCAGAACGCCGGCCCTGCCTTGCGAGGGCAGTATGGCGGAGCGGCTCGCCAGATCGCGCAGCATCTCCATGTCGCCTTCGCTCAGCAATTGGTTTTCGTCGGCCCAGCCTTCCGCCCCGGAAGAGGCGCGGACCTTCAGGAATCGCCGCCTTTGCTGCAGCAGTTCCAGCCGTGCGCCATGCCGCACTGTCGCCACCGTCGGCGATTGTGTCGAAATCTCCTTTCGGATCTTTAGTAGCTCCGGGCCCACATAGGCGTATCCGATTGTTGGGGCATGCTCCGCGGCGGGCTGGCAGGCTGCCAGCATGAGCAGAAGCCAACACCCTGAAATAACTCTAGTTATAGAACCTGAAAGCACGGCACTCATTCGATTTTAGCAGTCTGTCGGTGGCCCAGGCGCCGGAATGAGTGCTTAACCGATTTGGGGAGTTAGTTCCCGGCAACCGCTCCCTGACGGTCGCGGCTCGGTAAGTGACTGCAAACACGCGGTGCCCGTTACCGAGCCGCAACCGTTAGGGAGCGGTTGCCGTGCCTCAACTGCGAAATCCCCAGGTCGGTTAAGCACCCCACCGGAATGAGTGCGCACGCCACATTTGCCGGACGGGGGAATGTGAAGTGATTCGCGCACAGGCGCGATTCAGCGTTCTTGTCGGACGGGCGATCGACTCGCCCGCTCTCATCCGCTCTTCGTTCCGCCACGGGCAGGCGAATCGCCCGTCCCACCGAAACTCTCCCGGCTCAGTTGGCGGCCGCGAAGCCTCGTGGCCGGCACTCCACACGCGAGCAGGCATTGTGCAGAATCCGCCGCACTTCGGGCTCATAGAAGGGCTGGCTGAGCACGTCGTAGGCGCCCAAATTCAGAGCTTCGGCCCACAATCGGGCATCCGCGTCCTGATCGGTGACAATGACTTCCACCCGGCCGTCGTACTCTCTGGCCAAGTCCAGCGCATCCAACCATTTCCCGTCGGGCAGAAACGCTTCGCTCAAGATCACGGAGTAAGGATGATGCTGCAACTCATGGCGCGCCAGTTTGAGGTTGTTAACATGCACCAATCCCAATGGAAGCGCTTGCAGCATTTGAGAGAGGCGGTTTGCGTCGTCCGGGTAAGCAGAGATGAACAGAACGGAAGAGTCCAAGTCACGCCTCACTTTCTGTGTGTAGTATCATTCTATCTGAAAGTGATAAGCGCGGCGCTTATTTCTCAAGAAAGTTTTCGGCCAAAGTTGTCTTTCTAACTCTTCTCATGTTTCCAAACGGCCACAAAGCCGAGATTACGGTGTAACTGGTTGTAATCCAACCCGAAACCCACCACAAACCGGTCCGGAATTTCGAAACAGCGATAGTCCACCGGCACCTGCACGATGCGCCGCGAGTTGCGGTCGAGAAAGGTACAGACCGCCAGGGAGTTCGGCGCCCGTCCTGCCAACGTTTGCAGAAGGTACCGCAAGGTGAAGCCGGTGTCCACGATATCTTCCACCAGCAGCACGTCCTCGCCCTCGATACTCTCGTCGAGGTCCTTAGCTATGCGTACCAACCCGGGAGCCCCGCTCTTATTGGAAAAACTCGAGATGCCGAGGAAATCGATCTTCACCGGCGGCTCCAGGTAGCGCGCCAGTGCGGTGAGAAAGAAGACGGATCCCTTCAACACACCCACCAGTTTGATGGTCTTACCGCGATAGTCGCTCGAAATCTCGGCCGCCAGCGCGCGGATACGAGCGTCGATTTCCTCGGCGGTGAATAGAACGCGTTCCACTCCCGCCAGCGGCTCGCCGCTCATACCTTCGCCGGCTGCCCGGCTAACCCGTACTTGAACACCAGGTTCTCGAAGTCCTTTTGATAGTAGACCTGAATATGGAGCTGCGGGTAAAGTTCGCGCAACAAACGTACTTTTCGATTCTTACGAGTTACCAGGGATTGTTTCATGGTAGTTAGTTCGACATACAAATCTAATTCCGGCAGGTAAAAGTCGGGCGTAAACGCCTCGGTAACATTGCCGTTGGGATCGCGTTGCACCGGAAAACTGCGCGGCTCGTATTCCCACGCGATGCGATAAAAGTCCAGCAGGTTGGCAAAGATCTCTTCGCTCTGGTTGGCGAACATCTTTTTGCGCAGCGTGATTTTATCGGGAGGCACCATGCCGTGGCGGGCCAGCTTGAGGCGCATTTGAAACTGCAATTGGGCCTCGGCGGCGGCGGAGAGGTAACCGCGCTCGGCCATGCCGGTTTCCTCCACCGCGCGCGCGATCAGCGCGGCCATCTGTTCGCTCGACAGCGCTTCGGCATTCATCACCATGTCGAATATTTCGGCGGTGGCTCTGGTGGTGCCGTAGCGGGCCTTGCGCTCGGCGCGCGAAGCCGACTCCAGATCGAGAAGCAGGCGGCGCGCCGCCGGCCGGTCCAAACGATGGTCCAGCATCAGGTTGCCGATACGCACGTTTTCCGGTGCCACCACGTGGACCCGCAGCGTGCCCGGAAAGTGCCGCGCCTGCACCTCGCCGCCGTCGGCGCAAAACACCAGGTGATGTTCGGTGGCCAGCCGCGCCAGAATCGACGTCGCCATGCTGGCATAGGCTTTGTCCGGAACCGGCACTTCCTTGCCGAATTCCTCGCCCGCCAGTTCGCGCACGCGCGCCTGCGTCAACAGCTCAAAACCCATACGCCGCGCCGCGAGGCGCGCCACTTCCTCGAAGCGGCAACCCGGATGTCCCGAAACCGCAATCAGCGCCATCGAACCGTGCCCGTCGTCGCGTCCATGCTCATTCCGCCTTCTCTCCCGAAGCGGCCTGTCCCGATGCCGAGCCGTTGGGCTCCCAAAGCGTCTCCGCCACGCCCATGGCATCGCTCACCCAGCGGCACCACACAAACAGCGCGTCGCTCAAACGGTTCAGGTACCGCACCGCTTCGGCCGGTATGGATTCGGCCCGCGCCAACCCCACCAGCAGCCGTTCCGCCCGGCGGCACACCGTGCGGCACACGTGCAACTCCGCGTTCAGGCGGCTGTCGCCTGGCAGCACGAAGGAGCGCAGCCGCGGCAGCGCCCCGTTCATGCGGTCGATTTCCCGCTCCAGCCGCTCGATCTCGGTCGCGGTCACGCGCGCCTGCCGCGGGTGCTGATCCTCGGGCAGGGTCGCCAATATCGAGCCCAGGTTGAACAGTTCGTGCTGCACCCGCAACAAAATCGCCGCCAACTCCGCAACCGCCGCGTGCCGCGCCGCTACTTCGTCGACCGTGGCTCGCGCCAGCCCTACCCACGCATTCAGCTCGTCCACCGTCCCGTAAGCTTCGATCCGGAGCGCGTCTTTGGATACTCGCTGGCCGCCCACCAGGCTGGTTTGCCCCGTATCTCCGCCTCGGGTGTATACCCGATTGATGGCCAGCCGCGGCGCGTGAAACGTCGAATCGCTCATGCTCTTATTGTCCGAGTTTTTGGGCGCGCGAGTGTACACTAAAATTGATGGCCCGGACCCGACGAGTTGGATGGCGCGGTTGGCTGGCCATGGCCGTTGCAACGGCGATTGCAGTGAGCCTGACCGGCGCGATCTTCGCCGCCGATGCCAAAGTCGACAAGAAGAAGGCGCAAGCCGCTTACCAGCGCGGTCTGGAAGACGACAAGCACGGGCAGCGCGCCGACGCCATTGCCGCCTACTCGGAAGCCGTGCTGCTGGATCCTTCGAATGCGGCTGCCTATCGCGCCCGCGCCGGCGATTACTCGGCCCAGGGAGAACGCGACAAAGCCTCGGCCGATTTCGATCGCGCGGTCGCGGTGGCCCCCGGCGATCCCGCCAACTACCTGGCCCGCGCCGGCTTCTTTGCCGCCATCGGCGCGCCGGCCCGCGCCATTCCCGATTACAACACCGCCATCGGCCTGCGCCTGGAGCGCACCGAGGTGTACACCGGCCGCGGCAATGCCTTCCTGGCCACCGCCCAGTACCCCAAAGCGATCGACGATTTCACCCAGGCCATCAAGCTCCGCCCCGATAACCCGGAGGCCTACAAAGGCCGCGGCATCGCCCTCGAAAACCAGGCTAAATACCGCGAAGCCATAGAAGACTTCACCATCTGCCTGAGCCACCGTCCCGACTACCAGGAAGTCTACGTGGAACGAGCCCTCTCCTACGCCGGGTTGGCCGATTTCGAACATTCGCGGGCCGATCTCGACGTCGCCGTCCGCCTGCGGCCCGAGGATCCGCGCGCTTTGCGAACCCGCGGCGCGGTGCGGGAACGGCTGAGCGACGACGACGGCGCCATCGCCGATTACACCGCGGCCATGCGCTACGATCCTACCGACGTTCGCCTGTTCCTGGCGCGCGGTGCCATCTACGCTCGCCACGGCAAACACCCGGAAGCCTTCGCCGACCGCAATCGGGCCGTGCTGCTGGACGCTCACAGCCCCGATGCCTACACTGCCCGCGCCGCTACGTACCACGCCATGGGCGACCACGAGAAAGCTTTCGCCGATAACACCATGGCCATCGGCCTCGACCCCAACTCGCCGGCCGGCTGGCTGGCCCGCGGCAACGCCTACTATTTGCTGGGCCGCTTCGACGAAGCCCTCGCCGATTTGAAACACGCCGTGGCGCTCGATCCCTCCGGCCAGCAAGCCCGGCAACTGCTCGATCTGGCGCAGGCCAAAGTGAAGGAAACCGTCGATCGCCAGCGCGCCACCGAAGCCGCTCCCGATACCGTTGCGATCACCTTGCCCGCGCCCAAACCGGATCCCGAGGCACCCCAAACGCAGCCCGGGCCGCTTCCGCCTGCGGCCGCCGTGGAACCCCCGCAGCCGAGACCGGAGCCGGCCGCACCCAAGGTGGAACCTCCGCAGCCGAAACCGCCGGCCGCGCCGGAGCCTCAAACCGCCGAGGACGCCGCCATCGTTCACCACATGCGCGCTCGCAAGCTGATGGACGCCGAACAGTTCCGCGAGGCCATCGGCGAGCTCAATGAAGCCATCCACCTCGATCCGGGTTTATCGCTCGCCTACAATGCCCGCGGCTACGCTCACCTCAGGCTCCTCCAATATAAGGAGGCGGCCGCGGATTTCGACCAGGCCATCCGCCTCAACTCCGCCTACGCCAACGCCTACCAGAACCGCGCCGCCGCACGCCGCCTGCTGGGCGACAAAGCCGGTGCCGACGCCGATTTGGCGAAGGCGCAGGAGTTGACCAAAAAGTAAGGTGGCGCAGGCGGTTCCGCCTGCGACTTGCGATTTAATCCCCAGCTCCCGACGGTCGCGGTAAGTGACTGCCACTCGTAACCGAGCCGCGACCGCGAGGGAGCGGTTGTGTCCTCAGATGAAACTCGGAGCCCCGTCGGGTGTGAATGAGAAAGCCCGGTGCCACGGCTTCGCCGGCATCCGCTTGAAGGCTTCTTCATCCATCTCATAGCCCCAACCCGGTTTATCGGGGATGGCCAGATAGCCGTCTTTCACCACGATGGTGTCGCCTTTCACCAGGTCTTTGCGCGGAGATTCGTCGTCCGGATGGTATTCCAAAATGACGAAATTCGGCGTGCAGGCGGCGAAGTGAATGTTGACCAGCGTGGCCAGCGGACCGAGCGGGTTGTGAGGCGCCACTTCCACATAGTGCGATTCGGCGATTGCCGCGATTTTCTTCTGCTCCAGGAATCCGCCCGCCAGACAGATGTCCGGCTGAATGATGTCGGCGCCGCCCGCCGTCAGCAACTGCTGAAATTGAAACTTGGTATAGAGCTCCTCGCCGGTGGCGATGGGGATCCGCACTTTCTTTCGCAGTTCGGCCATCGAATCCATGTTCTCGGGGCGGATGGCTTCCTCCAGAAACAGCGGTTGGACCGGCTTCAGAACTTCCGCCAGTTCGTAGGCCACATAAGGGGCGAAAATCCTGGCGTGCGCATCGAAGCACAGGTCGACATTCGCGCCGATGGCTTTACGCATGGCTTCGGCTCTCTCTCCGAAAGCGCGAACCGTGGCGCTCATCGGAACCGCGTCGGTGAAGCCCAGCGTGGCCTTCAGCGCCGTGTACCCGTATTTCGAGATCAGCGCTTGCGCCTGTTCCGGGCTGTTGGCCGCCTGATAGCACCGCACTTTATTGCGGCATTTTCCGCCCATCAGCATGTACACCGGCAGGCCGGCGGCTTTGCCCGCCACGTCCCACAGAGCCTGCTCGATGCCGCTGATGGCGGCGTTCACCACCAGCCCTCCGGGGAAGCGCGTGAAGTTGTACATCGTCGCCCAGAGATACTCGACGTTGCGCGGATCCTTGCCCACCAGCCAGTCTTTGAAATCGCGGATGGTGGCGGCCGTGGCTTCGTCGGGTCCGGCCGAATAGGCTTCGCCCCAGCCGTGAATGCCCTGGTCGGTGGACACCTTCACGTACACGTAGTTTCGGCCGGCGTTGACGACGAACGCCTCGACGTTGGTGATCTTCAGCTCCGGCTTGCCGGTGTAGCGGGGCGCCGTCTGCGGCATCGCCGCAGCCTGGAAGGGCAGGCCCACGAGCGAGCCGGCCGTCAGAAAATCTCTTCTATTCATCGCGGAACCTCCATGGAAAGTGCGGCCACTGGACGGTTCGACCCGGATTCAGGCGTCCACGTGGTGGCGGAAAAACTCGATCAGCCCAGCCTTGTTGCGGGTCGAAAGGGCCCGCGCCAGTTGCTCCATTTCCGTCTTGGGAAGAGGCTGGAAGGCCTTCGCCAGACGGACGTTCTGCTCCAGGTGCTCCACCGTGGGGTGCCCGATCACGGCCGTCGCGATGGGTAGCGAAAGCGCATAGTAGATCAGGTTGCGCGCGGTGGCCTCGGCCTGGCCGGCCAGCCCGTCGCGGGCGAATACCTTCATCGCAATCACGCCGATGTTCTTGCTCCGGGCCACCGGCAGCGCCAGCGATTCGAAGCTGCGGTCGCCGGCCGTCACCGGCCTGGTTGTGCCGATCATATCGGCCATGGCGGCGTTCAGAGCCATCTGGCAGCAATCGAAATCGTGGCGTTCCAGAGCCAGTTTCATGGCCGCCGGACTGTCGTGGCTGGTGATGCCGATGAACCGCGTGAGCTTCTGTTCGCGCGCCTTGAGAAGGTTTTCCAGCACGCCGCCGGTGGCCTCGATGCGCGCCAGGTCGTCTTCGTTTTCGAGCGAGTGGATGTGGACGAGGTCCACCTGGTCCATTTTCAAATTCTTCAGACTTTGCTCGATGATGCCCTGGACCTTGGCACCGTCACGAGTGCTGACCTTTGTGGCCACGAACAGCCCCCGCGTTCCCCCGCGCGCCTCGAACGCCTTGCCGTACAATTGCTCGCTGCGGCCGCGGGCGTAGCTGTCGGCCGTGTCGAAGTAGGTGACGCCCGCCCCCGCCGCCTGCACGATGAAGCGCACCGCTTCCTCGTCGTTGCGGGTCTGATAAAAGCGCTGGCCGCCGCCGCACGCCAGGATGGAGACGCGCTCGCCGGTCTTCCCCAATGGGCGCATGGGAAGCGGGCTCTCGGCGCCCGAAAGCGCTCCGGTCAGTCCCGCCACCGCGGCGGTGCGTTGCAGAAACTCGCGTCGTGAAGTGTCCATATACCCTCCCTGCCTGGACCGAGAATATCACCCCGTGATCCCGTCCGGGGGAGCATCCAGGTGGGGCAGGCGGTGCCGCCTGCCCTCTTCCGCGATTTCGCGTCCCCGCGCCAGTGTGGGTACACTTGATCGAATAGCATCGTGAACAGACCTCTGCCATTGTCGATCCGCCGCGCCATGTATAACCTCCGCGGCGGTTTTCTGGTCCGCCCGCTGGCGATTGCGCTGACCCTCGGCTGCGCCGGCGCCGTCCTCTCCTGGCTGGAGGAGACCTTCCCGGTTTTCAGCGACTGGATGCCCACCGTCCTGTTCCCGTCCCACGCCGATCCCCAGGTCGCTCAAGTGATTCTCGGCGGCATCGCAGCCTCGATTATGACCGTGGTTTCGATCGTCTTCGCCATCCTGCTCATGACGCTGACCCTGGCATCCATGCAGTTCTCGCCGCGCATCATCGTCAGCTTTGCCAGGGACCGTGTCACCCAGTGGACCTTGGGCGTCTTTCTGGGAACGTTCTGTTACTGTATGGCCGCCCTTCCTTCCGCCCGCTTTCAGCCCAAGCCCTTCGCTCCCGTCGCTACCGTGGTGGGTGCCATGCTGCTGGCTTTGGTCTGTGTCGGTTGGCTGCTCTTCTTCATTCAACACATCTCCCAAGCCATCAGCGTCAGCCACATCGTCGACCGCGTTGCCGCCGAAACCGAAACCGTCATCGACCAGATGATGCCCTGGCGCCGTCGCGACGGGGTTCGCCCCGATCCCGCCCCCGCGCCGCAGTTCGCCTGGGACGCGCCCGTGCTGGCCGACTCCTCCGGTTACATCCGCTTCGTCGACACTGCCCTGCTGCTGTCCCTGGCCAAGGCCTATCGGGTGAAGCTTCGGCTGGTCCGGAGAGTCGGGCTTTTTGTTCCGGCCGGAACGCCACTGCTGCTCGCTCACAAAGGCGATCGGCTCACTCCCGACGCGATCCATGAGCTTCGCCGCGCAATCGATCTCGGGCCATCCAGAACCTTGCAGCAGGATGTCGAGTTCGGCGTTCTGCAGATTGTCGACATCGCCCTGAAAGCCATCTCGCCGGCTGTCAACGATCCCACCACCGCCATCAGTTGTGTCGATCAGCTCAGCCGCATCATGATCCGCGTCGCCTCCCGCGAGCCGCCCGAAAGCCTGCTCTACGACCCGCCCGGCGTCTTTCGCGTCGCCATCCCCTGGATCGATTTCGACCGGCTCTCGACTTCGGCTTTCGAACAGATCCGGTTGTATGCACGCGCCGATGCCGCGGTGAGCCTGCGCCTGCTGCGGGCGCTTGGGGATATCGCCGCCACCACCGCGTCCCCGTCGCTCCGCCAAACGCTTCACGCCCTGGGCGAACGGATTGTCGAGGGTTGCGCTCGGGAATTGGGCGAGGAAGAAATGCACCCCCTGCGCCGCCGCTGGGCCGCGC
Organism: Bryobacterales bacterium; assembly: GCA_003164035.1. Lineage (GTDB taxonomy): Bacteria > Acidobacteriota > Terriglobia > Bryobacterales > Bryobacteraceae > JBEKYD01. The sequence continues at coordinate 10,573 of PLRS01000036.1, read as the reverse complement.
TGGAGAATATGACCGGAGCCTCAGCGCCGGATTAATACAAGCACTTACCGAGGCAGCAATGTTTGTATTTCTTGTTGCTGCCGCAGGGGCACAATGTCGTTGCGGCCGGTTCCGGGCTTCCCGCTACGTGTCTCCGGCGCGTGTAGTGCGCTGTTCGATGGCGTCCAGCAACTCGTCTCGGCGGGCGATTTCCAGGGCGATTTTGAGGTAGAACAACGGCAGGGGCGCCAGCAGGTCTTCAAAGCCTTCGCACAGGTTCACGGCATCTTTTTCGGTCGTGACCAATGACCGCGCGCCTTCATCCCGCAGCCAGCGGCCCATCCGCTTCAGCTCGGCCGGGCGGTAGCGATGATGGTCGGGAAACCGGATCCAGTCTACCGGGTGGATGCCCAGTGCATTCAGGATACGGCGGAACGACTGCGGATTGCCCAGCCCGCAGAAACCTGCCGGGCGGTCGAAGGGCGCGGCGGCGGGACCGTATTCGCGCCCGTTGGCGGCTTCCACCCAGGCGTGCGGGCGCGTGACGGCGTGAAAAATCGGGGCCCGGCCGTTGCGCGCGCGCAGGGCTCGCTCCAGCGCCGGGACGCCGCCGGAAAGATCGGCGCGTGTGATCAGGAAAATATCCGCCCGCGCCAGCGCGTCCAGTGGCTCGCGCAGCCGGCCCAGTGGAAACACGCCGCCTCCGCCGAACGGATCGAGCGCATCCACCAGTACCAGGTTCACCGCCCGTTCCAACCGGCGGTGCTGCAACCCGTCGTCGAGCAGGACCCGGTCGACCGCTGGAAAGCGGGCCAGCAGAAGTTGGCCGGCACGAAACCGGTCGGCGCCGATGCCCACCGGAGCCAGGCCGGAACGGAGGAAGATCTGCGGCTCGTCGCCGGTCTCGGCCGAGCTGGCCTGGGCGCCCCGTTCCAGTACCGAAATCGGCTCGGGAGAAATCCGGCCGTAGCCCCGCGTGAGGATGCCCGGAGCGTGCCCGCGCTCGATCAGCCCGGCAGCCAACCACAGCACGCAGGGAGTCTTGCCGGTGCCGCCCATGGTGAGGTTGCCGACCGAGATCACCGGCACCGGCAGGCTGCGGGCGGCGCCTTGGTGCCGCTTCTGCCGCAGGCCGGAGGCGATCATCCACGCGCCCGCCAGGAGACGCGCCACCGGATACCACGGCCAGGCCGGCCGGTACACCGGTACGCGGGTGGCATAAAGCTCGCGCACCGCCGCCAGGGCGCGCGCGGTGGCGCCGCGGCGCGCTTCGGCGGCACCCAGCGCGCGCCGGCCAAGCTCGCGCCGCCGCTCCGGGTCATCGAGCAGCGCCGATACGGTTTCGGCCAGTTCGGCCGGCCCGGCGATTTCGACAACCGCTCCGGCCCGCCGGAATTCGTCGGCAATGGCCGTGAAATTCTCCATGTGCGGCCCGACAATGACAGTTTTCGCGAACAGCGCCGGCTCCAGAATATTGTGCCCGCCGCGCCGCGCCAGCGTGCCGCCCATGAAGACCACATCGGCGGTGTCGAACAGCCCGCTCAACTCGCCGATGGTGTCGAGCAGGAGAACGCGAGGCGGAAGAGCGCGGACCAGGGGGTCCGCCCCACCAAGCTGCGAACGGCGATCATAGGCGATCCCGGCGGCGGCAAGTTTCTCGGCGGCCAGGTCGAAGCGCTCCGGTTTGCGCGGGGCCCAGATCAGCACCAGGCCGGGATGGCGAAGGGCGAGCCGGAGCCAGCTTTCCACCACGCACTGGTCTTCATCCACGTCGCCGGCCTCGGCGCCCGGCATGGTGCTGGCCGCGATCCACACCGCCGCCGGCTGCCGGGCCGCCAGCCAACTCCTGACCGGAGAATCCGCCGCGGCCGCGAGGGCGGCGAAATCGTACTTGAAATTGCCCGCCACTTCCACCCGCTCCGGCGGCGCGCCCAGCGCCAGGTAGCGCGCGCGCATCTCCGCGCTCTGCACCTGGATCCGGTCCACCGACCAGACGGCGCTGAACCACCACGCCCAGCGGCGATACGGGGGAAAGGCGCGGTCCGAAATGCGGCCGTTGAGTATCGCCAGCCCGGCGCCCGTCCGTTGGCACTCGCGGAACAGGTTGGGCCAAATCTCGGTTTCCACCACCAGCACCACCGCCGGCCGCAACGTGCGCAGCACCCGGCGCACGGCGAAGACGTAGTCCATGGGGGCAAAGAAAACCCCGTCCACCAGCCCGTCCAGTTTCGCCTGGGAGGTGGCGTGGCCCGCCAGCGTGCCGGAGGAAACGAAAATCGCGGTGCGGGGAAATGCCGCCCGAAGCCCCCTCACCAGTTCCATCGCACCCAGCACTTCCCCCACCGAAACCGCGTGCAACCAGATGGCGCCCTGGCCGGTCTGAGTAAATGAGGATGGCAGGAAGCCGAAGCGCTCGGGCAGGGAAGCCCAGTAGGCACGGTTCCTCAGGCCGCGCCACACCCAATACAATAGGACCAGGGGCATCGCAAACCCTTGGAGGACCCGGTAGAGGAGATAAATGCCTTTTGTTTTCAAACGTTTGGCTTTCTTTATGAGTATAGCCGCCGGGCTGGCCGCCGACAAGCAGACTCCTTTTAAGGCACCCTCCGCGGCCGAGTTTGCCCACCATCAGACCAATAACAAGGTAACCCTAGGCGCGGAACCCTACGTCGCCGGCGACAAAGTGAAGGACGCCTTCGGCAAGTTGGTGCCGTACGAACGTGGCGTGCTGCCGGTGCTGGTGGCGATTCAAAACGATAGCGGACGAACCGTCAAGCTCGATGGCATCCAGGTGTGGTACGTCGGCCCGCATGGAGACCGCACCGAAGCGACCCCGGCCAAAGACGTACGCTATACCGTTCCGCCGCAACGGCCAAGTATGATCCCCGGTCCCATGGGGTTGCCGGCCAAAGGCAAGAAAAATCCGTTCGACGAATGGGAAATCGAAGGACGCGCCTTCGCCGCCCAGGCGCTTCCCGCCGGCAATCAGGCCTACGGTTTTTTTTATTTCCGAACCGGCATCCAGAAGGGCGCAACCATCTATGTGAGCGGCCTGGTGGATACGGCCACCGGAGAGGAACTCATGTTCTTCGAGGTCCCGCTGGAATAGCGCTGCGGGCCTGGCGGCGCGCTATTCGTTCACTTCCGAAAGAAGGGGCTGCTAGCTACTTTCTTGCGCCAGAAAGTAGCTAGCACTCCCCCAATCTGGCTGGAGTTTGGGCCCGCGCTCCACGCAACCGGCGTGTAGCGATCGCTCGGGAGGCCCGGTTCGGACACCGACCAGGGTTGCGCACTGCGTTTCGGACGTTGGCGGTGGAGGATTTGTGCGTTAGGGTAAATCGGGAAACACGTAGCCTGTCACCGGGTTCCTTGTGTCACCGGGTTCCTTGTCACCGGGTTCCTGTCACCGGGTTCCGTCACGTAGCCTGTCACCGGGTTCCGTCACCGGGTTCCTACCACGCTCAGCGGACTCGGGGCCGGGCGGCCGCTTGCTGGCCATACAAAATTTTGTATACTATGGATGTGGCTGATTCCAAACCTGTCGAGTTTCGGGGCAGTTCCTTGGAAGACTTGCGCGCCTTCCCGCTGACGGCCAGGCGTGAGGCCGGCCATCAGTTGGACCAGGTGCAAAATGGCCGGGAGCCGGACGACTGGAAGCCCATGAACACGGTGGGCCAGAGTGTTAAGGAGATTCGAATTCGGGGTGCGGCTGGCGTGTTCCGCGTCCTCTACGTGGCGAAATTCGCCGATGCGATCTACGTGCTGCACTGCTTCCAGAAGAAGACCGAGAAAACCAGCAAGGCGGACGTGGAGCTTGCCGCCAAGTGTTACCGCGAGTTGCTGAAGGAGCTAGGGCAATGAACAAGCAACGTTTTACCAGTGTGTGGGACGCTATCGAAGACACGCCCGAGCAGGCCGCCAACATGAAGCTGCGCTCGGTCCTGATGATCGCCCTAAAGGATCGCATCACCCGTACCGGGATGAGCCAGGCGCAAGCGGCCCAGCTTTTCGGCGTGACGCAGCCGCGCGTCTCCGACCTGATGCGTGGCAAGATCAACTTGTTTGCCCTCGACGCGCTGGTGAACATGGCGACAGCCGCGGGCTTACGCATCGAAATGCACGTTCTGGAAGCCGCCTAACCGCGCGAATAACCCGGCGCAAAGCGCCCCAGCCACGCACTTTCACCTCGCTGCCGGGCCCATCTGTGCCCGCTGGTTCCTGCGCAGCCAAACCCGCCGCGACCGCCAGCATTGCTCGTCGGCGCGCCGGATGCGCGCCTGGCGGCAAGCTGAAGAATGAATCGGGGCACGGCGGCCCACCCTGAAAACTGGGAAACACGTAGCCTGTCACCGGTTTTCTTGTCACCGGTTTTCTGTCACCGGTTTTCTTTGTCACCGGTTTTCTTTCTGTGTCACCGGTTTTCTTTCACCGGTTTTCTTGTCACCGGTTTTCTACCTGTCACCGGTTTTCTACAAATCGCCAAGGGCTCACGTCAAGCTGAGCCCTTCGGAATCCGAGAGAGCTCCGTCTGTCCCGCATTCCCTGTCCCGCATTCCCGTCCCGCATTCCCCCGGGGTTCAGCCCGGTTCCGAGACGATTACTCTGCGACCGCAATCGCCACACTGTTCGATCTTACGACTGCACCAGTCTTGTCATCGCGCCGCTGAACTTGGACCGTGTATTTGCCTGGGTGGCTCAGATCAAACATCTGATCGATGCGGATTTCGTCAGTTCTGGACTTTCCGGGTTGCAACATTGAATGCTCCCCTAGACCTCCCAGCGAGCTCACCACCCGCAAGGCCTCGCCGCCTCTGATCGCTTTGTTCAAGGCTGTCTCCGTCGCAGGCTTGCCCGTTGCGTCGCGCACATCGATCTGGAGTTCGGTAGCTGATGGAGTACGATCCGTCTCGATCGCTTCAATCTCGTGATCGGAGACGTTCTTGGTGATAACCTCTATTGAGACCTGCGATCCAGCTCGATACTGCGATTGTTTGGCGCGAATCGTCAAGCTGTGGGTCGCTGCTTGTGACTGATTGGCTAATTGGGCCCTCGATCCTGAAATGGTCAACACTACTAGTGCCGTTGTAATTAGGCGTCTTCTTGTTGGCATATTCCCTCTTAGCTATTCTCTGCTAGCGCCGGCGACGGTTACAGCGATGCTGCAAGGTGCGAGTTCGCGACGGCATGCAGGCCGTCGACGGGCCAGGAGGACCGTCCCACAGCGAATACACCGGCAAGTAGTCGTACCGCCGCGTCACGGCGCCGTTCGCATCCGCCACCGTCGGCAGGCTGCCCAAGCGATCCTGGGTCAGATAGCGGGTGGCCGTATCGCACATGCTCCCCGTTGTGGACCCGTATTCCGCCGCCAGGTTGCCGAAGGCATCATAGACGTGGGTCGTGGTCACGCCGTTCTCCGTCTTGCTCACCCGCTGCCCGTTGCCGTCATACGTGTAGGCCTGATTGGATCGAATGTTGGCGCCGGATTTGCAAAGACAAGCCGAATTGAGACGGCGAACAGCATAACAATTGGCGCGCGGCCCATGGACTATGGACTATGCCAAGTGTATCAGATGATACTGTCCGAAACTGCGGGCCGCCGGGTCAGTCTGCCGCTTGCACCGGTCGGATTGGGTTTGGTCCTCAGGCACTCTTAACAGTCTAAACAATTGAAGCGTCGGGCTTTGCACCGCTCTTCGTTGTATCATTAAAGCGACCGCGCGTGAAAAGGTACAGCTTGGTGACGAAACGTGTCTTGATCTGGGGATGGCTGGCCCTGGCGGCGCCGTATGCGCGCCTGGGCATGGCACAGGTGACCGGCGGAACGGCAGCGACTTTTGGCAGCGTGATTGCGCTGACGGGCGGCACGCCATCGGACATCGTGCTGGACGAGTCGCGCCACTACCTGTACCTGGTCAATAACAACACCAACGCGGTTTATGTCCTCGACTACGCCACCAACCAGGTGGTGAATACCATTGGCGTGGGCAGTACGCCGCTGGCGGCGGCGATTTCCATGGATAACGCCTGGTTGTACGTGACCTGCAGCGGCAATTCCACCCTGAACGTCATCAACCTGAACCAGATGAGCGTGACGCAAACGGTTTCGCTGGCGTCGGCGCCGCAGGGCGTTGAGGTGGGCAACGACGGGCGGGTGCTGATCAGCGCGGCGGGCACCGGGGTGGTATCAGGCGTGCCGCAGGGCACGCTGCTGCTCTACGACCCATCGAACCAGAGCGTCGGTTCGGTGATCGTGCCCGCGCTGCCTTCCACCCCCGCCACGCTGCCCGCGCCCACCCTGCCCACCAAGCCGCAGACCACCTTCACCAGTAAGCTGCTGCGCACGCCGGCGGGCGACTACATCGTGGGCGGCATCACTCCCACCAGTTCCACTACTTACTTTTTCGTGTACGAGGTAGCTTCCGGCGCCGTGTTGCGCAACCGCACCATCGCGGGCGCATCCACAGTTCTGGCTATGGCGCCGGACGGGTCGAAATTCATGGCCGGGTTCACCATGTTCGACATCGGCACGCTCGCCATCCTGGCCCAGCAGAACAACGCCAACGCGCCCTTCGCCTTTACTTCCGCCGTCAATACGCTGCAGAACGTGGGCGGAAGCGTGTTTTCGCCCGACGGCAGCACCCTCTACAGCGTCTTCAACACGGCCGCTTCCACCACGCCGACGCCGCCGGCCAGCGCGTCGACGCTGCTGGTGAACAATCCCTCCAACCTGGCCATCAGCCTGGGAATCAGCCTGCCGGAAAGCATCGTGGCCAAGATGGTGATTACGGCCGAAGGCTCCCAGGCGTGGGGGCTCTCCGATTCCGGCCTGATCCACCTGCCGCTCGCCAACCTGTACACCTACCCGCTGCTGATGCCGGCCTCGACCGACGTATTTCTGGCCATGGATGATTGCAACCGCGGGCTGGCCAGCGGCACCCTGCAGGTGGCTAACGCGGGCGCCGGCAAACTGACCTATACCGTTTCGCCTCCCACCACGGCGGCTCTGGATTATGCCCTGTCAAGCGGCGTGGCGCCCAGCAAGGTGACGTTTTCGATGGACCCCGGCCGCACCGGGCTCACCCGCTACGGCGGCACCAATCTCTGGACCGGAACGGCCACCACCTACGGCACCCAAAGCGGCACGGCCCTCAACGTGACCTTTACTTCCTCCGACGCGGTGAACGTTCCGAACACCGTGCGGGTATACATGAACTACCGGCTGAGCGACCAGCGCGGCGTCATCTATCCCATCCCGACCACGCCCAACAGCAGCTCGGGCGGCACCACCAACGCCAACGGCAACGAAGGGCTGCAGGATATCGTCTACGACGCGGTTCACAACCGGGTGTACATTTCCAATTCCGGCTACAACCGGATTGAGGTTTTCGATATTGGCGAGCAGGCTTTCCTGGCTGCGATCCCGGTGGGCCAGTTGCCGCACCAGATGGCGCTTTCGACCGATTCGAGCACGCTCTACGTGGGCAACACCGGTTCGGAAGTGATCAGCATCGTCGATTTGAATCAGCTTCAGGTAACCGGCAACGTGACGTTTCCGCCCATTCCGCGCAACGGCACCAGCTCGGTGGTCTACCCGCGCACCCTGGCGATGGGATTGTTCGGGCTGGAATTCGTGATGTCGGACGGCTCGCAGTGGGAAGTCGTCAATGGCACGGCGGTGCCGCGGCCGGCTAACACGGTAACGCCCGTGGCGCTGGCCAATACGGGCGACAGCATGGGTCCGGGTTATAACATGATCGCCACGCCGGATAACTCTTACATACTAACTATGTCGGGCAACGGCAACGCCTATCTGTATAACTCGATCACCGACACTTATCAGACCGGCCGGCTGCTGTTTTCGACTGTTCAAGGTTACTACGGCGTGTTAGGCGGATCGCCCGGAGGCACTTACTATCTGGCCAATGGGCTGGTGCTAAATCCTTCGTTGACCACACTCTACGGCACGGCCACGCCGTCGGCCACTACCACCAACGGGCTGCCGGGCCGCAACGTGGCCGCGGTAGCTCCCATCGACGATACGTATTTCCTGCGCCTGACCACGCCGGTGCGTACGGCCATCACCTCCACCACCACCGACGATTCCCGCACCATTCTGGAAAAAGTGAACGTGCTCACCGGCAACGATACGCTGGTGGGCGCGACCGCCGAAAACCCGATTGCCGAGGTCTTCGGCACCACCCGCTTCAATACCACGGCGCGGCAGATGGTGGTGGACGCGACCGGCTCGACGGCTTACGCCATCACGCTTTCCGGCATGAGCGCGATTCCGCTGGCGGCCGCGACAACTTCCACCGTACCGGCCATTACCAGCGTGGTGAATGCCAGCAGTGGATCGAGCGGCCTGATACCGGGCTCGTTCATTACGGTCAATGGCTCCAACCTGGCCGCGACCGCGACGGCTTCCACCATTCCGCCGCCGACCGTGCTGGGAGGGTCGTGCGTCACCATGGGGGAAACGGCAATCCCGCTGATCTCCACTTCCGCGGGCCAGATTCAAGCCCAGATTCCCACCAATCTGCCGACCGGAACCCAGGTGGTGGAAGTGCGGTCCCTGGGCATGGCGCAGGACAGCGCGCCGGTGACGGTGACGGTGAAAGCGGCGGCGGGCCCGACCACGACTTCGCCAGCAAACGAACGCCCCGGGGAACCTGGCCGCACCGGCGGCCGTGCGGAAATCGGCAAGTAGTTGAGGCTCCGAACTCCTGATGTCACCCCGGCATCTGGCGCCGTCCGGAAAAATGGCCCGACCCGTTTTTGTGGGGCAACCTGCGGACCGATCGTCAATCGGTCCAGCCGGGCCAGCCCGGCCGTGTGCCGCCGAGATCGAAACCCGGCTCGACCCAAATTCCCGGCCTCGGCATTTTGGGCGGCCAAACGAAAATGGCCTGTCCCATCGGACAACGAGCGGAAATAAGCCGTTCCTAAAGAAACCCGCCGGATTTGCCGATATCTGAGTTGAGTCCGCTCCGCAACCCCGGATGGCAAGCGTATCGAAGCGCGGAAATCCACTACAAAGAACGGTCGAAAACGAGTGCGACAGCAAGAGAACTTGAAGCTTAAGCTACTGGTTTGCTTTGGCGTGATCCTGGCGGTCGCCATGATTGCGTCGGTCGAGTCCCTGTCGACCACTCGCGGCGTACAGGGGCAGGTCGCCGATATAGTGGGCAGCGGGTCGCGGCTGGACCAGGCGCGGCAGATCACAATCGCCATTGCCAATATGCGCAGCGCCACGCGGGGCGTGACTTTGTTTACCGTGGAGAAAAATCCGGACCAGGTGGAAAAGGCGCGGTCCGTGTTCGATTCGTCGGCTGGCCAGATTGCAGACGCTATCCAGCGAATGGATGCGGCGGATCTTTCGCCGCACGACCGCGAGGCCGTGGGTGCGATCCGGACAGGCCTCGAACAGTGGCGGGCAAATTTCCAGGAATTTGCGGCCCTCTGCGCCGCCGGTAAGGGCGAGGAAGCGCACCAGCTCACGCTCCAGAAGACCACGCCCATCATGGATGCGCTGCAAAAGAGCGCCATCCAACTCGGCCAAGGCAACGCCGACCGTCAAAAGGCCGCGACGGGCGTCGCCACCGGCGCTCTCGATCGGATTGGAGAGACGACGAAGCTGTTCGCGGGAGGATTCGCGCTGCTGTCGGCGCTCATCGGGTTTGGCGTCTATTGGATCGTGGCCGGACTGTTCCGGGCTTTACGAGGGACGGCGGAATCGTTGCTCGTGGGGGCTCGGGAGGTGGCCGGCTCCGGGACCGAACTATCCTCCGGCAGCCAGTCGCTGGCGCAAGGGTCGTCCCGGCAAGCCGCCTGTCTGGACGCAACGTCGGTTTCCGTCGGCGAGATCGCCGGGCTGACGAAGCAGAACGCGGCCATGGCGCAGGAGTGCGCCGAAACCATGGCGCGCGCCCAAGAGATCGGGCGGGGAGGGTTGGGAGCCGTGGCGCAGCTCTCAGAGACCATGAACGCGATGAAAGCCTCCAGCGACAAGATCTCGAAAGTCCTCAGCGTGATCGATGGAGTCGCGTTTCAAACCAATATACTGGCGCTCAACGCGGCCGTCGAAGCCGCGCGCGCCGGTGAAGCCGGAGCGGGCTTCGCCGTCGTGGCCGACGAGGTCCGGTCTCTGGCGCAGCGCTCGGCGCAAGCGGCCAAGGACACCGCTGAACTGGTGGAGGGAAACGACTCCAAAGTCCACGAAGCGGCCTCGAGGCTGGAAGCCGTGCTGGGCTTGCTCCAACAGAGCGCCGGAATACGGGGGGAAGTGCAGCGGATTGCCGAACGGCTGGCCGAGTCGAGCGAGGAACAGTCCAAGCGCATTGAGCGCGTCGTCGGAGCGATTGACGAAATGCGGCAGGTGACCCAACGGTCGGCGGCCGCTGCCCAGCACAGCTCGGCGGCGGCGGCGGAACTGAACCATCACTCGGCGGCACTCGAAGACATCGCCGGAAGGTTAACGGCCGTCATCGGCGGAGACCGCTGAAAGCGGCGTAGTTACGGCGTTGCCGGTGCCCGATCGCGGCTTTCCCGACCTTGCATCGCCCTATACGAGCCGGGTGCGCGACGTAGAAGTGGA